>SBGR01000027.1 GCA_006226545.1 Bacteroidota bacterium | reverse complement strand
AGGTTACTGAACAGTTCTCTTCTTCGCTCTACCACGCCTACCAAGGCTTGGCTTATGCCCTTTCCTGTTAATTCATCTACTACCTTTCCAGTTATGGTATATTCCCCTACATAATCCGGTACTTCCCGGTCTTTGCGGCAAGAGAAAAGTATCAAAAGGAAACAGAGTAGAAATAGCGCTTTTGCTTTCATTTTAACGTTCTCTAAACTAGCAATAAAAATCAAGCGTTTTACGTAGTGTACAAAAAATGACAATACGATGACCGAGGCAAACTTATTTAATGTTGGAGGGAACTTAATCCTCAACTTAACCAGAAAGCGTTACAGAAAATCTACTTCTAGAATTGTCGTGAGAGATGGAGAATGAGTTATGTGGGTGTTCCCCAATTCTTTTAAAAGAGACAGGCCATGGCCTGTCTTTACTTTACGAATGCAGCAATCTATTGGATTAGATAAGAGCTCTCGTTCTGTATTTAAACTCTACTGGCAGGCTCTCAGGCATTCCTCAGCCTTAACCTCAATCCTCACCCAAAAGTGTCGCGAATCGTCTACTTTTGGGCCTCTACTTCTTATCCTTCTTCCCGAATACGGAGAAGCTTACGTAGCGTTTTGGATGCTCTTTCATGTCTTTAAGCAAAGCATCGAGCGAGGCGCTGGCATCTTTCAGGTTGGTGTACAAGGCTTCATCTGTAGCGAGTTTACCTAGGCTGCCGTTACCGTCATTGATATTGGTTAAGGTGGTATTAAGCTGAGCCAATGCACTGGTAGCATTGGTTACCACAGCCTGCAGTTCCAATGCAGAGAGGGTATCAGAGAACGATCTGAAATTGGCGATGGCCATATCAATGTTTTCGCCGTTGTCTGCTAGGTTCTTGACGATCTTATTGGCATTGGTCATGATCTCTTGCACACGACCGTTCATGGTGCTTTCAAGCGATGCCAAGGTGCCATTCATTCTTGCCATGGTTATTGGCAATTGACGCATGCTTTCCTTCAAGGCCTCGCCTTCCGGTCCGTTCATGGTGCTGTCTAATCCACTCAGAATGCTTTCTACCTTCTCTCTCAGTGGTAAGGTAATCTTGCTCAGGTTCTCCACTAGGCCGGGTTCCATAAAGCCCTCCAGCTGCGCATGGTTCACTGCAACTTCGGTAGAATTACCGCGTAACATCTCAATCGCTTTGCTACCGAATAAATCGGCGCTGTAGATTTTAATGGTAGAATTCACCGGAATCTCCATCGACTTTTGTACTTCAATCGATACTCGAAAACGAATGCTATCGCCATAAACCACCGGATCTACCGAGGTAACCTGTCCGATGCGGTAACCGCTAATCAATACCGGATTACTCGGAACCAAACCGTCTACTTTACTAAACTCAGCATAATAGGTATTGGTACGCGTGAACAGATCGCGGCCTTTTAAGAAGTTATAGCCCAAGATTAGGATAGTAAGGGCGATGGCGGTAAAAATGCCAACTTTCGATTCATTCGAGATTTTCATGTGCTGCAAAGATAGTTTTTGTGGTGAAAGCTGCTTAGCCTTTGGAGCGAATAGCTTCCACCGG
Organism: Bacteroidota bacterium; assembly: GCA_006226545.1. Taxonomy (GTDB): domain Bacteria; phylum Bacteroidota; class Bacteroidia; order UBA8524; family UBA8524; genus M1806. The sequence continues at coordinate 18,074 of SBGR01000027.1, read as the reverse complement.
ATCCAGTCGAGATGCATTATAGGCCGGAATTAATCCGGCAATGATTCCAATTCCAGCCGATAATAAATTACCGTACATGAAATTGGATAAACTTAAAGTTACGTCGAAGCCAAAGGCAAACTGCGCCAACAGCGTTCCCAAAAACACAAAGCCAATGCCTATCAATCCACCAAAAACGGATAAAACGATGGCCTCTGTTAAGAACTGAAACAGGATAAACGCCCGTTTCGCTCCCAAGGCTTTTTGAATGCCAATTAAATTGGTTCGCTCTTTAACCGAAACGAACATGATATTGGCAATACCAAACCCTCCCACCAAGATGGCAAAGAGTCCGATTACAAAACCGGCCAATTGCAGAACGGAAAAGACCGCATTGATAGCCCCGGTGATCATGGTGATTTTATTCAAAGAGAAATTGGCATCTTGCTCCGGCTTCAAACGCCGTATACTGCGCATCGCTCCGAGTATGGCATATTCCAATTCAGTTTCATCGATACCGTCCATCCCCTTCACCAAAACACTGGGTCTGTTGAATTGAGTCGGACTCATCAATTTGCTCAGAAATTGAAGTGGAAAAATCACCCACTCGTCTTCGGAGGGTCCCATAATTCCCTTCCCCTTCTTCTCCAATACACCAATTACGGTCATCTTCCGGCCCATGAAAACCACCTCTTTACCAATGGGGTCTTCATCGCTAAACAGCGTAGTAGCCAAAGTATTACCCAAAATGAGTACCTGAGCTCCTTGCTTGGATTCGAAATAGGAGAAATAACGTCCATCGGCGATTTTCAGGGGATTTACTTCCTTGTATTCATGGCTAACCGCCATGCCCGTAACACGTTCGGCTACTTGGCCTTCGTACTTTACAGATTTGCCCCAGGTTTGCGACATAAACGCCACTTCATCCACAATTGGGCTGCCTGCTAATTTTTCTTTCAGCTGACTTACCTCGCGGGGTGTAGGTTCAGGACGGTTAACGTATTTCCACCAAGGGTAATTATCGGAAAAGATAAAGGGCCATTTCTGCACGTAGATAACGCCTTTCCCAAACGACTCAAAGCTTTCGTTCACGGAGTTTTTCATAGAACCCACCACGGCATTTACCGCCACAATGCAAAAGATGCCCATGGCAATTCCCAGCATCGATAAGAAGGTTCTCAGCTTGTTTTGAATAAGCGATTGCCAAGCCATGCTATAGCTTTCTCGGCCCAACTGTAAATACAATAGCATCGCTTTCATGCAAGGCAAAGATAATCCAAGCCCGCGGCAATCGGCTTGCCTTTACCGACCAAAGGTGGGAATCGGTCGAGGAGACGAACTCAGGTATGAATTGGAAACTGAATCAATAAGGTGATGAGCGAAAACAAATAAATTACGCTAGCCAGGCTAATGATGATGAAGTTATATCGTCGGCGTGAGATTCCGGTAAACCGCGATTTGAAAAGCCAATCGAGCAAGGAGGCACCGGCAAAACTGATGAAGGGCGGAATAAGTAAGAAGGTGTAAAATTGGTTCATAGCGTCAAGTGCGACGCAAAAATCCGAGGCTAGTATTAACCTATCATGATGTGAGTATCAGGATATCGATAAGCATTTGATTTTACCGGAACCGATAAAGAGAAAGCTAGCGATAAGATACCGATACGTCCGACGAACATAGACGAAACCAATACCAGTTTACTGAAGCTCGACAATTGGTTGGTGATGCCTGTGGAGAGTCCAACGGTGGCAAAAGCCGATACCTCTTCAAATACCAAACTCAAAACCGGAATCTCCGGCTCAACGATGGTTAAGATGACCACACAAACGAAGATATAGCTGGCCGAGAAGATGAATACCGAAAAGGCCTTGAAGATCAATTCGCGGGAAATGGAACGACGACCCATGGTCACTTCTTTCCTTCCGGTAACGGTAGCGATAATGGCCGAAAAAATCACCACAAAACTGGATGTTTTAATACCCCCGCCGGTAGAACCGGATGAAGCACCGATGAACATCAAGAAGATAAAGATGATGAGTATCGGCTGACTCAATAGTCCAAAGTCGACGGTATTAAATCCGGCTGTTCGCGTGGTTACCGATTGAAAGATGGAGGTAATCACAGCCGGGAATAATTCGGTTTCAGCCAAGGTATTGTTCTGTTCTAAGAAGAAGAACATCACTGCACCAAAAGCGATAAGGACCAAGGAAGAATAAAACGCAATCTGGGTGCTGAGCTTCCATTTCTTCCAAGGCTTGCTCAAGCGTTCTCTCACATTCTTCACCTCAAAGATATCACGCAAGGCAGGAAAGCCTAAGCTCCCGAAGAAGATGGTCAACGCAATGCACAGGTGCAGCATGTAATTATTCCGGATACCCAACTCATACAAGCCGTTGCTGAACAAAGAGAATCCGGCATTACAGAAAGCAGATATGCCATGAAAAATGGAGAAAAACCAACGTTTTCCATCGCTAGAAAAAGGATAGTCGCCCCAGAAATTATAGATCAAAATGATGCTGATCAACTCAATGGTAACGGTATAAAACACAACCTTACGCAAGAGCGACACCGTTCCCATCAACGACTCGTTATCGAATAATTCTTTCAGCATGCTTTGCTGACGCAGGCCCACCCCTTTTTTCATAAAAGTGGCAAAGAAGGTAGCGAAGGAGATGATTCCCAATCCACCTACTTGGAACAATACCATGATAATGAACTGTCCTTTGGCATTGAAGAAATTAGCGGTATCCACCACAATCAATCCCGTTACACAGGAGGCCGAGGTGGCGGTGAAAAAAGCATCGATAAAATTCAAGCTCACCCCTTCTGTATTCACTGCCGGGAGCATCAACAAGGCTGTTCCGATGAAAATCAAGGCAATAAATGAGAAGAGGAATATGGTGGTTGGTCGCAGCTTTATCCGACCGAGGTTTTGAATGGATTTAATGGCCTCCAAGACAATGAGGAGGAGCAAATACATCTGGATAAAAAAGACGTAATAAGGCTCAAAACCTTCTATGCCCATGCTCTCAAAGAGCTTGGCAATCATCGGAAATCCGAAGAATTGGTAGCTGATAAAGTTGATGAGTACGAGTCCTAAGAGCGTTATCTCAAGCCAACTTTGCCGTATAAACTGCCATCGCTCAATGGTAAAGAAAAGGCGTACTAAGAAGTTTAAAATGAAAACAGCAAAGAAGGATCGGTTTACATCGAGTAAGACCTTTTTCTGCTCTTCGGTATGCTGAAAACCATGGTAGTAAATCATGCTTACCACCGTAACGATAGACGACACAACAACAACCCACCCCATCAATGTTTTAATGAGGTCTTTGTTCTCAAAGATGAACAGGTTTACACGTTGCCTTAGTCCAAACATCTAGTTTGTTGTTAGTCGCTTTGCCTCTTCTAAGAGCCTAGTCTTATCCAATGGCACCACACCCACTTCCTCGCATACCAGCCCTCCGGCTAAGTTAGACAAGAAAGCGATATGTTCTTCGCTTGCGCCCAATGCTAAGCTGGCTGCAGCTACAGAAACCACGGTATCTCCTGCACCCGACACATCGGCGATATCGCGTTTGTGTGCAGGCAGGTGAAGCCATTCCGGGTCTTTGTAAATAAGTACCCCGGCTTCCGATAAGGTTACCATAATACGTTTTGCACCAAGCATGGCGTTGAGCTCCTTCACAGCATGCTCTAAGTTAGGCATCTGCCTCAAATCCAAATCGCTATTCAGGCCTTCTTTTATTTCTTTCAGGTTGGGCTTAAACAGATCAACGCCCTTGTAAAGTAAGAAATGTTTCTTCTTCGGGTCGACTACACTTGGTACACCGGCTTCTTGGCAAAATCCAATTACCGACTCAATCACGCGTTGGCTTAATACCCCTTTGTCGTAATCTTCAAATATGACCGCATCAAAATGACTGATCAGCTGTTGAACCCCGGCAATAAGTAGCTCTTCTTCTGCGGCATTCAGCTCCTCTAGCGATTCATCATCGACACGCAACATCTGGTGGTTATTGCCGATGATGCGGTGCTTAACGGTGGTTTTGCGTTGAGGACTGGAAATCAAGGCATCGATACCGATTTGGGCATCGGCAAAAAGTTTACGCATCTGTTGAGCGTGTTCGTCTTCACCAATGACAGAGGCAATGCTCACTTTGGCTCCCAAGGCTTTGAGGTTAAGGGCTACGTTAGCAGCGCCACCTAAGCGGGTATCTCGTCGCTCTACCGAAACCACCGGAACAGGAGCTTCGGGCGAAATGCGATCCACCTTGCCAAAGAGGTAAGAATCGAGCATCACATCTCCAATTACCAAGATGTTCAGCTCATTAAACCGATTAAAGAATTCGTCCCAGTTCATTTTAGGTCTGCCAATACCGTTTTAATGCGGTTCATGGCATCTTTCAATACTTCATCGCTAGCAGCATAGCTGATACGTATGCATTCCGGTGCGCCAAAGGCTTCTCCAGGAACCAAGGATACGTAAGCTTTGCTTAAGATATACATGCATAGGTCGGTGGCATTTTCAATCACCTTACCTTCATGCGATTTTCCGAAATAGCTTGATACATCCGGGAAAATATAAAACGCGCCCTGTGGCACATTGCAAATCCAACCCGGAATCTCTTTTACCAGTTCCAGCACCATATCGCGTCGACGTAAAAAGGCGTCGCGCATCTCCAAGGCACTGTTGCGTGGCGATGTGAGAGCCGACAAGGCAGCGCGCTGAGCGATGGAACAGGCGCCGCTGGTAAATTGACCTTGCAGTTTCTCGCAGGCTTGGGCAATTTCAAGCGGGGCAGCGATATAGCCAATACGCCAGCCGGTCATGGCAAAGCCTTTGGATACTCCGTTGATCACCACTACCCTATCTTGAATCGCTTCAAACTGCGCAATGCTTTCGTGTTTCCCGGCAAAATTGATGTATTCGTAAATCTCATCAGAGAGCACGAGCACCTCCGGGTGACGTTCAAAGACACGCGCTAAACCGGCCAATTCTTCCTTGGTATACACGCTACCCGTTGGGTTACATGGCGAGGAAAACAAGAAGGCTTTGGTTTTAGGCGTGATGGCCGCCTCCAACTGTTCAGGACTGATTTTAAACTCGGTATCTACGCCGGCATTCACAAAGACAGGCACACCACCAACAAGTTTCACCATCTCAGAATAGCTTACCCAATACGGCGTTGGAATAATCACTTCCTCCCCCGGGTTCACGCAAGCCATAATCACATTCATAATCGAATGTTTGGCTCCGGTGGAAACTACAATCTGATTGATGCTGAAGTCGAGGTTATTCTCCCGACTAAATTTATCGACGATGGCTTCCCTCAATTCCGGGTATCCCGGAACCGGAGTATAAAATGTATAACCGTCGTCTATGGCTTGTTTAGCCGCTTTTCTAATGTGATCTGGCGTATTGAAGTCGGGCTCACCAAAACTCAGGTTGATCACGTCGAAACCTTTTGCTTTGAGCTCTCTTCCTGCCTTGGCCATCCCAATGGTTTGGGACTCGTTTATCCAATTGATGCGTTCAGCGAGGTAATTCATGGTTATTAATGAATGCGAATATAGAAGAAGCATAAGAGTATTGTTGCGTTTTAGCGAGATTTATTCTCTTTCTATTCACGACTCAAAGCCTTCTGTAAGGCAGCAATCCAGAGATGTTCATCTTGTCAGGCAATTTGCCTTATTACTTTGTTTTTCAAGACATTATGACCTTCTATGAAAGCCATAGCTTTCAATTCCTGTCAATTTTTCCGAAAAAGCGGATTGGAAATGTGTTTGATAAGAATAACAGCGTTAGCACATACATATGGATTTTAAAAATTTCACAATCAAATCACAGGAAGCGGTTCAGAAGGCTCAAGAGCTCTCCATGACTCAGGGAAACCAGCATATAGAGACCGGACACTTGCTGAAAGCGCTGATATTGACTGATGAGAATGTCATCAGTTTCTTACTGAAAAAACTAAACGTCAATACCGACCGATTGCAACAAGCCTTGGATGCGGTATTGAACTCCTACCCTAAAGTTAGCGGTACCGATAGCCAATACCTTTCGAGAGAAGCAAATGCTGCTTTGATCAAGGCCAATGCCCTTTTAAAGGAGTTTGGTGATGAGTTCGTAACCGTAGAGCATATTCTTCTGGGCTTACTTTCCAGTTCAGATGCCGTAGGTCAGCTATTAAAAGACGCCGGCGTTAACGAAAAAGACCTGAAAGCTGCCATCAAAGAATTGCGTGGTGGCGAAAGTGTCAAATCAGCTAGTGCAGAGCAGCAGTATAACTCGCTGAGTAAGTATGCCAATAACCTGAATGAGCTTGCCGCCCAAGGCAAACTGGATCCGGTGATTGGACGCGATGAAGAGATTCGCAGGGTACTGCAGATTCTCTCCCGCCGTACCAAAAACAACCCGGTATTGATTGGCGAGCCCGGCGTTGGTAAAACGGCTATTGCTGAAGGCTTGGCCCACCGTATTGTGAGTGGCGACGTACCGGAGAACTTGAAGTCGAAAAAAATCTTCAGCCTAGACATGGGAGCCTTAATTGCCGGTGCCAAATACAAGGGTGAGTTTGAAGAGCGATTGAAATCGGTGGTGAAGGAAGTAATCAACTCCGACGGCGAGATCGTACTCTTTATCGATGAGATACATACCCTGGTGGGTGCTGGCGGCGGTGGCGACGGAGCCATGGACGCGGCCAATATATTGAAACCGGCCTTGGCCCGCGGTGAATTGCGTTCCATTGGAGCAACCACTTTGGCCGAGTACCAGAAGTATATTGAGAAAGACAAAGCGCTTGAACGCCGTTTCCAGAAGGTGATGGTAGAAGAGCCGGATACGCAAGATGCTATTTCCATCCTCCGTGGATTGAAAGAGCGTTACGAGGTACACCACAAGGTGCGCATCAAAGACGAAGCGATCATCTCGGCAGTTGAGCTTTCACAGCGCTATATCACCGATCGTTTCTTACCGGATAAAGCCATCGACTTAATAGACGAGGCCGCCTCTAAACTTCGCTTGGAGATTGATTCCTTGCCGGAAGAATTGGATGAAATCGAACGCCGCATTATGCAGCTGGAGATTGAGCGAGAAGCCATCAAGCGCGAAAAAGACGAAAGCAAACTCGAAGGCTTAAGCAAAGAGATTGCAGAGTTGCAAGAAGAACGCAACGAAATCAAAGCAAAATGGCAGTCGGAAAAAGACGTGGTAGAACGCATCCAAAGCACCAAAGAAGAAATTGAAAACCTGAAATACCAGGCAGATCAAGCTGAACGTGGTGGCGACTACGGCAAGGTGGCAGAGATTCGCTACGGCAAAATCAAAGAAGCTGAACAGCAATTGGAAGAAGCCAAAGCGCAACTGGCCGAAATGCAGACGAATAGTCCGCTGGTGAAAGAAGAAGTAGATTCAGAAGACATCGCAGGCGTGGTAAGCCGCTGGACCGGCATTCCGGTAAACAAGATGCTGCAAAGCGAAAGAGAGAAGCTGCTGTTCTTGGAAGACGAATTGCACAAACGTGTGGTTGGACAAGAAGAAGCCATCGCAGCCATTTCAGATGCTGTACGCAGAAGCAGAGCCGGCTTGCAAGACCCTAAACGTCCGATTGGATCATTTATATTCTTGGGAACCACCGGGGTGGGTAAAACCGAACTCGCTAAAGCGCTGGCCGAATACCTCTTTAACCAAGAGAACGCCATGGTGCGTATCGACATGAGCGAATACCAAGAGAAGCATACCGTTTCTCGTTTGATTGGAGCGCCTCCGGGATACGTTGGTTACGATGAAGGCGGACAATTAACTGAAGCCATTCGCAGAAGACCTTATAGCGTTGTTCTTTTGGATGAGATCGAAAAAGCACACCCGGATGTATTCAATATCCTCTTGCAGGTATTGGACGACGGCCGCTTAACCGATAACAAGGGACGAGTAGCGAACTTTAGGAATACCATCATCATCATGACCAGCAACCTGGGCTCCGATGTGATCCGGGATAATTTTGAACACGTAGATGAACACGAAATCGACGACGTCATCGCTAAAACCAAGGTTCAGGTGATGGACATCTTGAAAAAGAGCATTCGTCCGGAGTTCTTGAACCGCATCGATGAAACCATTGTGTTCCAACCTTTGACACGGGATAATGTGCGAGAGATTGTGGGATTACAATTCAAAGGAGTTCAGCACCTGATGGCCGAAAACGGCATCGAGCTTTCAGCTACCGAAGAGGCCTTGGATTGGTTGGCTCAATTGGGCTACGATCCGCAGTTTGGGGCTCGTCCGTTGAAAAGGGTATTGCAAAAACGTTTGCTCAACGAGTTGAGTAAAAAGATACTCTCCGGTGAAGTTCAAAAAGACCACGCCATCTTGATTCGCATGGACGAAAAAGGACAGCTGGTTTTTGAGAACAGCTTACAAGAAGCATAATCACGCTCTCTGGCTAAGAGATATATGCGAAAGCGGGACTTGTTCCCGCTTTTTTTTATTTCCCTGCAAGGCGTTTCTTTGGTATCGTGTTACGATTTGAAGACACCTTCCTGGATCACCTGATTCCTGAGTCGTGGTTTAGGTTCATCCTAGCTCCTAGCTTCCTGTTGGCTGTAGTCTGCAGGGTTTTGTTGGAGTATACCGATTCGTCGCAAATTGAAAGTCTTTGTCAGCTGGGTATTTTAGCAAACCTCCTAATTGTGCTTAGCTGGGCCTACAGAAGAAGTGTATACCGCCATGTAAAATTGTACCGCAGTATGGATATCGCTAAGGCGCTGATTATCCTGTTTGCCTTGTCGAGAATCATGCATTGGAAATACACCCATTTGATACTGTGGGCTGCCATCGCTAGCGCACTGCTCCCCTACTTGTATTTTGCTATCACCCAAAAACGTCCGCTTAGCACCTGGGTTGCCCGAATTGGTTTTGGCGCCTATTTCGTCGCCGGATATCTGCGTTTTTTACATTTACCCTATACCGAAGAATTCAGTGTTTTAGGCATACTCGCCCTCAACCTGTATGCATTGTACTACAGCAAGACGCCGAGTTTGATTAGGGAATAAGGTTGAGGCCCGAAAGTAGACGCTACGCGACACTTTTGGGCTAGGTTGAGGTTAAGCAAAACTAACCGCCACGGACTCCATTCCTGCTAAACATTACCCAAATCTCATCACCAAGCTACGGCGTAAACTCATTCTCGTACTTCAAGCGGGCACCGATTACACCGCCTGTGGTTGCGCTGGTCATCCAATCGTCTACGTAAAAGCGGGCATAATGGTATTCGGCGGAAGATAAATTATAGGCTGAACTGTGTTTGTAACGCATCACGTAACCGTGGCCTTTTTGCATGGCAGCCGGATAGCCCCAACCTACCGTTGGAATGGAGTTGACATAAGCCAAACCTTTCACCTCACCAACGTGGGCAATCTCACCACCAAAAGCTCCTAGGCCGTCCCAATACGGGTTGGCGTAATTGTGATTTGGAATTTGAGCGCGCGCTGTATGGTATTGGAAATTGAGCGATGCATTCATGCCAATGGAAATGATTACGTATGGGTAAACTACCGGCGGAATACAATTGGCGCAAGCTGTATCCGGGCCATCTTCGTTCAAGCCATGGTAGAGTTCAATCGGTGTGGCGTTTAGCGTATAGTTGATAGACGTGGTGATGGTGGCCGGTGGATCAGCCAATACAGGTTCTTCCTCGTCTTTGCTGCAAGCGCTGATTCCTAGAATCGCTAGTGCGAAAATGGCTAAATAAGCAGTGGCCTTCATATCGTAGATTTTTATCAAAATTATTTCGCTGCACTCATCTCGCACATGACTAAAGTCACACAAATCCATGATTCTTAACGATTCACAGTAGACTAAAATTCGTCAATTCCAAACGCATTGAGCCGAGGGAATACGCTATGTTTGAATGTGGAATTTGCAGAACACCTAGAACTGATGCAACGCAGCATCGCCGCCTTAAGCGATACCGTTTATACCGAAGCTGAAAAAGCCGCTTGGATAGCCTCCATCGCTCAGTCCAATTTACCCGAACGCCTTTCCCAGCAGTTCGTGATGGAAGTAACCGACGAGGACCAAAAGATGATTGGCTTCGCTAGTTTTACAGAGGGTGAAATTGATTTACTCTATATCGACGCTGCCCACCAAAGGCAAGGTGTCGGTCATGAGTTATTGGAAGACTTGGAGCTTTATGCCCGACAAGAAGCCTGGCCTTCCATTAGCACCTTCGCTAGTAAAGCCTTGTTTCCACTTTGCATCAAACACGGCTACCAAGTTATTGAGACGCAAGACATTTCGTTAGGTGATCAGGTGCTGCGCCGCTTTCACGTTAGCAAACCGCTCCACAATGAACACCATATATCGAGGTTCTTTATGGAGACAGATCGACTGTACTTGCGTGAAATGTTGAGCATCGATGCCGAAAATTTCTACCGCCTAAATGCCGATCCTGAAGTAATGAAGCATACCGGCGATACGCCCTTTGCCGATGTGGAAGCTTCCAGGCAATTTTTAGAAAACTACGACCCGTATAGCGAAGAAGGCATGGGACGCTTTACTGTTATTCGGAAAGAAGACGGTCAGACCCTGGGCTGGTGCGGACTGCGTGTTATGCCCGACGGTGACGTAGATTTGGGATTTAGGTTGGATCAAGCCTTTTGGCGACAAGGTTATGCCACAGAAGCCTCTATCGCCTGCCTGGAATGGGGAAAATACAGCTTGGAATTGGAGAGCATCATTGGCCGTTGCCACCCAAACAATATTGCTTCCCGGAAGACTTTAGAGAAGGTGGGCATGCAGTTCGAAAAAGAAAGCACCGATGAAAGCGGTGAACCTATGTTGGTATACCGAATCAGACTCTAATGCCTATTTTTGAGTTATGAACCGGTGGCTGATTCCTATCATTTTCTTCGCTTTAGTTTCGGCTTGTTGCCCCAAAGATGAGGCCCCTTGCCAAGACGATTGCCGCACCTATATGCTCTTTGTGCCGGATGCCGTTTACGATGCCGAAGACTTGGATACGATTCTCAATGTATACAAAAAGGAAGGCCATCGCTATGCAGATACTTTGTACCATGTGCTTCAGCCCGACGGTCGCTATAGCGGTGTTCACCCATGCGCCAGAGCCGGCGAATTAGGCTTGCACAAAAACATCAGCGATTCAGTTTCGAAAGACGCCAGGGTAGAATGGTACCGGTTGTTTATCGGCCAAGATTCTTTTGTGGTAGACCATATCGACCTCAGCATCATCCGCAGCGGTTCAGCTTGCAGCAATTGCATCACCTCCACCGAACGCAAGTTTAGCCTGGATGGCAAAGCTTATTTTGTCAATGAACCCGGTACACCGAGTATCATTTTATATAAGAAATGAACTGTAGGTTGCGGGAAACTAAACACTAGTCCATTGTATTCCCTGTGGTTAAAGGAAGGCACCTCCAAGCATTGGAGTGAAAAATCAGAATTACTTCGCTATGCAACTACTTACCTAAATCAGCCAATGAGAAAGTCTCACCCAAACGGGCGCCACGTTCGGTCATCTGAACTGTTCCGCATTCTACGCTAGGGTCGTGTTCAAAGAACATCACGTAATTATTGTCGATTGCTTCTTGGTGGAATTGATCGCGCTCACGCATGGTATCAAGCGGACGAATATCGTAGCCCATCACGTAATTGCTTTGCACATGGAAACGCGAAGGAATCAAATCGGCCATGTAAACCAAAGTCTTGTCGCCCATCTTGATTTTAGGCAACATCATCTGTTCGGTATGTCCGTTTACAAACCAGGTATCAAATCCCGGCATCAGCGATTCACCTTCTTTTAGAAAGTTGAGCTGTCCGCTTTCCTGGATTGGCAATAGGTTGTCTTTTAAGAATGAGGCCTTCTCTCTCACATTCGGCTTGATGGCATGGTTCCAATGTGCTTCGTTTGTCCAGTATTTGGCATTGGGAAAACTGCATTCAAACCCGGTTCTGTCTTTGTTCCATTGCGCTGCACCACCGGCGTGGTCGAAGTGCAAATGCGTTAAGAAGACATCGGTGATATCGGCTTTGCTAAAGCCTTTGGCATTGAGCGATTTCTCTAGGCTATCGTTGCCATGCAAATAATAGTAACTGAAAAACTTCTCGTCTTGCTTATCGCCAATACCGGTATCGATTAGGATCAATCGATTGCCCTCCTCTACCAGCAAACAACGCATGGCCCAAGTGCACATATTGTTTTCATCGGCTGGCTGATTTCTGTTCCAAATCATTTTAGGTACCACGCCAAACATAGCGCCACCATCCAATTTAAAAAGACCGGTATCGATTGTATGCAAGTTCATACTACAAATGAAGGCAATGTGATTAAAAAAGAAAAGCCGGGTTTTACCCCGGCCTCTCCCTCTTAAATCTATTGAAATTATTGAATTACAAACTTAACGCGACTAAGCGTTCCAGCGTTGTCTAGGATATTCAAGAAGTAAACACCCGGCGTTAAAGCGCTGGCGTCTACGTCCATCAACTTAGTTCCTAATTGTACTTGCGGCGCAACCGGCAATGCCTGACCTAGGGCATTCACCACCTGAACTGATTTCACGTTGAGCTCTGAAGACCAAGTAACCGTGAATTTTCCTGTGCTCGGGTTAGGGTAAACATTCCATGCTTGCGCATCCACACCTTCTACCGACGTACGGTTGATGTAGATGGTTTGCTTGCTGGTATTCACACACCCTTTATCGCTTGTTACAATCAAGGTTACGTCGAAACTACCGTCTAAGATATAGTTATGAGTAGGATCCACTACGCTATCGTATGCTCCATCACCAAAGAACCAACGGTAACGTAAGCCGGCATTGGTTGGACCTAAGAAGATCATACCACCGTTCATGTTATACGTTGAGTTATAGGTGAAGTTAGCCGGCGGCAAAGGATTTACATTAACCGTTTGCGTAGCCACATCAGAGCAACCGTTGCTCAACATGGTTGTTAAGCTCACGTTGTAAGTACCTGTTGCCAAAGCAAAGCTGGTATCTTTTGCGTTAGACGTGCTGCCGTTGCCGAAATCCCAGGTATAGGTCATCGGGCTTCCACTCACACTACCGTTCTGGAAATTGGTGGCTTCGCCTTCGCATACGTCTGATACGATCATTCCGGCTTGTGGCTTTTCATTCACGGTATACGCCATGCCAGTGCTGTCTAAACAACCATTGCTGCTGCTCACTTTAAGCGATACCCAATGGCTGCCCGGACCACCGTAATAGCGAATAGGTGAATTTGAGGCGGTAGTAAATCCATCGCTAAAAATCCATTCGTAAACATTGGCGTTTCCGGCAGGAACGCTAGAGTTATTTGTAAAGTAGAGGCTATCTCCGGCACAAGGTGCATTCATGGTGAACATGGCATCCGGTGCTTCCAATAAGGTGATGGTAGATGTTGTGCTATCGATACAGCCCAAATCTGTTTGTGCCACCAAGGTTACATTGTAAGTACCAAATTGTCCGTAATCATGACTTGGGTTAAAACCTGTAGCGAAGGTATTGTCGCCGTATTTCCAAGTATAACCGGCATGACCGTTAGACAAGGTGGAGGTATTGTCGAAACTTACGGAGGTATTGTTGCAATCAAAGGTAGAGGTGAATCCAGGAACCGCTCGCGGCGCTTGAGTCACATAGCGAGACACCTTGTCTTTACAGCCATTCACATCCACTTCCATGGTAACATTATAGCTACCCGGATTAGCGTAAAGGTGAGTTGGGTTATTCCCTGTTCCACTCATGCCATCGCCAAAATCCCAAGTATAGCTTGGTGTTCCAGCCGGTAGAAGCGAATTATCGGTAAATGGCAATGCCGTGCCTTCACACTGGTTTACCACACTGAATCCGGCTTCCGGCAATTCGTATACTACGATAGTCTGCGTATCGCTAACCATATAACCGTAGTTTGAGGTAGCTTCTAAGGTTACAAGGTAAGAACCCGACATGGCATAGGCATGCTTCGGCTTTCCATCTGTAGAGCTGTCGCCATCACCGAAATACCATTTGTAGGTCATGGAACCACTGCTGATTACCGAAGTATTATCAAACAAGGCTTCGGCCGCCTGACAAACACTGCCTACGGAGAAGCTAGGATCTGGTCTAGGCGCTACAAACAAGGTTCTGTCCATACTGCTTTCACAGCCTGTGTTCACATCGATAAACCCAACAGAAATAACGATGGTACTATCAGACCAACCCGCTGATGGGGTATAGTTTAAAATACCATTACCACTACCCGGCGCCACCGTGCTGGTATCGCCGCTTGGAATGGCCGTGCCGTTTGCGGTTAAGATATCCAGTTTGGTTACATTCCAATCCGTACCAAATCCGGCATTGGTATATCCGGTTGGCGGATTGAGTTCGTATTCTAGAAGGTCGCCGGTAGCAACGATGTCTGGAAACAATGAATTTCCGAGGCTATAGGTTCCGTCGAAGTTGGCTCCTGCTACAAGTTCAGCACCCGTTGGCAAAGGATTGATTACCACATCAACCGGCACTTTATTGCTCTGACAAACCGGAGGCAAGGTGTAGAATACCGTTCCGTTCCAGGTACGCGGATTAAAGGTGGAGTTCCAGTTCGGACCTTTACCTACCCCTGCATCGATGCGGATATCTGAGTTGGTATAGGTATTCGCTCCATTGGTATAGCGGATATTGGTGGTACTGATCAAGAAGATATAGATACCTACTTTCTGTCCTTGATTGATGGTAAGTCCACCAACAGGCAATGAGGTCTGAGAGCCTTGGCCTTGTCCGCTCACTCGTGCTCCACCTAAGAAATTCCATCCGGTGCTGCTGTTTTCATTGCCCACGTAGGTGCCTGATCTCCAGAATACGGCCGCAGAGTCGTTGCCCGCCAACATATTCAAAGCGAAGCTGTCGATGGTGATGGTGGTTAAGGCTGTAATATCAAACATATTACCCGCTTGACCATTTCCTGCTGCGTAGGTTGTACTTCTCGAGCCTTTGGCAAATCCGCGACCGGCTGTAGCATAATAGGTATGCGTTCCCGGTGGCAATACCGGTGTAGTGAAGTTGGTTCCAATGGCAATTGGGCTAGTTGAAGCCATGCTATTGTACCACAATACACTATCCTGACCCGTTACATTGCCGGCCGTTAGCTGAACACTTTGATCACCGCAGGCTGATACATTTGACGTTGTTGGATCGGCAGGGGTACCCGTATACACTGTTCCAATGAGCAAGGTGGTATCGTTCGATACGTCTTCTTCGCCTACCAATTCAGTATAAGCGTAGATGTCGATGTTTCCCCCTTGTGCCGTGTTAATACCGCCCAGCATTACACTGGCAGAGGCGCCTGAGGTTAAAGTTCCGGCATACACCGTAGATAAGGTAGTGGAGTAAGCTCCGCCTCCGAGTGTCCCGGTGACTTCTGCCTTTACTGTAATGTTGCTTTGAGCATTTAATCCGAAGTTGTTAATCGTAACTTGGATAGAGTCGCTAGTTAAACCGCATGTTCCTCCTTGTAGGGCTACATTTGTCGTTCTCATGTCGTTGTTGAACTGCGCCTGGGCAGTCGACATAAGTAACCCAACGAACATACCGGCAAACACAACTCGCTTGAGGTTGTTGTAAGCGTATTTCATAGATATAGAATTGGTCGAAGGCCAAAGGTACTAAACAAGAAATCGCTTCGAAACTATATTTATAGTTAATCGTTGAATTTTTTTTACACTAAGTAAAATCTTAAGATCCCGCAGTTGCGGTAAAGGCATACATGAGCAAGTTGGTGCCCATCTGCAAAGCCTTTTCTCTCACTTGAGGAGAGTCAGAATAGGTTCCGGCATCTTCCCAGCCATTGCCCAAATCGCTTTCATACGAATAAAAGCAAACCACCCTTCCTTTGTACACCAAGCCAAAACCTTGAGCAGGTTTATTGTCGTGCTCGTGCACCTTCGGTAAGCCATTCGGGAATTTATACTTTTGATTGTAGATGGCGTGCGTGAATGGAAGTTCCACGAAATCGAGTTCCGGGAATACCTTTTTCATTTGCGGACGAACAAAGGGATCCAATCCGTAGTTATCGTCGATGTGCAAGAAGCCACCGCCCATCAAGTATTTTCTCAGGTTGGCAGCCTCGTCTTCGCTTAAGGTAAAGGTACCGTGGCCGGTCATGTGCACAAAAGGGTAATTGAACAGGTCGGCCGAGGCCGGCTCCACCACCGCCTCTTCTTTTTCAATCGCTAAGCCTAAAGCCTTATTGGCGTAAGCGATGAGGTTGGGCAAGGATGTTTTATTGGCGTACCAATCTCCACCACCTTTGTACTTCAGGCGCGCTATCTGAAGTCCCTTTTGCGGCGCAAAGGAACTCAAGACGAGTACGATCAGTAAAACACTCCATTTCTTCATTGCTTCGAAATTATCCTTTTCATTGGAAACGAAAAGAACTTCCTAATCTTATCCGTGAAAGAGACTAAACCAAGCGGCCGTTTGCACACCGGCTGTCTCTGTTCTCAATCGTTTATTTCCTAGCGAAAGGGTTTGAAACTGCTGCGCTTTGGCCAGTTGCAATTCTTCCGTGCTAAAGTCGCCTTCCGGACCAATCAATACCAAGCTGGATTCGGCCGGTTTAAGCGAGGTGCTCCACTGAATTTCTTGTCCGTCGAGCGAAGCAATATAGCGATGCTCGGCATGCGGCTGTTGGAGGAATTCTTTGAAGCTCACCATGGGATTGATTTTGGTGAAGTGCCAGGCGCTCGATTGTTTGGCGGCCGACAATTGAATCTTCTCCAAGCGATCCATCTTTAAAACTTTACGTTCTGAGTGAGCACATTGGATAAAGCTCAACTCTTCCAAGCCAATCTCCACACATTTCTCCAACATCCACTCCACACGGTCCATGTTTTTAGTAGGCGCCACCACCAAGTGCAGACGGGCTTTTCGCTTCTCGTAGAACTGCGTTTCAAGCAATTCAAGCTCTGTCACTTTCTTTGTGAAGCTGCGGATGCGCCCAAGGTAAAGGTGCCCTTCCCCATCGCAGAGGTGTAATTCATCCCCTACCGATTTCCGCAATACCTGTATGGCATGACGGGTTTCTTCTTCGTCTAGGTGAAGGTTATTCCCTTCCGGTTTAGCGCTGTAAAAGAGTTGCACGCCTCAAATATACTCGCTTAAGGAAAGCGATGCAGGTCTGTGGCCGAAAATGTCCATTCGGGTGTATGGATTGTGCTGGCATCGCTCGAATACCATATCCCTCCTGTCGGGTTCTTTAAGATGTGGATGTCTTGCGCCGGCATATAACTTTGGGCTAGAAGGAAATACCGCTTACCGGAGCTAGCCACGGCCACGTCCATCACCACTACAGCGTGTCCGTACGGATTTCCACTTTGAATTAAAACATCTCCTATCTGTACTTCGCCAAGCGATACTTTTTTCAACTCTTTTATTAAGCTGGCCGTGCCGGCGTAGCTAAACACCAGGTCCATGTAGTTGCGAAAGGTCTTATGCGAATAACTCTCGGCCTGCTTTTTAACCCAGCTAAAGCGGTTGCCTTTGAATACCGGACGAAAGCCCTTGGCGTATTGGCTGTATTCGCAATTCTGGCCGTTCACAAAGTGGAAGGCAATCTTTGAATAGGCTTTTTGCTTCCAGAGGTACTCCGCACGCAGCCGCATCACCGCATCGGCACATTGCTGGAGGTCGCGGGTGCCCACGTCGATATCCAATACAGCCGCTTGCACGTCTTGGCGGTATTTCGGGCGGCCGTCGAATAGGTAAACCGAATCGGAGGCTTTTAATGGAAAGGATCTCAGGTAGTGAGCGAAAGAACTCGAATCGACAGCAAGCCTTGTGGCATTTGGTGGAGAAGGAAGTTCAGCTACCTGCCTGGCCTTGCTAAGGCTCATCTCCGGACCGGAGCAAGCGCTTAAAAGTGTGAGTAGGAATAAGAGCGGCATGGTAGAGTAACGTAAATCCGGAGGGGAAATTTTGTTTTAGACCATAGTCCATGGACCATGGACCATAGCCGGGGCGTTGGCACTCTTTTAATTGAGGTGAAGAGATGAAGCGATGATGAGGTGAAGAGAATTTCAATCGTACAAAATCAGCAGCACTGGACTTCT
>SBGR01000076.1 GCA_006226545.1 Bacteroidota bacterium | reverse complement strand
TTGAATCTTCCTGATGAATATTGTTAAAATATAAACGATCAATTGCGAACAGCCGTATGGGGTCATTTTTATTAGTGTCTTCAAGATTAAAGTTGCGAATCCAATTAAAGAAGTCAACATATTTCTGTGAGAAATATATCTCAATAAGTTCTTTTGTCTTTGTATTGACTTCTTTGCTATGAATATAATTTCCAATTATTAATCCATCTTGATAGGCGGATTCAATTAAAATTGTTCTAAAACCATTTTTATTAATTAGTAACTTAGCTACATCAGTTTGATACAAATCAACTTCATTGGAGCCATGTGTAGCTGCCCCAATTCCTACTATTTGCACGCTGCTATCTATTAAGCGAGATAATGATTCATAATTGTTATAGGTTATCATTAAGCTATTTGTAGATTTATTATTTATACTACAGCTAATTGGTAACGTCAGAATTAGTAGGAGAATAATTTGAATGTAAATGGAAAATGCTTTTCTAATTCTCAACGTCTGTATCATGGCAGGAATTTTTGGAAAGATGATTTAAAACTAAATCTATCAAGTTAAAATATGGCCTATCAAGTTAAAATATGGCCGAAAAGGTTTCTACATTCTGCACCCTTTGAAAAATACGTTTTTTCCGAAGTAATGTCATGTTGTTTGGGTAAAGCTTAATTTGATACCATGTTTAAAATGTTCGACGTGTCTCAATATTGCAACAACAAACAAATAGGGGCTTAGGTGGATTAGTTGTTTGAGTTCGTTCTGTCAAGAATGTTTGCGCCCTTTCAATCAAAATAGGTGATAAAGTATTCCTCTTCACGCCAGAATTTTCCGTTAACAAAATGCTTTTCGCTAACCAGGTTATGCCGCTCGTCATACATGTACTTGATTTCGTAATAAACCGGGAACATGTAGGGTGGAATGTATGAATGGTGAAACTTAGACCTTTGCAAATAGGAATTTGTGCGAATGCGCACGGTAGACCAAAGTCCTTTTTTGTATTCGAACGTGACGTGACAGAATGAAGTATCGTTCCATATGGTCCGCATTTCCAACAGTAGGCCGCTTGAATCATATGTGTAGGTGTGGCGGATAAGCTGCTTGTCGTAGGTTAACTCTTCTTCACTAGACAACTTCCCATTTTGGTAGTGGTAATACGTGGTTTTAAAATGGTACACCGGCGTGTCAACTTTTTGAACCGTGTATTTGGAGATCAATCGATTGATGCTATCGTAGCTATACGAGGTGATCTTGCAATTGGTCTTTCCGAATTCTGAGTCTTCATTTTTTAAAAACTGACTTTCTTTTAATAGCCCGCCACTGTAAGAGTAGACGAAAGAAGAATTTACTTTACCATTGTAGTATCGTCTTTTTGCTATCAATAGGGAATCCTCATAATACAAGTAGTCCCTAGACTTCCAATAATCGGTGGCAACGCTGTCGTATTTATTGAAGCGATTGTAGTAGTACTTGGTAACCTGGTTTTCCCGTTTCACATACTGGGTGCGCCTTTCGATGCAGCGGTCTAAACTATCATAGTGAAAGAACTCTTTACTGTAAAATTTATTGCTGGTATTGTAGCTTACACTGCTTGTTATATGGCCTTTAGCATTGTACTCAAATACAGATAAGGTATCGTCTCTAAAACCATTTTCATAGGTCCTTAAAACCCGAATTACTGAATGGATACCTGTTTGGTTATGGTCGCCATGGAAAACCGGACGCTCAAAAGCCTTAGGTTCGGGTTTAGGGTCAAATTCAGACTGACCTTGAACGAGCAAGGGGAGAAACAAAACTAGAATGGCAAATTTCATGGAATTGGTATTTGGCAATTGAGCGATGTTCTCGACTTATAAACCTGTAGGAAAGCTAACCGAGTACTACCCAATTAAATCTTCTACAATGTTCAACTCAAATTCGGTGTGAATAGATGCACAGGATTCTCGCATGGTTTGTCTGATTTCTAAAGCAGAAGTGGGCAGTTTGGATCCGGCCTTCTTGTAGCTTTGTTCATCAGGCCATAGCGCATAGGCGATGTATTCACCGTTACTTGATCGGTGCAACCTTGAGCCTAAACCACCTTCATGTTCCTTAATCAATAAGGTCATTTTAGTCCAAGCGGTTAAGAAGTTTTGTTCTTTACCCGGATGTACACTGAATCGATAAACAACTGCGAAAGACCCATTTTTTTGCATGGTAGTGTGGATTTGTTCAATCTAATACTATGGTTTGCATGGTTTAACACGCAATTCAAACATCTGGCCTACAGAATCTTGGCTTTCGAATTCTTGTTTGTTGTAATCCTTGTAAAACCATTTTTTGCCCCTTGGTTCCAAATGGCCGCTGATGAGTTTAAAAACCGGCTGCTCATCGCCAATAAAGTCAAAAGCATCTTCGTGAACGCCAAACTCAGTCAATACTTTCCACTTGCCATTGCAATACGAATACACTTGGCAGCTGTTCAATCTGCTCATGTCAAGCCGATCATTCACCAAAGCCAACTCATCCCCTTTATCGCCATTTAAATCGCCCAGGTTAATGAGGCAATACAATCCAAAGGAGCTCACAAACTCAATGGAATCCATTTTGGTATTGGCCGATTTCACAACGGTGCTCAGGTTTTGCTGATCAAACCAAACCATAATAGAATCCCATTCAATGTCTTCCGGCATAGCAATCTTATCCAAGTAGGTTTTTGAATCAACTGAATAGAATCCGGTTTCTAGACTGTCGCGCACGCCATCACCATCAAAGTCGCCTACCACTTTCAATGACCGCAGTTCTTTTGTTTTGTAGCGAGGTGCTTCTTGGTTCACCTCTGATTGCTGACTATTAACCGGATTAGTCTCCTGACTAGCTTCCGGTTCGCTAGGTGCTTTGCAGGCCAATAGTAGTGCGGGAACTAAAAGTAGGAGGCTGAAGTAATTTTTCATGTTTGAAGACTTAGCGAGCAAAATACAAAATAAGCGGGAGGAGAATCAAGATTACGGTAAACACAATCGTTTAGGTCTTAACCATCGATTCAATAGTCCAACAATCTCACAGTCCTACATTTATACAATCCAACATTCACCCTATCTTGCTTTCAGTGAAACTTACTCGCGCTATACTGTATGCTCTATTGGTTCCGCTGATGCTGTTCTTCAGCTACCTGATGCTCGACATCACCCTGCCTTTTGCTTCTTTCAAACGCGATGTAGGTTTTTTAATGAGTAAACGTCACGTTTGGCACCACGGCTACTGGCGCATCGCTTTTTACATTCACATCTTCTGCAGCCTACCGCTCATCATGGCTGGCACGCTTCAGGTTATTCCGGCCATTCGCAAGCGATACCTGAAGTTGCACCGTGGATTAGGTCGGGTTT
The DNA here is from genome assembly GCA_006226545.1 of Bacteroidota bacterium. Taxonomy (GTDB): domain Bacteria; phylum Bacteroidota; class Bacteroidia; order UBA8524; family UBA8524; genus M1806. Next base: position 16,522 of record SBGR01000076.1, on the reverse strand, counting down.
ACGTGTACGTCATTCTGTTTTTGGCTGCACCGTCCGGCTTTGTTTTAGCGATACATGCCAACGGCGGAATCTGGGCGCAAACCTCGTTTACCTTACTTTCTGTCAGTTGGTGGGTCTTCACTTTTTTAGGTTGGCGAGCGATGAAAAGGGGCAATGAAAGCGGGCACAAAGCACAGATGTTTCGGAGTTATGCGCTCACTTTATCGGCCATCGCTTTACGCTCCTATGTCTTTGTCATACCAGCCTTCTGGGGCATCAACGGAAAAGAAATGTACGTTTTGGTAGCCTGGCTAAGCTGGGTTCCGAATCTTTTACTGGTCGAAGCGGTGCTGTTTTTCGCTAGGAGAAAAAGACTCAGATCAGGCGATTGAGGCGGGCTTTGTCTATGGCCTCCAGCTTGCTGTTCACCTGAAGTTTCTTGTAGATGTTTTCGGTATGCTTGCGAATGGTGGAAGGCGATACGAAGAGGTTTTCAGCGATTTGCGTATAGCTGAGTCCGTTGCTTATCTGCTGCAATACTTCCAATTCACGCTCCGAGAGTTTTACCTGTTCCATCTCGGCTTCTTCTGCAACCTGTATCGGGTTCTGCAGGAGTTTGATGGTTTTAAGCGCGATGGAAGGAGTCATGGCAGCACCGCCCTCCAGCGTATCTAAAATGCCTTGGTATAGGCTTTTTGCATCCACGTCTTTCAACAGATATCCATCAGCACCAGCCATGATGGCTTTGAAGATCAGGTCGTCGTTATCAAAAACGGTAAGCATGATAACCTTCACATGGGGAGCCAGTTGTTTTATTTTTTGTGTTGCATCCACGCCATTCATCACCGGCATCTCGATGTCCATTAGAAGCAAGTCGATGTGTTTATCGGTTTTGAGCTTTTCTACGGCTTCGGCGCCATTGCTTACGCTGAAACGAACTTGGAGCTCATCAAAGAAGCTGAGTTTCTCTTGAAGCGCTTTGGTAGAAAAGGGATTGTCTTCTACGATGCCGAGGTGAATTTTAGTGCCTGCCACAGTGTATGCGAATATCGTTTTTATGCTTAATGTTCAACTCCTTCATCCAAGATGCGTTTGAGGAGCTGGGTTTGATTCTTTAGCGATTGCATCAAGTGATTAAGTCCGCCTGCATCTGCATTTTCAGATGGAGGAAGCAGTCCTTGCATACGCATCTTCTGAAGCATGAGTTCCAGCTCATGGGCTTTCCAGAGTTCGTAAACCAACATGCCAAGGGCAAGGAGAAACAAAAAACTAAGTATGCTTAAGGCAATCCACATGGGCAGGGTGCGTTTAATTTATCCTTCAAAAGTGGCGAATAGGCCGCGCCTATGCCATTCGACAATTGTCTGATTTAGGCTTTGTTCAAGTGAAGCTCAATACGGGTTTCGCCGGGCTCCGATTTCCAACTCAGCTCTGCGCCAATCACGGCGGCTCTGTTTTTCATCGAGCTAATACCGTGTCCGTCACTCGCTGCTTCTAGGTCAAATCCTTTTCCGTTATCGCGAATGCACAGGCTTAGCTTTTCCGGTTCTTCTTTAATCTCAATGTGAATCTCGCTGGCTTCAGCATGTTTGATGGCGTTGTTGACGGCTTCTTGTATGATGCGGAATATTTCTATCCCGTCTTTCGACTGAAACGCAAATGGGCTATCGGCCGGAAAGGTGAACTCAAACTTGGTGAGTGGCACGCTGGCTTTGGCTTGCTGCACAAAATTGGAGATACGGCCTTTCAAGTCTTCAAAGGTGATCTGCTCCTTGTTCATAGCCCAGATGGTATCGCGTAGTTCAAAGATGGCGGTGCGGGTGAAATCGCTTAATTGGTCATATTTCACAATCAGCTTCTCCCGGTTCAGGTCGAATATCTTGAGGTTATCGATGGCCGAAATGATAAAGGTGAGCTGTGCACCAAGTGTATCGTGCAGGTTGCGTGAAATCTCAATGCGTTGTTCTTGCAATTGGTTTTGCGATTCAATGCGAATCATGGCCGCCTTCAGTTCCACCTCCGCCCGCAGACGTTTGTTTTTCAATCGCTGGTTATTGAAGAAGATGATCAAAACGAGTAGTCCGATGATGCTGATTAGAACAATCAGGTTTCGCTCGCGCGTTTTCTCAGCCAGGGCCAATTTAGATTCGGCCAAGGCCTGGTCTTTTTTAGCCGTTTCGTATTTCAACTCCATCTCCTGCATCATCTCCGCATTTTCTTTGTTGAAGGTGTTTTCAATGGCGGTCAGGTAGAGTTCATTGTATTTGCTGCTCGAATCAATGGCGTGTTTTAGCAAATAAGCATTGGCCAAGGCCAGGTATATTTCCGGTATCAGCCGAATGAGTTCACTGTCGCTTTGGATGATTTCCAATCCCTGCTTTCCGTAGAATAAACTGCTATCTGCATTGTTGATCCACACATAGAGTTGAGCGAGGTCGTTGTAATCGCGGGCTTTTTCTAGTTTGCCGTAAGGCACCGTTTCCGGACGGTTAAACGATTCGGCGCTGAGGTCTATGGCCTTGCGCGTATCGCCTTCCATCGCATAGCAACTAGACAGCGTAGAAAGCATGCGGAAGTAGCCGGATTCGTCCATGGTTTTTTCACGCAGGGCTAGGCCTTTAAGCAAGTAGAACCGGGCAGAATCCACCTTGTTGAGTTCCTTAAAACAGATGCCTAAGTTGTTTAAACTCGCCATGAGCGGTGGCCTAGGCTCCCTCTTTATTCTGATTTCGTACGCTTTCTTATGGTACTGAAGCGCTTTTTCATACAGAAAGAGTTCTTGGTAAATCAAGCCGATATTGTTCAATACACCGTCGAGCAGTTGATTGTTCTCCCCGTTGAGTTTCTCGTTAATCTTTTTGGAGGCCAAGAAATATTCCAAGGCCTGGTTCAAATTGCCACGGTTCCAATGGTAAAGGCCCAAGTTATTGAGCGAATGTTCTTCGTGAATCTCAATGCCGTATTCCCTACTGAGGTCGAGGGCTAGCTTAAAGTATTTCAGGCTGGAGTCTAGTTCGCCTATCACGTCATAGTACACGCCAATCACATTAATGAGCGAAACGCGTCCAAATTCCTGATTTGGCCTATCTGCCAATACCTTAGCCTCTTCAATCAATTCCCAGGCTTTGACTTGATCTTGGAACAAATGCATCCAAATGATTTGGTTGCTTACGGCCAATTTAACAGAGTCGTCTTTGCTGGTTTGGAGCAAATTGCTAAGGCTGTCCAAGCGGGAGGCCTGGGCAAACAGGGTCAAGCAGCTGAACAAAATCAAGCTGAGGAGCCTGCGCAGGGTAGGAGACTGAAGGCTGTGCATAATGGGGCTTTCAAGTTACCGGATATCGCTTTAGTATACCAAATAGATAACCGCATTTTAAAGTGGCAAGTAGCGAAATCGATTGCTTTATCGCTATCAGGCAATTGCCTAATTGAACCACATAGGCCATTGCTGGACCTTTGTTAGTAAATCATTTAATCACAAGCATAAATGAAAAAGTTATTGTTCACCCTAGCACTTTTGGTCGGCTGCTTTAGCTTAAGCCTAGCACAGCTGCCCAAAGGGATCAATCATTTCCAGACCTATGGAGGAACATGGGAATATGTAGATGGCAATACCTATCGCTTTCAAGGTAACCACCAGAACGAAAGAGTACTCTACAATTTCGATCTTAAAACGAAGTCTTATACCTACCTGAGCGATAGCTTAGAAAAGTACCAAAAACGTTATTACCTCAACGCTGATACGGGCTATGTGGTAGACAATAACGGTAAGAATTACTTTACCTACGATAGCTTCGCTACCTTCAACGAAGTGGCACAAGGCTATAATTTTTTGAAGGTGATGAAAACCAAAAATGGCTTTTTGGCTTACCGTAAAATCTCCAGCCAGTACCAGATCTACCATAGCCTCGATTTACAAACTTGGAATAACGTGACTTTGACGGTTAGCCCTGGCACAACACAATTCTCCGTGGTGGAGGTAGACGGGAACATCTACTTGATCAACCAAGCCAACCGCTACCAAGTGAGTAGAGACGGTGGCGCTACCTTTGATCCCATCAATACAGGAAGTCCCAATTCAGACTATTTTGTTGAACTCATCGCTTTTACCGATTCCAATACCATCGTTGCCCGCTCATCCACCAACTGGCTGCGCACTAGCGATGGCGGTAAAAATTGGTCGACTACGCCGTTTAGCTTTGGTTACGGTGTTTTGTATTACAAAGACCTTGATACCATTTACATGAGTAACGGCATAGGTGCGAAAGCCGACAGTTTCTTCGTATCGCTCGATACACTTAAAACGATTCAGCATTATGCTGCAGGCATGGATAGCCGCATTGTAGGAAAGCGCCTGACAAAAAGAGGCGATTTCTTGGTGATGAATCAAAACCAAGAACTACTCTATTCTACCAATTTGTTTTCTGGATGGGAAAGCCTGCCTTTGTTTCAGAATGGTCGTTTTTGTATTGATTTGAATGCCGGCTTTGGACTTGCCGGGGGCTCAGGAGGAAATTATACCTACTCGCATGATGGGGGCAAAACCTTCAAAAACAGTTCTGTTCAAGGAGCTACCGACATCATGGCGTGCAAGGTTGTGCACGATTCGCTTTTCTTTTTGTCAGATAGAGAGAGTGATATCTACAAAAGTACAGACGCCGGTTTGACCTGGAAAAAAGTCTATAACTCAACCAATAGTGCTATAGGCCGACGCTTCGTGCACAATGCCGATTTTTCCGTTATCGTTTTGTTTCGAAATTCAGGTGGAGCCTTAATCTCCACCAATTATGGGAATTCGTGGGTGGTGCTTTCCGGACAAATGGGCATCTTGGGCAGCATAACCCCGGCCGGAAAAATTTTGGTGGCCCAAGAGAAATACGACAACAGCACAGGTAGTCTGGTGATTAAACAAACCGTTGAAGAATTGGCTAGCGATGGCTCACGCACCTTGATCAAAGAATTTAGCGAATCTGACTTGGCACAACTGGGATTGCAGATGTTTGATGATCAGGTGGGCTACTATTTCGCGGCCAAAAAGGGCACCACGGATTTGCAGGTGTTCAGAACGGATGACGCCTGGACTACCTATACTGCAATAGGTGTTTTGAGCGGTGCCATTCAACCGATGATGATAGGCTACCAGCTTGATTACTTTATACCGGGCAAAGACACCATCTACGTGCACCTGAAGCATACCTCTTCTGGAGGAACGCTGAGCAATAGAATGATACATTACAGCTACGACGGGGGTGCCACATGGACTAGCGAAGAAATTATTCCCAGCAGATACAATTCGCCAGATAAAATGACTGCCCTGTATTTCTTCGATTCCCGCCATTACATCAGCACATGGTCTGCAGGTAGATTGTACCTGAATACCTCGCTCAGTGGTGATGGAAAAACACCCGATGGCGGCGGCAATGGTGGTGGCACCTCTGCGAAGCGTCTAGCCCAAAACAGCTCGCTCCAAGTGTATCCCAATCCTTTTAGCCAGACGGTGCAACTGCAACATGAGTCAGAGTTGCTGTCGGTAGAAATTCGCGATGTTACGGGTAAAAGGGTATACCAAACAGCCTTAACAGGACAAAAGGCCACATTGGATCTAGCGATATTGAATGCCGGAGTCTATTACCTGACTGTGCAGAGCGCAGCAGGCACCGAAACACGCAAGGTGATTAAAGCTGACTAGGCAAAATCGTTCTTTTATCCTCCGCTGTGGGGGCGCAAAGTTTTTGCGTCCCTGCAGCTATTTCCATTCTCCATTTTTCACGCGTTCGGCAATATTCAAAGCACGGTTGATGCGCACTTGTGAGCTCTTTGCGCTGGAGATGTGGTGAAGCAATCCGCGACGTTTACCGGGTGTTAGGGCATCAAAGGCATCTTTGGCTTCCGGATCTTGCGCCATCACTTCTTCAAATTCTTCGCAGCTGTTCATCTGGTATTCGCTGGTATCGGCTTCCAATTGAACGGTCACTTCCATGCCGTGTTGCCAGCCCAGTTTTTTCTGGTAGGCATTGGTGATGGTGATAAAATACTGTCCAACTTTATTTGGTCTTACCGCCCTCTGCAAAGCCTCGCCATTGGGCAGGTGCATCACAATGCGCGTTAATCCTTTCCAGCCGTGGCCCTCAATATCGCTTGCATTAAATACAAGCCTATTGCCGCCAATACCTTCTTGGATTTCTTCAAATACGCCGGTGAATGCAGATTTAGTCATTATTAAGCTAATTAACTATGCAGGGCTAAACTTACAATTTGGAGATGAAAATCCAATTTCCAATCCCGAATCTTTCGGGACCAAGTTCCAATGAGCTAACCATCGTTGTTCAGTATTTTCAAGCAAAACACTACCTACTTGAGTTCTGGTTTTTGGAATTTGTTTCTTGGAGCTTGGAGCTTGTTTCTTGGAGCTTGGAGCTTGTTTCTTGGAACTTGCTTCTTGGAATTTGTTATTTGGAACTTGGAACTTGCTTCTTGGAACTTTTCCCGCAAGGCTTCACATTGGGAAAATACAGAATTCCCTTTTCTTTCTCATCTTTGAGGCATGAGATGGCGATCGCTACTACTTCCTTTCAACTTGCCTTATGCTGCCGTAATTCGAATGCGCAATTGGGCCTTCGACAAGGGAATATTAAAATCCACTGCCTTCGATCTTCCCATCATCGCCCTTGGTAACCTATCTACCGGCGGCACAGGCAAAACCCCGCATACCGAAGCCATACTTCGTCTCCTTCCCGATACCAAATTTGTGGTTCTGAGCCGAGGATACGGTCGCAAAAGCAAAGGATTTCTTTGGGTTGCTAGCGATGCCGATGCAGATCAAGTAGGAGATGAGCCCTTGCAGATCAAGCGGAAGTTCACATCTATTCCGGTAGCCGTTTGCGAGGACCGTGTTTTGGCTATTCCGGAGATCTTAGCCGAATACCCCGAAACGGAAGCGATTCTGCTCGACGATGCCTTTCAGCACCGCTACCTCAAGGCCGGAACATATATCTTGCTCACCACTTGGGATAAGCCTTATTTTAGCGATAAGCTGCTGCCCGCCGGCGACTTACGTGAGCCTAAATCGGGAGCCCGCAGAGCCGATGCGGTGATTGTTACCAAATGTCCGCAATACCCTAACTCGCTAGAGATTGAAAAGTGGACAAAACACTTGGGAATCCAAGGTGAACAGGCGCTGTTCTTCAGTAAGATGAAAGCCGGTCAAGCCTATCGCCTAAACGGAGAAGCATTGAGTGAAACCGATATCGCTTCGCTCAAAGAAAAAGAAGCCTTCACCTTCTCGGCCATTGCCGGAGGAGCATCGTGGTCCAAAGCGTATAAGTCGTTTTTCAAATCGCTAAAAGGTGAATTAACCTACCGAGATCACCACCGCTTCAGCATCCACGATATCAAATTGCTCAAAAGCAAAGTGCAACCCGGACAAGTCGTTCTCACCACTGAAAAAGACGCCATGCGCTTACAGCCTTGGCTTCAGGAGCTGGAAGGAATTGAGGTAGTCTATTTTACCCTGGAACTGGCATTTTCTGAAGAGGAACAGCTAAAGGAATTTCTCTTATCGAGACTCAAGTCCCAATAAAGCAACAAGTCGACTACCTTTGTTGTCCATACTAAAGCATGCGTAAACTCATTTTCAGTCTGTTATTGCTCAGCAGCATGAGCCTGCAGGCCCAATTCACCGGCTATAACATGGTTCAAGTGAGCCGCTGGGATAACGACAGCCTACCGGGCCTCGGAAACCAACAGTACAATTCCTGCTGGGGCTGGACCGATACCAGCAACGGTAGAGAATATGCCATCCTTGGCAGCATCGATTCCACGTATTTCTTTGACATCACCTTGGCGCATAAGCCAGTGCTTTGCGATGTAGAACCGGGACGGGTGCGCAATGCCATCTGGCGCGAATACAAAACCTATGGCGACTACCTCTATGCTGCCTGCGACCAAGCCGGCTCTAGCATGCAAATTTTTGACATGCGCTATTTGCCAGATTCGGTGCACAAGGTCTACGACGAAGACAGCGTAATCAGTCGCTCGCATACCTTGTGGGTAGACGGCAATCGCTTGTACGCCAACTCCTGTGTCGACGGTAAAAATGGAACCATGCATGCGGTTTCTGTCTTTTCTTTGGTTAACCCGGAGGTGCCTGAATACATCGGTAGCATCGTGCCGCCCATCTTTAGCGGACAGCCTGCTTTCACTAAATGCCACGACGCCTTTGTGCGCGGCGATACGCTTTACTGCTCCGGCGAGATTCCGGGCGTGTTCATCTACGATGTGAGCAACATGAATAAGCCTGTTCTGATGGGAACGATTCAAGACTACCCGGAGCGCGGCTATAACCATTCGGGTGCGGTGAGTGGCGACGGAAAAACCTTTGTCTTCACGGATGAAAATGCCGGGCTGGGCATCAAAGCATACGATATCACCAATTTTGGCGACCTCACCCTGAAGTCGGTATTCCGTTCTCACAAAGACGCCGTTGCCCATAATCCGTACTTCATTGGCAATAGACTGTTTATGTCGTATTACCACGACGGTGTTTATGTTTTTGACATGGATGATCCGGCCAAGCCTCGGGTGATTGCTTGGTACGATACCTATCCGCAGAATGGCAATGGCTACGGCGGATTTCAAGGTTGCTGGCAGGCATTTCCAGATTATCCTTCGGGCACTGTTATCGCTAGCGACATGACCAACGGACTTTTTGTTTTGCGCATGGATGCGACGGTATCGGTTGACATGCCTAACCAGGTGAAAGATTTTTGGCTCTACCCAAATCCCGCCACCGAACGTTTTCAAATCGAATTTGATATCCAGCAAGACGAAGAATTGGAGCTGAGTTTGGTTACCATGCAAGGCGCTGAAGTCAAAACAGAACTGCGCTCGGCAACTTCAGGAAGAAACAGTTGGGACCTCAACTGGAGCGCCGGATTGCAAACAGGGGTATACTTGCTTCAATTAAAAGGACAAAACACCCATATTTGCAAGAAACTAGTGGTTCGCTGATTTGACGCTTCGCTTACGCATTTTCTTCTTTCTGTTTGCCGGTCTGGCACTGCACGCCTTTGGGCAGCAGGGCAGCAATACCCGCATTACCAGTATTGAGCGATTGAGTTACGGCAGCGATAGCCTCAGCCTCCTTGATACCTCGCTAAACGATTTTCACCTCTACCAACCGGCCTTCCGAAACAATTACGGCATGATGGAGCTGGGCAATAGCCTCACCGCTACACATCCGGTGGAGTTTCAGATGCCTGGTCAGAATGGCTTTAACTTGGGTTGGTCCTATTTGAATCCACACCTCATTTCGAGCAATAACCAAAACCGCTTGTACAAGGTATTGAAGCCGCTCACCACCCTGAAGTATATTCAAGGTCCAACGGAGCTCATCTACCTCGAAGCGGTGCACAGCCAGAACATCAAACCCAATTGGAACTTCGGAATTGAATACCGCAGGCAGATGGAAGACGGATTTTATTTCCGCCAGAATACCGGTGTCTACAATACCCGTGCTTTTACCTGGTACCATACCGAAGACTTGCGCTATCACCTGATTGCCGAGGCTGTCTGGAACCGGATGGAAAACCAAGAGAGCGGTGGGATATTCACCCGAGAATCTTTTGATACGCTCAACGGTCCCTTGCGCAGGCCTGTGGTTCGCTATTACAGCTCCTTCTACGATAATGAAGCGGTTAATACCCTGCGCAGCAATACCTATTCGGTAACCCAGATTCTGCGTTCCGGGAAATCGGTTCACTTTCCAACCGAACAAACTGACTCGCTAGGCAGGGCCATCCCTGATACGGTGGCTACGCTTATTCCGGTTTCGCAGTTCCGGTTGAAAACCTCTTACGGCTGGTACCGCAACCTGTTTCAGATAAATACATTGGAAGACCTCGGTTTTCAATCGTTTTACCTGGATTCTGTTGCTACCTACGACTCACTCAGCATGCAACAATTTCAGACGGAGTTGAGCTGGGAGAGCGGGCAGTATTCCGGCATCGATGATTCGTTTCGTGTAGACAAAAGGCCCATCGCTTGGTCGGCTTCCCTGCGTTACGAAGGCATCAAGGTGGGCTGGATCAAAGACTTTGCGCAGTACAATAACCTCTCGGCTTCCGGACGTTTTGGTAGCAACCCCTTTGCTGATCTGAAGTGGCAATGGCAGCTGAACGGCTACCTCGGACTCAGCGGTTACAACAGTGGAGACATGGAAGTGAAGGCGAGCTTGGCACGACAGCTTGGCAATCACCAGCTCGGTGTGAGTGCCGTGAGCAAAAGGTATGCGCCGGCTTTCAACCAGTTTTACTATTTCGGTAACCACGATTTCTGGTGGAACCAAGGATTTAAAAAGCAGGGTGCCCAAGACCTCAGCGCTACTTATGCTTGGAAGGGCTTGGCTAAGCTAACGGCTTCCTATAAGCGATTGAACAATTACATCTACCAAGAAGAGGCGCCAAAGCAGTTCGATGGTTCCTTTGATTTGGTGCAGGTGAAGCTCAATACGAACCTGCGTTGGGGTGTGCTAAACTGGCAGCTAGAGGCCTTGTACCAGACGGATGGTTTAACTCAATTGCCGTTACCGCAGTTCAGCACCAGGCAGTCTTTGTTTGCCCAAGGCTGGATGTTTAAAAAAGCTTTACTAGCGAAGCTGGGCGTAGACTTTTACTATGTAAGTTCGTACCGTGCGCCAGTCTACTATGCGCCTGCCCGCATGTGGCGACTCCAAAACGCCCAGGAAGATTTCTTGGTGGGCAATTACCCGTATTTCAATGTGTACTTCACCGGAAAGATCCAGACCGTTACCTTCTTCTTAATGATGCAGCACGTCACCGCCGACCTATTCGGCTCCGGCTACTACAGCTCTCCTTATTATCCCATGCAGCCACGCGCCTTCCGTTTCGGTATCAAATGGACTTTGTTTGAATAAAAACAATGGTGAATTGTGATTTATGAGTTATGAATGGATTTCGCGCTGCGCGAGAAGGGAATGGAGCTGAGAATGTTAGATTTTTCTTGGGCATTCTCCTAGAGGGGCGCAAGATTTTGCGCCCCTCTAGGAGGGTTTTCTACTATGAATAACACTATTGAGAGACCTTTAAATGCTAGTCTTGTTCGGCCTCTCTTCGTGCCCTCCGCGCATAACTCTGTGAGCCCTGTGGTTAAACAGTTTGATGTACTATTTAGAGAGTGCCAACGCTGCTGCAGTTGACTGTCGTCTGTTGACCGTTGACAACCCTCCATGCCCTCCGCGAAAACTCTGTGAACCCTGTGGTTAAATAGTTTGAAGCATAACTAAGAGAGTGCCAACGCCGCTGCAGTTGACTGTCGTCTGTTGACTGTTGACAACCCTTTGTGCCCTCCGCGAAAACGCTGTGAACCCTGTGGTTAAACAGATGGAAGCACACATAGCGGAGTGCCAACGCCGCTGCAGTCGTCTGTTGACCATTGACAACCCTCCGTGCCCTCTGCGAATAACTCTGTGAACCCTGTGGTTAAACAGTTTGATGTACTATTAAGAGAGTGCCAACGCTGCTGCAGTTGACTGTCGTCTGTTGACCATTGACAACCCTCCGTGCCCTCCGCGCATAACTCTGTGAACCCTGTGGTTAAATAGATGGAAGCACACATAGCGGAGTGCCAACGCCGCTGCAGTTGACTGTCGTCTGTTGACCGTTGACAACCCTCCGTGCCCTCCGCGCATAACTCTGTGAACCCTGTGGTTAAATAGATGGAAGCACACATAGCGGAGTGCCAACGCCGCTGCAGTCGTCTGTTGACCATTGACAACCCTCCGTGCCCTCCGAGAAAAACGCTATGAACCCAATGGTTATTTACTCCTGAGCAAACAAACTATGGTCTATGGTCCATGGTCTATGGACTACTCAAAATTTCCGACTAATCGCCAGCGACAGCAGCACCACCATAAACGGTAAACAGATCCACAGCAAAAAATCCCAACCCAGTTCGTACACAATATAACCCGCGCTGATACTGGCGGTAGCCTGCAATCCAAGGATGATAAAATCATTGAGGCTTTGAATTCTGAAACGCTCGGAAACCTTGTAGGTGGTTGATAGGAGCACCGTCCCGCCGATGAACAAGAAATTCCAACCGATGCCTAACAAGATAAGCGATATCCAATACTGCCAGAGCGCGTGTCCGCTGAGCGCCACCACCAAAGTGAGTAGGTACACGATGCCGCCCGCGATGATCAGCTTACGAAGTCCGAGGCTGCGGATAAGCCAACCCGTGAAGAGCGAAGGCACGTACATAGCTAAGACATGGCTCTGTATCACCCTTTTGGTTTCAAGTAGGCTGAAGCCATCCAGCTTGTTCATGCTCACCGGAGTGGCCGTCATCACAAAGCTCATCAGTGCATAGCCGAAGGCCCCTGCCACGAGGGCAATCCAGAAAGTGCGTTGCGCAAAGAATTGAGCGAAAGGGCGAGGAGCCTCGTCGGTTTCTTGGGTCTTATGTTCTACGTTTCGGTAGAAGAAGAGGCTCAGCAGCGCGAGGCTAAAAACACCCGAGAGCAAAACAAAGGAACCTGCGAAGCTGGTCTGCAAAAGGTTCTTGCCGGCCAAGGCCAATTCCGGACCGAGCACGGCCGCGATGATGCCGCCCACCAAAACGGTGGAAGTAGCGATAGGCGCATCCGCCGTTTCTACCGACTCAATGGCCGCAAAGCGGAATTGCATAATCACCGACATACAGGAACCCAAAAGCAGGCAGGCCAGCACAAACAAGGAGAAGCTCTGCTCGATGATGGCATGTCCGGCGAAAAGCGCATAGCCAATGGCCAGAATCCCCGTAGCCACAAAGATGTTTTTTCGTCCGAAGCGTTTCATGAGCAGGTTAGCCGGAATAACGCTCACAGCGGTTCCAATGATCATAACCGCAACAGGCAGGGTAGAAAGGTTCTCTCGCGGAGCCAGCTCGGTACCGATGATACCGCCCGCAAACACAACGGTGGAACCCAAACACATCATCATGGCCTGAGCAAAAAAGAGTACCCACACATTCCGCTGGCTGCCTTGAAAACCGATCATAAAGCAAATGTGGCGTAAATTCTTGAATTAGCGTTCACCACTTGATGGAATGGGGGTGGAGGTTCAGGGAGGGGCGGAGAGACGGAGGGACGGAGAGACAGACTTTCAGACCATTTGCTCCTCGCCACCGGCCCTAGATTCGTTTTCACGGGAATAGAATTCCCATGCTGCTGATTGGAAACTCTCGAAACCCGCCAACCCGAAACTCGGAACCACTCTTCGCTCCCTGCCCCACGCCCTTCGCTCTCTGCTATTTCCCGCAACCCGAAACCCGGAACCCGAAACCACTCTTCGCACCATGCTCTGTGCTCCATGCTCTGTGCTCCACGCTCTTCGCTCTCTGCTATTTCCCGCAACTCGCCAACCCGAAACCCGCAACCCGCAACCTCTCTTCGCTCCTCGCTCTTCGCCCTGTGCTCTGCGCCCTTTGCCACATGTCCTTCGCTCCCTGCTATTTTGTTACGAAGTATTACGGGGGAAATAATAAATTGCTGCTGTTAATCTTTTCAAGAAGTTAGAATGACTACCTACGGTATACTTACAGTGTTTCATGTTGTTTTTACGCTAGTGGCCTTGCTAACTGGACTGCTATCCATCCTAGTCAACCCCAAGGGCGGGGATATTCACAGAAAATCTGGGCGCTATTATTTTGGTGCTTATCTCGGTGTTGTGCTTTCGGCTTTCTTCATGCTCACGATTAAGTTCAAGCTGTTTTTCCTTGCGCTAACGCTGTTTGGACTATTCCTCATCGTCGCCGGGAAATACTATGCTAAGAAGCAGGAGAAACAAGTGGCTAAAAATTGGTGGGTATTGAGCATACTCCTAATCACCGTCTTTGTTTACCTGGTTGATGCCGTTTTAGTCGTTAATAACTTCAAGCAGATTGGCTATGGATGGTCTATAGTCCGGCTAACATTTGCACTCATTGCGTTTTCAACCCTATTGTTTGAGTTAAGGTTTACTCGGAATAGAATTGCTTTGCATGGCACCATGATGCTGCTTTCCTTTATCCCCCTGGTAAGTGGATTGCTGGCTCGCATAGCGCCTTCTGAGTACATCTGGATCAGTTGGATATTGGGTTACCTTGTCTTTATTCCACTCATTCTACTTTGGTTTAGAAAGTCAAGTCGTATTCGCGCACTACTGAATTAGTTTTTGAGAGTTGATGGGATGGCGATTTATGGAGGGACAGACAGGCGGAGAAACGGAGAGACGGAGAATCGGTTTATTGTACATTAAGACTTTCAGACGTTTGGACCTTTTGCTCTTCGCCCCATGCCCTGTGCTCCACATCCTTCGCTCCCCGCTATTTTGTTACGAAGTATTACGGGGGATTTGTTAAATTGCTATCCGACCACTTGATACTTTTAATTAGTGAATCATAATTATACAATATGATATGTGGACAATGGTCCCTGAATTTCTGACAATGCTTAGAATGAAGAATTAAATTTGAATCAAAGAATTTTATTTAGATGACTTACAACTTCATTGATTTGTTTGCAGGAGCTGGTGGGCTTTCAGAAGGATTTATTCAGGCTGGATTTGAGCCTATTGCTCACGTTGAGATTGAAAATTCAGCTTGTAATACACTTAGAACAAGAGCGGCATACCATTACTTAAAAAACAACAACCAATACGATGTCTATATATCGTACTTGAAAAATGAAATAAGTCGAGAAGAATTGTATGCGAGTGTTCCGAAGAAAATTCTTGATTCAATTATTAACCTACCAATTGGCAATGAAACAAATGAGGCTATTCATAAACAAATAATGAAGAGCCTCGGCAAAAGAAAAGTTGACTTAATTGTTGGGGGGCCTCCTTGCCAGGCTTATTCATTGGTTGGACGGTCTAGATCTAAGACTAAAATGGAGGGAGATCCTCGGAATTATTTGTTCATTCAGTATGCGGAATACCTTGAAAAATACAAGCCGAAAATGTTTGTATTCGAAAACGTATTAGGATTAAAATCAGCCAAAGGCGGCCATTACCTTAAAGAAATGGAGGCGGTGTTCAATGAAAAGGGTTATCAAATAAAGTTACACACGCTTGAAGCGAAGAACTTCGGCGTTTTGCAGAATCGAAGACGTATCATCATTCTTGGGTGGCAAAAGCAAATTAAGATTAATCTCCCCAAACTAGAAGAAATTGTAGTAGATGGAAATTTTCTAGTGAATGATTTATTCTCTGATCTGCCTGTATTAAAAGCAGGTCAGGGTGCTGATAGATTCCTGACCTATAAAACGAAAACCACAGAATACCTTAAATCATTTGCGCTAAGAAATGGAATTGATATTCTGACCCAGCACGTTGCTCGACCACATAGAGAACAAGACAAAGAGATCTATAAGATTGCCGTTCAAAAGTGGGCGAAAAAGCAAGAGCGTTTAAATTATAATGATTTGCCGGAACGACTTAAAACGCATAAGAATCGTTCTTCGTTTTACGACAGATTTAAGGTAGTTGCAGCAGATTTACCGCACTCTCAAACAGTTGTTGCTCATATTGCCAAAGATGGTCATTATTACATTCATCCAGATATAAAGCAGAATAGATCTCTAAGTGTAAGAGAAGCTGCTCGCTTACAATCATTTCCAGATGACTACTATTTCGAGGGTGAAAAAGAGAAATCAAACCGAACAGCGGCATTTAAACAGATTGGAAATGCGGTTCCGCCTTTGATGGCGAGAGAAATAGCTATTCAAATTAAAAACATCTTCAATGAGTGAAAATTTAACATACAAGATTAGACCGGCCGCAAGATTAATTCATACAATAGGTAGCGATTTAATCGGAGATTCTTTTGCAGCATTAGTTGAGCTTGTAAAAAACTCCTATGATGCCGATGCAAGCGAAGTCAATATAGTATTTAAATATACTGAAATCGAAAATGAAAGGGCTCTGACTATTTCTATAAAGGACAATGGCCATGGCATGGATTTCGACACTGTAATAAATAAGTGGCTTGTTCCAGCAACTGATGATAAGTTAAAAAGAAAAATCAGTAAAAATGGATCAAGAGTTTTGCAGGGGAGAAAGGGAATTGGTCGCTTCGCTGCTTCAATCCTAGGTCAAGAAATGACAATTTCCACAGTAGATTTAAATGGAGAAAAATCGGAAGCAGTAATTGATTGGAGAGTTTTTAAGTCTGATGATTTTCTTGAAAATATTGAACTATTGGTTGAGAAGGATGTGACTGAAGAAAGTTCAGGAACAGATATTTTAATCATTGCAAGAGATGAGAAGTATAGTGAGATTATTGTTGATAATGACGGAATTGAAAAGATTGTACATAAAGTAGATTCAAAATTATCCTACTGGAATAGAAAGACCATCGAGCAATTAATAAATGAACTTAGAAAACTTATTTCTCCTTTCGAGGAATCCGTCGAAGATGAATTTAAAATTAGCTTAACTTTTATAAATTCTCCTTTTCCTGAGATTGATGATGAAATTGTAATAGATACCTACCCACTTATTAAATA
>SBGR01000057.1 GCA_006226545.1 Bacteroidota bacterium | reverse complement strand
TCTTTGATGAAGAGATGATGGGATGAGGAGGTGAAGTGAATTCAATTTTCAATCGTACAAAATCAGCAGCACTGGAATTCTCCCGATAAATCACATCGGGACCAGTGAACGCCTCGGCATTGAATCACTATAATCTAGAACAGAACCACCATAGTCTAAAGCCAAGGCATTGGCGCTCCACTAAGTGTACTACAAACTGTTCAACTACAGGGTACACAGCGCTTTTCTCTATCTCGCAGAGATTGGTCATTCCTAATTCAACCTTCAAAATTCATAACTATTTCTAAGTCGAATTTGCCGGCAAATCCCTCAACCTTAACCTCAACCTTAACCTCAACCTCAAACTCACTTCAATCAAGATTTTTACGGCTTCGGTAAATTATTTTATAAAAGGTGGAATTACCACGCTTGATTTGCCCTCGATTTCCGACAACTCACACCCTCGAGATGTTAGTTTATCGAAAACGGAGGAAACTATAAATTTAAATAGAGTTTCCTGTGTTTACATTTGCAACAAGAATGAAAGACGACTTCACACGTGTTTTAGAAAGTACTAACGAACTGTTTATGCGGTATGGCATACGCAGCGTGAGTATGGACGATGTTGCGCGAGAAGTTGGGATGTCGAAAAAAACGATCTACCAACATTTCACCGACCGCACGCATTTGGTTGACGCGGTTATTGAACACCATATTCAAACCATCAAAACCAATTGCGATACGATTTGCTACGAAATGGAAAACCCAATCGACCAACTTTTGGAGATTGCACGCTATTTCCATTCGCTTACAAGGCAAATGAACCCCACCCTCCTTTTTGATTTGAAGAAGTATTTCCCGCAATCGTGGAAAAAACTCTCTGCATTCAGATTGGATCAAGTACATGAACAGATCAGCGATAACCTTTTAAAAGGTAGAGAAATGGGATTGTACCGAACCGATTTCAATATTGACATCGTAGTAAAACTTTATATCCACCTCGTGGGTGTTATTCTCGACGACGACCTGTTCCCAAAGGTTCAGTATACGTTTAAGGAATTGCACCACGAAATGTTGATGTACCACCTCCACGGTATATCAACTTTTGCCGGAATTGAATACCTCCATGAAAAACAGTCGAAAAATGAATAACCTGAAGCGCTTATTCCTCATCACCGCTCTTTTGGCTTTTGCTACAGCCGGAGCACAAACCACCCCTGCAGGGCAGCTCAGCCTGCAGCAAGCGGTTGACTTCGCTAAGAAGAACAACCCAAATCTGCAAAACGCCGATTTGGATGTGAAAATCGCGAAACAACAAGTAAACGAAGTGGCTTCTGCCGGACTTCCTCAAATCAGCGCCTCCGTTGATTATACCGGAAATCCGCAAATCGCTACTACCGTTGTTCCTAACTTTATTAATCCTGGCCAGGGTCCGGCTACCTTAGAGTTCCAAATGGGTATATCCCATACTTTAAGTGGCAAGATCAACGCCAACTGGTTGCTCCTAGATGGTACCTATTTCTTAGGACTCAAAGCTGCAACCCAGTACGTATCGATGGCATCATTGGTTCGCGCCAATACTGCAGTAGAAACTGAAATTAACGTAACCAAAGCCTATTACTTGGCCTTGATTGCGGATGAAAGCGATGTCTTGATTCAAAGCAATATTGATGCGCTTCAGAAGACCTACGACGATACCAAGGCCTTGTACGAGACCGGTTTTGTTGAAGAAATCGACAAGCAACGTTTGGAGCTTCAATTGTCGAATTTGAAAACCCAACAAACCCGCATCAAAGACCAAAAGGAAATCAGCTACCGTATCTTGAAGTTTCAGATGGGTATGAAGCTGGATTCTAACGTTGTTTTGAGCGATAGCCTCCTTGGTCTCATCAGCAAGGTAACTCCGCTTTCTGCATCGGATAGCATTCAGTATGATGCGCGTCCGGAATACCGCATTCTGCAGCAGCAAACTGTTTTAAACCTACTCAATACCCGTCGCTACCAATTTGGGTACTTGCCTTCCTTGAGTGCATTTGGCAGTCACCAACAGAACTCCTTCGCTTTGAAAGACAACTTCAGTGAATTGGGAACGAAGTTTTACGGTGGTACTACCTGGGGCTTAAGCTTGAAGATTCCAATTTTCGATGGGATGTATAAGCATTCCTTGATTCAACAAACCCGTTTGGAATCGCTTAAAACACAAAACGAACTCTTCAATTTGGAACGCGCCATTGAAAACGATGTATTCCAATCGAAGCGCAATTACCTCACGGCGTTGAAGGCTTACGAAGACCAGAATAAGAACTACGAGCTCGCTAAACACATCCGAGACATAGCGAATACCAAACAAGAACAAGGCGTTGGCTCCAGCTTGGAAGTGACCAATGCAAACAACGACTTGAAAACTGCGGAAAACAATTACCTGACAGCCATCTACGACTTGCTCGTAGCGGAAGTCAATTACAAAAAGGCATTAGGAAAAATACAATAACACGTAGCATACATCATCCCATGAAAAAGTATTTCATAATTAGTTTATCAGCTTTAACCTTGGCGGCTTGCAGTCCGAAAGACCCGGCTAAAAAACTGGAAAGCCTCAAAGCTGAAAAAGATAAAGTTCATGCTGAATTGGTTCTCTTGCAATTGCAAGAAGACTCGCTTCAGAATGAAATCGACAAACTTAAAAACACCTTAGACACAGCCAAGGACATTGCCAAGGCTCAGGTTAAGGTATTGACCCTTGCAACCGGTAATTTCAGCCATAGCGTTGAAATCCAAGGTTTGGTATATTCTGAAAACAACGTCACCCTTGCAGCTGAAAACGGCGGTAAAGTGATGAAGGTTTACGTAAAAGAAGGCGATAACGTAACGCAAGGTCAGAAACTAGCTGACCTAGACGGCGGTATCCTTGAATCGCAGTTAGCTGAATTGAATACCCGTTTGGAATTGGCAGCCGAAACCTACAAAAAGCAAGATGCTTTGTGGAAAAAGCGCATCGGTACTGAAATGCAATACCTCCAAGCGAAAAACAACTACGAAGCCTTGAAGAATCAGAAGAATACTGTGACGCAACAGGTTTCTAAGTTTCACTTGACAGCACCTTTCAGCGGTGTTATCGATGAGGTTTTCTTGAGAGAAGGCGAAGTAAGTGCTCCGGGTACTCCGGCCATCCGTTTAGTGAACTTGAACAATATCGAAGTAAAAGCCGATGTGTCTGAGAAGTACGTTGGTGCTTTCAAAAAAGGCGATAAGGTAAGTGTTTACTTCCCTGCGCTTCGCGATACGGTTCAAACCACCATTACCGCTGTTGGAAACGTGATCAACCCGAACAACCGCACCTTCACTTTACACATTGCATTAAACAATAAAAACCACACCTATAAGCCTAACCTTTTGGCCTTGATTGAAGCGTCTGATTTCAGTGCTACTGAAGCCATCAGCGTTCCGGCTAAATTGGTTCAGACCGAAGGAAAAAGAAAGTTCGTCTTCTTGGCCGTTCAACAAGATTCTGTGATGGTAGCGCAAGAACGCACCATTGAGACCGGACCGAATGCCAAAGGACAAATTTTGGTTAGTTCAGGATTGAATGCCGGCGACCAAGTGGTTAACGAAGGCTACCTCAACTTGGAGGATGGCGACGTATTAGACATCATTAAATAAGCATTGCAGTCATGATCGAGCAAATGAAAGAATTTAAGCTGTCGAGCTTCTCGATTAAGAATAAAACCAGCGTTTATGTGCTGACCTTTATCATCTTACTCGTCGGACTCGGAGCTTATACCAGCATGCCGAAGGAGAGCTTTCCGGAGATCAAGCAACCTACCATCTACGTAGGTACAGCTTATCCGGGTAACTCACCGGTTGACATGGAGAACCTGGTAACCCGACCTATTGAAAAAGAACTCAAATCGCTTAAAGGCGTTAAGAAATTTAAGTCTACTTCCATCCAGGATTACTCTACTATCATCGTAGAATTTGAATTGGATGTAGAGGTAAGTAAGGCTTTACAAGACGTAAAAGATGCGGTAGATAAATCGAAAGTGGATTTGCCTACCGACCTTCCGGCCGATCCGAATGTATTCGAATTGGACTTCAGCGAATTCCCGGTAATGAACATCAACCTATCCGGTAATTTCAGCTACGACGTATTAAAAGAAAACGCAGAATACCTCGAAGACGAGATTGAAAAATTCCCGGAAGTATCCGAGGTAGACATTCGCGGCTTGCTTGAAAAAGAGGTTGAAATCAGCGTGGATCGTTATGCCATGGAAGCGGCCAAAATCAGCTTTGCCGATATTGAAAATGCTGTACGTGGAGAAAACGTGAGCATGTCGGGTGGTGATATCTTGTCGGTGAGTGGCGAAAGCCAAAACAGACGAAGCCTGCGTATCAGTGGTGAATTCAAGGACTACAAGGAAATTGAAAACGTTATTGTTAAGGATGAAAACCAGGATATCGTTTACCTGCGCGACATCGCTAAGGTTTCTTTCGGTCCGGTAGAACCTACCTCTTATGCCCGTTTGAATACCGAGCCGGTGGTCTTCCTCGACGTGAAGAAGAAATCGGGTGAAAACCTCTTGAATGCAGCGGATAAAATCAAACATTTCTTAACGGTTGCAGAGAAGAATAAACTGCCAAAAGGCATGAGTGTGCTCATCACCAACGACCAGAGTAAAAACACGGTCGACATGGTGTCGAACTTGGAAAACTCTATCATCTCAGGTGTGATCCTGGTGGTATTGGTACTCCTGTTTTTTATGGGCGGACGGAACTCCATGTTTGTGGGTATCGCTATTCCGCTTTCCATGTTGATGGCCGTAGCCATTGTAAACTTCTTGGGTACTACCCTAAACATGATGGTGCTCTTCTCGCTCATCTTAGCCTTGGGTATGTTGGTAGACAACGGAATTGTGGTGGTAGAGAACATCTACCGTCTGTACTCGCAAGGCATGAGTAAAGTAGAAGCGGCGCGTTACGGTGTGGGTGAAGTTGCTGTGCCAATTATCGCCTCTACCTTAACTACGTTAGCAGCCTTCTTCCCGCTCCTCTTCTGGCAATCGCTGATGGGTGAATTTATGAAATACCTGCCTATTACCCTGATTGTCACCTTATCGGCCTCGCTATTTGTGGGCTTGGTGATTAACCCTGTATTGGCGGCCAACTTCATGAAGATTGAAGGCATCGATAAAAAAGCTACCGGAAAAACCTTCTGGATTATCAGCGCAGGAGCCATTCTTTTAGGTTTAGCGATGGTTGCCGGAGCTCAAGATAAAACATTGGGCAACCTCTTGATTATCTTCGGTGTGATACGCATCGCTTACCGCTTTGTGCTCCAGCCGGCTTCTGAGCGATTCCAAAATAGCTTCTTACCGAAACTGGAAAACGCTTACGCCAATATGGTGGCCAAGATGTTAAAAAGCTGGAGACCTTATGCCTTATTCTTTGGAATGATTGTGCTGATGGTGGCTTCCATCATGATTTGGGGAGCTAGTAACCCCAAGGTACTCTTCTTCCCTGAAAACGATCCGCAGTATGTGAACGTATTCATTGAGATGCCTTTGGGTACGGATATCGAGAAAACAAACGACTTCTCGAAAATGGTCGAAAAGCGTATCATTAAGGCCTTAGAGCCAAATAAGAATATTGTTGAGGCCGTAGTAACTTCGGTTGGTGAAGGAACTTCCGATCCAAACGAAGGGCCATCTCAAGGCTCTTCTCCACACAAAGCGCGCGTTACCATTTCCTTTATTGAGACAGCGAAAAGGGTATTTATTTCAGATACCAGCACCTCCCGTTTGATGGAGGTTATTGCTGAATCAGTAGAAGACTTGCCGGAAGCCAATATCGTAGTTCAAAAGAACAGCGAAGGTCCGCCGGTGGGTAAACCTATCAACGTGGAAGTAAGTGGTCCGGAACTCAATACCCTGATTACACTGACCGATCGCTTGAAAAAGAAAATGGTGAAGGCCGATTTAGCCGGGGTAGATAAACTCAAAACCGACTTGGAAACCGGTAAGCCGGAATTGGTGATCTCCATCGATAGAGAAGCAGCCCGCCGTTTTGGCTTGTCAACTTACAGCATAGCCAATACCATCCGTACTGCCTTGTTTGGTAAAGAGATTTCCAAATTGAAGCAAGGGGAAGACGATTACAAGATTCAGTTGCGATTGCAAGACCATGAGCGTTACGATATCAGCTCCTTGTTAAACCAGAAAATCACCTTCCGTACACCGAAAGGCGTATTGGCTCAGGTGCCAATCTCGGCTGTCGCTTCCATCGATTTTGGTTCCACTTACGGATCTGTAAAACGTATCGATACCGACAAGGTAATTAGCATTTTCTCTGAGGTGAAAACCGGCTACAATGCCAACGCTATTGTGGCGGAATTCAAGGAGCTTTTGAAAGACGAGAAATTGCCTGAAGGCTATACCTTGAAATTTACAGGTGAGCAAGAAGAGCAAGATGCTTCTAGCGAGTTTTTGGGACGCGCATTTGGTATTGCTTTTATGTTGATCTTCTTGATCATCGTTGCGCAGTTCAACTCGATATTAATGCCTGCGGTTATTATGTTCTCCGTCTTGTTCAGTACCACAGGTGTATTCTTGGGATTGGCCATCTTTAAAATGGAGTTCGTGTTGTTGATGACCGGTATTGGTATCATCTCCTTGGCCGGTGTAGTAGTAAACAATGCCATTGTATTGATCGACTATACCAACCAACTGAGGGCACGTAAGCGTGTAGAGCTTGGATTGCATGAAGACGAACGTTTACCGATGGAGGAGATTGTAGGTACGATTGTAGAGGCCGGTAGAACGCGTTTGCGTCCGGTACTCCTTACCGCCATCACCACCGTATTAGGCTTGATTCCTTTGGCCATTGGTTTGAACATCAACTTCTTCACCTTCTTGAGCAGCTACGATGCCCAATACTATACCGGTGGTGATAGTGCCATGTTCTGGGGACCTATGTCGTGGACGGTAATTTTTGGATTGACCTTCGCTACCTTCTTAACCTTGGTAGTAGTTCCGGCCATGTACCTCCTCACCGACCAGTTGACCCATTTAGTGAAAAACCTCTTTGGCATGGGCCGCAAGGTGAAAACCACTAGCAAATAAGCTAAATTCTTAATTATCCATTCGATAGATCCTGGCTCAAAAGGCCGGGATTTTTTTTTGAGGAGTGATAATTGAAGATGAGGAATGAGCCGGGTTTTTACTATGGCTATTTTAGAGCCGTGGCTTGCTTAAGTAATCAATAATATTCATTCTCATTCAGCAAACTGTTTCAAGCTGTTGATGCGAGGCATGCCTCGCCACTACCAAAATTTCAACTCTTATTCTCACTGCTTCCATATTGGCTGGCCGGAACCAACCCTACAATTCCTCAATCTCAAGCCTCAACCTTATTCCTCAATCTCATTCTTCATTTCTTACGAAATCAACACATGTGCAAAATTCCAAAGGAGCTTCGTTCTACAATAGAATAACTTCGGAGAAATTTTGTGATATGATGGCATTCTTTCGCGGCACTTTCCTATCCCTGCTTTTCATTCAGGTATCCTTGCTACTAGGGCAACAGACCCGTGTTATCGAGGATCCGGTGGCCCATTATAATATGGGACTCGAACTGTACGATAAGGAGAAGTATGCTGCGGCAATGTTGGAGTTTGAAGCCTATAGCGCACAGGGAACAGAACACCAGATACTTATACAAAGTGCTTATTTTCAGGCTTTTTGCAGTATCAAACTAGACCGTTCAGACGCCGAACAGAAGATGCTCAACGTTTTGGAGCAATATCCTGAACATCCCAAGAGCCATTATGCCCATTTCTTGTTGGGTGTCCACTATTACGGAAAAAACAACCTGAGCAAGTGCATCACCTACTTCGAAAAGGTGAATGTAAAAGACCTCGACCTAGCGGATCAGAAGGAATACCACTTCGATTTGGGCTATGCTTATTTCGAAAAACACAATTACGAATCAGCCCAAAAGCAGCTGAACGTCATCGCTAACAACAAAGACAAATACTATTACCCAAGCAACTATTACTTGGGTTATATGTACATGGAAGAAAACAATGATACCAAGGCTTTGGATCATTTCTTCCGCCTTTTGAAATCGAGAGTCTACAGCGAAAAAGTACCGCTTTACATCGCTCGCATCTATTACCGCCAAGGCGAATACGACAAAGTCATTTCCTTTACTGATACCATCAATGGCAACCCGGATCAGTTGGACATCAGCTGGGAAAGAGCCAAGGCATATTACCAAAAGAAAAACTACCAAGAAGCTTTAAACAATTTCAAAGGCGGACGTGGTACCCGCGACATGAGCAATGAAGACCGTTACATGGTGGGTATGTCCTATTACTTGGTCAGCGATTTTGAAAATGCCTACGTTCATTTCACTTCTATCTTAGACGATAAAGATCCTTTACGTCAAAGTGCATTGATGTATGCCGGACAAAGTTTCTTGAAGCTCGATAAGAAAACCAATGCGCGTAATGCCTTCTTGGAAGCGAGCAAACTCAGTCAAGATGCCAACCAAGCTGAACTCGCTTATTTTCTGTATGCTAAGCTATCGCTAGAACCTCCTTTTCAAGCTGAGGCCGTTTCTGCCTTGAGCAAGTTCCTTGATACGTACCCTAGCTCAACCTATTCTGATGAAGCCAAAGGCTATTTGGGAGAAGCCCTGCTGAGTGCCAGGAAATACGCCGACGCTATTCCGGTTTTGGAGAGCATCAAACAAAAAGACAACCGCATTAAGAAGACCTACCAAGAGATCTGTTACTTCTACGCCAACGAGCTTTTGCGCGATAAACCGGATGAATCGTTAGTCTATTTTAATAAGGCCAAGACCTTCCCTATCGATGCCAAATTGGATGCGATGGTGGATTTCTGGACCGGCGAAATCTGGTACAACAAAGGCGAATTGGGCAAAGCCGGTCAGGATTGGCAGAACTTTTTAGCGAACGACAATGCTTCGCAAACAGCGGTTTACAAAGACGGCATCTATAACCTAGCCTACGTTTACTTCAAGCAAAAGCAGTATTCCAAAGCAGCAGATCGCTTTAAACAATATACCTCAGCCGAAACCTATAGCGGCGATAAAGCCAAGAAGTACGTAGACGGCATGACCCGTTTGGGCGATTGCTATTTTGTATTGCGCAACTACAGCAAAGCCAGCGAAGCCTATACTTATGTAACCAGTAAAGATGCGCCAACGGCAGACTACGCTTATTTCCAGTTGGCCATGATTCACGGACTGGAGAACAAGCTCTCCGAGAAATTGGTGACACTCAAACGTATTCCTTCTAAATTTCCGAATTCAGAATATGTAGACGATGCCCTGTATGAGATAGCGATGGTGCACATGCAAGAGCAGAACTACCAAGAAGCTTTGCGCGGATTCAGCTTTTTACTTGAAGATTACCCCAATGGCATCTATACCAAGCCTGCACTCTTAAGTAGAGGATTGGCCTTGTATAACTTGAAACGCAATGCGGAAGCCATTGAAGCCTATACCCAAGTGGTGAAAATGCGTCCGAAAGACGACCAAACTGCCTCTGCCATTGAAGCGGTAAAGAGCATTTACACTGAAGAAGGTAAAGGCGATGAGTTGCTTACCTGGTTGAAAGAGGTAGCCAATGAAACGGTTAGCGCCTCGTATGGCGATTCTACCTTGTATTCTTCTGCCTTATTACATTATAAAGGGGGCAATTGCGATAAAGCCATTCAGCATTTCGCTAATTACCTGCAACAATACCCCGACGGCTACTTTAATACCGAAGCCCGTTTCTTCCGCTCTGAATGTTTGTATTCTAAGAAGCAATACGAAGAATCGCTCAACGGTTACCTTTTCGCTATTCAAAGAAACTATACAGAGTACTTGGAACGCGCCAATCTGCACGCCGCTGCTATTTACATCATGCAGAAGAAAACAGATTTAGCGATTCCTTCATTGGAAAACTTGGAGCGTTTGGCCGGAAGTAAAGAGAATCTGATCTATGCACAGGTGAACCTGATGTACGGGTACTACGAACTTGAAAAATGGGCTGAAGCCAAAGTGGCAGCGAATAAGGTATTGGCTAACGACAAAGCTTTGAAGACCGATAAACGGGAAGCCAATTTGATTACAGCTCGCATCTACATGCAGGAGAAAGAATGGGATAAGGCAGAACCTTATTTCGCTAAAGTGGAGAAAGACAAAGAGAATAAGAACGCCAAAGGTGCAGAAGCAAAGTACGGCTTGGCACAGATTCAATTTGAAAAAGGACAATACAAAGCCTGTACAGAATCCATTTACCAGTTAGACGAGAAATACAGCAACCAGGTGTATTGGGTAGCGAAGGCTTACCTGCTCTTGGCTGAGGTACACTTAAAGCAAAACGATTTATTCAATGCTCGCGCAGTATTGAAGAGTTTAATAGAAAATTACCCTACAGAAGACGACGGTATAAAAACCAGGGCTTTGGAATTATTGGATCAAGCGAAAGAAACGACGGAATAGAAGAGAACTGAAAAAAGAGTTTAGGGAATCAGAACAGGAAAGAGAGATTAAGAAGTTAACGCAATTCGCTCAAGCTCAAGCTTAATCTCAAGCTCAACCTTATTCCCAATCCTCTATTTAGAACAATCCTAAATAAGACAAAGATTTCAGCGAGGTTTTTTAATTTAAATTTTACTCTAAATTTGCGCGGGAATGAACTTTTGGAGACCCTTAGACTGATAGGTCTTGTAGGGCTTCAAGGTTCAAAAACAAGGCCAAAAAAAGCAACACACTAAAACACAGATTTTTCCATACAGATGAACTTCAATTTAGGAAAACAAATCTCCCGCCTGATGGCGATTATCGCCCTGGTATTGGTGAGCTTTTCCCGCACAGGAGCCCAGGATGCTGCTAACGGAAAAAGTCTTTTCGAGACCCATTGCACTTCTTGTCACGCAATCGAATCTAAACTCATCGGTCCAGCATTGGGCGGTGTTAGCGATCGCAGAGAAGAAGCTTGGTTATTGAATTGGATTAAAAATTCGCAAGCCATGGTGAAAAGCGGCGACCCTATCGCCGTAAAACTGTTCAATGAGAACAACAAGAGTATCATGAACAGCTTTGAGAACCTCTCTGATGGAGAAATCAAAGACATTTTGGCTTACATCGCTACAGGTGGCGAAAAAGCTGCTCCAGAACCTGGACCAGGTACAGATCAAACGGGTGTAACCACAACAGGTGGCGCTGCTTCTGAAGGTACTCCGGGTTGGATGATTGCCGCTATCATGTTGGCGTTGATCGTGATTATCGTGCAGATTTTCAATATCCTGAAGCTCGTTTCGGATTATACCAGCATTCCTTTCTTTAACTCACAGCGTACCAATGCTCAGTTGATGATCATCTTCTTGGTATTGGGACTCTTCGGTGCGTTCTGGGAATTTGCTAACCACGGTAAATACATGTTGACAGACAATGCGGCTTCTGAACATGGAAGCAGTATTGATTTGATGTTCAACATCACCTTGGGCATTACCTTGTTCGTGTTTGTGGTAACGCAGATCACCTTGTTCTTCTACGCTTACGCCTACAGAGGTCGTGAAGGCAGAAAAGCAACCTTCTATGCTCACAACAACAAATTGGAAGTTATCTGGACCATCATCCCGGCTATCGTATTGACGGTATTGGTATTGAATGGTTTCAATATGTGGGCTAAGATTACCGACAAAGCACCGGAAGATGCTGAGCAAATCGAAGTATTTGCTTACCAGTTCGGATGGAAAGTTCGCTACCCAGGTGCAGATAAAACTTTAGGTCAATCTAACTTCAACTTGATTTCCGGTACCAACGCTGTTGGTGTGGGTGTGAAATCTGAATACAACAATGTATTGGAAGAAGCGAAAGAGACTTTGAGAGCCCTAACGGATGAAAGAGACTTCTTGGCATTGAACACCAACCCAACTCCTGAAGAGGCGGAAGAAATTTCAATGGTAGAAAAGAAATACAAATTAGCAGTTGGTCACCACAGAAGACTTTTAGCTTTGGCTAACAACGAAAGAGTATTCGACGGTACAGGCGAAGACGACGTTTTCCCTAACGAGATCCACCTTCCGGTTGGTAAAGCTGTTAACTTTAACTTTAGAGCGCGTGACGTAATTCACTCTGCTTATATGCCATACTTCCGTGTTCAGATGAACTGTGTACCGGGTATGCCAACCAAATTCTGGTTCAAGCCTACCAAAACCACAGCTGAAATGCGTCAAGACTTGGCAGCTCAAGGTCGCGAAGACGCTGCTACTTTCGAATACTACTTGTTCTGCGCTAAAATTTGCGGTGCAGCTCACTTCAACATGAAGATGAAAGTAGTAGTCGAAACTCAGGCTGAATACGATGCCTGGTTGAAAGAGCAAACTGAGAAAAACTCTCCGTATTTGAAGTCTGAAACTCCTGTTAAAGCAGACAATGCTTCAGAAGCTTCAAAAGAAATCGTTTTAAACTAAGCAATCACCCAAAAAGCAATACAGAATAATGTCAAACGTAAGTTCTAGCGCTGTACATCACGAGGCCCACGAGCATCACGAAGAGGGCTTCATCAGGAAATACATCTTCAGCATGGATCACAAGATGATCTCGAAGCAATTCCTGATTACCGGTATCATCATGGGTATGATCGGTATGATCATGTCACTGCTTTTCCGTATGCAGTTGGCCTGGCCAAATGAGAGCTTCGGCTTCCTTTCTACCCTTTTGGGTAAATGGGCTCCCGACGGTAAGTTAGATCCTAACTTCTACCTCGCTCTGGTTACCATCCACGGTACCATCATGGTATTTTATGTACTGACTGCAGGTTTGAGTGGTACATTCTCGAACCTCCTCATTCCTTACCAAGTGGGTGCACGTGATATGGCTTCCCCATTCATGAACATGCTTTCATACTGGTTCTTCTTTATGTCGTCTGTAGTTCTCCTGATTTCTTTATTTGTAGAAACAGGTCCTGCAAGCGGTGGTTGGACCATCTACCCTCCTTTGAGTGCTTTGCCTGAGGCAATGCCGGGTTCAGGTAGCGGTATGACGTTGTGGTTGGTTGCCATCATCCTATTCATTGCCTCTTCCCTTTTGGGCGGTATTAACTATATCTCTACCATCTTGAACATGCGTACAAAAGGTATGTCGATGAACAGAATGCCACTTACTATCTGGGCTTTCTTCTTCACGGCTATCTTAGGCCTCTTGGCTTTCCCTGTTCTTTTGGGTGGTGGTTTGCTTTTGATCTTCGACCGTAGCTTCGGTACGTCTTTCTACCTTTCTGATATTTGGGTGAACGGTGTAGGCGCATTGAACAATACAGGTGGTAGCCCAATCTTGTTCCAGCATTTGTTCTGGTTCTTGGGTCACCCTGAAGTATACATTATCTTGATGCCGGCATTGGGTATTACCTCTGAGGTAATCGCTACCAACGCACGTAAACCAATCTTTGGTTATACCGCGATGGTTATCTCCCTCCTCGGTATCTCTTTCCTTTCCTTCTTGGTATGGGGTCACCACATGTTCGTAACAGGTATGAACCCATTCTTAGGCGAGGTATTTATGATCTTGACCTTGATTATCGCGGTACCTTCTGCGGTAAAAACCTTCAACTACTTGGCAACCTTGTGGAAAGGTAATATCCAATTCACGCCGGGTATGTTGTTCGCTATTGGTTTGGTTTCCTTGTTTATCTCCGGTGGTTTGACCGGTATCTTCTTAGGTAACGCTACCCTCGATATCAACTTACACGATACGTACTTCGTAGTGGCTCACTTCCACTTGGTAATGGGTTCAGCTGCCATCTTTGGTATGTTGGCCGGTATCTACCACTGGTTCCCAAGAATGTACGGTCGCTACATGAACAATACTTTGGGCTATATCCACTTCTGGGTAACCTTCGCAGCAGCGTACTTGGTATTCTTCCCAATGCACTTTATGGGTATTGCCGGTGTACCTCGTCGTTACTACCAGTTCACCTTATTACCTGAATTCGGTATCTGGATGGACGTAAACGTATTGATTACCATTGCAGCCATCGTAGGTGGTTCAGCTCAGGTGATCTTCGTTTGGAACTTCTTCTACTCTATCTTTAAAGGTAAAAAAGCGCCTCAAAACCCTTGGAAATCCAATACCCTTGAGTGGACTGCTCCAGTAGAACGTATCCACGGCAACTGGGAAGGTGATATCCCTACCGTTTACCGTTGGCCATACGACTACAGCCGTCCGGATAGCGAAGAAGACTTTATCCCGCAAAACGTACCTGATGAAGGACATAGCGAAGAGAAAGTTGCGCCTAAAACCGCTCCTGTAGCTCCAGAACACAAAGAAGTAGAAGAAGACAACAGCGTTTCCTTCTCTATTTTGAAAAGATTATTCGGCTTCGCCCGATAAGCATAAACGGAATAGATGTTAAGTAACCTATTTACGGAAGCATTCTTCAAGCGATTTGGTCTTCTTACCATCTATTCCATTTTCTTTCTCATCCTGGTAGGTGGACTGGTACGCGTTAGCGGATCAGGGATGGGATGCCCGGACTGGCCTAAGTGCTTTGACCAATGGGTTCCCCCAACAGACGTTTCCGAATTACCTGCAGATTACCGAGAAAGATTCGCCGCTCCCGGCAAACCGGTGGCGGAGTTCAGCGTGTTTCACACCTGGACAGAATACATAAACCGGTTAGTTGGTGCCTTAACCGGATTATTCATCGTAGTGTGTGCCCTGTCTTCTCTACAGTTTAGAAAAACAGATCCACTGCGCACGGCACTGAGTGTTCTTTCACTTGTTTTGGTTGGCTTTCAGGGCTGGATAGGCAAAGTGGTAGTAGATACCAATTTAGCAGAATGGATGGTTACCATCCACATGTTGCTTGCCTTGGTTATTGTGGCTTTAGTGATGTATGTGATTTACAGAAACCGCATTACCACTGAACGTTTAAATACCCAAGCTATTCCCGTCTTTAAAAACCTCACTTTACTGGCCATTCTCTTCAGCCTTGTGCAGATTGGAGTAGGTACACAGGTAAGAGAAGCCATTGATTCCGTTTTATTGCGCGGTGCTCCCGGACCATGGGAAGACTTTGCAGACGGCTTAATCAAGGCGCATATTTTTATCTCCGCTTTTGTGTTGGGATTAAGTATTCAACTCTTCTACCTCAGTAAAAAACATTTTGGTCGGGTGACCGAGATAGTGCGCATCAACAAATGGGCATTAATCTTCACTGTGATTCAAATTGTAAGTGGTATAGCTAACCGGTGGATGAACTTAAACGATGTGGCCCAAGTGGTACATATCACTGTAGGAACAATCATGTTTGGTGCTTGGTTCTACAGCTTTTTAATGATTAACAATGAAATGAAAGCTGCGCAGCAGCGATAGTTTATGATTGCAAAGGAAATCATACAGGCAGAACAAGGGTTATCTCTCAAAGCAAAAATGAGGGATTACGGACAGCTGATTAAATTCAGGCTGACCTTTACCGTTGTATTCTCTGCTGCCATGGGTTTTGTAATTGCATCAAGTGGTACGGTAAACCTCAGCCAACTTTTCTGGTTGGTATTGGGTGGATTCCTTACCGTTGGTTCTGCCAATGGCATCAACCAAATCATTGAACGCAATTTTGATAAACTTATGTTACGCACGGCTAACCGCCCAATTGCGCAAAACAGAATGGGTATCACGGAAGCCGCCATCTTCTGCTCCATATTAGGAATTGCAGGTGTTGGTATCATTAACTTCTTCTTGAACCCGATGAGCAGCTATTTGGCTGCCGCCTCACTCCTCTCCTACGCCTTCTTGTATACACCTCTCAAACGTGTATCTCCGGTAGCCGTATTTGTGGGAGCCTTTCCGGGCGCTATTCCGCCAATGTTGGGTTACGTTGCCGTAACCGGTGTAATTGACGAAGTTGCCCTGGCTTTATTTACCATCCAGTTCTTCTGGCAATTCCCACACTTCTGGGCCATTGCATGGATCTTGGACGAAGATTACCAAAGAGCAGGTTACCGTTTATTGCCTTCGTTTGAAGGTCGCGGTAAACGCAGTGCTCGCCAAATGGTATGGTACACCTTTGTACTCATTCCATTGGGATTAACACCTTATTGGTTAGGTGTAAGTGGAATCGCATCAGCTGTAGTAAGTGTTTTAGCCGCTGTAGCATTCCTCTATTATGCAGTGAAATTATTGAAGACTTGTTCCGATAAAGACGCCAAAGTATTGATGTTCGCATCCTTCCTTTACCTTCCAACGGTATTGCTGGCTTATGTATTGGATAAATTATAATGAATATGATTGTGGCGAAGGAAGTTAGACAAACAGAAGGCACTTTAATGGATCCAAAGCGATTCAATATGTGGTTGGCCATTGCCGGCTCCGTGATGCTTTTTGCTGGATTAACCTCAGCTTATATCGTAAAACGGTCTGAAGGCAATTGGAATGCTTTTCCAATTCCGGATCAATTCATCTTCTCTACCGTATTGGTAGTCTTGAGCAGTATCAGCATGCAATGGGCACTCTGGTCGGCTAAGAAAGATGAAATCAGCCGTATGAATATCGCTCTACTTAGCACATTGATCTTGGGTATTGCCTTTGGCATTAGCCAGTTCTTAGGCTGGAATGAGTTAGTGAAGAGAGGACTCCACGTATTCTTTACCGATGATGTGGCTGTCAGCTTCTTCTACGTTATCACCGCATTGCACTTCCTCCATGTTTTTGGTGGTTTGCTTGCACTCATCCGAGTTCAAGTAAAATCGATAAAACTGGAAGTACATAAAAAGAGTCTACGCGCTATCAGTATGTGTACAACCTACTGGCACTTTATGGGCGTACTCTGGATTTATTTGTATTTGTTTTTATTTTTGAATCGCTAATAAACAACGCATGTCAACACACGCAGCATCGCAAGAAACAAATCAGTCCGTTTGGAGAGGAGGCGTATCTCCCTTCAACGTTAGCTACGGCAAGCTGATGATGTGGATTTTCCTTCTATCGGATGCATTCACCTTCTCATCACTTTTGATAGCTTATGGCACTCAAAGATTTAGTTTTTCAGGAAACGTAGATACTCCATGGCCGATGCCGGATATGGTGTTCAACCACTTCCCATTCATTCACCATGTGCATCTTCCACTTTTCTTTGTGAGTTTGATGACCTTCATTTTGATCTTCTCTTCTGTTACCATGGTATTGGCTGTGGAAGCAGGACATAGAAAATCTAAAAGCGAAGTAGCAAAATACATGTTGATGACCATCCTTGGTGGATTTGCCTTCTTGGGCTGCCAGGCTTGGGAATGGACTCAATTTATTGGCGATGGTGCTCGTTTGGACTTCAATAAGTTCTCTTTGACTGCAGAGGGGATGAAATACGCTGAAGGACTAAGCTTATTTGATAAATACCATTGGGATGAAGGCTTCCGTATGAGCGGACCTGCTGTATTCTCTGCCCTCTTCTTCTTGGTTACCGGATTCCACGGTTTCCACGTATTCAGCGGTGTGGTATTGAACATCATCATTTACTTAAACGTACTCAAAGGAACCTACGAAAAACGCGGTCACTATGAAATGGTTGAAAAAGTTGGTCTTTACTGGCACTTTGTAGACCTTGTTTGGGTATTCGTATTTACTTTCTTCTACCTCATCTAACCGAAATTAAAGTCATGTCACATAACCATACTACTGACAATGAAACCCTGATGTACGAAACCAATCAGGAGATGTTGTACCACGGTGAAAGCCATGGTACAAAAGAAATCTGGAAGATCTTTGGTCTATTAACCATCATTACCATTGTAGATATCTTCTTGTATTTCATCATGCCGGCTAACATGTTCCGTAACATTACCTTTATCATCCTCGGAATTGTTAAGTCTTACCTTATTGTAGGCTACTTCATGCACATGAAGCATGAGCGTTTGAACCTTGCGCTCTCCATTATCGTCCCTGTACTTTTTGTTGTTGGCCTAATCATGGGTCTCTTGTACGAAGGAGATTTTTGGAGCTCGTTTAACTAATGAAGAAATACGCTTTTCTCCTGGTATTTGCGTTGCTGCTTATTCCAATCCTTTGGATAGCACTGCTCAAACAAGGCCAAATTGTTTCCCAACAATTACCTGTCTACGGAGAACGATCATATTCAAGTGAAATCGGAGATACGGTATACCATACCATCTCCGATTTTTCTTTTGTAAACCAGGACGGACTGGTTATCAATCAAGATTCCCTGCGTGGCAAAATCTATGTCGCGAACTTCTTTTTCACTACTTGTCCAGACATCTGCCCTTCCATGATGAAGAATGTGCAGTTTGTCTACAATAAGTACAATGAGGCCCCGGATATCCGTTTCATCAGCCATACCGTTGATCCGAAACAGGATAGCGTAGCAGCCTTAAAGAAATACGCCGATAACCTCGGTGCACAATCCAACCGTTGGTATTTGGTAACCGGAAGTAAAGCAGCACTGTATTTTGCGGCAGAACACGATTACCTTCTTGCAGCAGTAGAGACATCGCTAGAGGATGCATTTATCCACAGCGAGAAATTGGTGTTAATCGACCACAAAGGCCATATCCGTGGCTTTTACAACGGATTAGAGTTTAGAGAAATGCGCAAGTTGGTAGACGATATCAAAGCACTTGTAGTAGAATTACAACATGACAAAGCCAGTTCAGGAAAACAAATACAATAAGCTGATTATCGCCTTATCGGTAATCATTCCTATTGCTGTTGCCGCCTTATTCGGCATTCATATTCCCGGAGTAGATTTAAGCTTCCTGCCTCCTATTTACGCCACCACCAATGGATTAACTGCCGTTATTTTGGTAGCTGCTGTTACGGCCATTAAAAGTGGCAACCGCAAAACCCACGAAACATTGATGAAAACCGCCATGGTTTTATCTGCTTTGTTTTTGGTGATGTATGTAGCTTACCACATGACTTCTGATCCTACTCCTTACGGTGGAGAAGGTTTCTTGAAAGGATTTTATTTCGTTATTCTAATCAGCCATATCGCATTGTCTGTAGCCATCATTCCATTGGTACTCTTCACCTATGTAAGAGCCTTAAATGAACGCTTCGATAAACACCGCAAATTGGCCAAGATTACCTATCCAATTTGGCTTTATGTTGCCGTAACGGGTGTAATCGTGTATGTAATGATTTCACCTTATTATTAAGAATTGTACCTTTGTTTACCATGAAACGATACCTGGCCCTTTTCATACTCAGCGTACTCAGCTTCTCCTATACTTTAGCTCAATGTCCGGCTTGTAAAACGGCATTGGAATCCAATAGAGAAGATGGTACATCAAATGTGGGTAACGGCATTAACGACGGTATTTTATACCTCTTAGCGATGCCTTATCTCTTATTCGTAGTAGTAGGATTTGTATTGTACAGAAACTACCAGAAAAGAAAAGCCGGTAAGCTGGAATACTAATTATGTGTACTAAAAAAGCCAGCTCCTCTTTCGACGCATTTCGTCAGATGAAATGTCCACATTGTCG
This sequence comes from Bacteroidota bacterium, assembly GCA_006226545.1. GTDB lineage: Bacteria > Bacteroidota > Bacteroidia > UBA8524 > UBA8524 > M1806. The sequence goes on along the minus strand of SBGR01000057.1, from coordinate 528 downwards.
ACGTGGTAAAATGTTTACCCACCCATTCTACCATCCTGGCAAATTCCAGGAAATGCATGCACATTGTCCGGTTTGCGGTATCAATTTCGAACCAGAAACGGGTTTCTATTGGGGTGCTATGTACATCTCTTACGCCATCACTGTGGCTATATCAGTCAGCGTGGGTGTAGCGATTCGTGTACTCTTCGGTCCCGGACTTAATATCAATATCTACATCGCTAGCATCATTGCGATGATACTCTTATCTGTGCCTGTAAGCTTCAGGGTTTCCCGTGCCATCATGCTCAGCTTCATCTCTCCTTACAAATACGATCCCGACTTTGAGTGGGATGGTAAGTTGAAAGAGGACGACGAGGTTATTGGATAAGATCCTCCTATACTATTTTATTATTCAGCTGAACCTGTTAGAAAAGAGCTCAAGCACTGCAAACAGGGGAATATCAGCTTCCATTATTCATTCTTGGGTCATTCTATTCTTAATTCTAAATTAGAATCAGGACGAGCTATTTATTGTTTTACAAATACTTT
>SBGR01000065.1 GCA_006226545.1 Bacteroidota bacterium | reverse complement strand
GCTTCATGTGGGATTTTGGCAATGGCCAGAGTGCTGTGGCGCAGAACCCAAGCATGACTTTCTATCCATCGCTTATCCAAGACACGGTTTATACCATCAGACTCATCTCCTTTAGCGAACACGGCTGTAGCGATACGGTATTCTCCACGGTGAGAGTGCATCCTGATCCGTTGATAGCCTTCAGTCAATCGCCTAACAGCGGTTGCGGACCATTGGATGTCCAGTTTACCTCGACTGTTCAGAATGTGGCGAACTATTTCTGGGACTTCGGTGATGGTTCTACATCAGCTTTAGCTAATCCTTCACATACATTTGCTAATCAGCCGTTTATCGATACATCTTATACCATTAGATTGTGGACTCAATCGGCACGTGGATGTTGGAGTGATACCCTCAGTTCAGTGGTAATTGTGCGTCCGGATCCGATTGCCGATTTCAACAGCAATTTGGATTCGCTTTGCGGTGGAGGACAGGTACAGTTTAGCAATGTTTCGCAGTTGGGTTATAGCTACGAATGGAGTTTTGGCGATGGAAGTGCAACGACTACAGTAGTGAATCCGCAACATGTCTTCAACCAGATTCCGTTTACCGATACGGCCTATGCAGTGCGTTTAATCGCTACTTCGGTATACGGTTGTAAGGATACGATTGTCAAGCCTTTGACCATATTCCCGTTACCACAGGCCCAGTTGATCTTCACGCCTGACAGCGGTTGCAGTCCGCTGAATGTCTTCTTAGGGAATACGTCAACCATCGCTCAAAGCCATTTCTGGGAATTGGGCAATGGCGATACCTTGACGGCAGACACCTTCAGTTATGTATTTGACAATGCCTTGGGCATCGATAGAATTTACCAAGTGATTGTAACAGCAAGCACGGTGCACGGCTGTATCGATAAAGACACGGCAGACATTCGAGTGCATCCTTTGCCTCGCCCGAATTTCATCTTCGCTAAAACAGGAATTTGCGATACGAGCGAATACGTTTTCACCAACCTGACAGCAGGTGCAGTGAGTTATACTTGGGATTTCGGTGATGGCATTGCTTCCTCGCAAACGAGTCCAAATCACATTTACCCAACTGCGGTGAGCAGCGATACCGTCTTTACTGCGAAACTCATCGCTACCAGCAACAGAGGTTGTATTGACTCGATCAGCAGGCAGATAACGGTTACACCAATCATGTTGGCGAGAGCCGCTACGAATGGTTCCATGGGTTGTCCGCCATTGGCTGTTGACTTCATCAATAACTCCACGAACGCAACGAATTACTATTGGGAATTTGACGATGGCTTTGTGAGCGTGGCTGCTAACCCTAGCCATACCTTCATTAATCCAGACCCAACCAATCGCGTTTACAATGTACGTTTGGTGGTGAGCAATGCGGTGGGTTGTGCTGATACAACTGTGGTTCCTGTAACCGTATTCCCGAATATCGATGCCAGCTTTGTATTCAATAAATCAAATCGTTGTGATTTGGGCGAATACAATTTTACTAACCTATCTGTTGGAGCGGCAAGTCACAGCTGGAATTTTGGCGACGGTACGACCTCAACCCAAGTTAATCCGGTGCACGTGTTCCCAACCTCTTTAACACAGGATACCATGTTTATGGTTCGCTTGGTGGTGCAGTCGGCAGCCAATTGCTTTGACACCTTTACGCAAGCGATTAGGGTTAGCCCAATTGTTAGAGCTGAATTCACCATTGATAATAATACGGCATGTTCATTCATGCTTGCCCAGTTCACCAATTTGAGTGTAAACGGACGCTTCTATGTTTGGGATTTTGGCGATGGAACCGGTTCAGCGCAGTTTAGTCCAAGTCACCCTTACGGGCAGGTTGGAAGCTATATTCCAAGCTTAATTGTTTACGATCAAAACGGTTGTTCGGATACCTTTACTTTAGCGAATCCGGTGAATATTTACGAGACGCCAATCGCTAATTTCATTGCAACGCCATCCAGTTTGCGTTTGCCTTTGAATACCTTCAACTTTGTGGATTTGAGTGTGGCATCTGGTGCCTTAAATTACCGTTGGGATTTTGGTGAGCCATCTTCAGGCGCAAACAATTCTTCTACACTTCAGAACCCACAACACAGTTATGCCGATAGCGGCTCGTATACCGTAACCTTGATAGTTGACAATGGCAACTGTTACGATACCATCGTTCGTATGGTTAGGGTGGAATACTATTTCCCAATTGCTTCATTTATCCAAGATCCGGATACAGGTTGTATGCCGCATACGGTGAATTTCACCAACCAGAGTGAGTACGCTACCAGCTACCAATGGTATTTTGGCGATGGCGGTCAAAGTACCGAGGAGCATCCTACGCATACCTATGTAAATCCTGGAACCTATACCGTTTCACTCATAGCGCGTGGTCCGGGTGGGGTAGACGACAGCACTAAAATTGATGTGATTGTGGTGATTCAGAAGCCGTACGCCAACTTCTATACAAATCCGGTGGTGGCGTGGATGCCAAATACCAGCTTCACCATGATCAATACCTCGTTGCTGGCTACCCAATACCAATGGGATTTCTTTGGCTCAAATGGAACGGTTTATTCCAGTACAGATGAGGCGCCAATCATTGATTTGCCAAATGAAGGTGAGTATACCATTCGTTTGATAGCGATGAATGATTTTGGTTGTGTTGATACTTTAATCAGGCCTTCGTATCTACGTGTAAATCTGGATGGTGTGATATTGGCACCGGATGCCTTTACGCCAAACGGTGACGGTACAAACGATTCCTTCAAGCCTGTTTTTGAAGGGGTAGAACGAGATGCTTATACCTTCCGAGTTTACAACCGCTGGGGTGAATTGGTCTTTGAAACGCACGACATTGACGAAGCCTGGGATGGTACTTACAAAGGCGTGATTTGCGAAAGCGAAGTCTATGTTTGGCAAGTACAAGGCAGGCTGTTTGGTGGACAAAACTTCCAGGAATTTGGTCGCGTTACTTTGCTTCGCTAGAATCTCATGTAAATTCGCGGCATGACTCGCGTATTGTTTGTTTGTCTCGGTAATATCTGCCGTTCCCCATTAGCCGAAGGGCTCTTCAAGCAAAAGGTGGAGATGGCCGGATTATCGGATCACTATCACATCGATTCTGCCGGTACCTCCGACTACCATATTGGTGAATTACCGGATCCAAGAACCCGCGAAAATGCGGAACGCAATGGACTCAGTTTGAACAGTAGGGGAAGGCAATTTTCGAAAGCTGATTTTGCTGATTTTGACATCATCCTAACCATGGATCGCTCCAATTTCAGGAATGTGAAAAGCCTGGAGACTACGCTGATTGATGATATCGCCGAAGTGCGCATGATGCGTGACTTTGACCTTCGTTCGCCGGGAGCTGATGTGCCTGATCCGTATTACGGTGGTGAACGTGGTTTTCAAGACGTTTTTGATATGCTTGATCAAGCTACCGAAGAGTTGCTCCGCTACTTGGAAAAGAGAAGGTTAGATACGTGATACTACCTGACTTTTACTCTGCATTTTTTCAAAGTTTTATTTGATTTATCTTCACGCGTTTAAGGGAATAAACCAAACATGACGAAACTAGTTCGCTATGCTTGCCTGTTTCTAGTGCTGATTTCATCCGTTACCCTGGAGGCACAGCAAGAGAAATACTGGGAGTTTTACGCCACGCCGAAAGGGCGTTCTAACTTTGGCGTACACATGCAATCTGCCACCGAAATCATTTTGATGGGAGGCAATTTGCGCAATGATTCCATCACGACAATCTCTTCTACCCAAGACAGTTTTCAAAACTGGACTTTACACTCAGACAAGATTGGCAGTATGCTGCTTTGTCATGCGGTATACAACAAACAAACCATTGCTGTAGCCGGTAGAGACGGTGTTTTCGGTGTATTTGATATCGCTAGCAAACAAGTCAATTTTAAATCGAGCGGACTCTCCAATTATCATTTAGAAGAACTTTCTTTTGAAGACGAACAAAGCTTGTGGATGGCTGGCAACGCCAAATCGGGTGATGAAGCGGTGCTTTGGAAAAGCTTAAATCAAGGGGATGCTTGGCAAGTGGCGTGGGATTCTGCCGGAGCGGTTGTTCATGCCTTGGCCTTTCAAAAACAGACTGGTTTACTGGCCGGCTCACAGGGTTTATTGATGCGCAGTAGCGATCAAGGTCTAACCTGGAATACGTTGAGTTTGCCTGGATTTGCAGCACAACGTCAGTGGAATGATATCTATTTTGTCACAGATCAATTGGTGGTCATGGTGGGTGGAAACCCTGCACAAGACAGTGTGATGAGCATCGCTCGAAGCACGGATGGCGGACAAAACTGGACCGTGGTGCTAGACTCCATTGCCCCGATGCTAAATGCAGTTCATTTTGTTAGCAGCGATATGGGCTATGCCGCCGGTAACGATGGAGCTCTTTTTTATACAGTAGATGGCGGTTTGAGCTGGATTCAGATTCAGTTGCCACTGACCGTTAACGACGATAGAAACCTTCAGGACATTCACTTTTACGGTTCCAAGTTTGGCGTGGTATCCGGGGAAAGAGGCAAGGCGCTTTTCTACCGAAACTTTGATTTGGTGGGTCCGGATTTGCAATTGAACCGGGCAGAAAAACGGGTGAATGGCGACGTGTTCTTGTACGGAAAAGTGAACCCGAACAACAGTGCCACATCGCTTAACTTACTGTATTCTAGCGATGGCATCAACTTCACTAGCAGCGCCATTGGCAATTATTCTGGAGATTCACTTATTGATTTCGTGATTCCGTTTCAGCAAAATGCCGGTCAATATTGGGTCAAGCTTTCGGCTACCAATTCGGCAGGCACTTCAGAAACCAATGCCTTGACGGTTTATACCGGCCCGAATGAAATTCCCAATTTCGATTTCGAGCTGTGGGATAGTATAGCTGCGCCTAAGCCGGAGAATTGGGGCATAGCCGGCCGCATTAAGCTAGAAGACTTAGGCGGAGGCAATAGAGCGATACGATTGCAGGCCCTGGGTGAAGAGCCGGGTGCCATCTATTTTGCTGATCCTCGTGATAGCGTGCTACTGGGTGGCATCGCTTACAAAGGCACTCCGACCCAAATGGGTGTGCGATTGAAATATGAAACAGCTACCGGAGACTCGGTAATGGTGGTGGGTGAATTTAAAGATGCTGCCGGGCAAAGCCTCAACTCTTGGGTTTATAAACTTGCCGGAACACAGAGTAGCTTTACCGATATGCTTTTCGATACCAAATTGCCCAATGGCGCTCAAGTAGACACCTTCAAGTTGCTTTTGGTAAGCACCAATTACCTAGGTGGTACCATCGATTCAGGCAGTGTATTAACGGTTGATAGTGTTTGGTTTGTGGGCAGCAATGAACGATTGCCAAACCAGAACTTAGATGCGTGGAAACCGGATACCGACTTTAAACTAATCGGTTGGACCTCCAACGATACACGAAATCAACCACGACCATTTACGGCTAACCCGTATTCCGGTCGCTATGCGCTGGACTTGAAATCGATTAAAGACTTGGAGTTTGGCTACCCGCATTTGCATTGTGGTAATGTGCCTGATGGTCGCTATGCACCGGGCTTTTCAATTTCACAAGCCTATACCAAGCTTTACGGTTACTACCAATTCACGTCTGCGCAGGCGAACGATAGCTTCTACGTGAATTTGGCCTTTTTCAAACAAGGCCAACAAATCGCTTGGGGACAGTTTGTAGAGACCAATTCTACGAACGATTACAACCTTTTTGAGATCGAAATCAACTACCAACAGAACCCTCAGATGCCGGATAGCGCCTGGTTGGAAACCGGCATCCGAAATGGAATTGATACCAAAGGCAGTGGGTCTGCGGCAAAGCTTGATTTACTGAGTTTTGACATGCCTTATGTTTCTCCCTTAGTGGCTAAAAATCAGGAAGAACTAAAACAAATTCTACTATATCCGAATCCTGCAGGGAAAACTGTGCGTATTTTTGGTGTTGCTTCTGACGCGACTGTATTCGTGTATTCATCGGATGGAAAACAGGTGTTTGCAGGGACGGCTCAACGTTTAGAAGAAACAGACTTGCAGGTATGGAAATCGGGTGTTTATTGGGTCCGAATTCAAGAAGAGGGTATCGTGCACATTAAGAAACTTATGATCAAACCGGAATGAGAAAGGTAATACGTTTGGGTATCGTACTGCTTGGGTTGCTCGCCGCAACGGAAGCTAATGCGCAATTAACGCCAATTGCCACACCGTCTTCGGTGCAAATTACTACAGATTCAACCGCTACCAGTACCTCCCACGGCAGAGCGGGTGGAAAGTGGTTTTATTTTCGGGATTCTTCCTGGTCAACTACTTCGCCGTGTGTTTACTGGGGTATGCCCAGAACATTAGTTGATGCCTATAACGCAGTAGACAGTGGCTCCTGTACCGATATGGTTGACCTGAATTATTGGAGTGGATTATCTAACCCCGCACAAGGCTTCTTAGGCTATTTTGCTGAGGCAGTCCACCATTTTAGGTATAACAATACTTTATGGGTTACTAGAAATCAGGATGTCACAGTATATATTAGAATATACACCATGTCAGGTACACCAATTCCCCTTACAAATTGGAATAATCAGTACTTTGTATGGAAAGTAAATCAAGACTTTAAGGTTCATGTACTATTTAGATCAGAAGTTATACCGGGCACTCAGTTGTCTGGATCACTTAGCGACTTCGAATTTTTATTTGAACCAATGTTCCCTTCTATAGATGTTTTTGATGCATGGAGTACCAATCCGGCACACCAGATTTGTACCTCTTTTGATATAGAAAATTTCTTTGAAGTAGACTTACTGGGCAATGCTACCAATACAGGCCCTTATTGTTATGGGGATACGGTTAAACTGAATGGTTCCGCGCTGGCAGGAAGCACTTTTTCGTGGAGTGGCCCATCCGGTTTTAGCTCAAAAAGCGAAGATACCACCCACCTTCCGGGTATTATCCCATCGCCATCTACTTACCAATTGGCAGTAAGTGGTACCTTAAGTTGCAAGGATACACTTACAACCACAGTCATCATGGAATCCATGCCTGAGGTTACGATAGACACTTCCAGAGGAACTGATATTTGTGGTGCAGACAGCGTTTTGTTTACAGCGCCGTTTGATTCAGATTACAGTTACCAATGGCGGGAAAGCGGAACAGATATACCTGGGGCGGTATCAGATTCCTTTTATGCTACCATTGGCGGTAATTATGATGTAATAGTCTATAAAAATGCCCTTTGTCGAGATACCAGCAATCAAATTTTAGTCTATACACGTATTCAGCCTGTGGCCAGTGCAACTACCGGAAACGATTCAATTTGTAACGGAGATGCCTACCTACTTTTGTCTGCAAATAGCAGTAGTTTAGAACATCAGTGGTTATTGAATGGCGCACCAGTTGTGGGGGCAGATACCACGTTTTATGCAGCAACATCTGCAGGAATCTATTCTCTGCAAGTGAGTGATGGGACCTGCAGAGATACCTCAGCCACTTTTGAATTAAAGGTCAATCCAAAACCCCCTGCATTTATTTTACCAGGCGCTAACGACTATTGTGCCGGACATGATTTTGTATTGTATGCAAGCACAACGGCGGGTTCTACTTACGGATGGCTTAAAGACGGAATTAACCAAAGTGTTTCAACCGATACTTTGTTGGTTAACGGTTCAGGCTCGTATCGTTTGATTGAAACCAATAGCATCGGATGCAAGGATACCTCAGCGGCACGTTTGGTAACTGAAAAACCATTGCCATCTATGGGCCTAAGCTTAAGCGGTGATTCTACCTTTTGTTTGGGTGAATCGGTACTAATGACGGCCGCTACCGGAGGAACTTATACCTGGTACAAAGACGGCGTTTCCCTAGCCGTCAACGATAGCTTCTACAGCGCTACGTCCACCGGTTTATACCATGTAATTTCGGTATTGAATGCCTGTACAGACAGCTCCAGAAAAGTAGAAGTTACGGTGAATCCGTTGCCAACAGGTTCCATCGCTACATTGGGTGATTCTACTTTCTGTGAAGGCGATAGCATTTCACTTTCCTTTACGCCAAGTGTTGGCAATAGCTTCCAATGGTTGTTCAACGGTTCAGCTATTTCAGGTGCTACCGGATCGGCATACGATGCAAAATTGGCCGGAGCGTATACCGTTGCCGTTACCAATAGCTACGGTTGCAAAGACACGAGCTATGCGGTGAACGTAAATGTGAATACTCGTCCGACTGCAAGCTTTAATATACCGGGCAATACCTTTATCTGTGCGGGAGACAGCACCTTACTCAGCGCGAGTGGAAATGGGCTCAGCTACCAATGGTACAAATCAGGTAATGTTTTGAGTGGAGCTACGGCGCAGAATTATTATGCGCTCGACAGCGGAACGTATTACGTGAGGGCGGTGGATGCCAACTCTTGTGCAGATACCTCAGCCATGCAAGCCGTTACTTTGGCTCCAACGCCAGTGGCAAGCTTGGTAATGAGTACAGATTCTATTTTGTGTGCAGATCAGAATGCAGTACTTCATGCAGCAAGTCAAAACGGTTGGACTTTCCAATGGCAGCGCAATTCTGCGAATATCCTCTTGGCTACGGATAGTTTCTACAGTGCTTCCCTAACCGGCAACTACCGTTTCATTGTTCAGAATAGCTTTGCTTGTAAAGATACTTCACGCATTCAATCGATTTTAATCAACCCATTGCCTACCGCAGCCATCACGGCCGGTGGCGATACCACCTTCTGCGATGGGGATAGCGTGCTATTAAATGCACAAACCGGACTCGGTTACAGCTATAATTGGTACTTTGGTTCCAGCTTAACAGGTGAAACCGGAACGAGTTATTATGCCTTGGACAGCGGCGTTTACCGCTTGATTGTACAAGACGGAAATGGGTGTATCGATACCTCAGCTTGGCAACGAGTGGATGCCTTTACGCTCCCAACAGCCGTGGTAGCTGCAGGCGGTCCTACTTCTTTCTGTGAAGGCGATAGCGTATTGTTGAGCACCACCACTTTACCGGGTGGCTTCTACAATTGGCTTTTTGAGGGAACACCAATCTTGAATTTCTCTACCAGCACCTATGCGGCAGACAGTGGAGTTTACTCGCTAGAGATAACCGATGCAAACGGCTGTAAAGACACTTCAGCATTGGTCAATGTGGCTGTCTACCCTAATCCGGTAGCCAACTTTACCATCAACGATACCGGCCAATGCCGAAACGATCAAGCCTTTGAATACATCGAATTGAGTACGCTTAGCTCTGGAAACTATTCTGTATTCTGGGATTTAGGCGACGGTTCTGTAGCTACCACAAACCAAGTGAATACGGTTTACGGACAAGCAGGAGCATTCAATGTGAAATTGGTGGTGACCAGCACCTTTGGTTGCGCCGATTCAATAACTCAGGCAGTGGCTGTTCACCCTAAGCCAAATCCGAGCTTCTTAAAAAACAGTTTCGCTCAATGTTTGAATGGAAACAGCTTCCAATTCTCCAATACGACAACCCTTTCATCCGGTACCTTGAGCTACTTGTGGCGCTTTAACGATGGCGATTCAAGTCAGGCAACCTCTCCAACACATAGCTTTAATGCAGCAGGAACCTTCGATGTGGAATTGGTAGCGATTAGCGATTTGGCTTGCCGCGATTCCACCAGTCAAAGCATTACCATCTACCCAAATCCGGTGGTCGGGTTTACCATTAACGATACCGGTCAATGTTTCAACGACCAAGCTTTCCTTCTCACCGATACCAGTAGCATCAGCTCCGGCTTCTACGGCAGAGTTTGGACTTTGGGCGACGATAGCACAAGCTCGGCGCAGAGCTTTATCAAAACCTACCTAAACAACGGTAATTACCAGATCAGATTGGTTCTAACTTCCTTGGAAGGTTGTATTGACTCGGCCGTTCAATCGGTATCTGTTTACCCAACGCCACAAGTGCAGTTTACGGTGAATGACAGCATCCAATGCGAGAAAGACAATGAATTCATTTTCACCAATACTTCGAATATCAGCAGTGGAACGATTAGCTCGCAGTGGGAATACGGCAATGGCATAACATCAACTACAACGAGTCCAACGTATGTGTATCCGGTTGATGGCACCTATTACGTGAAATTGCTCGTAACAAGTAATTTCCAGTGTAGCGATTCCATAACGAGAACCATGCGGGTGCATGCAAGTCCGGTGGCCATTATAGGAGCCATGGACAGCATCGCTTGCTTCAATACACAGAACTTTAACTTTATCGATAGCAGTACCATCAATACCGGTAGCTTAACGCGCACCTGGACCTTCGGCGATGGCGGAAGTAGCAACGGTAACTACAACAGCTATACCTACGCAGCTCCGGGTATTTATCCGGTGCAATTGGTGGAATTAAGTAATCGTGGGTGTAGAGATACCGCCAACCTACAGGTTACCGTTCACCCTAAACCCTATGTCAACTTTGTAAGCAACGATTCAACGCAATGTAGAAACGACCAGAACTTTGTCTTTACCAATTTGAGCACCATCTCAAGCGGTACGCAAGATAGCTATTGGGATTTCGGTGATGGAACAACGTCGAATTTGGCCAGTCCAATTCATATTTTCCCTACAGACAGTTTCTATAACGTGAAGTTATTGATGGTATCAGACCAAGGTTGCCGCGATTCACTTCGCAGAACCACCTTTGTTTACCCTGTTCCGAATGTGGGCATCGTAATCAACCAAAACCAGCAATGTTTGGTGGGCAATAACTACTATTTTGATGGTCAAGCTGCTGTTAAATCAGGAGCGGTAACCAATTATGCGTGGAGCTTAGGCAGCGGTCTATCTAGTATTTTACAAGATACCGCTGTGCAGTATACTTCAGCCGGAACCCGGTATATCCGCTTTATCGCTACCACCAACTTAAGCTGTAGAGACACGGCATACGATACCGTAACCGTACATGCGAATCCGCTTGCCGATTTCAGCATCAATAACCCTGAACAGTGCTTATCGGGTAACTACTTTACCTTTACCAATTTGAGCACGGTGAGCGTAGGCGGAATGGCCTACCAATGGGATTTGGGCCAAGGCATGTACGCTACATCCCAAGATACCCAGGTTAGCTACCTCAACCACGATTCACTGCAAGTAAAACTCTGGGTTACTTCCGATTTTGGTTGTCAGGATACCTTATCGAAAGACATTACAATCCATGCTCAGCCTGATGCCCAGTTCATTGTAAACGACTCAGATCAGTGTGTAAACGGAAACCGCTTCTTGTTTACCAACCAAAGCACCAATGCATACAAGCCAATTTTCTACCAGTGGACTTTTGGCGATGGCTCACAGAGTCAAGGGTTAAATCCGCAGAAGATTTATACCGCGCCGGGAACCTATATCGCTAAATTAAAAACCACCTTTATCTATTGTAGCGATTCGGTAACGCATACCATGGTGGTAAGACCTAAGCCAACGGTTTCGGTTACGGTGAACGATGCCGGACAATGTGTAAACGACCATAATTTCATCTTCACCGCGAATAACAGCATCACTTCAGGTACGCTGAAGACTTATTGGAAGTTTGGCGATTTGCAGGAAGACAGCTTAGCGAATACCGTCGCGCATCAATATCCATTTGCGGGTTACTTTAACGCAACCATGATTTCCATGAGTGATCAAGGATGTAAGGATTCAGCGATTCAAGCTATACAGGTTTTGAAAAAGCCGGATGCCACCTTCCTGATCAACTCTGCTGCTCAGTGTGTAAACAACCAGAACTTTGTGTTCTCCAACCAAAGTATTGGTGGCGCCGGAAACATCAGTAGCTTGAATTGGGATTTGGGCGATGGTAATACTGCCAGCACAGCCAACGTAAGTCATTTCTACGCTCAAAACGGTCATTACAGCGTAACGCTCATGGCACGTAACGACAGTGGATGCTACGATACGGTAACCAATACCATACGGGTTTATCCTAAGCCAAGAGCACAAATTGGGTTTACCGATTCAGCTCAGTGTTTGAAAGGCAATGCCTACGATTTCTACAGCTTGAGCACAGATTCCATCGGTATCCAAGGATTCTTATGGAACATTACCGATGCAGGTTTATTTGGTGATTCAGCCTTTATCTACAGTTTCAAAGCGGATGGTCCGAAGACTGCTGAACTGATTGTTCAATCAACCTACTACTGCAGGGATACAGTCTCGAGAGATGTTTACGTGAAGACGATGCCTATCGCAGGCTTCACCGGAATGAACAAATTCTACTGTGAAGGCAGCGGAGTTTATCCGTTGGTGGCCGGAACAGCCGGAGGCACATTCTCCGGTCCGAACATGCAAGGCTCAGACTATGTGCCTACCAACCTATGGGAAGACTCGGTTAGCTATACCGTTGAATTGGACGGCTGCTACGATACCAGCAAACAATACACAAATGTCTATCCTTATCCGGTAATTGGACTTGGTTCAGACACCACCCTATGTCAGTTTGAATACATGGATTTGAACGTCACATTCTGGAACTCAAGCTATACTTGGGATGATGGACTCATGACGCCAATCCGCCGAATTTCTCAGCCCGGAACTTATACCGTTAAAGTCCGTAACCAGTGTGGTACGGCTAGCGATGCGATAACGGTAAGTTTCAAAGACGACAATTGCCGTGTGTTCTTGCCTACCGCCTTTACTCCAGACGATAACAACCGTAACGATAACTATAAGCCAACCTTTAGCGATGTAATCACCATGGATTATAAAATCTTCGATCGTTGGGGTATGTTGATGCACGAAGGCAATATCAACGATAATGGATGGGATGGAAAGGTAAATGGAGCACCGGCCACGATTGACGTCTATGTGGTAGTGGTGAAGTTTACCTTCGAATTACCGGATGGTATTGCCACCGGTGAAGCCTACGAGACCTTCCACTTAATGCGTTAAGCGTGATTAAGAATCGTCATTTTAAATTCCATACTAAGAAAACCAAAGATGAAGTACTCCAAGCTTGGGGTACTTTGCCCTTAAAGGAAAGGCAGGTATTATGGCTTCTGCCAAGTGAGAAAGACCAAAAGAGTCAACTGTACTTTAAGCAAGGGAATACCATAAATTGGTCCTTAGATGGACTTGCTGAATGGAAAGAGGATGGCAAGGTTGAAGTAGTTTACTACAACTCAAAAGTCTTTAAAATGCTTCTGATATTATATGTTCCAATTTGGATAGGCTTACCACTATCCAAGCTTTTTCATTGGGCAAGCTCACTTGAACCTTTCAATTGGGTACACATATCCATTTTTCTGGGTGCCACTTTGCTGGTTATGTTTATGAACCTAACCATATACCAAAGCAGGATGCAAGAGCTGAATGCCAAATGGACTTCTTACCTCAATGCTCGTCCCGAAGCCTTGAACTAAACCTTTTCTTCCAGTCTGCCGTCGGCATGAAGGGCAAAACGTCCTTTTTCGCGTGGGTGCACATGGTCAAAGCTTGGCCAAGGCCAGCCGCCAAATTCAGTTGCGCGGAATTCAGTAAATGCATCTTGTATTTCCTTCTCCGTATTCATTACAAACGGTCCGTATTGTACCACCGGCTCGCCTATGGGTTTGCCTTGTAAGAAGAGGAATTTCGCTTTCTGATTTCCGTTGGTGATGTGAAGCTTTTGTCCTCTGGAGAAACGAATACCCATGCCCGGAAAGGCTTGTCTATCGTTGGCTTGTAAAGACTCTCCTTCGTAGAAATATAGGTTTCTATTCACGCCATTTGCTTCTTCAGGGAAATCGAATTCAGCACCTGCTTCCAGTTCCAATAACCAAAGGGCCACTTTATTGTCTGGGTTAGCAGCAAAAGAATCCGGGGCCGGTTTAAGCGATGAATGCTCTCCGTAGGTGCCGTGAATCAATTTCAACTGAATGGCTTTGCCTTGCTTGTCTTGAAGCTGTAAAACAGGAATCTGTTCGTTCCACATCATACCGAAATAAGGGTCAACGCCTTTGGAGGCTTTCGGAAGGTTGAGCCATATTTGGAATAACTCCAACGTATTGTCGCCTTCTTGGTTCAATAAAGGAAACATTTCGCTATGCTGAACCCCTTTTCCGGCGGTCATCCATTGCACATCACCATTGCCAAATCGACCGGCTGCCCCTAAGGAGTCAGAATGGTCAATTAAGCCTTGTGTGGCTACCGTAACGGTTTCAAATCCTTTGTGTGGGTGTCCGGGGAAACCGGGAATGGTTTGTCCGTGGTACATGCGCCATTTGTTGTTCGGATCAAAATCTTGTCCGATGGCTCTGCCTGTCAAAGAGGCTACTGGGCCCATATTTTCATTCCCCTGAGGGTAGAAATCGAGGTGGTGTACACAAAATAGAAAAGGGTCCTGCGTGTTCCAAGGAAACCCGAGCGGAAAGATGTCTATGCTATCAGCCATATCGCAATTTCGTTAAATCTGTGAATACCCTTCAAACGAAGGATTAATTGATGTATAGACATCAAAATAATTGCCAAGGCGAAAACAAGCCTTAATGTCAGGTTAGCTTATTCTACCACGTGTTCAATAACGCGGAGGTACTCCAACTTAAGCGCATTGAGCTCAGCGATGGCCGTTTGATCTTTCGTCTGGGCCAATTGCTCATCTGCTTCGCTAATCAACCTTTCAAATTTCTCTTTTACCCTGCCATTTGTCTGGTTAATGAACAAAGCAATCAGGTAATCGTCTTCTCCTTCCGGTGAATAAGTATTGATTAAATCTAGCGCATCGATAACGATGGCCGGATCATCGCTTTTCTGCGCATAACGAATCACCATCGCTACGGTGAAGAAATCGGGTTTCTTCTTTGCGTTCCAGAGCTTAGTAAAGATGGGAATTTGATTGCCCGGTGCATTGGTTAAAATGGCTAAAGCGGTATAGCGAAGGGTATTGTTTTCAGAGAATGCCCATTCATTGCTTTTTGCTAGAGCGGCATTGGTATCGAGCGAAAACAGCAAGTTCAAGGCTGCAGCATTTACCATATAGCTGGAGTCGTTTAAGCCGGGCTCTACGCATTTTTTACTGTCTGGGAAGTCCATCTTTCTCAAGGCATAAAAGGCGCTTGAGCGAACATCTGATTTCGGGTGATGCAAGGCATTGTCGATGATACGTTCGCCAAAGGCATTGCGCATATCGTAAGGTAGGCTGCTGATCAGTCCCATTGCCTCAGAACGGATATTCCAGAAGGAGTCGGTGAGGCCGTAGTTGATCGCGACAAACAATTGCTCTGCATCGCTTTGCATATCAAAATGCATCAAGGCATCAAAGCGGTCTTGGTAAAGCGGGCTCAGCCTCAGCTGGTTCATCCAATTGCTATCGTCTTTCTCTTCACGCATTCGCCCAACAATGGATTTATCTGCATCAAAGCTTACCCATTCCGGCTTTTGGCCCAATTGGAAATGGAAAATCTTATGTTGCTCTTTCACGTGGATGTTCTCAATATGCACGCTATCCCCGTAGTGGAAAGCCACTTTTAGAGGAAGGTGGAAGAGTCTTCCTTTCTCAAACTCTTGGGTTTGCTTAACCTCAACCGCATATTCTTTGCTGAACTCGTCGTAGATATGGGTTACCTCCAATACAGGATGTCCGCTGTGGAAGAACCATTGATCAAAGTACCAGGTGAGGTCTTCACCGCTGATTTCTTCAAAACACTGACGCAGCTGGTGAATCTCTGTATTTTGAAATGCGTAGCGATTCAGGTAAAGTTTTAACGAAGCAAAGAAGGCTTCATCCCCTAAATAAGTTCTGAGCTGGTGTAATAACAATCCGCCCTTTTGGTAGCTGTGGCGGTCGAACATGGCATCCGGCTTTTCGTAATCGTAGCGAATCATGTTCTTGGCACTGCCGGAAGCTTCGTTGAAGTAGTTTTGTCTATCGCTGTATAGGTGGTAATCTGCTTCGGCTTTGCCGTATTTGAATTCTTTCCAGAGGTATTCACCGTAGGTGGCAAAAGATTCGTTCAAGGGTAGGTTAGCCCACGACTCACAGGTTACCAAGTCGCCAAACCAATGGTGAAACAACTCATGTGCAATCACGTCTTCGTAGCTGTCGTCTAAAAGATCACGCGTATCCAACATGAGCATATCGCCGTGTACCGTAATGCCTGTGTTTTCCATGGCGCCCGAGATGAAATCGTGCACCACCACTTGGTCGTATTTAGGCCAAGGGTAAGCATAGCCGAGCTTTTTAGAATAGAAGTCGATCATCTCCGGTGTATTACCAAAGATGGTTTGCGCGCTGGCCGCATATTTAGGATCTACGATATAGCGCAATGGCATCTTTCCCCATTTGGCTTCTACCACATGAAATTTCCCGGCAAACATGGCCATCAGATAAGGAGAATGCGGATTCTCCATGGTCCAATGGTCTTGGCGCATGCCGTTCGCTAGCTTCTTACTGCCCTTTAGTCTTCCGTTAGAAGCCGTTACCAGACTATCGGCCACGGTCATCACGATATCGTGTGTGAACTTTTCGTTTGGTGCATCAATGGTAGGTACCCAACAGCTATTGTGCTGTGTTTCACCTTGGGTCCAGAAATGGGCGGGTTTGCCACTGGCACTATCGGCATCAATAAAGTAAAGTCCTTTGATGTCTTGTATCGCTACACCGCCTTCGCCCACTACCTCTTCCGGTTTGGCCGTATAGCGGATGAAGATGCGGTATTTTTCAGTGCGACTGATGCTTCTGCCCAACTCAATGTGGAGCTTCTTTTTATCGTAGTCGAAGCTTAGATCGCTGGTGTCTTTGCCTTTGATTTCAGCCACGCGGTGAATGTCCATAAACTGGGCATCTAAATCGAGCGAGCTAACCGATTTGAAATAGGGTTTGATATCCAAACTCACTGCTCCATACGCTTCTTTCTTTTTCCAGTCGAAGGAGATTTCAAGGTAGGTGTGGAGGATATCGTTTACCCTGGTTTCTGAGCCTTTGTATACCGGAACGATGGGCGCATCCCATTCGTTGTTATCGTCGCCGTTAACGGTAATTTCATCAAAGTCGAAGTTGAAATCGGCGTCTTCCGGAGCCATGGCAGCCGCAACACTGTCTGCGTAACGTTGCATTTGTTCTTCGCTAGAGAGTCCTTTTTTAGTTTTACAAGAGAGGACAAGGAATGGGAAGGCAAGTGCAGTCAGGATTGTATATCTTCGCATGGTAAATCGACTTTATATGATACGCGCAAAAGTAAACGATAAAGAACAGTTTGATGTTTTGATTCAAGACCAGCAGCTAAAAATTAACGACAGGGAATTGTCTCTCGACTTGATGGAACAGCGCGATGGTACTTTGCATTTTGTGCACGATGGTCAATCGTATAAAGTCAAGGTGGTGAAAAGCGGCTTGGAACAAAAAGCCTATCGCTTGGAGGTAAACGGACATACTTACGAGGTAGCTTTAACAGACGACTTGGATCGTTTGCTCGAGAAGATGGGTATGGCCGGTGCCGGTGCCAATAAAGTAAATGAGGTGAAGGCCCCAATGCCTGGTCTGGTATTGAAAGTGACCGTTGAAGTAGGTCAAGAAGTGAAGAAAGGCGATTCATTGCTCGTTCTGGAAGCGATGAAGATGGAGAACGTTATCAAATCGCCCGGCGATGCCGTGGTGAAAGCCGTCAAGGTTCAGGCACAAGATAAGGTAGAGAAGAACTTCGTACTCATTGAATTTGAATAATGCGTAAGCTACTGTGTCTTCTAGCGATTGGGCTTTGGCCTTTCTTAGCGAAGGCACAGGAGAATAAATACCCGTCAGATTCTACACAAGACGGCAAATATTACCTGCTCGATTCAGGTCAGGTGGTGCTTAAAGGCAATTTTGAAGATACCGTTCGCACAGGCGTCTGGCGCGAATACGATCAGCAGGGCCTCATCACTAAAAAATACAAATACAAAAAGGGAAAAGTGGTCTGGATGAAGATTTACCGCAGTGGTATTTTATACCAGACCATCGACCGAAAGGGTAGAGTCTATACCAAAAGCGGATGCGGTTGTTAAGATAACCTCACCGGCATAATCATGGTAAATTCCGGAATCTCTACTTCAAAGAGAAAGCCGTCGTCCAATCGCTCAAAAGTGTAAAAGCCTTTCATCTTGCCCATGTCGGTATGAAGGTTACAGGCAGAGATATACGAATGGGATTCGCCCGGTTTCAGAATTGGCTGAACCCCAACTACGCCTTCGCCTTCTACTTCGCGGCGATCTCCGTTGGAGTCGTAGATATACCAATGCCTTCTCATCAGCTGAATCACATAATCGCTTTTGTTCTCAATGCTGATGCGGTAGGCGAAGAGGTATTCATCGTCTAAAGGTCGGCTTTGTTGCGGTTGATATTGGGTGTCAACCTGTACGTGGATGTCATTGGTTACTGCACTTGGCATATTTCCCCCTTTCTGCAGGATATACGAAAATAATTCTTCGCTGGTTTCAGGCAAGCTTTGCTTGACTAATGTATAGACACCTAACGAAGAAGAAAGGTTGCTTGCTATGCGACAGGCGGGCAATTTTAGTACTTTTGTGCTGCATGAATTTTTCTTCCAAAATCATAGAACAAGCCGTTAACGAGTTTGCCCGCTTTCCGGGTATTGGCAAGAAAACAGCCATGCGTTTGGTTTTCCACCTCATTAAACGTCCGGCAAATGAGCTGGAAGGCTTGGAAGAAAGCATTCAGCGCATCCGCGAAGAGCTGGTTTTTTGCTCC
This sequence comes from Bacteroidota bacterium, assembly GCA_006226545.1. GTDB lineage: Bacteria > Bacteroidota > Bacteroidia > UBA8524 > UBA8524 > M1806. Next base: position 1,825 of record SBGR01000065.1, on the reverse strand, counting down.
ACCTGCGGCAACGTTTCAGATTCAGAGACCTGTGCTATTTGTGCAGACCGCAGCAGAAACCACAAGCTGATTTGCGTGGTGGAAGACATGCGCGATGTGATGGCCATAGAGAATACCAGCCAATACCGTGGGGTTTACCATATCCTCGGCGGACTCATTTCTCCCATCGATGGGGTTGGTCCGGAAGACTTGAATATTGATAAGCTTGAACAACGCATCAAAGACCAAGAGGTGGATGAAGTGATTATGGCCTTAAGTGCAACCATGGAAGGCGATACCACCGGATTTTACCTTTCCCGGAGGCTGAAGGCTTTGGGCACTAAAGTCAGCACCTTGTCGCGCGGTATCTCCATTGGAGGTGAACTGGAGTATGCTGATGAGATTACCCTAGGGCGAAGCATTGCTGCTAGGGTTCCTTTTGATTAAGTCAATCGCTTTTCAAAGCAGAGGCTGTTCTCCACGCCGGCATATTGTCCGTAGTTTGGAATCTTGGCATAACCGCTTTTTTCATACAAGCGAATGGCTTCCGGTTGTTGAAGTCCTGTTTCTAGCAAACACTTCGATTTCCCTAATTCCAAGGTCCATTTTTCCAATTCTTGAAGTATCAAACCGGCTATCCCTTTGCCACGCTGATCAGGTTCTACAAACATGCGTTTCACCTCCATGGCATCTGTATCAATGGCTTTGATGGCTCCACAGCCAATTGCTATTTCTCCTTCCATCGCTAGGACCACATGAGGAATATCCAATATTCCATTGTACTGGTGGTAAAAAGCATGGTCGTCGCCATCGGTTACAGCCAAATAGCGATCAAGTTTTTCAACCAATTGAATAAACTCTGGATGGGAGGCGTTAGTGCGGATGATTTGAAGCATGGTGATGATGTAGAAAATTCAAATTAAAGCTATACCAAGCATTGATTCAATTTGTTAGCGAATCTGTGTGAATGATTTTCGACAAGGGTCTCTGACTTAGTTTGATGTAATAAGCTTTTAGTTTATCGCCCCAAACTTGGTCGATGGGTTGGCTCCGAAAAGGGTGTTTCCTACTCAAGGGTTCAACTTTTATTTCGTGGCCGGTAGAATCAAATACCTGCAATCGGAACAGGGTATAGTCCGCTACTGAAATAAGTTCATTGTTCGGTTTAAAGGAACGGTGTATTCCGATTGCAGCATGGTCTAAGAAAGTACCCACATAAGCGGTGTCGCCATTTTCATAAAAGGCCAAGAGTTCAACCCTTCCGCCACGCGTTTGTATCCCTTTAGATGGAAATGGTCTGCCGTAATCCACTGCCGGAAACATGCGCCAAAGCAATGTATCACCATCAAACATCTCCTCGGATAATACCCGGCTATAGCTGTCGCTGAATTGTTTGTTGTAACAAGTGCGAAAAGGTCCATGTAGTTTCCCCATGTTGAGATTTCCGGTGCTTTCAGTTCCTCCAGTGCGTTTTATCGGTCCATGCAGTGTATCGTTTTTAAAGTGAAAGAACACCTTTTCGTGAGCATGAGATTCCAGCACATACACGCCATTTTTTAAGTTAACAGTACTGGGTTCAACTGAATTATTTAGCGAGCCTACATCCGCATGAACGGAATCTGACACAGCTGATTGCGCGGCTTGAGGCTCATTTGGCCGGCAGCCGAAAAGACTTAAACAAAGGATAACAAACAGACAATACTTCATCGCTCTGGTCATAGGTTTACAATACAAACTATAAAAAACCATCTACAGTAAACCTATAGACTTGTAGAGGTAATTATGGTGATTAATTCATAAGAAACTTAAGTATCTGTTGAAGTAGAGATTTTAGTGAATTAACTTC
>SBGR01000047.1 GCA_006226545.1 Bacteroidota bacterium | reverse complement strand
TTTATAGTGTTTCAATACCGAGGCGTTCACCGGAATAAATTCCACTGCTGCTGATTTTGTACGATTGAAAATTGAATTCACTTCACCGCCTCATCTCTTCATCATAGAGTTGTCTAACGCAATACGGATACCACCTGAATTATCATAACAACCACGGCGTAGAACAGAACCTCTATGGTCCATGGTCTATGGTCTATGGTCTTACTACGTTGTCTGCATCAGGATTTAGAGGATTAACAGGATACATGCCCCCCGGCAGTCAGTATATCGATCCAACAATCCTTCAGTGAACATTTTACAATAAAGATTTAACAATAAACATTTAACAGTCCAACGGTCGGCGCTAGCCGACAATCCCTATCTTCGCCTCATGCGTAAATTGATTTGGATCGCGTTGGCTTTGGGGTCTGTTTTACCTCTAAAAGCACAGCAGAAAAAAGGACACCTCGTTATTGGAATTGTGGTGGATCAGATGCGGCAAGATTACCTCTATCGCTATGAATCGCGCTTCTGCGACAGCGGCTTTAAACGCCTCATGAGCGAAGGCTATGTTTCGCATAACTGCAATTACAATTATATCCCAACCTATACCGGACCGGGCCATGCCAGCATCTATACCGGCACCACACCGGCGTTTCACGGTATCGTGGGCAACGACTGGTTCGACCGTGCCGCAGGGCGCATGATGTACTGCACCGAAGACAGCTCGGTTTCCGCCTCCGGTTGGAGTAAAGGACAATCGCCTAAAAACCTTTTGGCCACCACCATGACGGATCAGCTTCGCTTGGCCTCGCAGTTTCGCTCTAAGGTGATTGGCGTCTCCATCAAAGACCGCAGCTCGGTGATACCGGCCGGACATCATCCCACCGGCGCCTATTGGTTTGATCCGAAAATCGGACGTTTAACCAGCTCAGACTACTACCACGACAGCCTGCCGGAATGGGTGAATGCCTTCAACCGCAGGGCGCTGCCGCTGAGTTATATGGAGCAAAACTGGACTACCTTATTTCCCATCGAAAGCTATACGGCCTCGGCTCCCGATGATAACCCTTACGAGTCGCGGTTTCAGAAAGACCGAGCTCCGGTTTTTCCTTATCCATTGGCTGAGATTCAGCAGAAATGGGGCTATAAACTGATGAATTTCACGCCTTTCGGGAACAGCTTCGTTATCGAAGCCGGTAAGGCGGCCATTGAAGCACATCAACTGGGGCAGGGTAGTGAAACGGATTTTCTAGCGATGAGTTTTTCGGCAACGGATTATGCCGGCCATTTTTTCGGTCCGCAGGCGGTTGAAGTGGAAGACATGTACCTGCGCCTAGACCGCGATTTAGCGGCGTTTATGGCCTATTTGGACAAGACCATCGGTAAAGGAAATTATACGCTTTTCCTCACTGCTGATCACGGTGGCAATGATGTGCCAACGCTCTTGAACGAACACGGGATGCCGGGAGGTTTGCTGAAGGTGGATAGCCTGCAGTTGGCCATTAAAAATGCTTTAAAGCAGCAGTTTGGCGATAGCTTGGTGCTGCACTTTATCAACGAACAGCTTTACCTGGATCAGGCTGTTTTAGCGAAACGCAAACTGACATCGCTCGACATCGCTCAATACCTCCGTGTCTTTTTAGCGAAGGAGCCTAGCATCTTGAAAATCTATGCGTCAGGCGAATTGAATTCGGCAGGTCATGCCATGGACTCTCGTGTTTACATGGGTTATATGGCGCGCCGCAGTGGCGATATCTGTTTCCTGACCGCTCCGGGTTGGATGGATTACGGTGCAACAGGAACCACCCACGGTAGCGCATTCACATACGATACCCGTGTGCCTTTTTTAGCGATGGGCCCCGGAATTCAAGCGAAGCATTCCTTTGAGCCGATGCAGATTACCGACATCGCTCCAAGCATTTCTGCACTTTTGAAAATAGCCTTCCCCAACGCCGTCACTGGCAGGGTTAATACCGAAATGTTGAAGCCTTAGGTGCAATTTGGCCATTCGAAAACTGAAATTGACCAGTTATAAGAAAAAGTGTGTAGACCCATTTGGAGGTTTTAAATTAGCATCATTAAGGTGTTTCATTCTTTTGGTTGAGAACAAGCATCCGTTTTTCCCCCCCCAAGACCGGCCCAGCTCCCCTAGGCCGGTTTTTTCTTTTTTAAGGCATATTGACAATGGCCGGTCAATCGCTAAATAATCTAGGTGATGATGGGCTTGAGTAATTCAAATAAGCCTACGCCCAAAAGAATTAAGCCTATCAATTTGTCAACTCGCTTTTGTTCTTGAAAGAAGCGCTTGCGGCCCAGGGTTTTCCCCAGCTGGCTTAAGCCGAAGAGCAGGAGAAAGGCGCCGAAGAAGGCACCCAATGAAAAGGCGAATATGGCGGTGCTGTCTAATGTGCCTAAGCCGAGGTAAACCAAAATGCCCGACCAGAAGAAGAGCAATTGCGGATTGAAGAGTCAGAGGATGAGTCCTTGCAGAAAACTCTGTCGGCTCCATTTGCTTTTCTTTTCAAGCTCATACGCCTGCGCTTTTTTAAACAAGAGGTAGAAGCCAAAGCTGGATATCAACACAATAAACACCACACGAAACCAGACTTTCAATTCGGCAAAGGCATGCAGTTCGTTGACTAAGAGTGCTGCAAGGGCGGCATAAAAGATTTCAGGTAAAGCCCCGCCCAGCGCGGTGAGTTGCGCCGTTTGTCGTTTTCCGGCTATCGCTCTGCGCAATACCTGACTGTTTACCGGTCCCAATTGCCAGGAACCGACAAAGCCGAATAAGGTACTGATCAGAAAGAGCAGAAATGGATTCATGGCAACAAACTGTTCATACTAAGTTCTGTCTTTCTTCGCTTAAATGCGAGTGGAAGTTTGAAGGCTAGCGAGGGGCGTAGTGTATGGTTCTCCTAAGTTCGTTATTAGCGGTCAGGTTTTGGTGTACCAGTGTGCCTGCTTTTGCCTTGATTTCCAAGGAGCTGATGGATAGGGTGCGGAGGAATTCGCCTCGCTGCATTACCAAGTCTTGTTGTTTATTCCCTTTTCCGGTGAAGCGGTGGAAATGCAAAATCTCGTCTTGTTTAGCGAAACCGCCCTCATGCAAGGCTTGCTCAAACCAGGCTCTGCGTTCGGCTCTCACTTCGGGGGAGTACAATGTGCTAGACGACCAAATTTCTGGCGCCGTAGGATCTAGTTCACGAAAGTGTAGCATTTGCTCGTCCCAACGCAGTTCAATCAAAACACGCGGCTCATGTGCCAGCCAAACTAGGGTAAATGGTTCGATGCCTTCAAAGTTGTATTCTTTAGCAAAGTGATGGGCATCGCTAAACCCAAAGGCATCTAAAAGCATCAAGCCTCTGCTTCGGCGGTACTTTGCTTTGTGCACATGTTTCTCAAAGGCGCCGTTCAATATGCAAAGGCTGAGACCGCGTTCTGAGCTGGCAAACCAAGTTCCCCCTGCACCCGGATCGCGTGGAAAATGAACGGTATGTCCGAAGAATGCTTCTGCCTGAGGCGCGTCGTTTACCTGGCGCAGAATGGTTTCGTCGCGGTTAGAGGTGAATAGAAATCCCGATTCCAGCGGTATATACGTGAGCGTACACATGGGAGTTAGCGCGTTTCGCTAGTCAAAGCTAGTTTAAAAAACGAAGTATGCTTATCGGCTATGCTGGTTTTCATGTAGTCCGGAGATGCTCATGCCACCGTCTACATTGATGTTTTGTCCGCTCACATAGGATGAGGCCGGCATCGCTAAAAAGGCAATGACACGCGCCACTTCTTCGGCATCGGCAATGCGTCCCAAAGGCGTTCTATCGAGGATGCGGTTCAGTTTTTCCGGATTCTGCAATACCGGTTCAGCCAGTGGGGTGGCGGTATACCAAGGCGAGACGCTGTTCACGCGAATGCCATCTGGAGCCCATTCCACAGCCAAGGAGCGGGAGAGCTGCAGCAAAGCCGATTTGCTCATGCCGTAGGGTGCGCCGGAGCGTACATCCTGACTGGCAGCCACTGAGGCTACGTTTACTACGCTGGATTCGCCAGTCGATTGAAGGGCAGGGTAGAGATGACGAAGCAGGTCGAGCGGACCGCCCATATTCGTTTCGAGGATGAAGTTGATTTCGTCGTCGCTGTATTCGTGTAAGGCCCTGCGGATATTGGTGCCGGCGTTGTTGATCAAAACATGGAGTTTGCCGTCGAATTCGCTGTTTACGGCTTGTGCCAGTGATTTACGGTCGGGGGCTTTACTGATATCCGACACGATTCCTTTGACGTGGTACCCGAGTTTGAGGCATTCTGCTTCGAGTGTGTGGATTTGTTCCGGATTACGAGCAGTGAATAAAACACGTGCACCGAGACGGGCCATTTCGATAACGCAGGCACGTCCGATTCCTTTACTTCCGCCGGTGATGAGGCAATTCTTATTTTGGAGGCTCCAAGGGCTTTGCATGATGTAAATTTTTAATAGTCAATATACTGCGTGAAGTCTTGCTATCACAGCAGCACAGAGGCAATCTAGGTAGCTTGAAAATTTTTATTTCAATTTGAAAAATATTTTTTCGAAGCACTTGCATTGAATTAGAATATAATTAGATTTGCAGCCCCTTGCGGGAATGACGGGAGCTGCTTCAGCCCATAAATAGGAAGCAAATGATGTATACCGGCATCATTTAAAAAAGAGTTTTCGGGGTGTAGCGTAGCCCGGTATCGCGCCTGCTTTGGGAGCAGGAGGTCGTAGGTTCAAATCCTGCCACCCCGACGAATAAAAAGCCTGAGTTTTTAACTCGGGCTTTTTTCGTTTAGCGGCGTGCCAAGCTTGCTTGGCTAAGCTGATAAACGGAAAAAGCGAGCTGCGAAGCAGCGCAGGCTTTTTATTCAGACCTCCCCACTACAGGATCATGAGCGCAGCGAGTAATCCATGGCTTCGCTAGTTTGAGTTTGTAGTTTGAGAGCTGCGTAGCAGCTTAGGCTTTTTATTCAGACCTCCCCACTACAGGATCATGAGCGTAGCGAGTAATCCAGGGCTTCGCTAGTTTGAGTTTGCGAGCTGCGAAGCAGCTTAGGTTTTTTATTCAGACCTCTCCACTACAGGATCACGAGCGTAGCGAGTAATCCAAGGCTTCGCTAGTTTGAGTTTGTAGTTTGAGTTTGAGTGCTGCGTAGCAGCTTAGGCTTTTTATTCAGACCTCCCCACTACAGGATCACGAGCGCAGCGAGTAATCCAGGGCTTCGCTAGTTTGAGTTTGTAGTTTGAGAGCTGCGAAGCAGCGCAGGCTTTTTATTCAGACCTCCCCACTACAGGATCATGAGCGCAGCGAGTAATCCAAGGCTTCGCTAGTTTGAGTTTGTAGTTTGAGTTTGCGAGCTGCGTAGCAGCGCAGGCTTTTTATTCAGGCCTCCCCACTACAGGATAACGAGCGTAGCGAGTAATCCAGGGCTTCGCTAGTTTGAGTTTGAAGTTTGAGAGCTGCTATCAGTCTTCGTATATTTCAATTAAACCCTTTTGTGCATTCACCTGTAGGGGGTACAAAATTTTGTATCCCTACAGGTGAAATCATAAATCAACGATCAAAAATCACAAATCCCTTCGTCCTTTGCTCTTTGCTATTTTGTGTTGTTAAAACACAACGTAAAGTGTATATTTGAGTTGTAATGTCGGATAAAGGCAACATATATTACGGCGAAACGGATGCGGCTATCCTCCAAAGGATGGGGCGTGCCTTGAAGAAGATGCGTTTGGAAGCCAACCTGAAACAAGAGGAATTGGCTGAAGCGGCAGGCATCAACAGAAGCACCTTGAGTCAGATTGAAAACGGTTCAGGCACCACCTTACTTACGTTGGTGCAATTGCTTCGGGCATTAAACCGCTTGGAGCTGCTGGCAGATTTTGATGATAAACCGGAGCTGTCGCCAATGCAGGTTGCGGAGGCTGAGCTGAAGATGCGCAAACGTGTGCGCAAAGACACCACTAACCCAACAGAAGAATCGGAATGGTAAAGTCGGCATTTGTGAAAATCTGGGGCATGCGTGTGGGGGCCATCTTGTGGGACGAAGACAAGGGCTATGCTTCCTTTGAATACGACCAGCAGTTTATCCCCAATCGCTTGGAGCTGGCGCCTATCCTCATGCCAACCGATGTAGGCCGGCACCGTGTTTTCCGTTTTCCGGAGTTCAAAGACAATAGCACCTTCAAAGGTTTGCCGGGTTTGTTAGCCGATGTCTTACCGGATAAATACGGTAACTACTTGCTCAATGCCTGGCTGCTCAGGCAAGGCCGAAGCTTGGAAAGTGTTAATCCGGTGGAGCTGCTTTGCTTCATTGGGGAGCGCAGCATGGGTGCCTTGGAGTTTGAGCCCGGGCAAGCGCCCTTCTTCGATCAACATGAAGAGCTGGAGATAGCCAGTCTTGTGGATGCGGCGGGAGAGCTCTTACGCGATAGAAAAGCCTTTGTGGCGCAGCTGAGCGAAGAAAAGGAGAAGGCCTTGCGCAATGTGCTGCGCATCGGTACCTCTGCCGGTGGTGCCAGGGCGAAGGCGGTGATAGCATATAATCCTGAAACCTTAGAAATCCGCAGTGGACAATCACAGGCGCCGGAAGGATTTGAACATTGGATTATTAAGTTCGATGGGGTGGAAGACAAGGAATTGGGCGGCTCCAAAGGTTATGGTCGCATTGAGATGGCCTATGCGGAGATGGCAGGAAAGGCGGGGATACAGATGGAAGCGTGCCGACTACTGGAAGAAAACGGTAGGGCGCATTTCATGACACGTCGTTTTGATCGGGTGGGCAATGATAAGGTGCACATGCAAACCTTCTGTGCCTTGCGTCATTTCGACTTCAACCAGATTGGTCAGTACAGCTACGAGCAGCTGTTTGAAACCATGCGTATGCTGCGTTTGCCTTATCCGGAAGCCGAACAGATGTTCAGAAGGGTGCTGTTTAATGTGCTCGCTAAGAACTGCGACGACCATACGAAGAACTTTGCGTTTCTGATGACGCGGCAAGGCAAATGGAGTTTGGCGCCAGCCTACGACCTCTGCTTTTCCTATCGCCCGGGGAGTCAGTGGGTGAGCAAACACTCGCTCAGCTTAAACGGAAAAAGAGAAGGGTTTATACGCGAAGACTTTCTGCAACTCGCTAAAAACATCAACCTCAAAAAAGCGCCGGAGATTATGGCTGAAGTAGAAGATGCGGTGAAGCTCTGGCCTGATTTCGCTAGAAAATTTAAAGTAGACGAAGTCCAAATTGAAGCGATAAACAACTTGCTTGGGTTTGAGGTAAAGTGATTTTTTTTCCCCTCGCTGTATCTTTTTGTAAGGTTTCGCGTTATACCTATGAATCATCCCCTTACCTATGAAAAAGCTTCTTTTCATCTTGGCCTTTATCTGCACAGGCCTAACGCTCTTTGCACAAGAACATTCCCATACTTTCACGCTTTATTTTGATACCGATTCTTCTGCTTTAACCGCCGCCTCCCGAGCTAGTCTCGATTCGGTTAAAAACCTGGTTAAAGACCTGGACGAATACCAAATTGAACTCAGCGGCCATACCGACCAGCAGGGCAGTATTTGGTATAATCAGCGATTGTCGGAGCGCCGCGAAGTAGCGGCCTTTACGGGTTTAACAGAACTTGGCTTAAATGCCGAAAGGATCAGAACAGCGCATTTTGGGGAGCAGAAACTGGCCGAGCGCATTGCCGGACAAGAAGACATCGCGGCCAACCGCCGGGTGGAAGTGAAAGTAAGCTACCTCCAATTTTCATCTACCGAGGAACTGCTTCGCTATACGCGCATGCAAAGCGAACAAGTAACTCAACTCAACGATAATGGCGCTCAAGAAATTACCGGTGAAAAGGGTACCCAACTGATGATTCCAAATGATGCCTTTCAAACGAAAGACGGCAGGCCGGTCGATAATTCCAAAGTCACCTTTGTCTTGGAAGAATTCCCCGGAATGGGTTCGGCTGTAAGTCACGGACTCAGTACCCTGTCTGACGGAAAAATACTGGAAAGCGGCGGCATGTTTCGCATGGAAGCCATTGCCGGAGAGGATACGCTCGTTTTACGCGATGGCAAACGCATCGACGTGCTAATGCCATCCAAAAATTTACAAAAGGGGATGTCGGTTTTTGTGGGTGAACGTAACGCGCAAGGCGACGTGATTTGGCAGGACACCAAACAGAGTTTCGCTGCAGTAGACACCACACCAACACCTAAAATGCCTTTGCCGGGCATGAGCAATAAACTATTGGCCATGCAGGTTGACTTACCGGTGAATACCAAATACCGCAGTTTCCAATTTGAGTATGCTCGTCCAATGCAGCCCATAAAGCCGCACGCCCCGAGAAAACCTAAAGAACCCAAAGAGCCACTGAAGCCGGATGGAGAAGAGCCGGGCTGGACCTATATCTTCAACTCTACCTGGAAAAACTTCTACAAGGCTCAGCATCGCTACGAAGAAAAAATGGCCACTTATAACCAAAGGTACGAGGGTTATTTGACCAGACAGGCAGAATACGAAGCGAAGATGAAGCAGTGGCCTCTCGATTCTGTAAAGTACGTGAGCGATATGGCCGACTGGAAATTATACGTGGAAAGTCAAATTGAAGAACGTGTGGCATTACTCGATTCGGTTAGCAGCTTCTACGATGCCTTACGTTTCAATGCGGCACTGCGTTCCATTGCCGGCAAGATGAACGATAGCGTGTTTTACCGAGCCAACTTACTGCAGTATTTTCAGAAAGGTTCAGGAGTCGATTTGGACATCGATGCAAAAAATGCCCGTGAATGGGTATTGCAAGAGATCATGTTCTTGGAGCTGATTAAATCCGGAAATGAAATCGAACACAAAAAACAAATCTACAGCAAAGGTCAACCGGATATCTACAAATTCAGACGTCAACTGGCCAGAGGGAAATTCACTGGTTATATGCGAGGGTATAATGCCTACCGTGGAAATCAAGTGTATACCGCCTTTACCATGGATGAAACTAAAACGGCAACGCTGATTGAGTTAGGTAAAGATATAGCGGCTCAGAAGCGGGCTTTAGGCATCTTTGACAGAACCAGCATTAGTGAAGTGTATTCCGCTAGTTTGGGGAATATGGGATTCATCAATTGCGATCGATTTGCAGATGTTCCACCGAACATGATGGCGCAGCTCGATGTGAAATCGAATCCGAATAGCAAATTATACGTGGTGGTGCACGACTTAAACAGCGTTATTCCTTTGTATTCCGGACATGATTCTACCGCGGCAGCTGCTTTGCCTGTAGGAAAAGAAGTCACCATTCTTAGCATAGGCACACACGAAGGCAAACCTACCTTGGCCATGGAACATGCGGTAATCAAACAAGACCACCCTAGAATTGTGCTTCAGCCGAGGATGGTTACCTTGGAAACCTTAAACAAGGTGGTTGCTAAACTTTAATATTTTGGATGTTTGTATACAAAGTCCTGCGCCTGTTGGTGTGGGGCTTTTTTTTTGTCCATAGACCATAGACCATAGACCATAGACCATGGAGGTATTATCCTTCCTCTTGGTTGTTATTATAGTGTTGATGGTATTCGGATTCGCGTTAGGCCCTTCTCTGATGAGGGGATGAAGGGATGAGGAGATGAAGTGAATTCAAATTTCAATTGTACATAATCAGCAGCACTGGAATTCATTCCAGTGAACGCCTCGGCATTGAAACACTATTAACTAAAACAGAGCCACCATAGTATTCTACGTCGTGGTTGTTATATCTATTTTAATGTTCTCCAGATAGGCGTTAGGCTCTCTATGATGATGAGATGAAGGGATGAGGGGGTGAAGTGAATTTTGGTACTCGACCCGCAACTCGCCAACTCGAAACACGCTAACCCGAAACCACTCTCCGCCCCATGCTCCTCGCTCTCAGCCATTTCCCGAAACCGCCCTCCGCCCCATGCTCCTCGCTCTCAGCCATTTCCCGCAACTCGCCAACCCGAACCCCTTCGCCCCATGCTCCTCGCTCTCTGCCATTTCTCGGAACCATTTAAGCCCCGGATACGCACCCTGTATCTTTTTTCGTTTACTCCGTTATACAGGAAAATTCCGCCTATGAAACGTATACTTCTCCTGGCTTTGGCTGTCGTTTTGATTACGGCAACTCAGGCCCAATCGCGCAAGCTTACCATCTACTTCAACAACGATTGCTATGCGTTGACCGACGAATCGAAAAGCCAATTGAAAGCCTGGTTAGCCCAAGCACCTAAAGGCGAATACCAAATTGAATTGGAAGCCCATACCGACCAAACGGCATCTGCGGCTTATAACCAGAAACTTTCGCAAAACAGAGCCAATAGCACGCGCACATACTTATTGAGCGAAGGCATTGAATCGGCCAGAATCTTATCGGCCTATGCAGGCGAAACCAAGCCGGTGGAAGCCGTGGCTGACGGTACCGCCTCGGCGCTAAACAGAAGGGTTGACCTTCGCTATAAAACCTTGGTGCTGAATTCTACAAAGGATCTAATTGAGTGGGAACGTAGGCTGAATCGCCAAGAGTTTATGCTCAAAGCCGGAGGGACACAAGAAATTAAAGGCAAAGAGGGAACAATCATCAGCATCCCATCCAATGCTTTTCAATTAGCCAATGGGCAATACGTGGATAACAGCGAGGTGACCATGGTATTGCAAGAGTTTAATACTTTCCAGAGTGCTATCCTAAACGGATTAACCACCCAAACTACTCACCATGAAACCTTAGAAAGTGGCGGTATGTTCAAGGTGGAGGCCAAGGCTTACGGGCAAAATTTGCAGCTGCGGGAAGGGATGGAATTGGGAGTACAAATGCCGAGTACCAATATCCAAGAAGGCATGACGGTTTTTTATGGATCGACCAATGCCCAAGGCCAGGTGGTTTGGCAAAATTCACAACGATCCTTTGAAGTGAAGGGAAATGGAAATAGAATTGAAAGGATTTGCTTTCCTGATTCGTTCATGAACCGACTGAATGAAATCAGCATCCAAGAAGTAGAAAAACCGAATATCACGGTTTCTGAGATTCACTTAAACCTTCCAAAGCGTCCGAATATGCCCTACCCACCGATTGAGCCTAAACTACCGGTTATGCCCACTCGTCCGGAAGGCACCAAGCCCCTTTTGATTGTAGGTGGAGAATGGAAAGACTACGAAGATTCTATGATGTGGTATAAGGTGCACCTCAAAGGCTATGAAAGAAGAATCGGGTATTACGAAAGGAAACTAACTCGTTACCATAGATTAATGAAGCGTTTTATCCAAGATTCTATGGTGTATGGCCAAGCGATGCAGGCCTATAACGACAAAATAGATGCCTACTCAGTTGAAAGAGAAAATGCCTATACCGCCACTGCAGATTATGCGAATTTCATGGCACAAAAAAACTTGAAGTCGACCATAGAAGCGTACTTAGATCAAGGTGTACCTAGATGGGATTCGGGCTCTGAAGTTTATGTGACCGGGTTGACTTTGGAAGGGGTGAATCGACAAAACTATTTATATGAAATCGCCTTGTTATCGCTCATTCGGAACCCCAATAACAATGAGTTGTACCACAGCATCACAAAAAAAGGGGAAGTGGACTGGGATTTAGCACGCAAGTACATGGCAGAAAAGAGTAGTGGAGGAGGATGCAGCTTTAACTTTTCTAGAGAAAACAGTATTGATGAATTAACCAAACTCAACCAGATCTACCAGGATGCATTTCAGTATGTCGTGGATTATCGGCTTAAAAATGGAATTGTAGATCGCACTACAGTGCCGACTGTTCTTTACCAAACAAGTTTGAATCAAATGGGTTATATCAATTGTGATCGTTTTAGCCAGGTGCCTGCGTATATGATGACAGAACACGATATTTATTTGGATCAAGATTATAGCACATTATCGGTCTGTGTAAATCGATTTAATAGTCTGCTTTCGCCGCAAACCATTGGCAAGAACCATTACCGCATTAGAGTACCCATAGGTGTGAAAATTACCTTAGTGGCTATTGGTGCCAAAGAAGGAAAAGCTTACTACTGCAAAGAGAAATTGAAGTTATCCATGATCTCAGAACCTTCCAGGCTCAAACTGAAAGAGACTGCATTGGATGAACTGAAAAAAGACCTGAAGAAGATTTAATCTTGCCCCTACCTTACGTGCCGATTAGGCTATAGATGAAGCGTCGCAGCAATGTGGCGCTTTTTTAGTATGTCAGGCATGGTCTCTTGACTAGCAGAGTGCGAGTCTCTGTACACGCCTAGTTGAAGGGAAGTGTTAGCGAATGGCAAGGGTTTCCTTTGTGAGAAGGAGTCTGAAAGAAGCCATCAGCAAAGTCAGCGTGATGACGCACAGAAATCTGATACAAGGCTGATAGAGGAGGGTGAGCGAGCTATGGATTGCGTTTAGCCCAAAATTCAACCGTAACCTTTATTGGTAAATCAGGCGTCACCTGATGAAAGCAAGAGACCTTATCCTGAGAGGTCTTGCCATATGCCTGAGATAGGGCTATTGAAGCAGCGATGTTGAGAGAAGTATGGCAAGAAGTCAGCAGAGGGCATAGTAGTATCGGATTGTAAAACTGATATGAAGGCCTGAATCACAAACATTAAGGAGCAGTTAGTTCAAAAGTCGGATTGTGGAGCAGAAGCAAGCAATAGTTTATCAGGTGGACTTATTTAGTGAGTCAAACAGGAAGACTATTCCCCCATCAGAAGACTGTGAAGTCGTACACGGAGCAGAAGCAGGAAAGGGTCGGCAATCAATCGGAGCAGGCGAACAAGAACGAGCCTTAGTCAGCCATTTAATGGCATTGGTATGTTCCCCCGACAATTTTAGTCGGGCATTTAAACAGGTAAAGCGGAACAAAGGCTCGGCAGGCATCGACGGGATGCAAACGGGTGAGTTTGCAAGGTGGTACAGCGCCGAGGGAGAGAATCTGCTAGAGACTCTTTTATCGGGGAGATACGAGCCCCAAGCTGTACGTACAGTTGAGATAGACAAGCCAAATGGAGGCAAACGCAAGTTGGGTATACCTACGGTAACAGATAGGATTATCCAACAAGCGATTGCGCAAGTACTCACGTCAATCTACGACCGCACATTTAGCGACAGCAGTTATGGATTTAGACCGAATCGAGGAGCGCACGATGCGCTTGTTAAGGCGTCTGAGTATGTACAATGCGGTCGTAAGGTGGTTGTAGACATTGACTTGAAGAACTTCTTCGATGTAGTGAATCACAACCGACTGATGAGTCGGCTAAGCACAAGAATAGCCGACAAGACACTACTCAGCTTGATACGCAAGTATCTCCAGAGCGGAGTAATGACAGGAGGAGTAGTGAGTCAGCGGATGGAAGGCACTCCACAGGGTAGTCCGTTGTCACCCATTTTATCCAATATTGTTCTAGACGAATTAGACAAGGAACTGGAAAGACGGGGCCACAAATTTGTTCGCTATGCAGATGACTGCAATATCTATTTACACAGCCAAGAGGCCGGTGTTAGGGTAATGGAGCGCATCGGTAACTTTATCGAGACCCGGCTCAAGTTGCAGGTAAATGCAAGGAAAAGCCAAGTTTGCAAATGTAACCAGACGAAGTTCTTGGGCTACACGATTAGTCAAGAAGGAAATTTGCTGGTTGCAGAACAGAGTCTGATACGACTCAAGAGTAAAACCAGAATCATTACAAAAAGAAGCAGAGGGAGGAGTCTAAGCCAAATCATTGAGGAAACGAACAAACTGTTGAGGGGCTGGCACGCCTATTTTAGGTTAGCCAAAGCCAAGCGGAAGTACAAAGAACTCGATGCATGGATTAGACGCAAGCTCAGGTGCTATAAACTCAAACAGCTCAAGCGCACAATCACTCTGGTTCGGTTTTTACGAAGTCGCCTAATCAAGGAATACCAATGTTGGATGACCGCATGCTCAGGCAAAGGCCTGTGGCGGATGTCATCTTATAGCGTTATTCATCAGGCGATGGACAACTCATGGTTCAAGGAACAGGGTCTCTACTCACTGCTGTCAAACGAGGATAGATTAAAACGTTTGTGAAACCGCCGTGTGCGAGAGCATGCACGGTGGTGTGAGAGGACAGATAGCGAAAATTCTTTCGCTATCTTCCTACTCGATTTTTTCGCATCTTTGCCGTGCAGTGATGCAGCGAAACCGACTCAAAGGGTTTCGATAGATGTAGTTACAATGAATAAGGTAAAATTGAAGATAGGTCGGCTGAAATTGGTTTTTTTAGCGATGTTATTTTGGACAATGCTACTGCCATCTGAGCTTGCAGCGAAGACCGTGCATTTGGACAGTGTCAAATTGCATATCCCGTTTTACGGCAACCTCAACGACTGGAGCGGCTGGAACAATAACGGAGTGGTAGATACATTGCATTTTATCACCGACCGAAACGGGGCTCCGCAGCGAGCCTTTCGCCTAAACGAATCCAATCCCAACCTGCGTTTTAGAGCCAAGTTTTTAAATACGAATACCTATAGCTTGATGTTTTGGTACCGCTTTCCTCAAGGGCTTAGCGATACCATGAACTGGATGCAGCTTGGGGACGGAAACTGCAAACAACAGCTGCTGGCGGCACCGCACGGCACAGACAGTTTGCACGTTGTTTTTAAATCGGATTCCATGCAGGTTCAGCGAAGTTTCGGTTTTTATATACCGTTTGAGCAGAACAAATGGAACCACATCACTTGGATGAAATCGGCTGATTCGGTTTATGCTTTCTACAACGCCTTTTTCCGCTTTGAAGCCAAACTTCCGTTTCAAGTCTGCGCAGATGCCGATAGCTTGGTCATCGGTAAAACAGATCAATATGCGGCACAGGCCATGGACATCGATGAGTTACGCTGGTATTCAGAAAACATCGAACCTTCCATCATGCTATCACTCTATGTTGGTGAACGTTCATCGGTAGGAGAGCAGGAGGAAGTGAAGCATCGAATTTATCCCAATCCGGTATTGGATGTAGTGCACTATGAATCGCCTTTTCAATTGAATTCTGTCCAGCTTTACGATATGCAGGGGCGTTTGGTTCAAGACTGGAATTCGCCAAGTGAGGCGGGTATTATTAACTTAAAGGAGCTTCCACAAGGAAATTATATCCTGCATTTTCTAGGGAAAGAAGGGCAATATTCCAACCGGCAAATTCAGAAACAGTAGTACGTTTTACCTCCTCTTGTGAACCTTTAGAGCGATTTTAAATAAGCTGAATTACGCTTGATTTAGATACGATTGTATATTTTTCTCTTATCTTTCTTCTATCGAATAGCCAATGGCTTGTCCTGAATGAAGCATTCGGTTAGCAGAAAACAAACAATCAAACCTAAAATTAAACCCATGAAAACACTTAAACTATTCGCTCTGATGGCCCTGGCGGTCGTAACCATTACATCATGTTCAAAGGAAGAAGATCCGGCTCCAACAGCTACCAATACCGATAGCGCCTACATGGGTGCCTGGGAAGGTACCTTTGACGGTGGCGACGACGGTACCTGGGCCATGACGGTAGACAAGGCCGGTGCATTGACCGGAACCTTTTATTCCAATAACAGTATGGAAACGTACTCCTATACGGGTACAGTTGATTCTAAAGGAGTTATATCAGCCGATATCGTTGTGAGCGGGGTAACGCTTGACTTCAGCGGACAAGCCAGTGCCGATGGCAAAACAGCTAGCGGAACCTGGGGTAATCCGAGTGTTCCGATTACCGGTACCTGGACCGGTGCTAAAAAATAAGTAAACGTAATTTTTTCAGAAGAAGCCCTGCTAGACTAGTCGGGCTTTTTTTATGGATTATACCCTTGTTTAGCGATTCGTACTTTTTCTTCATAAGGCTGATTGAACCTAAAATGCGTAGTTTTGTTTTATCGATGACCCAATTAATTCGGTCGATAGTTCCATGCATTTCAAAGTAGATGCAACATATTTGTATTTTTACTGTCTATACATTGAATCAATAGGAAAATGAAGTTAAACTATACATTAAAACCGGGAATGTTAGCCTTGTCGGCCGTGCTTATGCTGGCGGCTTGTAAAAAGGATGATGCAACCCCTCAAACAGTAGACCGTGTGCCTGAATTTTACCTGGCCGGAAACGAGGCTACTTACGGTGCCAACGCACCTGCTATCACAGTGAAAGCCACTTCAGCAGACAAGCTGAATACTCCTCAAGATTTGGATTTCCATCCAAACCGTTTCATGGAACTTTGGGTGATCAACAAAGACGTTGACATGACCGGTGGCAGCACCGTAACCATTTCAAATGCCGGTAGTGATAACCAAAGCTTCGATTTTCGTCGCGACGGAAATGCTTGGCACTTCATGGCTTTGCCTTCTGCCATGGCCTTTAGTAACAATGGTAACTGGGCTAGCGTAGCCAATATCCGCGATGCGAACCGCCAAGGTGGAACCTTTACTGGACCTTCTTTGTGGTCTAGCGATATGAACGTGTATGCACGCCCTTCAGGCGGTAACGGTAGCCATTTGGACATGCTTCACGGTTCACCGTTCGGCATGGGTATCGCAGCGGAAAAAGACAATGCCTTCTGGGTATTCGACGGTTTCTACGGTCACTTGGTGCGTTACGATTTCGTAGCAGACCACGGTCCGGGTAACGACGACCACTCCGATGGAAGAGTTCACCGCTACACCGAAGTTAAACTGACCCGTAACGGCGATCTGCCAAGCCACATGGTTTTAGACGGCCAAAAGAAGTGGTTGTACATTGTAGACGGAGCTAACCAACGTGTTATTCGTGTGAACATCCAAACAGGATCTAAGAAAGGCAACTTGAACTTAATCAACGAGCCTTTGGCAGAGCATTGGGAAATGCAAGGTGCACAAACAGAAATATTGAGCATCCCAGGATTGGCCAATCCGGTTGGTATTGATATCCGCGATAATCGTCTTTTTGTTTCCGATTACGAAACCGGCGATATCGTAGCGTATAACGTAGACAACAACGAAGTATTGGGTCGCGTAAGCACCGGTAAAAAAGGAATCTGCGGAATCAAAGTAGGTCCGGATAACAGATTGTGGTTCGTAAACGCCTTGAGCAATGAGCTCGGCCGCGTTGATCCACGCTAGAGATAATATGATTAGTCAGAGAAGAGCCCGGTGTTTTCATCGGGCTTTTTTTGTGGGTGGAAGTTTTAAGTTTTAAGCGTTAAGTTTTAAGGAGGGATCAACGGTTAACAGACGATGGTTTTGGGCTAAAACTACAATCTATATTCCTTGCAGCATGCTTTTTTAACCAGCAGTTTTTCTAAATTGAAGCTGGATTGAATGACTTAGAAAAATACCAGGGGTTTGATTCCCGTATGGGCTACTGCGAAAAGAAGTTTCAATAAAAATTACAAGAAAACAATTGCAACAATAGATAATGTTGGCGGTAATGGTAAAACGACCAAATAAACATTGAGACAGATTTTAACATACATATTACTATTTGCAACATTTACTTGTCTAGCGACACAAACCAAAGTGACGAGAGTAATTGACGGAGATACATTTGAAACGGAGTCAGGCGAAAAGGTGCGCTTAATTGGAATTAATGCACCTGAGATGTCGGACTTTTATGGTTTGGAAGCAAAACGGTATTTAAAAAATCTAGTCGAGAACAAAGTTGTTGACCTACAAACAGACAATATTTCGAATGAAAGAGATAGATACCAAAGACTTTTGAGATACGTAATTATTGACGGAATTGACGTAAATAAAAAGATGGTCTCTGATGGATTTGCCTTTGCATACTTAAAATACAAATTCAGTAAATCAGACTCGTATGAAAATGCTCAAATACAAGCAAGAGAAATGAATCTTGGAATTTGGGGGAATAGTCAAAGTGGAGTTTCTCAAAACCAGAGTTTTGATGAATCCCAAGAATTTTGGAAAACTATTTCACCAAAGGCTTATTTTATTATTTCCATTCTCGCTTTGCTCATTGGAATAGGTTTATACTCATATTTAAAGAAATAATGGGCTATTCTTTTACATTTCAATTTTCAGAAAAGGATATTGATTTTAATCCTGACATTGGGAATACCTATTTCGATTTCAATAAGTTTCTCATCAATGAATTTTTCAATTCAACAGACTCTGAAATGAGCAATATTCTGAGAGAATACCAAAGAGTTTATGGCATATCTTCTTACAATTATTTAATCAAAACCTATTATCAGAAATGGAAAAAAGGAGATAGAACAATTTCTAACGTTCAGTTTGAAAGAATCGTGGGAATCATACCCAATCTTCTTAATAAAGAGGCTAAAGAGAAACTCTCGAAAATAAGAAAGCAGATAAAGTATAATCACGGTAAACGTCAATTTTTATCTACTATTAAGAACGCTGTTGGACGATTTGAAAGAAATCAGTTTGGTAAATTTAAGAGGACCAAAGTTATTTCAAAAACATCCGAGCTTACCGATATATTTAGAAATGAATATGATGAAATAAAATCATATTCATATGAAAACATCAAGACTTTTAGCTCCAGTACTAATTATCTAAGTGATGATGAGTTAATCGAAGCAATAGAAATAAGCAAATACATCTTAGAGGTTAAACTCCAAAATTTGTACGACCAGATAGAGCGTGACTTTCAAATTTTCCTTCCTTTTATAAAAAACTTAAAAATTGGAACTTTCGAATCATCATTCAAAATTGAAGCTTTTAATGTTGTTGTGGATTTAGCGCTTGTTGATTCTAGTCAAGTTAGAATTCCAAAATTTCAAATTCCTGAAATTGAAAGTAATAGCCATTTTAAGAAGTACTCTGACAAATATTTAGCCTACGAATTAGTCGGTATTAACCGTACTACAAAAAAGCAAATTGCAAACTCATTTCTCAATAAAAATGACCTACAACTATTCTTAAATCATTACAACGAACTAACAAATTATGATAGTGAAGTCTATTTTGACTCTAACTTCCAAGGAGAAAGTGGTGAGCTCAAAATTAAAGCTAGACTAGTACCACCAAAGATGTTGAAGACGTCTTTATTGTATTCATTTATAAAATTGACTGTATATATAGTAGTTACTATTTCATTGATTGCCTTGGCGTTAAGAAATGAAGCATACACATTACTCCTGTTCGGTGGATTTTTTGTCGGAATATTTGCTTTTACAATGATTGGTGAAGTAATCAAAGAAATACGAACTTTAACTAAAGAACTTAAAACTTATGCATAGTAATAATCAGCTTTCAAGATTAGAAAACACAAGAATTATTGACATCATTACTAAAATCCCTAATCTCACGGATGAAGACAAGCATGAACTTTCTAAAAGGATTGCATCTGATGACGTTGAGATTAGAAAAGGTGCCTTGGAAAAAATCACTAATAGTCAAATTGCACAACATGACTTAATGACAATTATGGGAGAGCTATCGGCACTTCAAAAACAAGGAATGTATGTTAAATCAAAACAAACGATTAAAACAGGTTCGGGTTCATTTGAGATTGAAATGAAAGGTGGCGATACCAAATTGATAATTCCCGTTCTAATTATCGTGGGAATTGTAATCATTGCAGCACTTGTAATAATGTTTTGGAAATAAAAACCACATACCGCCAACATTGGGTATAAAACATAGGGCGGACAGTGGTTTCCGTAAGTTTTGGGTTCATGCCAAGCTTTGTCTCGGTGGACAAGTACGCAGCTCCGAAAAGCCCTACGTTTCATACCCGAAACCGTTAGTAAGGAAAATATGACCGACAAGAATCTTGAATCCCAGACTGATGAAAAACCATTAGAATAGTTTATGAAGAATTTTATTATCTATAGCTTTTTATACTGCATTCTTTCTTCCTGGGACTGCCAAAGTTTTCAGAAAGAATGTTTTTGGCAAAGCTGCAAGGCACTTAGCGAATCGGATACCTTTTACTCGGTTTTGGAAAATAGAATATTCCTTCATCAAGACACCATATTTAATCAGCATTTACTAATTAAACAGGGATTAAAAGGGAATCGGATTTTGGCGCAAAAAGTACGATATACAGATACATTTATAATTAATCAAGATTCGGTGATATGGCAGAACTATTCGGTAACAGGATTGTTTTTTAATGAAGCTTCTTTTGTAAGGGAAGACACAATTTATTATTTGAGAACACGAACAGGATTTCCCCCTGAACCGGTCCAGCTTATTCCAATAGAAAAAGTGACGCGACAAGGTCGGATTCTTTATAAGTACAAATCTTCAATTTCCCATTTATTTACTCAATTGGACTTTCTTGATCCGATGACAATTTTTGACGGTACATATACTATCGAAGATGGATATTATTATATCCACCCAATTATAGGAGTGGTAGAACGTGTAGATAATTACCATCTACCGGGTCGTCAGGTTAATCAATTCTATTCATCAAACGATAAAATCTGTGCTGCTATTCTTGATTCTTTGGAATTAAAACTAAATATGAAATAATGCTTTAATAAAATGAATAATATTTACATGAGTCCCTCAGCTGTCCTGAGTTTGCAACTCAGGATAAACGAGTTGATCCTAGCCTTTCCAGTACAAAATCCTCCAATCAGTAATCAAACTCTGAACTACAAACTCAAACTCGTGAAGCGTTCCGGGATTACTCGCTCACTGCGTTCGCTCGTGATCCCTGA
>SBGR01000086.1 GCA_006226545.1 Bacteroidota bacterium | reverse complement strand
TGGTCCATGGACCATGGACTATGGTCTCCTATTCCGTGTAAAAATCTACCAAAGCCGCAACAAACACATCTTCCCAACCATCGCACATTTCTTCGTAGTCTTCATCCGGGATATTGGTATGGCGAATTTCGAGCGAGGTGAATTCTTTGTCGGGATGCACTTTGAGTGTTACAATAGACTCTTCTTCACGCTCCCCGAAATACCATTGCTGAACGATAGTTTTGCCGGGCTCGAATTCCAAGTTTTTACCCACGATAGAGCCATCCCAAAGCGAAAACTTGGTATTGGGTTCTGCAGTGAACTCGGCTTCTTCTCCGGTCCAAAGTCGCAAGGTGGCCTCGGTGGTCAAGGCGGCGTAAACTAATTCCGGACTAGCCGGTATGCGGAAGTATTTTTTATAGTCGCGTGGCACGGCACAAAACTACGCGCAAATTGCCGATTAACGTATGGCGAATTGCAGATAGCCTCCAGGGTAGGTAAGCTGTAAGATATTGTTCAATAAGCGATAACCTTCAACCTTAGAAATGCGTTTGCTCAACTCGCTCCTAAACGGTGTAACGCCTTCAATGTATTCCATGGTTTCAATCGGATAAATACCCATTTGAAGGGTATTTGTTTCACCCTGGGTATAGGTGCCGTCTAGCGATTTTGGTCCGCATTGAAATGTATAGTCGTATTGCAATCGATCAAACCCAAATGGATAAACCGTATTGCTGTCTTGGCTAAAGCGCAGCCAGACGGTGGGGTCAGGGCTGTTTTGGTTGAAGAGGCAAGGGGCATAGTGGTATGGGCCATTATCGCTATAAAACTGAAAGACCCACTTTTGCTGAAGAAAGTTATGTGTTGACCCAAGGCTTTCGGCTACGAATACCGGACAAGATTCCGGTTCGATGCTGTCTGTCTTGGAACAGGCGAAGCCGAGGAAGAGTAAAAAAACCAAGTATCCGTTTTTCATCGTATTGAGTTTAATGTTTTGAAAACACCGCAAGGCCGTCTCTCGACAGCCTTACGCATACCCTGTTAGTGGTTAAAAATTGTCTTTTGGTCCGTTTTGCTTAATGCAGGTTAGTTCAACAGAGCCATCAATGCGAGGGTAAGTCATTACCGCAGGTAGGTATCCTTCTGTGATAATGATATACGAAACGTGAAATTCTTCACCAATGCTCAATTGGTTGAAGGTATTGGCGGAATTGCCTTCTACAAGGTAATGTTTGCCGTTAATTTCTACGAGTCTGCCTGCTACCGGATTTCCGTCTTCGCTGTAGCTGTAGTTCACCACTTTAGCCGGAATATCGCAAGTTCCTGTTCCGCAAACCGGAATAGGTTTAGTCCCATTCACACAAGTGAGGCTGATGCAGTAATCCGGATTTGGGCACTCGCACGAAAGACAAACAAAACATCCTTCTTCCCGGTTGGCATAGCCAAAGCTGATTTTGTCCCCCACGTTCAGCTTGTTAAATTCTCCGGTACGGTCTTCTCTGATGCCGTAGTGTTTACCATCGGCTCCGAGGATGCCTATTTCGGTGGTGAGTCCGGAGGCACATTGTTTCGGTAAATAGGCTACCGTGCCTTGGTTTTCACAGCCTGTTGGATCTGGTCCGATGTGAATTGGGTCCTTTTGGCAGCTCTGAATGGCCAAAGCAAATGTCATAAACAAGAGGGGCAATGCCCACAGTTTTAATGTCGGTGTTTTCATAATTTTAGTATTAAGATGGGTACTTAGGGTATGTAAAAATGTAAGCGAAGGCTATGTTGCCAATTGCTGCTCAAGGCGTATTCACTGTTTTCGTAGAGCGTGCCTTGTGGCGGGCTTAATACATAGCTCAGTCGAATCGATTTGCCGTAACGGTATTGGTAGGCTGCTGAAAGCAAGAGCTCTTGCCCAAATTTCCAATTTTTAAAATAGTCCGGCTCTGCTACCAAGGTTCCTCCTTGCATGGCGCTATACCATAGCATTCTTTGGTTGAAATTGTAGTTTAGGTTTAAGCCTAATCCGGCCATTAATTCCAATCGGCCGAGGTGGTAGAAGCGATAATAGGCGCGCAAAGGAAGGCTGATTTGGGTATAAGAATGTTCTAGACTTTGGTTGTCTAGCGATTCTTGTGTTTGAGTCAATAGAATCCCTCCTGAACTTGCGCTGGCTAATGTATCGCCAGAGGGAATGGATTGGTAGAGTGTGTTGCTCCTTTGTTGACTTAAGCTTAGCCCTGCGCTATAACGCCAGTTTTTGAACTCGAGGTTATAGTTTAGGCCAATGCCATACTGCTTTTGCTTGAACTGTTGGTCCTTCATGAGCTCGTCGTAGAATTCAGCCCATGGTCCTATGCCTTTGGTGTTTAGCGAGCCGTATCCCGATTCTATACTGAGGTCCCAGCTGCGGAGGTATTGCTTTTTAGTTGACAACGCTGGTTGCTTAAGTTGCGTCGCTGTGAGCGCGATATTGGGTGAAGCGATTTGTCCGTTCAGGCTAGAAAGGCTTTCAGCTGAAAGCGTGTGGTTAGGTTTTAGTGCTGGAACGGCAAGCAATGTAGATTGAATTGGTTCGGCCTCCACTTGGATGTTTTCGTGCAGTGCAGCATTTTCTGATTCGATCCTTGCTTGGGCTATATCTGCTTCAGGGGCGGAGGCGGCAGGTTCTGTTGATACGTTGCCTTCCTGTATGGCGCTGTTTGGTTGAGCTTCGGCGGTGCTCAGCGGACTCGTTGTTTGAATCAGTGGAGTGCTTTCCTTACCGATGAAATAACCAACAGACAAGCTAGCGGCAAGACTAGCGCCGGAGAGCAGTGCAATGAAGAACCATTTACGGCGTTTTTTGGCGCGGGTGGCCGCAGACCAAGAGCCGTAGGCTAGTTCACTTTCGTGTCCCTCAAGCTGGTCTTGCAACCACAGATCGAACTTGTTTTCTTCCTGACTCATTTTATTAATTCCTTTAAGCGAAGGCGGGCTTTGTGTAATTGGGTTCTTGAGGTATTTGGACTGATGCCCAGCTGCTCGGCGATTTGGTCGTGGCTCATTTGTTCAAACACATACATGTTGAGCACCATTCGGTAGCCGGGGGGCAGCTGAGAGATGCAGTGTATCACCTTTTCCGGTTCGGCTTGCGGTGGTAGCACTTCATCTTCCTCGTTAGGTACTTCCTCCAGCGGACTAAGTTCTAGCATGGAATGCCTCGCTTTGAGTGTGTTGATGGTTTGGTTTACAATCACCGTTTTCACCCAAGCATAGAGTCCACCTTTGCCGCTGTAGTTCCCAATTTTTTCAAAGACCTTGATAAAGCCGTCGTGTAAACAATCCTCAGCTTCGTCTCTATTGGCTGTATAACGCCTGCAAATACTGAGAATCTTTCCTCCGTAGTTTCGGTAAACGTGGTCCATAGCCGACTTGTCTCCTCGGGCACAGGCAAGGGCCAGTTCGAGGTCGTCAGTATGCTCACGCTTCTTTTCGATACGAAGTAGTTTCAAGTTGAATGCTTTTCACTTACCTAGACAAATCAGCGAGCTAATGTTGCCTAGGCCTGAGTAGATTATTTTTTAAATAAATGAAAATCAGAATGCTAAAATAGTTTATGCATTATCTTTTTGTGAAATGGAATAATTCTTTACTTTTGCACTCCCTAATGGTGCGGTAGCTCAGTTGGTAGAGCAAAGGACTGAAAATCCTTGTGTCGGCGGTTCGATCCCGCCCCACACCACGGAAACAAAAAAAAAGCGGCTTATGGCCGCTTTTTTTGTTGGTGCGCGTCGGAGACCTGGATTTATGTTTTTGCAGTGAAAATCCTTGTTTCGTCGGTTCCCTGCCTGCGCTGCCGCTTCGGCAGACAGGGATCCCGCTCGTAGATTCTGACATGGAGTGAAAGCGAGCTAATCGGAGACCTGGA
>SBGR01000010.1 GCA_006226545.1 Bacteroidota bacterium | reverse complement strand
ACTCTGTGAACCCTGTGGTTAAATAGGTTGATTTACATTTAGACGTTAACAATTCCTCCAGATGAATATCCAGACCTACAACTATGGTCTATGGTCCATCGTCCATGGTCAAAACCCCGCTTTGATACGAATTGCGGGAATGGCCAATTCACCTCCCATTCTCCTTCCTCTAAAATAATTCCTACCTTTAGGGCATGAACCAGAAGTTAAATTCACGTTGGCTATTGTCCGGAGTTTATTATGGCCTTTACATGTTTATTGTGATTGCCATAGGCTGGGCACTGCTCAATAAAGAAGAACTAAACGGACTCAGTCTGTTAAAACAATTTGCATGGTGGCTTCCTGCCGGTATTCTGTTTGAATACCTCCGACATCGATTCACTTCGCTAAAAAAATAACCGCATACGCTTCAAGCATTTTCATGAGAAAACTATTCACCCCCCTATTGTTCTTATTCTTTACCGCTTCCCTAGTTGCCCAAGTTCCGGGTGCTAATGAACCAACCTATCCGGTCTATCCGAATTACGGCTACGACTACGACGAAGAGGTAGATGAAGAAGAGTACGCCATCGAAAGTGTAGAAATAGACGCCGCCCCGGAACGCTATGAAAGGGTAGAATACGTGAATTCACCCTACAGAAATTACGACCGTCAGAACCGCTGGACCTACTACTATGAAAACGGCAAACAAGGCCTTAAGGTGAATGGAGAGAAAGTTACTCAGCCTATTTACGACCGAGTAATTGCTTGTTACCCGCACAGCTTTATTGTAGGCCAAAACAACCTTTATGGGTTGGTTGACAGTACTGGAAAAGTGATTCTAGAGCTGCAATTCGAGTTTATGATGCAGCTAAACCAAGAACTCATTCAGGTGCGTCAGGATAAAAAAGAAGGTTTATACCATGCCGACGGTACCAAAGTTCTACCTTTAAAATACCTCAATGTCTTTGGAGTTAATAGTGCAGGCCAAGTAGCTGTTCAGGATAAGAAACACAAACTACACTTGCTCAACCTTAAGGGAAAAACAATTCAAAAAAACGTCGACAATATTCAGCTTTTCCGCAACGGAGCAGTTGTTAAAAAAGACGATCAATATGCTCTTTTTGTAAAAGGCGGACATAGCGATTTTGAATACGATAGCATCTACCAAACCGGCAACTATAGCCGGAACAACCGCTATTCCCGTAACCGCTATAGTTCTAAGCGTTCCAGCTCTTACCAGACCAAACCTGCGCCTAGATTCCATGCTTATATCCGTGAGAACATCACGACTTTAACGGTTGAAAAAGAATCTAAATTGGGCCTTATTGATAGCAATTTAAAATTGGTTGTACCGATTGAATTTGATGAGATCATTCGCCAACGTTACCATAGCTACGTAGATTTACAAAAAGGTGAGTTGCACGGCTTCTACCTTATAAACTTGGGCGTATACCAAGCGGCGACTTATAGCTCGGTTACGTACATGTCGAACCGCTTTCTTCAAATCAAAGACGGACAGAAAGTGGGGATTGTAAGCCTGAATACCGGGAAAACAATTGTTCCTCCATACTATTATCACGTCAATGATGTTGACAATCTTTTTATCGTCAAGGATAGAATGAAATCGGGTATCATCGATACTTCCGGCAATGTTGTACTTGAGCCTAGCTATGATCGCATATACAAATTAAACTACGGTAGAAAAAAGGATGAAGACCAACTGTTTTCAATTTCCGACGGTAAACAATACGGCGTATTCAGCCTAGAACATGGCCTAATCTTAAAGCCTAGCTACGATAATATCAGCATGCTAAACAATCGCTACATCGTAACAGGAGTTGGCAACTTACACGGACTTTATACCTTGGATGGCAAACAATTGCTTGCAGAAGAATTCAGATTTATCACAGCGGGCAAAGCACAGTATGGTGCACGTTATCCAAAGCTCATCATTGCTTACAAAGACTCGCTTACCCTGTTATTAGACAGTGCCGGAAACAATATCCTGAAAGAAAAGATTATTGACTACAGTGTTGTGAAGAACGACAAAGGGATACGGCTATACAGCAGATCGTATAATTCAAACGACTTCATGCTGATTGTTACTGAAAAGGGTAAATCAGGCATTTTGAATACCGAGTTAGGAGAAATGGTAATTCCGGCTGAATACGATGAAATCAGCATGATGATAGAAAACGGCGCCAATCACGACACCTATTTTGTAGTTAAGAAAAATGGCAAATACGGCGTGGTGAATCAACAGCATAAAATTCAAATTGAACCTCGCTTTGATGCCCTACAACTCTACGGCAATGAAACCTACGTACGACAGTTCAATGGACAAATTATTCCGGTTATGACCTTTGTTGGAAAACTAGGAAACCGATACGGACTAGTCAATACCAAGGATAGCATAGTATTGCCTTTCACTTATTCTGAACTCACCAAGTTGGGCGTCAACACGTACAAAGCGAAATTTGGAAACCATTATAAACTTATAGATGCATCGGGCAAAGTATTAAATGCCGGACCGTTTGATGAGATTACCCAATTTGAATACCTCTCTCGCTACGATGCAAGAAAATGGTTGATTAAAAATAACTCTCGAGTAGCCTTAACTTTTTACCAAGGTCAGATGAGAGAAATTAGCGAATCCGGACAGTTTTTAACTGAAGCTGTTGCCATGAAACCACACCAAGGATTCCAGAGTATCGATGAGTTGAAGCTAGCGTTAAAAAATGCACTTAACAGCGCCGACGATGCTGACCTAAAAGACTTCGCTAAGAAGATTTGCATTTCAGATCACCTACTGCACTGGATGAAGCCATTTATTGAAAAAGAACGTCGGAGTAAGAAACAAGCCGACTTCGAATACTTGAGTATTGAAGCACAGTATTACGATGAACTCGTCCGCTTCAAACGCTTTGAGTGGAATAGTCCAAAATTTGACCGTAGCCTGCTGGATGAGAAAGAATTCGCGAATGCAGAAGACGGTGTTTATACCAACCGCAGAATGAGTGGACGAAGCTATGGGGAATCAGAAACGCTGAACCATATTCTAAAAGATTGCATCAAAATCAACGGCTACTGGATAAGCAGCTATTTCCTTCGCTTGTATAACTATTAGAAGCTATACCTGATAAGCCATTTTTAAAAAATATTCCAAGGGGCAGTCCGTTCCGGGCTGCCCTTTTTCATTCTCCTATCGCGCTAATTTTCAATTCAGTATATTCGTTTAACCTTTGAATCAACTTGAGTATGCTTGAACTCGGACTAATCCCCTTAATCGGCAGATTTTACCTCCAACTGCGATTCAGAAATGAGTTGGCGAGAAAAGAAGTACTGGAGAAAGAGTTTGGTGGTGATTATCATGCTGCCGGCACCATTGCCTTGCTTCAGCTAACCATCGCACTATTTGTACTTGGCGTTATTGCTTTAATTGCCGTCTCTGTTTATGCTTCACTAACAAAACCGGCCTAGCCTTTATACTAGCCAACTTAATTCCCCGTTTTTCCTAAAAGCACTTTCATGCACAAATGGCTTATCTCCCTATTTACTCTTCTCTTCTTAGCTTGCGAACCGTCACAAAAACCAGTTTCCACGGTAGTTAAATTAACTGAACCCATTAGCGATGCCATTGCTGAATACCAAGCTGAGCATCCCGACAACGGTAAAAAAAGCATCAGCAAAGGAACAGAAGGAAAAGGTAGTTTGGTAAACGGTAAGCTGTTTCCATTTTCGGGCAGAAATTTTCGCTACTTCGATACCGGTAGCTACTTAGCCGGAAGGGCCTTTTGCCATGATCGCGTTGTAAAAGCGATGTTAGGCACTTACAAACAGCTGGAATCTAAAGAATCAAACCGCGTTTACCGGGTGATGGAATGCTCGCATGAACAAGGTGGTAAACTCTTCCCTCACCGAACCCATCAAAACGGCTTAAGCGTAGATTTAATGATTCCGCTCAAGCGAAACGGCAAACCTTATTTTGGCCTAGACGATAAAGGCAAAGCCCATTATTTCTTGGATTTTGACCAGCAAGGGAGATGGGAAAAGGACACTGCCATTCAGGTAGATTTCGACTTGCTCTGTTCCTATATTCTAGCGATTCACAGCAATGCTGCCAAGCATGGATTAAAAGTGAAAAAGGTGATTCTGAATACCTTTCTTCACGACGAATTATTCCAAACGAAAAACGGCTTTCGTTTGAAGGAAAGCCGTATCTATTTCGCTCAGAAACTAAGTAAGGAGATCAACGCTTTACACGATGACCATATCCATGTTGATTTTGAACCGATAGCCCAGCCCTAAGGCTGAACCGTAAAGCTCCTGTTATATACGCTGTTATCGCTAAGAACCCGCAGCATGTAAATACCCGGAATCGGATTCTTCAACTTCAACTCCATTTCACCCTCTTTCAGCTCCCAGATTACTTCAACTTGTTTTCCGTCGGCTGCAAATACTTCTACCCTATCCAAGTGAGAAGGCGCTTTCGTGAAGCTCAACTTTAAGGTTCCTTTATTCGGATTCGGGTACATACCAACCCCTTGCATTGGCCTCAACACTCCTGTACCCAATCTCATCTGTGGATGAATATTCGCCCCAAACCAGCTGTCTGGACCGCACGGCGATCTGGAAAGTCCATTTACTACAACCAACGTATCTTGTTTGTCAGCAGCAGATAAAACATAGGCCACCAAATACGGACTCAAAATTACCGTGGTGCCGCTTCCGTGAGCATTGATCAAACGGACATAACGCGCCCCAGGATTTTGAAAATGGAAGAAAACAGTATCAAATGTTGTGGAGTCGACCGTTGCAGAGAAGAAAACCTCAGCTGAATCTTGTATTTCCACGCGAATGCCATCGAAATTGGTACAGCTGCCTTGTGGGTACTCAATTAAAGAAAGCAATGCCCCGCAGCTCATGCCATCGTTAGGTCCGGGCGTATAGACTGCATTCAAATCCAATGTATCGCTAAAAGTACCGTCGCCTAACGTTTTCCAGTAGGCTGTAATACCGTTGGCCGTATCTGACCAGCCTTGCAGTTGGTAACTCATGGAGCTGTCGAAATAGGCAACCAAATCTACCCCGGCATCGATGCTAGTACTTTTCCGCACCAGCGCCAAGCTATCGGTTCTACCTCCACAGTCTGGGTCAATCTCATTCCAGTAGATTCCCACCACACAGCTTGCCCAATCTTGTGTCCCTAAAATATAGGCTGAGTTAGCGTCATTGGAATCGGTAAAATGACCATCGCCACTGCTAGTCCAATAGCCAAACTGGTAGGTTGAGCTTGCACTAGGTTGAGCTTGCAAAAATGCAGTATCACCGTAATTCAACTGTTGACTCAAGCCGGCTTTCCACGCTGGTGTTTCTTTTTGAATGGTGAAGCTGTCGGCCAATCCGAAGCAGCTACCCAAAGGCCATTCGCGCACTTGCAAATACGACTGACAATTGGCATAATCTTGTGTTCCCGGAAGGTACCAGGTTTGACTGGCCATGCTATCACCCAAAATACCATTGCCTAGGCTAGTCCAGTATACCGAACCCGCGCTATTGGCTGTAAGGTAAGCTTCCACATAGATTGTATCTCCACGAAGTGCTTGTTGTGGAGCGAGGCCGTAATCGTAGTTGCTCAGACGTTGAAAATGCTGTGTATCGCTAACAACGGTGCAGCCCGTATATTGGAAATCGGCCAAGATAGTCCAGCTGCAGTTTGCCCAGTCTTGCGAGCCCGGCGTATACTTCGCTTGCACCTTGCTGCTATCATCAAAGCTTCCATCGCCTAAAGTTCTCCAACCTAAAAATTGTTTTACGGGAGGTGTCTGCAAAAGGTTCAACTGAACCGTATCGCCAAAGTGGTAGGCCGACGGGGCATTGATATAAAGGGAATCGTATTGTCTGATAACATTCAAAGTATCAATCCATTTACCTCCCGGTCCGCCACAACCAAAATCCAAAACCTCGCAGTAGAGCGAATATTGACAACTGTTTTTATCATTTGTACCGGGGATATAAGTAGGATACAAGGTATCTGATCGATTAAAATGTCCGTCGCCAGAACTGGTCCAGCGCACAGCTCGATTTAACTGATTGCTTATTGATGCAGCCACACGAAGGTTAGCGCTAAAGTCCCAGAGCATTGTATCCGGACCAACATTTACTTGAGGTGCCGGAATACTATCGTGAACAAAAAGACGGTAAGTTCGGTACGATTTATTGGCTATTGGACAAGCTTGATCACGCAGTTCCAAGTTCAATAAATAAGGCTGGGTTCTCACCCGACCAGCACCCGGATACCACGTAAATTCAATCTGGGCTGCCGAGTTGGAATCGTGTGTAACGCTTAAGTTGGCGCCGTTTGGCAGGCTGTCCCAACGTACAAAAACGCTATCACCATCTGCGTCTTGAATATCTAGGCTCATCCTAAAAGTATCTTGGCTACAAAGCTGGAGATCTGCCTGCTCATCGTAAGCCGAAAGGTTATTTGCCACAGGCATGGTTTGCTGGGGCTTATTGATCACGATGTACATTAGGTCTTGGGTAATCTGTGAAATCACCGTACTTACTCCGTTAATCTTACGCCATTCTTTTACCCGAACTGCCACCCAAGCTACTTGATTAGCCTGTGTAGGACGAAACTGCAATAAGCCGGTATTCGGGTTGATGTGATATCCACCGGGTAAGGGTAATGTATGAATTGGGAACCCCAAAAAGGTCATGGGTCTCAGGTAGGTAAACTGTCCGGTATAGGTAAAGTATGAACCCAGTCCGGTCAATGGCGTAGTCAGTTCATAGCTAATGGAATCGCCATTGTCAGCCGTATCTGCTGCAGCATAACTCAACGAGAGATTTTGGTTTGCACCAATTAAATGGGTAGGTTGATGTAAAAAATACGGCGTTGAATTGACCATGCATTTATTGATGTTAGCCGCCACAAAAAAGGGCAAATAAGGCGGCGTTGGACCATTGATAGGTGAAAGCCTATTCACATAAGAATCGTAGTAGATGGCAACCTCACAGGCCTGAAATCCACTCAAGTCTATGGTATCTGCAAACAGGTATGCTTCAATTCCATAATAGAAGGAGCCACCGTTGCACCTTGTTTGGATGGTGCAGGAATCGCCAATGCCGGTGATGTCGGTTACGCGGATTAAGTTGGACGAATTCAGGGTATCGTGAAGAATTGTATTATTCTGTTCCGCATGTAGGATGGGGTAAGACAGCCCAATGCCATTGCAATCTCTGTAAACCGTGAGGTAAACAATGTAAGTGCCGAGGGTATCCAATTGCTGAACGTGGATATTGCCACCTGCCATGTGGGAGGCTTTCAAAGGCTTGGAGAATAAGGTTAGGGCTAAGAAGGCAAAGAGTAAAAAGATCTTTTTCATACGCTAGTTTTGGTTTGACAGTGTTCAACTGTGTAGGTAAAAGTACCCTTTCTACTATTATTCGCTGCCTAATTCATTAAAAAATAGACAAATAAAAAAGCCCCGACCAAAGGCCGGGGCTTCGCTTAGCTTTTATACTAAGACCTATCGAGTAATGTTTACTCGTGTGGTATAGATTCCGTTTTCAGTCTGAACACGTACCAGGTAAAGACCTGCAGCTACTTGATTCATGTTTACATCAGCAGATGTTTCTAACATCTCGATGTTTACATTCATCACTTGGCCATTGGCGTTCAATACTTCGATTTGTTTAACTGAACCTTCAACTTTGCTCAAGTCTACCTTGAAGGCATCACGAGCTGGGTTAGGGTAAGCAGTCAAAGCAGTCGTATTAACATGCTCCATTCCGGTACGTTTCACATTTGCATCAACGGTAGTTTGAGTTAAACAGCCATTGTTGTTCAAACGAATATCAGCAGTCCAAACACCATCAAGTGTGTATTGGTGTTGCTCAGCAACCGGACCGTTTACAGTACCGAAGGTTTTATTACCATCACCCCATAAGATGGTGTATGGAATGTTCGCTGGAGTGATATCGGCAGTCAAGCCCATGTTACCATCACCAATATTTAAGGTAGTGAATACCAAATTGCTGATAACTGGTTTTGCAAATACTTCAACGTTTTTAGTCAATGTAGATTTACATCCGCTTGGAGACTCAACCGTTAAAGTTACAGCATGAGTACCGGTTGCTAAACTTTGAGTTGGGTTAATCAAGTTGCTAGTCATGCTAGAACCAAAATCCCAGCTATGAGTAAAGTTACCGTTGTTACCGTAAGCAGCAGAATTGAATTGTACATCGCTACCTTCACATGTATTGGCAGCAACGAAACCAGCAACTGGTTTTTCATCTACGCTGATGTTAACCATTTTCTCGTCAACACAACCATTTGAAGACTGTGCTTTCAAAGTAACGGTGTAAGTACCGATGGCATTAAAGCTGCGTGAATAGTCTTTAGCATTTGAAGTGCTTCCGTCGTTAAAGCTCCACTCGTAAGCGGTAGTGAAACCTGAAGGCTCAGAACCTGTATTGGTAAATGAAACGTTGTCTTTGTTACACAAGTTAGCTACGGTGAAATCTGCCATTGGAGCTTCTTTCAAGCTAACCGCTTTTACCACTTGGTGAGTACAACCAAAATTGCTAGTTGCTACCAAGGTAACGTTGATGTTACCGAAAGAGCTGTAGGTATGTTTAGGGTTATTGGAATTCGCGTTTGTACCGTCGCCAAAATCCCAAGAATAACCCATGTTACCAAATGCTAAGGTAGAAGCATTGCTGAATGTAACTTCGTCGTTATTGCAATCAACTTGGTTGAAGTTGAAGTCGGCTACCGGAATTGGCGCGTAGGTAACTTCTTTGCTCATTTGATCAACACAACCGTTGGTGGTTACTTTCAAGGTTACGGTATAGTTACCCGGAGTAGCGTACTGGTGGCTAGGGCTTGAAGCAGATGAAGTAGAGCCATCGCCGAAGTTCCACTCGTACACAGGAGTTCCTCCCGGGATCATAGAAGCATCCGTAAAGGTATTTGCATTGCCTTCGCAAACGTTTAATGCATCAAATGCTGCATCTGGATTTTCAAACACATCTACTTGAAGGGTATAGTTTGCAGTATAACCGTAGTTGGTGGTTACTACCAATTGAGTATTGTAGGTACCCGCATTTGCATAAACGTGAGAAGGGTTAATTAAGGTAGAAGAGTCACCATCACCGAAATACCATTTATGTGTGATAAAACCAGAGGTAACAGCGCTATTGTTTTTAAACTTCATTTGACCGTTCTCACAAGCCGTACCTGAAGTGTAACCGGCTGTTGGGCGAGGTGCAACAAAAATTTCGCGTTCTACTACAGGAGCAACACAGTTATGAACTGTTTCTCTTAAAGCATAGCGGATTTTAAAGGTAGAGTCAGAAAGACCTTGAACCGGATTAAAGGTAACGGTTGCATCGTTGTTACCGCTTGGGTTATTCTGAACGTGTGCAGCACCTGCAGTACTACCATTTGCTGTAACAAATTCGTAGAAATCAAATGCCCACGTGGAATTGTAATTACTGTTTACATAACCTGGAGGGGCACTAATCGTATAAGAAATCTGATCACCGTAAGCCACAATATCCGGATCTAAGGCAGTTCCAGAATTGAATGCACCTTGGAATGTGGAACCTTGACTTACTATTGAACCATCAGGCGCTCCATTTACGTTATAGGCTTGATCTACAAACTGTGCTTTACCTACCACATTAGCTGAAATGGTAAACGGACCTGTAGTGAGGTTTGCCGTTGGTACGTTAAAGATAAAATTGGCACTTTGCCCGGCTGGTATTTGTTGAGTATAGGTCTCAACTGATTGGCTGACACCATTAATTTTGTACTCCAATAAGAAACCTCCACGAGCAACGATATCGGTGTTTTCAACCGTAACCTCAACCGGTGTGGTTTCAAACTGGCAAATATCACTTGGGAAAGTAATTGATGTAACGTCTACGTTCAAAGGAACGATATCGAAACCAAAGTCAACCTGACCAGTTCCGTAGCTTGACCCAGACGCACCTGCAGAAGTACCCCAAATACGACGGCTTCCGTTAGCAGTATACTGCGCTACCTGGTTTCCTGTTCCGCCGGTTACTGAAATTTCCATTACCAGTGAAAGGCTAGGATCGTAAACAAACGGGGTTTGCAATTGAACCATGTACCAGCTGGTAGGAGAAGCTCCTGTCATGGAATAACTAGCCTGTGAAAACACAGTAGTTAAGCCCGTAGCCCAGGTGGTGCTAGTCCAAGTACTTTGCGTACCAACGTTTTGGCCTAGCTTGATAGTGAAATTGCTGTAAACGCTAGAACCGTTAGTTGTGGTTCCGAGTCTGAAATAGACATGGGTAATAAGCCCAGAAAAAGCAGGATTACCAGTAGGTCCATTGGAGTGGAACTGACCTGCATCGTAAATCCACTGTACCTTGTTTGTGGTACTGTTCAGCGGAAAGGCATTGTAACTGGTTCCTGTGTTGTAACTGTAATAATCTGGTTGAGCCCATGCAGTGAGGCCCATCAGCATTACCATGGTGAAGGCTAATGCAATTCGCATAAAGCCGCGCCCGAATGAGCGTTTAAAGTTTGTAATCTTCATCTCCATAAAAGTTTGGTTTTCACGAATAGTCCAATTTGAGGCTAGACGTCTACCACAATATTAATGGAATTGTTAACTAATTACTTACCACCTACTGAGAAATTCGTCGAACAAAAGTTACCACTCGGCATCCCTTAACATTGGTCCAATAGAAAAGCCTGCCCCCTATTGAGGACAGGCTTAAATTTTATTTCTATGTACTATATTTTTAGTTGATAATCATTTTCGAAGTGAACGTTGCAGTCGCTGTTTGCAGTCTGACTACATAAACCCCTTGTTTCAAGTTTGCAGGGATGGAATACGTCTGCAATTTCTCATTCCAGCTGGAGATCACCTTGCCGTTCAAATCCATTAAAACCAAGGTACCTTCTGTCCAATCTGCCTCTACAGCAAATTGTTCATGTGCCGGATTCGGATATAGCTTTAGCGATTGATTCACATTGCTTTTAACGCTTGCCGGGAATGGCTCAGTGCCGTGTATGGCCACCAACATCATATCGTAATCTGAATTCACCTTTGTGCGACCTACCATAATTATACGTTCATTGGAAGGACGAACAATGATATTTCCCGAAAGGGTATTATTGAAATCGGCATGCGGAATCAAATTGTAACCGTAAGGCCCACCAAAACCCTGATCAGATGATCCATCCGACTTGAATCGAATAACCAAACCGTATTTAATACTGTTCTCTAAATAATAACCATACGCCACGATTTTACCGTCGTTTTGAATGTTTATTGAATACAAGTATTCGTTGGCCGGATTTCCAATTTTCAACCCAAACTGACGCTTTCCATCAGAATCAAAGTTCTTATCGAATAAACCACTAGGCAATAATCTAAAGATAAAAACGTCATTGTTAATGCCTCCCTTTACCCAACCTGCTCCAACAATATTTCCGGAGGCATCAAATTTCAAATCGCTCAAATAGGTAAAGTAAGATCCTTCTTGAACCATCACCCAACCATTCAAACCAAAGCCTGAGGCCCCATTACCGGTTGAATCAATCATGATCATGGAAATTTTATCCGTGAATTGATCCTTGTAACTTCCACCGAGGAGTACGCGGTTATTAGCATCGGTTAGCATGGCTACCAAAG
This sequence comes from Bacteroidota bacterium, assembly GCA_006226545.1. Classification (GTDB taxonomy): domain Bacteria; phylum Bacteroidota; class Bacteroidia; order UBA8524; family UBA8524; genus M1806. The sequence continues at coordinate 77,970 of SBGR01000010.1, read as the reverse complement.
ACTCATCTTTTCCTGCAAAGCCGTAATTCTGAAATCCATTGTTTCCAAAGCCTGTGGCTCTGCTACCATCCGGGTGTACAGTTAGTGCATAGAAATCATGGTCGCTTCCATTGTTAAAAGTACCGCCCATCACGATTTTTCCATCGGCACGTTCTACAATAAACCCTGAAGTAGCGGCAATACCTAAATCGTATTTCACCACACCATTGGTTCCGAAACTGGCGTCAAAAGAACCATTGCTATTTAATTGAATAAGCATGGGTTCACGGTAAGCATTGCCCGCTGTAGACCCAGTCACCATAAGTTTACCATTGGCCTTTCTCAAAACCGCTCCGGCAAAGTCATCGCCACCCAAACTCAGGTCAGAAATAAAAATACCGCTATTACCAAAGTTGGCATCAAGCTGTCCGTTTGCATCGTAATGCGCCACAAATAAGTCGGCTCCTACATTGGTAGTGGTGTAGCCGCATACATAAATGTCGCCATTCGGACCAACAGCAGAACCGGTGATGGTTTCATTGTAAGCTGATCCGGTAACGTCTTTTACAGTGCGGCCGTTTGTACCAAAAGTTGAATCGATGGTGCCCAGCTTCTGAGCCCCAGATACCAAACTGGCTGCCATGGCCAGTGAGAATAGGATTGTTTTTTTCATAGTAGTTCTGTCAAATAAACTGATGCAAAACTGAAAACATTCTACTCAATCCTTTAACACATTTGAAGCATTGAATAACACAATTTCACCCCCAGTGCAATTTGTGTCAAACCTTGATTATCCAGTGTTAACGCAGCTTCTATTGCAGGCTCAAAACAAGTAAAAGCCAAGGTAAAACTACAGCATGAGCTACCTCACTCCTTTAGCACAAAACAAAACTTACGCTTATCGCTAATAACACAAAAAGCACCACCGACCAATAGTCACGTGATGCTTTATCAACTTAGAAATACCGATTAAACTTCTGCCGCTCTGTTCACTTCCGATGGAAGAACATCGTACTGTGTTTTAAAAGACCGGGTGAAATAACTCAAATTATTGAAGCCCACAGAATAGGCCACCTCAGAAACCGTCAGCTTAGAATTCTCAAGCAAGTTTTTGGCTTCTTCCAAGCGCACAAAACGAATAAACTCCGCTGGCGATAATCCGGTAGCCGCTTTTAATTCCCTTTGCAAGCGATTTCGGCCCATGCCCAACGATTCTCCAATGAATGCACCGCTTAGTTCAGGGCTATCCAAATTCTCTCGAATCAATTGCATCAACTCATTCATCCATTCGTTTTCCGGACTCAGGTTATGCTGCTTTTTTAACACAATGCCTTTATCCGAAAGCAATTGCTGCAGTTGTTTTCTTCGCTCGAAGCAATTTTTGATAACGGCTAAAAGTTCATCCGCATCAAACGGCTTCACCAGGTAATTCTCCGCACCCAAACCGTAGAGCTCCACTTTATCCGGAACCTTACTTTTCGAACTTAAAATCACCACCGGAATATGCGCTAGGTTATCGTCTTCTTTGATTCGGCGAAGCAATTCCTCCCCTTGCATATGCGGCAACATCAAATCGGCCAATACCAGATCCGGCATATCTTCTTGCACTTTCTTCCAAGCCTCTTGTCCGTCAAACGCCTGAATAACCTGGTACTGAGAACGTAAGCTGCTCGCTATAAATTCATTTAATTCAGGATGATCTTCCACCACCAAAACCACCGGATTCTCCGTATCGAGTAAACCTGTTGTTGGTTGGGTTTCGGTATCTACATTTTCCAAAAGCTTACGATCTAACTTCAGTGTAAAACAAGCGCCGCCATAAGGACTGGCAGAATAGTCTACCGTTCCACCGATCATTTCCATGTATTCTTTCACCAAGGATAACCCGATACCCGTTCCCTCGTGGTTGTTGACATCGGTTTTATAGAAGCGATCAAAAATCTTTCTGTGGTGTTCTTGGGAAATGCCCGGTCCGCTATCGCAAACTTCAATAAACAAATCGCCATCGTCAGGTTTGCGGAAAATCTTAATTCCTACTGAGCCGCCATCAGGCGTATACTTAAAGGCATTTTGCAAAAGGTTGTGAACGCACTGCTGCAACTTAAAGCGATCAGTAAACATGATGACCTCGCAACGCTTCACTTCGAGGTGGATTTTCTTTCGCTCAATAAGCGATTCAAACTGCTCCACCAATGGTTGAATGATATCGCAAAGTTGGAAGCGTTCCGGGTAAAGGTGCTTCAAACCATGATCCAAGCGCTGAAGCTGCAGAAGCTGCTCCACCATGTGTAAAAGGTGTTCTGTATTCTTTTGAATATAGGCAGCATGCTTAAGGGTCTCCTCTTCCTGACTGGTCTTTTGAATCTGCTGGGCCGGACCTTTGATTAAAGACAAAGGCGTTTTTAAATCGTGCGAGATATTGGAGATAAAGCGATTCTTTAACTCATCCAACTCTTTGAATTGCTCCGCCAACTGTTTGGCTAATTCTGCCTCGTGTATTTGCGATTGCGCCTGTTCATCCGTGATTTTGATGCCACAGAAACTAGCAATGATTTCAAAAAACCGCATGTGATGCAGCTTGTAAAAACCCGGCTCTGCGCTTTCTGAATCCAGCACACCCACCACCTTATCGCCACTGAAAATTGGAACCGCCAATTCAGAACGGTGATTCTCTACATCCACCAAGTAGAAGTCTATCTCCTTGGTATCCATCACCCGTATGGTTCTGCCTTCAGCATAACAGCGTCCAACTACACCCTCTCCCGGTTTAATCTCCAAGGGGTTTTGTATTTCCCGACCTTCGGATTTGATTCCATAGGCTGCTACTTGTTTGAGTGTTCCGCTGCTTTCATCGTAGAGGTAAATCACAAAATCATCCAGCTCCATGAGCGGCATGCAACGCTGGGCCACGTGCCAGAGCAAAAGAGAAACAGGTTCTTTTTTACTTAAGATTTCCGACATCGATTCCGATATCTTCTCCAATCGCTCAAATTGTTCTCGGAGGTTTTCAATCTTGAGCAAGCCTCCCCGGTAATCTACCAAAAGGAGGTAAAAGTTCATGAGTGCAATCACACTCCCACTAATAAAGGTAGCGATAGAAGTTGCACCCGAAATATAATGATCGTCTGCTTGGTAGACAGACCAGGCCAATCCAAAAAAGACCAGCATCATGGTGCTCAGCCCGGCGGCAAAATTGGTGTACTCCCTGCGTTCAGCCAACAATGCCACCGAAGACCACACCATAAAGTAAATGGTACCTGATATATCGGCGTCTGTGCGATACACCGCCAGCACCTGAATAAAAAGTCCGAAATAAATAAGCAGCTGCAGCATCGGAACCTGCAGCCTCGGATTTAACGTGAACCAGAATAGCCAAACCAATACCGTTACGCTCACTACCAGGCCCATGTCAATCGACATGGGGTCTGCTATGGCATTAGCGAGATAAAGCACTAAAGCCTGCGTCCAGAGAATGAAGCCTGCCCACTCTTTCAAGCGGGTAGGCGTTCCTCCGGGTCTTACGGATTTCTTTAAGTATTCTAGAACGATGAACGACATGTATTCTATTTAATCAGGTTCAATTTAGCTGTATAGACAGTATTTCCATCTGTCACACGCAGAAAATATACACCACTTCTCAGTGAAGAAGGCAATGAAACTTGTCCATTTTCAATTTCAAACATTCCCATGTATTGGCCATTTGAAGCGTAAACACCAAGTTCACCGTGTTCCATTTCAGGTAAATTCACCGAACCTCTGCTTGGGTTTGGATACACAGTCAATCGTTTGACAAGCATCTGAACGGCATTAGGACCGGCCGGCGTGGTAGCCTTCGTTTTAAAAGCATAGGCATAGGCATCAATTTCAGAATTGATTTCAAATGCACCGGTAACAAATAACCTTCCTCGTACATCGTCGATGGCCATTCCGGTAACGCTAAAGCTTGTAGATCCATTTAGCAAGGCGGTGATATGAAAACCACCCTTATTTCCAAACAATCCTACTTTGCTGCCTGATGGGTCTATGTGCGCAGTAAGAATAAGGTAATCACCATTGATTTGAGCAATACCAGCCGCATAAATTGAGCTATCACTTGCAACTTTCAATTTATAGAATGCCTCATGATCTAAGTTTGCCGGTGTATTGATGATAACGACAGAACCGCTATCTCCATAGTCTACATTCAATTTGCCATCCAAGCCTATGCATGAGATAAAGGCATCTTGGTTGTCATTACTTCCTCTATAGGTACCACCAATGTATAGGTGACTGCCAATCATCACTATATCTTGTGACGTTGTGCTCCATCCTGATTTTCTGAAATGAGCCATACCCGGTCCACCCAAATCAATGTTCAGGTTACCGTTTTTTGAAACACTGGTAATGCTGGCCACCTTTGAACCGCCTTGGTTTTGATAAGAACCGATATAATAACCACCTCCCATGGCGGTAGGACGAATCGCTATACCTGCAGGGGAGTTATCCAAGTTCAAAGGATCAAAAAAGGCAACTCCATCCGCAGAAAAACTGCTATCGCGATCGCCATTTTCCAATAACCGAAGCACAAACAAATCGTCTGTAGCCAATTCAGAATATCCCATAATAACCGGACGGTTATTCTCGTCAATCAGCATGGAATGAGGAAAATCATCCGCTGAACTCACCTCGTGAGTAAGGTATCCGTTTTTACCAAAATTGGTATCCAAAACACCTTCAAGGTTCATGCGGAATACGAGAACATCTCCACTCACAGCTCCATCAATCAAAGACACACCGTAAACGCGATTGCTTTGGTCAACGGCCATGCAGAAGACCCCTTCATTGCCGTTTGGATCAAAATCCAAAACTCCGATTCCGTTGTCTTTAAAACCGGGTGTCAATCCACCCAGTGTGTCTAAGCGAGTGAAGCTGGAGTTGATGGAAACGTTTCCTTCGGTATAACCGCCAAGCCAAATACGGCCTTGGTTATCGAGCACCGAACTTCTGCACTGGTCAGTTTTACTTCCAAAGTCAACGGATTTCATTCCGTTGGTACCAAAGGCGCTATCTGCCGCCCCGTACATCTGTGCCTGTACTTGGAGCACACCCAAAAGGGCAACTCCAAAGCAGGCTACAATTTTATTTATAACTGTCATTAGTTCAGGATTTGAATTTTGGCATTGAATAATTTGCCGGCTTGTTCTGCGCGGAGGTAGTAAATACCGTTTTGTAGTGCAGAGGTATTCAGGCGAGCTGAATTAGACTGCAGCACTTCGCGACCTTGAACATCGTAGATTTTAACTGCAACAGGCTGATCATCGCTCAAGTCAAGCTGCAACCATTGGCCAGCCGGGTTTGGAAATACACGAACTTGTTCAGTTTTAGTGTAGATGCCGGTTCCGCCACCTGAGGCTTTTTCAAATTCACCGGTATACGTAGCGTATACAAAAAATCCACTTTGACTTGGGTTAGATTGGCTACCCAAAACATAAAGGCGTTGAGAGCCGGTATCCAATACCAAATCATATAAGCCAAATTGAGAAACCGTGTCGGCGATTGCATACTCGTGGTGACGACCATTCTGATTACCAAATAATCCTTCCACATTACCATCCGTTTTGTAACGGGATAACATCAAGGTTAACGTGTCTGGTGTATGAGCGATGGTAGAGATAAAAATAGAGCTATCAGGAGCTATACACATACTCAATACTTCTTCATCGTATGGGTTAGCTAGGTTGTGAACGATGCGAGCAAAGCCGGTTCCTGCGAATGTCGTATTCCATGTTCCGTCTTTTTCCAAACGAGCCAAAAAGCCGTCGTCATTGCCTTGGGCACTTGGATAAGTGCCACAGATGAAGATTGAACCGTTGTGGTAAACCGCATCAATTGGCGAAGCATCATTTCCATTTACTTTCAAGCTTACTTCACCCGGTCCGCCTAAGTCGATATTGATATTACCATTATTGGAAACCGAAGTAACACTTACATAGGTAGCTCCATTTCCTGAAGTTCTTGAAACCACATAGTAACCACCTTGAGGTCTTTCCAAAAGTGCCGCCGGTGTATTGGATAAATCCATTGGGTCGAGGTACATGATACCGTCCCCGCTGAAGCTGCTATCGATTGTACCGTTGGAGTTCAATCGCATTACAAACATTTTTTTGAGCGAAAAAGGCAAATCGCCTAAAAGCACAAACTTGCCATTTTTGTCTTCCAAAACGTGGGTCACTTTTTCGTAACCCGGATCTACTTCATGGGTAAGGTATCCGTTTGTTGCAAAGTTTAGCTGTACAGTTCCGGTAGCATCAAATTTCACTACCATTATATCGGTACCGTTTTGTCCGGTAAATGTTCCAACACCTATAGCGCCACCATCTTTGGTCGCCGCAATATTCGAAACACCATCATTTTCACCGTTGTTGAAGTCGATATGAGAAGGTCCCACATTGTTACGGAAGGACATGTCTTCGCTTCCATTCATATTTAAGCGGGTTAAGCCCACATCCCATTTGTTCTGTGCATTGATGGATCCACCAATGATTACAAGTTTGCCATTCTGGTCAATATAGCCACTGCCCAATTGTGCATGTTTGTCGCCGAAGCGATAAAGGCCATAGCCATTTCCATTGAAGGTACTGTCTGCCGTACCCGGTAATTTTTGTGCTGAAAGCGAGCCTGTGCTTAACAAGGCTACTAAGCTTAGGTTGATTAGTCTTTTCATTTTTTTGGTTCTAGTATCGTGAGCGAAAGCAGTAAATAAGGTTTTCATAACTGTCATCGATTTGATGCCACAAATCTGAAACAGCCAAACCCGACACTTTAACAAAAACGGAACATTCTTTAACAGAATTCGCACTCCGGGCCGATTGTGTCAAGCGCGAAGCAAATTGTGTTAAGGACAAGAACCTGTACATTTGCGCGATGAATAAGGCGATTTCAAACATTCTGCTTTCAGGCTTTTTTCTAGCATTGATGAATGTTTTGGTGCGTTACGCCGACAATTACAGCGTCTTCCAATTGATCTTTTTCAGAGCGCTGGTTACTTTATTGATTTCTTATGCTGTAATAAAGAAACACGGACTCAATCCTTTTGGAAACGATAAAAAACATCTGATTCTCAGGGGTGTCTTCGGTTTTATTGGCTTGACCTTGTATTACCTCACGCTTAAACACATGCCTCTAGCCGCTGCTGTGAGCATCCAGTATTTATCGCCAGTCTTCACAGCCGTATTGGCTATTTTCATCAACAAACAGAAAATGTCGTGGTTTACGTGGCTCTTTTATGCCTTGGCTTTTGCCGGCGTATTGGTGATTCGTGGATTTGATGCCCGCATTGAACTACTCATCTTATTGGCGGGCATTGGCAGTGCGGTGGCTTCCGGTGCAGCTTACAATATGATTCGGAAGATTGGAAAAAACGACGATCCAAATGTGGTGGTCTTTTATTTTCCCTTGGTTACGCTTCCATTGGTACTTATTCCGGCCATTAACACTTGGATATGGCCCAAAGACATGCTCGAATGGTTAATTCTGATTGGGATTGGAATTACCACGCAATACGGACAGGTATTTATGACCCGTGCCTTTCAGCATTCCAATTTGGCGGGAGTAGCTATCTTTCAATATTTCGGCATCTTCTACGCCTTAGGCTTTGGCTACTTCTTGTTTAGCGAAACCTACAATTGGCTCAGTATAGCAGGAATGTTTTTGGTTATTGCCGGCGCCGTTGGCAATGCTTTGGCTGTTCAATACAAGGCAAAGAAAGAAGCCGCACTCAATGCCAAAGCGTGATCGCGGAGGCTAATACATTCAACTGAACTGTTTCCTCACCATCCAAAGGCTCACCGTCGAGGTGAAACACCACGTGATCTTCTCTTTTAAGTGTCAGTTCACTGCAAGAAAACTGATTGAAGTAACTGCTTTTATCTGCCGTTTTGCGAAACAAAGCCAGCGCAATCCCGGGTACCTGATACCAGCTGAATGGTTTCAAAATTGCCACCTGCATGAGTCCGTCAAAACACGAAGCACTCGGCGCGATCCATGCATTATTACCCCATTGCGCTCCATTGGCTATGCTGATCAGAAAGGCCTTCCCCGACCAGGTTCCATTTTCCCAATTCAGGCTATACGTATCGCTTTTATAGTGAAACAATTCTTGGGTTATCGACTTCACATAGCCCCATAAACCTCGTGATGTGGATTTAGCGAAACAGGCACCGATATGCGCATCAAAGCCAACGCCGGCCACATTGCTGTACAAAAGTCCGTTGAAAGAAATCATGTCCATCTTGCGCGGCTCCACGTTTCCAATGCTTTGAATGGCCTTTTTCGTATTCAGCGGAATCTTCAAGTAGCGGGCAAGTCCGTTGCCTGAGCCCATGGGGATAATAACCAATGCTACTGAAGTATGAACTAAAGCTCTTGCAACAGCATGCACGGTACCATCGCCACCAACAGCAGCAACAGCATCGTAGCCTTCGCTAACGGCTAACTCTGCTCTGGCAGTAGCATCGGTTCCATTTTCCCAGACCCAAACGGTAGATTCAAACCGAGCATGATCTAGGTTGTTTTGAAGCAATTCAGGGAATCCGGCTTTGCCTTTTCCTCCTGAGATTGGATTGACAATAAATAAGATACGTTGTTTCAAGCGCCGGCAAAATAGTAAGCCAATGTTAAGTGAATGCAATATGTTTTTTTGATCGATAAGAACTTCATCGCTAAAAGTGAATTCTACTTTGAACAAGGCCAAGTATATGCTAACCTTGCGGTATGGAAATTACCTCCCTTAGTTTACGTGTACTGAGCGTGACCCATCAAAACATGTTGCGCATTTTGGAATCATTGAGCGATGAAGACCTCAACCGCCAAATTCCGGGTATCAACAATACCATAGCGTGGAACTTCGGGCATACCATTGTAACCTGTCAGTTGCTGGTTTTAAAACTCAGCGGACAAGAATTGCAGATTAACCTGCGCCAGCTTGCCAAGTTCAGAAAAGACTCCGATGGTAAAGTTGAATGCACCCGTGAAGAATTGATGGAACTCTCCGCGATTCATCAAAAATTTATGAGCGACCTTCCTCAATTGGCCGGTGCAGGTGCTTTGAACGAATACGAAGCTTATGAAACAAGCTACGGTGCTTCTTTGTACAATGCACAAGAAGCCGTTCACTTTGCAGGCGTACATGCAGGATTGCACCTGGGCTATATGATGGCCATGCGCAGAGCCATGGGGAAATAGTACAGGGCTGTTGACTGTTGACTGTTGACTGTTGACTGTTGACTGTTGACTGTAAGTTCGATTATTGTACTCCATTTAACAACCATCGTCCATGGTCTATGGTCTATCGACTAAACAAAATTCACCTCCGGGTGTAGTCGGATTCCGAATTTAGATTCAACGTCGGCTATGATAGCATAAGCTAAGTCGCGCACTTCTTCCGTTTTAGCATCTCCGTAATTCACCAAGACCAAGGCCTGCCTAGCGTGGCTACCGGTATTCCCTACCCTTTTTCCTTTCCATCCGCTTTGCTCAATCAGCCAACCGGCAGGCACTTTCACTAAGCCTTCGCCGGCAGGATAAAATGGCACCAAAGGATGGGTAGTCTGGATCTGATGTAAGACTGTTTCAGCCACAATGGGGTTTTTGAAGAAACTGCCCGCATTGCCCAGCTCTGCCGGATTAGGCAATTTGCTCTGCCGAATGGCGATAACCGCCTTGCTTATATCGGCTATGCCCGGCTCATTCACCCTGGCTTCCTCCAGCTTATCGCGAATATCGCCGTAGTTCATCTTCAGCAGGTGACCGCGTTTTTGAAGCTTGAGGTAAACAGCTGTAATGAAGGCCTTGCCTTTTAACTCATGTTTGAAAATGCTCTCACGGTAACCAAATTGGCAATCGGCATTGCTTAAGGTTTGACTAGCGAAGTTCTCCAAATTCAAGAACTCAACTTTCTCCAATACCTCTTTAATCTCCACACCATAGGCACCAATATTTTGCATCGGAGCGGCACCCACAGTGCCCGGTATTAATGAAAGGTTTTCTATGCCTCCCCAATTGCGCTCAACACAATACTGTACTAGCGCATGCCAGTTCTCGCCCGAGGCCACTTTGAGGTGCACTTCAAAGTCATCCTCCGCAAGTACCTCAATACCTTGTAACCTGTTCACAAGCACCAATCCGGGAAAATCTTGGGTAAACAAGACATTGCTACCACCTCCTAAAATCAACTTGGGAAGCGCGGCAAATGCCGGATCTTGGTAAAAGGCTTGCAGTTCTTCCGGACTGTGAACCTCAACCAGAAACCTGGCTTTTACTTCTATTCCGAAAGTATGGTAGGACTTAAGCGATGCGTTTTCAAGCATGGCTCAAAGATACATGGAGATGCATAAAAAAAGCCGGACTAGCCGGCTTAATCTATTGGATGTTATTTCATCATTTCTTCTGTTCGTCGGATGAAACGCTCTAGTGCCTCTCCTTCTAACATGTGCTGCGACAATAAAGCCAAATCATAGCTCTGACTGAGGAAAGCCTTTTTCTGCTCAGCATCGCTAAGTTGCTCTACACGTGAGGCCAGGTTATGATTGGTATTGATCAACACAACGCGACGCTCAGGCATCATGCCGTAGAAATCCATACCGCCACCCATTTGGCTCATCTCTTTCATGCGGCGCTCCCATTCAGGTTTGATGATGGTGATAAAGTGATCATCCGGTGAAAGTGGCTCAGCTTGAATCTCTGTGTTTTCATTGTTGATGAACCCGGTGAAGTCGTTTTTCAAGGCTTCCACCTGCGCATCGCTCAATACAGATTCACGTTTCTCGCCTTTGTCTATCAGCTTATCGATGGCATCCGCGTCTACACGAATAATCTTCAAATCGCTGTCTTTGCTTTCCAAAAACCCGATGTAGTGGGTATCCAAAGGACCGTCGAAGTTAACCACGTCGTAGCCTCTTTTCTTGGCTGTTTCAATAAACGGAGCCTGCATCTTCGGGTTGCTGGTATACAGCATCACCACCTTATTTTCTTTGTCGGTTTGAGCCGCTTTGATCTTCTCTTTGTATTCTTCTAAAGTGAAGTATTCTTTGTCTGTATTGGTGAGCAAGGCAAACTTCAGCGACTTATCAGCAAACTTCTCTTCGCTCACTGAACCGTATTTCACAAAAAGTCCAAAGCTATCCCATTTCTCTTGGTAGGCTTCGCGGTCTGCTTTGAAGAGTTCTTCAAGTTTGTCGGCTACCTTTTTAGTGATGTGTCCGGTAATCTTCTTTACATTTTGATCTGCTTGCAAGAAGCTACGAGATACGTTCAACGGAATATCCGGTGAGTCGATAACGCCGTGGAGCAACATCAAAAATTCCGGAACGATGTCTTTAACCTCATCGGTTACGAAAACCTGGTTTGAATACAACTGAATTTTATTGCGCTGCAGCTCCAACTCGTTTTTCACCTTCGGGAAATACAATACGCCGGTTAGGTTAAACGGATAATCTACGTTGAGGTGAATCCAGAACAACGGCGGTTCTGCCATTGGATACAATTCTTGGTAGAAAGCTTTATAGTCTTCGTCTTTGAGTTCGCTCGGACTCTTTCTCCAAATCGGGTTCGGGTTGTTAACGTAATTATCTACTTCAATACCGGTACGTTTTACGTTTCCGTTTTCGTCTTTTTCTCCGGATGGATCATCGATGTATTCTGTTTTCTTGCCATATTTAATCGGCACAGGCAAGAAGCGGCAATATTTACCGAGGAGTCCGCTAATTCTTGAATCTTCTAAAAACTCTTGGTTTTCTTGATCGATGTGGAGGATGATTTCTGTTCCACGTTCAGTCTTTTCTTCAAATGGCTCAATGGTAAACTCGGTGCTACCGTCGCAAGTCCAACGCGCTCCAACCGAACCTTCTTTATGAGACAAGGTGCGAATCTCTACTTGTTTGGCTACCATAAAGGCAGAGTAGAATCCTAATCCAAAGTGCCCAATGATGCCACTTTCGCCTGCATCTTTATAATTCTGCACAAACTCCTCAGCACCCGAAAAAGCGATTTGATTGATGTACTTATCAATTTCTTCGGCTGTCATACCCACACCACGGTCGATGATGCTCAGTGTTCCCGCAGTTTTGTCAGCTTTCACCTCAATAAAAAGTTCACCCAACTCACCTTTAAATTCACCTAGCGATGACAAAGCCTTCAATTTGGTGGTGGCATCAACCGCGTTTGAAACCAATTCGCGTAAGAAGATTTCATGGTCGGAATACAAAAACTTCTTAATGATTGGGAAGATGTTTTCCGTGTTAACCTGAATAGATCCTTTCATGGTACTCATATACTACAATTCTAAGCTTGTTAATTTTCTCTCCTTTGGTCAGAGAATGTGCCAGCACGGGAAGTGTGACGAATTGACAGACTAAAAACTACCAATATTAAGTAGTTCTTGATCGGCCGTATTGCCTTTGCTTTGCATTAGAGTTTTTTGACACTGCTCAGTTGAATCACTCGAATGTTCTTTAATCCCCCCTTATATAACGGCCGAATCTTCTTGGAGACTCGGCCGTTTTACGTTGTAGAAAACCCAAAGCTAGACGTATTATTTACAATCTTGACGTAATAACAATAGAAGCATTCACTAAATCAACTAAAGCACTCAGGTGATGGTCAACCGCTTTTTCCGCCTGGATTCCTTTCTATTTTTGAACCCTTAAGGCAATATGAAGTACCAAATCCTTCGTCTTTTCTTCCCCTTTGTATTCATGCTAGGCGTGGCTTCTGAGTCCATGCTCCAAGCTGCTATTTTTGAAACAGAGGCACCAAATAAAAGCGTGGTAAAAGAACTTCTTGATCGTCACAAAGAACTCCTTATACTAAAGCAGACTCAGCCAAAATTAGCTTCCCAAAAAATGGAGTCGAGCTTGGCAGAATTACGTCATAGCAGTTTGGATTCATTGCGACTTGCCTACCTCTATTCTTTAGGCGATGCTTACCTCGACCTAGGTTATTTAAGGTTGGCAAGCAAACACCAAGAAATGGGATTAGCGCTCGCTAAAAAGTTAAAAGACACCCGCACCGAAGCTGATTTTTACAACCAAAAGGGCATTATTCTAGACCGCTCAGGTAAATGGGATGAAGCCATTGGTCAGTATAAACTTGCCATCAATCTCTTTAAAGAATTGAAAGACTCCATGGGCTTAGCTCATGGGTTAAATAATTTGGGATTAATTCTCAGCCACCTAAACCGCTTTGAGTCGGCAGACAGCCTTTTCAAAGAAGTATTGAAACTTGGCGAACAACAAAATAACCAAGATTTACGCGCGATGGCCTATGTCAATTTAGGCATCAACAAATCAAATCAAGGTAATTTTAAAGGTGCAGAAGGCTATTTCACCATGGCGCTTCAATTGGATGAAATAACGCAAGACCCAGAATACATTGGCAGCGATTATGCCTACCTGGCTCGCGTTTATTCGGGCATGAGTCAATGGAGTGAAGCCGCTGAAGCATACCAAAAAGCCATTGCCAATATCAAACAAAGTGGAAACACACCGGTTTTGGCCGATGCCTACTTAAACATTGCAAACTTCTACTTCGAGAAGAAAGAATACCAAGCATCACTAATCTACATAGACTCAGCCACCGTATTGGTAGAGAAAATCAACAGCTTCCCTTTACTCGCTAAAGTATACGAGCTGGAATGGCAGGTACACGAAGCTGCAAGAAATCCGGAAGCTGCTTTGGCATCCTATATCTTATGGAAAGGCACCGAAGATTCACTTCAGACTTGGGAGGCAGAATTAGCATCCGAAGAACTGATGCAGCAATATGCTTCAGAGCAAAATGAGCAACGTATGGCCGAGCTAGAAGAGGATGTCAATACCCAAAAAGAAATCCGCATGTACTGGATGATTTTAGCCCTTCTCCTCGGAATTGGCTTCATCCTTTATATCTGGCAAAACAGCCGCATGCAGAAGCAAAGCAAGGAATTGCAAAAGCACCAAGCTGCCTTAGCCTCCAATAATGCTGAGTTACAAGAAAAAACCAGTGAGCTAGAGCACAATAAGGAAAGCCTGCAAAAGGCCTTGAATACAAAAACCCGATTCCTGAGTGTGGTGAGCCATGAAATTCGCACGCCATTGCACGTGATTCGAAATATTGGAGAGTTGCTTACCCAGGATCAGCACATGAGCGACGAATCCAAAGAAAAGTTGCGCATTCAGCTTCAATCAGCTGATCAATTAAATAAACTGGTAGATGAAATCTTTGACTTGAATAATTTGGAATCAGGCCAAAGCTCTATTAAAACCGAGATTATCAACCTACGTACCTGGCTAAACGAGGTGTATTTCCCGTATCAATTAGATGCCAATTTCAAAGGATTAAAATCTGAGATCATCCTTAGCGATGACTTGCCGGAGAAGGTAGAAGTAGATTCTAGAAAACTCAGACAGGTAATCGATAACTTATTATCCAATGCGGTGAAGTTTACCGACACCGGTAAAATTCAGTTTAAAGTTTCCATCATCGAAAAAAACGACAACTCTATTCACCTCCGCTTCAGCTTTAGCGATACCGGTATCGGTTTGAGCGAAGAAGGGTTGAAGAAAGTATTTGAGCCATTCCACCAGGAAGATTTCTCTATGTCACGGAGCAAAGGTGGATCTGGTTTAGGCCTGAGCATTTCTAAGGGAATTTTAGAGTTATTGGGCGGTCAAATTTCTGTTGAAAGTAAATTAGGTGAAGGCTCTACCTTCCATTTTGATGTGAAAGTGGCGTCGGTAAAAACCAGCACCATCTCAGCCCCGAAGCTTCAAACCAATAACCAATTCACCTGGCCAAAACACAAGAAACTTCTGATTGCCGAAGACCACGAACAAAATATTCTGATTCTAAAGATGCTCATGAACCGCGTGAATGCGCAGGCAGAATGGGCCAAGAACGGATTGGAATGCTATACCAAAGCAGCAGAAGGCCATTACGACTTAATCCTAATGGACTTGCACATGCCAATTATGGATGGTAAAGAGGCCGCTGAACGCATCCGTGAAATGGCCAACCAAAACGGAAGCAATGTGCGCATCATCGGTCTAACAGCAGCCAATGAATCGGAAGTTTCTGAATTACCTCAAGGACTTTTTGATGATGTATTGTACAAGCCTTACAGACCTGATCAATTATACCAATTGATGGAACAGGTTGTTGCCTAGTACTTGTATAATTCGCTACCTACAGGTTACCTTCGTTAGGTAGAGATTCCCGCCCTTGAACAGCATACTCTTTTTACAAGTTATTCTAACCCTATCTGCCGTTGTAACAAGCGTTACCGGTGTGGTGGCTGCTCAACGAAAAAGCATTCCCGGAGCAACGAGTTTTGCTGCGGTAATGTTTGCTATTTCTTGGTGGTGTATCTGCGACAGCGTGAGCGCCCTCACCAATGACATTAAAGTAATTGAACGTATCTCTTTGATGTCGTACGCCGGAATCTTAGGCGCACCAACTTTTTGGATGCTCTTTTCTTTGGAATATTCCGGCATCATTAAAAACATACGAGCTAAAATTTTACCAAGGGTATTGTTGCTGTTATTTGGCCTCATCACATTTATTCAGCTCAATGAATACCATCACCTCATCTACGTGTCAAGTACAAAAAGTCCGGGCGACTTCTCTTCTACTTTTCAATACGGCGAGTTCTTCTGGTTTTTAGTCATTGGGATTTATATCTCACTTTTAATTGGCTCGGTTCTTTTGGTTTATTCAGCCATCAAAGCCTCGTCAGCCCAACGAAAAAGCATAACACTTATCGTTATTGCTGCATTTATTCCTTGGATTGGCAACCTATTTTACCTGCTCAAGCTTATACCCATCAAAGGATTCGACCCTACCCCATTTTCCTTTACCATCACCGGGCTCATCGTTATTTACGAAGTTTTCCAACGTAAATTTCTATCCATCCAACCTATGGCCTACGAGCAGTTATTCAACAGCTTGCAGGATGCCGTCTTTTTGTTTGGTCAAGACTTAAAAATCGTAGAACAAAACGATACTGCTCGTCAACTTTTTAACCGCAGCTTGAAAGCAGGAGACAATGCTGACAAATGGTTTGAGGCGAGCGGCATTGATTTAAACAAGGCTACCGAAAGACTGGATTTGAGTCCGGTTTACACCACCGAGGTTCAGTTAAAATCCAAACCCGACGGCTGGTTTAGCTTAAGCTTCAGAAAGATTGAAGGAAAAAAACAGCAAGGGCATGAAACCGGTTATATCCTGAGCCTGCGCGATATTACCACTTGGAAGCGGACGGAACTGAACCTTCAAATCAATGCTAAGCTCTTATCGCAAGTTTCACTTTTAGGCGAAGAGTTGCTGCACGGAACACATTGGACCAAAATCTTCGCTAAGCACCAACCTGAGATACTGCATGAATCGCAAGCCACCGGAGCTACGCTGGTATTGCCGGAACATATTCACCTGGAAGATGAGAAGCTATTGAGCTTTGGTCATATTGATGAAGTTAAGTTAGATCAGTTTCTGACTCACTTGAAAACGGAAAAACTTCAAAACCTACTTCATATTCAGGAGCGAAACGAATTGGTTTTCGCTCATATTCCACTCGAAACAAAGGCACTTCCAAAACCGAGTTGGATCATCGTTTGGGAACAAAAAGACAAGGACTATGCTCGCATGCTAATTGACGTTTTAAAGCTTGCTGCTAACGTACTGGCATCGGGCATTGACAACGCCAATGCGCAAACCAACCTCATTGAATCAAGGGAAGAAGCGATTAACGCCAACATGGCTAAGTCTGAATTCTTGAGCATCATGAGCCACGAGATACGCACACCGCTGAATGCCATTATCGGATTATCGCATATTCTCCACGACGAACTGAAAAGCACCGCATGGGAAGAGAAAATCCAAACCCTGCATTTCTCAGCTAATAACCTCCAAATCTTAGTAAACGATATCCTCGACTACAATAAGATAGAAGCCGGAAAGCTCCAGTTGATGGAAGAAGAATTCGACTTGCGTGACCTGGTGAAAAAGGTGCTGAATGAAAACAAACTCCGAGCAGACGAACTCGAAAACACCTTGGCATTAGAGATGGATGAGTCTGTTCCTTCCGGCGTTCGGGGTGATAAACTTAGATTAACTCAGGTACTCAATAACCTGATCTCTAACGCAACCAAGTTTACCAAAGGCGGCAAAGTTACAGCGAAGGTTAGCTGCCAAAACCAAGACGACCAAGGGGCAATCTACCATATCGCTATTCAAGATACAAGCATAGGCATGCCGAAAGAATTTTTACCGCGTCTCTTTGAAAGCTTCAGCCAGGCTAGCACTAAATCAACACGGAAATACGGCGGCACAGGGCTGGGCTTAGCGATATCCAAGCGCTTGTTGGAATTGATGGGTGGCGAAATCAAAGTAGAAAGTCAAGAAGGCAAGGGATCAACTTTCCATTTCACTATCCCGCTTAAAGTGCTTCAAACACAAAGCAGCGACGAAGCTGATACAACGGCAGTAGTGCCGAAAGATTCGCTCAATGGCAAACGCATTCTGCTGGTGGAAGACAATGCAGTAAATGTATTTGTAGCGAAAAGTTTCTTGAGCAAATGGGGTTGTGACTACGAAGTTGCTGAGAACGGAAAAGTGGCCGTAGAAAAAGTAAGCGAAGTCAAGTACGACTTGATCTTGATGGATTTACAGATGCCGGTAATGGACGGCTATGAAGCCACTAAAGAGATTCGGAAATTCAATACGGAAACACCTATTATCGCCCTAACGGCTTCGGCTTTGCTAGACAGCAAAGAGGTCTCCAAGCTAATCGGGATGAATGATCACGTAACGAAGCCATTCAAGCCGGATGAGCTTTATACCAAGTTGGTCAAATTCACAAGAGCCTAATCGTTGCCAGCAGATTTCTGCTTCACATCTTGATCAGGTGCTAATGATACACGGTGTGCCTGTTCACGGGTTTTTTCTTTCCCTTGGCTACCGGACTTCTTGGTTTCTTGGGCGCTATTTGAGATTTGGATTTGCATAGACTGCCTGCTTCAAATGTAGGTACAAGATTCATTCCTCAAAGCAAAATCCAATATTTTTACTTTCAAGTGTCTTAAAGCCCTTGACTATCTTTGCGCTATGGCATCGATTACTATTTACCATAATCCCCGCTGCGGGAAAAGTAGACAAACGCTTCAATTGATTCAAGATTCGGGCACCGAACCCACTATCATTGAATACTTAAAAACCCCGTTAAACAAAGCTGAACTCACCGATCTGATTGCGAAACTGGGCATTCCGGCTGAGCAATTGATCCGCAAAGGAGAAAGCATCTTCAAGGATGAATTCAAAGGAAAAAACCTGAGCGAATCAGATTGGATTCAGGCCATGGTAGATCATCCTATTTTGATGGAAAGACCGGTAGTCGTAAAAGGCACCAAAGCGGTGATTGGCCGTCCGCCCGAACTGGTGAAAGAATTACTCTAGTTTAAAGACTGAGGTAAGCCTCAGCCTTTTCAACATAGACTTTGGCATTTTCGTAGATTCCCTGAATCTGGTCGTCAGTCAAGGTCTTTACCACTTTCGCCGGACTCCCCAACACAAGTGAATTATCGGGAATTACCGTACCTCCGGTTACAAGCGCATTCGCTCCGATGATTACATTGTTTCCAATTTTAGCATTATTCAATACCGTAGCGTGCATTCCGACTAAGACAGCATTTCCCAGCTGTGCACCGTGTACAATTGCCGAGTGACCAACAACGCAATCGTCGCCAATAATAGCCGGCGCTCCCGGATCACAGTGAATTACGGCATTGTCTTGCACATTGCTTCGGTTACCGATACGGATGATATCACTGTCGCCACGAATCACGGCCCCAAACCAAACGCTGCAATTATCGCCCATCTCCACATCGCCAATCACCACGGCTGTATTCGCTATAAAGGTTTGTTTTCCATGTACCAAAGGCTTTTTCAATCGATCCAGTGTATTCATACATCCGAAGGTACAGAATGCCGCATATTGGAGGGGATAAATTTTCAATTCCCTTCTAAATAGGTCATTTTTGTAGCGATGCGCACCCTCATACGTCATATCAGCCGTCTTTACGGCATTCTCGATACCAATCAGCCTTTTAAAGCCGGCGCCGACATGGCTCATTTCCCTTACTTGGAAAACGCTTGGCTTTTGATTGAAGACCAGAAAATAAAGGACTTCGGTGTAATGCCCAAAGAGGATGTGCAGTCGCCGGCACACGATAGTGATCGCATTATTGACGCGACGGGTAAAATGGTTCTTCCGGCATTTGTCGATTCACATACGCACTTGGTTTTTCCGGCCTCCAGGGAAGAAGAGTTTGTGATGAAGATTCAGGGCAAGAGCTACGAAGAAATTGCAGCTGCCGGAGGAGGGATTCTCAACTCTGCAGCTAAGATGGCCCTGACTAGCGAAAAGGATTTGTACAAGTCGGCCTTGCACCGGGTACAAGAATTAATAGCGATGGGGACCGGCGCCTTGGAAATTAAAAGCGGTTATGGACTTGACTTGGAGAATGAGCTAAAAATGCTTCGGGTCATTCGCCGACTCAAAGACATCTCTCCCATTCCGATTAAGGCTACCTTCCTTGGCGCACACACATACCCACAGGCATTCAAAGACAACCACGAAGGGTATATTCAACAAATCATTGAAGAGATGCTACCCGAGATTGCTGCGGAAGGCCTCGCCGATTACATCGATGTATTCTGCGAAAAAGGTTTTTTCTCGCCCGAAGAAACCGAACGCATCTTGGAAGCCGGATACAAACACGGCTTAAAAGGGAAAATCCACGGAAACCAGCTGGGCCTCAACGGCGGCGTTCAGGCTGCCGTGAAGATGGGCGCGGTTAGCGTTGACCATTTAGAATATACCGGTGAAGCAGAGATTGAAGCCTTGCGTGGAAGTAAAACCATGCCGGTAGCGCTACCGAATTGCTCCTTCTACTTGCGCATGCCGTATACCCCGGGCCGACAAATTATCGATGCAGGCTTGCCACTTTGTTTAGCGACGGATTATAATCCGGGATCTGCTCCAAGTGGTGATATGCGATTTGTGGTGAGTTTGGCCTGTATCCAGATGAAGCTTTTACCGGAAGAGGCCTTTAATGCCGCTACACTCAACGCAGCCTACGCCTTAAATATGGAGGAAGAATTGGGCAGCATCAGCAAAGGCAAAATCGCCAACCTCATCATCACCAAAGAAATTCCATCGCTCAATTGGATTCCTTACGCTTTCCGTTCCGAGTGGATCGATAAGGTAATTATCAAAGGACACTAAAAAGCAAAGAGTCTAGGGCGCGGGGCTAGAGCTTGAAAACAGTGCATTAAGTAGGCGCTCAAAATCTTGCTCCCCTATTAAAGGATTGTCAAACTCTGATTCTTTAAGAACACAGAAACTCTTGGAACTTGCTTCTTAACTAGTAAATATTTCTCAGGCAAGCTTGAGAATAGTCTGCTCGATGATATCGCAGCATTCGTGTAGCTGAGCTTCTGTGATAACCAAAGGTGGCGCAAAGCGGATGATATCACCGTGGGTTTGTTTAGCGAGGAGTCCGTTTTCTTTCAACAGCAAACAAACATCCCAAGCGCTTTTGCCTTCACCAAACGGTTTGATTACGATGGCGTTTAATAAGCCTCGGCCTCTAACCAACTCCACCAATGGTGATTTATCGGCAAGTTGTTGCATACGTTCGCGGAAGATTTGCCCTAAGCGATCAGCTTTTTCAGCCAAAGCTTCTTCTTTCACTACATCCAGGGCAGCCATGGCAACTTTACAAGCCAATGGATTTCCACCAAAGGTAGAACCGTGTTGACCCGGTTGAATGGTGAGCATCACTTCATCGCTACTCAATACCGCCGATACCGGAAAAACACCGCCTGATAAGGCTTTGCCCAAGATGAGAATATCCGGTTTAACCCCTTCCCAATCGCAAGCAACCAATTTTCCTGTTCTAGCGATACCGGTTTGCACCTCATCTGCGATCATCAGGACATTGTATTTGCTGCATAATTCCCGAACGCCTTTTAGGTAACCTTCGTGTGGCACTACCACACCGGCTTCTCCTTGAATTGGCTCAAACATAAATCCGGCTACATTGGGATCTTTCAGTGCTTCTTCAAGAGCCGATAAATCATTGTAAGGAATCAGGTCGTAACCCGGCATAAACGGACCAAAGTTGACACGGCTATCCGGATCAGTGCTGGCCGAAATGGCGCCCAAAGTTCTACCCCAGAAATTGCCTTCAACAAAAAGGATTCGTGCTTGGTTGGCCGGAATACCTTTTTTCTCATAACCCCACCGACGCGCAAGCTTAACGGCAGTCTCTCCTCCTTCTACACCGGTATTCATGGGCAGAACGCGTTCGTAGCCGAAGTATTCACACATGTATTTTTCATACTCTCCCAATACGTCGTTATGAAATGCGCGAGAAGTCAAGGTGAGCACAGAAGCCTGGTCGATTAAAGCTTGAATGATTTTCGGATGGCAATGTCCTTGGTTAACGGCGCTGTAAGCCGAAAGGAAATCGTAATACCTTTTGCCTTCCACATCCCAAACAAAAACACCCTCTCCTTTATTTAATACAACCGGCAGAGGATGGTAATTGAAAGCGCCAAACTCATGCTCTAAATCGATAAAGTACTGTGATGTTCCTGTGGTGGTATGCATGCCACAAAGGTAGCAAATAGGCCGAGAGGGCCGAAGAAAATCGGCCAAATCCACTTCACTAAAAATGTATATTTGCCTTATGCGTAAAGTTTTACTTTCACTTGGATTGGTTGCAGCCTGCTTGGCAACACGAGCTCAGAATGCACCTGTCCGTTCTAAGACTCCTATTCAGAAGGTGGTTAATTTGAGCGAAGACGCACCGGATTACGACCCTCAAATCTTAACCATACAAGCCATGCCTTCTCCGGGAGGCGACTACAAAAAGAACAAAGCATACGTAGATGCATTGCCTAGACACAACACAGGCAATCGTCAATACAAAGCACAAGGCGCAGCGCCGGAAGTAGCCTTGGAGTTTCAAGGCAATACCGGAGGTGGGACACCAAACGACAATGACATGTGCATTGGAAATGATGGTAAAATCATCAGTGTTCTGAACAGCAGCTTACGCATGATCGACTCCAACGGAGCGACCTTGCTTTCGCGCAGCTTGGCATTCTTCGCTAATTCAGTGGGATCCTTGAACAGAGCCTTCGACCCGCGTACCTTATACGATCCAATCCACGATCGTTATATCGTGGTTTTCTTAAACGGCAATGAAAGCACCACCAATAATCCGGTGATCTGCTTTTCGCAAACCAATGACCCTACCGGCGATTGGAACTGCTACCTGCTGCCAGGAAATCCTTTTAGTGATACCAGCTGGTCTGATTATCCTATCATCAGCATCTCTGATCAAGACTTATTCTTGACCCTTAATCTTTTGGAAGACGACAAAGGCTGGCAAGACGGATTCAGGCAGTCCATCATTTGGCAAATTGACTTAGCGAGCGGCTATGAAGGCGATTCACTAGACCATAACCTTTGGAGCGATATTAAATACGACGGCAAACCAATTTGGAGCATCTGTCCTTCGCAAGGCGGCATGAAACCAAGCGGTCCGGAGACTTATTTCTTATCTGTTAGACCCGGCGATATTCAGAACGACAGCCTTTTTGTGCATACCATCAAAGGATCGGTTAAAGACGGCAATGCCACTTTGCAAACCAAACTATTCAAAACCAATAAGAGCTATGGCTTGCCCCCTTCTGCACCTCAACCCGACGGACAGAAAATGCAAACCAATGATGCGCGCGTGCTTACTGCCATGCACCAAAACGGCTTGATTCATTTTGCCGGCAATACCCGCGACATGAATTCAAATGCAGCCGGTATCTACTACGGGGTAGTTGATCCAAATGCCAATGCAGCGGCGAATCTGCAGGTTTTAAGTTACGATACCTTAGACCTTGGTTATCCGGACATTGCCTATGCCGGCAGCGGCGCCACCAACGACCACAGCGTGATTCTGACCTTTTCGCACGTTTCGCCAAATACCTTCCCGGGCACTTCGGTGATCTACATGAACTATTCGGGCATTTTCTCTCAACTCACTCGGGTAAAGTCGGGTTTAAGAGATGTTGATGTGCTCTTAGATAGCCTGGAAAGATGGGGCGACTATACCGGAATTCAGAAAGCCTACAATACCCACAATACCTTTTGGTTGGCCGGCAGCTATGGCGACCGCATCAACAGAACTACCATCGCCAAGATTGTAAACAATGATCCTCAACTGAGCGTTCAAACAGAAGCCATAAGCGAGCTATCACTATTCCCGAATCCGAGTGCTAACTATTTCCAATTGGTATTTGAATTACCTGCTCGTGAACACCTGAGTTTTAAGGTATATGATATGAGTGGTAAGTTGGTGACCACCTTATTAGAAGACCGAGTAAAGGCGGGTAAAAATCAATTCAAGTTTAACAGTTCCATGCTACTTGCAGGAAGCTATATTTTAGCGATAGAAGGGCAAAGTACTCGGGTACAACGTCAGTTTGTAGTACAACCGTAAGATTGCCGTAAACGTATTGTTTGAAAGGGTCTGAGCTATTTCAGGCCCTTTTTTTATGTCCTAATTTGCCGGCCATGGATGACGAATTGTTGTATTTGTTAAGTCTGAGTTTGGTGCCGCAAATCGGGCCTGTGGGTGCGCGTAATTTAATCGCGTATTGTGGATCTGCGAGCGCCGTCTTTAAGGCGAAACAAAAGGAGCTCAGCAAGATTCCCGGTATCGGACCGAAGCTCAGCGAACAAGTGCTACAGTTTAAGGATTTCAGTCGTGCGGAGCGCGAACTGGAGTATGTGTTACGAAATGGAGTGGAGTTATTACGCTATACAGATGAGGCTTATCCCCGACGTCTGAAACGATTAGCGGATGCTCCGCTCCTTTTGTTTTTTAGAGGTAATGCAAACCTCAATCCACCACGAACCATTGGCATTGTGGGGACAAGAAAATGCACAGAATACGGCAAAGACTGCGTGAAGCATTTGGTGGAAGACATCGAAGCTTACGGTGTACAAATCATCAGCGGACTCGCTTTTGGAATTGATATCCAAGCCCATCGCTCAGCAGTTAAACATCACATTAGTAATATAGGCGTGGTGGCGCATGGCCTAGACCGCATCTATCCGGGAGAACATAAATCGACCGTCAAAGAGATGGAGCTGAACGGAGGCTTGCTAACCGAGTTCTTCACCGGCACTAAACCAGACAAAGAGAATTTCCCCAGTCGAAACCGCATTGTAGCCGGTCTCTGTGATGCTCTTATTGTAGTAGAATCGGCAAAAAAAGGCGGGGCGATGATTACAGCAGACATCGCCTTTTCTTATAACCGCGATGTATATGCCTACCCCGGAGAAGTAGGCAAAGCCAGCTCGGAAGGAACCCATTTCCTCATTAAAACACAGAAGGCGGGTCTTATAGAAAACGCCGCAGACCTCGCCTATTTCATGGGTTGGGACCAAGATAAAAACCTATTGAAACAAACCATTCTTCCACTTGAATTGAGTCAAGGAGAGCTTGCCTTGCTTTCGCTATTTGATCAACAACGCAATTGGGACATCGATTCATTGAACATGGATGCCCAACTTAGCGCAGGTGAAGTTGCCTTGAATTTATTGGAATTGGAGATGAAAGGATTGATACGCAGCTTACCCGGAAAACAATACGAAAAAACCTAGTCTTCCTCCCATTTCCTGCGGTAAGTACCTTCTCGTCTGTACAAGTCCCACTGATGATCTTCAGCCCTTGCCAGCAGTTTCTTTCGAAACAAGGCCGGATAAAAATGCTGCGGATAATTGACTTTGGGATGGTAGTATTTCAAGATTCCGGCAGCCGAAAGCACATCGTAGGTTGCCGATGCACATCGCATCCCAAAAAAAGCATAATCGTAAGGCACCTTCGATCGATAGGCAATGGCTATGCTGTCTAAATCATGCTTCTGTTTGGCACTAACTTTCATCTCCACGCTCAACCTTTTAACCGAATCAGCTGGTGTACCGAAAATACCCCAGAATGATGTCGTATCGCTTTGCGCAAAATGACTTTTGAAGTTCTTTTTAACTCGTCCGATGATATGAAGTCCGCCCTGAGGCACAAAATGCAATACTCTGTTGGTATCGATTTCAATTCCTACATGTCCGCCCAATAAGCCACCAAACCATTCGGGTTCTTCCTCTTTAAACGAATCAACAGGTACGGAGCCGTATAAAAAATGAACCTTGATGAAGGTAGAATCCTGAGCTTTTACAGGAAATGCGACAATAAAAAAGCCCACTAGAACTAGCAGGCTGTATAAGGTTCTTGAGTTCATACAAACTCCGATGTATTTCTAAGCTAAAGGTTTAACCTTCTGATGACGGCGTGGCGGTCTCGCCTTCCGCTTTTGGAATTTCAATCACTTCCATACTCACCAAAGGAGCCACATTATTGAATAAATGAATCTTCTTGGCTGCTGCTGCTGAAAGATCAATTACGCGGTTTGTTTTAAATTGGAAACGATCGTTGATACGAACTTCAACGCTTTCATTGGTTCTAATATTGGTAACGCGAACCATGGTACCGAAAGGCAAACTTGCATGGCAAGCGGTCAATTCGCTAGCACTGTATAATTCACCACTGGCGGTAAGCTGACCTTCAGCCGTAGCCGGATAGCTTGAAGCCATTCCTTGGTTGCGAATTTCAACCGGACCCGTGAAGGCAAAACCAATCACGGCAAACATGAGGATTAGTAAGTATTTCATAGAGCGCTTCCCTGCGTCAAAATTATCGAATGCAAAGATTCCGAAACTATTTCAAGCATGCAAGCCTTTAGACGTGATTTATAGTTATTTCTCAATTTTCAAAAGCCCATCACTAGGTAAATAACGGTAAAGCGCCAATATTAAGCTACTTCTAAGGCCTTGTTTTCCTCAAGTTGTGGAAAGAATCAGCAAGAGAAAGCGTGGACTTGTGCAAATGCCGAATAATTTTGCTTCGTTGATGAATCCTGCACAAATCGGTTTTATTGCCCTCGTTGTTTTGGGCTTAGCCACCCTCCTTCAGGTGATTTATTTGCTGTTTTACTTTCTCCGTTTGGCTCGTTTCAAAGCCGGTAAAGGGAAAGCCAAAGGCGGCGAAGGCGTTTCTGTTATTATCGTAGCCCGCAATGAGTACAAAAATCTGGAAGCCAATCTCCAATATTTCTTAGAGCAGGATTACCCTAACTATGAAGTAATTGTAGTCAACAACGGATCTTGGGATTCTTCTCAAGACCTGCTCGAAACCATGGAGCTGCAATACCCGCACCTCAAGATTGTGAAAATCGTGGAGCAAGAGCGTTATCCGAAAGGTAAAAAATTCGGATTGACCCTAGGGATTAAAGCGGCCAGCAATGAATGGGTATTGTTGAGCGATAGTGATTGCAAACCAGCCGACCGCCATTGGATTAGCTCCATGCAATCTCATTTCACTGATTCCAAATCCATTGTTTTAGGCTACTCGCCTTACGAAAAGAAAAGTGGACTACTCAACCTCTTTATTCGTTTTGAAACTTTTTATACCGCTTTGCAGTATATGTCTTTCGCTTTAGCCAAGCAGACCTATATGGGCGTAGGCAGAAACCTAGCCTACAGAAAAAGTCTGTTCTTCAGCGTAAAAGGTTTTGCCTCACATAATCACATTATCTCTGGCGACGATGATCTGTTTGTAAATGAAACGGCCACCTCTTCAAACGTAACCGTTAACCTGGATCCGGACAGCTTCATTTACTCCAAACCTAAAGACAGCTTTGGCGCTTGGTACCAACAGAAAAGACGCCACCTGAACACAGGCAAATTCTACTCTGCTAAAAGCAAATGGAAACTGGCTTTGCTGAATGTATCACATTTACTATTCTACCCGGCATTGGCTTTAAGCATAATCTACTGGCCGGTATACTATATCCCACTCGCTATTTACGGATTCAGGCTTATACTGCAATTGTCCATCTACGGACCAATCATGCACAAGACGAAAGACCTACAGCCTTTGTACTTCTTACCTTTTCTAGATTTACTGTACTTCTTCTATTACTTCATTGCCGGTTTCGCCACCTTGTTTAGCCGTCAGAAGAAGAAAACTTGGTAATCAATGGGAGTGGAAACGAGCGAATACACCCAATGGCAAATTCACGCCGCTTGTTGATTTCAGATACAATTCTCCGGTATGGAGGTTCTTCGCTTTTGGAAAGTGAATATTCGCTAAGTTCTCTGCTACCAAAGCAGATAAACCCAAAGAATACACGTTCAATAAGAAGAAATTATGTTCAGGGTGAAGCAGACTCGATAGGTCGGTGAGCATATCGTTTAAGCTCTCTTCCAATTTCCAGCGTTCTCCTTTTGCACCAATGCCATAGGCCGGTGGGTCCAATAAGATACCGTGGTAAAATTTACCGCGTTTGGCTTCCCGTTTTACAAATTTCAAAGCGTCTTCAACAGTCCAGCGAATATTATCTAAGCTAGATAATTCCATATTTTCCTTTGCCCATCCTACTACTTGACGAACTGAATCTACGTGCACCACATCTGCGCCGGCAGCCTTAGCCGCAAGCGATGCACCGCCGGTATAGGCGAATAAATTTAAAACACGCGGCTGTTCAACCGGCAAAGCTTTAATTGAGTTATAGATGAAATCCCAGTTAGCGGCTTGCTCCGGGAAAATACCAACGTGCTTGAAGGCTGTTAAGGCCAACTTAAACCGAAGTTTCATGCCTCCGTGGTTGTAATGCATAAACCAATTGTCGGGCATATTGCTTTTGCGCCACTCTCCAGAATGGGCGCCCTTCTGGCTGAACGAGGCATTGGTGTGCATCTTCCACTCTTCTTCGGTCCAGCGCTTGTTCCAGATTGCCTGAGGCTCCGGGCGACGAAGAATATATTTACCGAAGCGTTCCAGCTTCTCAAAGTTGCCACAATCAAGTAGCTCGTAATCTTTCCAGTGTAGGGGTGTGAGTAGTTCCAAACTTAGTCTTCTTGGTCGGCAAAGATAAGTTCTTCCTGCTTAAGCAAACGCTTTCCGCTAAAACGCAATAGCATTTGTGCTACGGTGATTACATCTTTCTGGCAATAGACCTTAATGCGTTCCAAGTCTTGTTCCTTCCAGTAGACTTCTCCAACCATGCTTCCGTCGATATCGTCTTTAGGCGTTGGAATGCCCAATACTTTAGCCAAAAGCTTTAGCGATGTATAGTGTTTGAAATCGCCAAACTTCCACAACTCCATGGTGTCTAAATGTGGAACCTCCCATGGCTTTTTGCCGGCATGGTCTAACATCAATGGTAAGGATATTCCCTGGATGACCATTCGACGGGCGAGGTATGGAAAGTCGAATTCTTTGCCGTTATGGGCCGCCAAGAGAAACTGTTTGCCGTGAAACCGGCTATCCAGCAATTGGGCAAAATCGCTCAATACCGCTTTTTCATCATCGCCGTAAAACGATTTTATACGAAACTGGTAGTGATCATCGTAGGCACGGAAGAAGCCCACTGAAATGCAAACCACCTTACCAAATTCGGCATAGATACCGGCTCTTTTGTAAAGCGTTTCTTCGTCTTCTTCCTCCTTGCGTTTGAGGTTGGCCGCTTTGAGATCCCAGAGCTCCTTCCATTCTGAATCTAGCGACGTGTAACTGGCATTTTGCGACACCGTTTCAATGTCGAGCACCACCACACGTTCTAAATCCAGTTTATTAAGCATAGCGGCAAGTTGCTACGATTTTTAAAGAGAAACAAGCCGTTCTACCTGAACTGACTTTGAAAAGATACAGTGTTGACTAAGCTATTACCAGCTACCACCGGAACCACCACCACCAAAGCTTCCGCCACCGAAGCCTCCTCCGCCGCTAAAGCCGCCGCCACCGGAGGAGAAGTTACCCCAACCGCCGCCCATCATACGACCGGCCATGTAGCCCCCAGCGAAGCCACCACCAAATCCACCTCCTCTGCCTTTACCCAAGATGCGCAGAATGATGAAGATGATGATTAGCATCACAAAAAAGAAGAGTGGTGACTTATTCTTTCGATAACGAGCTCCGTTTCCTTGAAATTCCCCGTTGGCCTCTGCAAAAAGGGCATCCAGGGCTTGATCTAAGCCTTGGTAATAAGCACCGTTCCGAAAATTTGGCCTGAGTATTTGCATCCTTATTTGGTAGGCTTCACCATCGGTAATGGCTGCTTCCAAGCCTCTGCCCACATCAATGCGCATCAAACGATCTTCCATGAATACACTGATGACGATACCGTTGTTTTTGCCTTTTTGACCAATACCCCAGGCTTCGCCAAGCCTATAGTTGAAGCCTTCGATGTCTTCTCCTTCAAGCGATTTACCAATAAAAATCACAATTTGAGTGGAGGTGGTGTCTTGGTAGGAAACTATCTTATGTTCCAGAGATTGAATTTCTCCTGGGCTCAAGATTCCCGCCTCATCGTAAACACGCTTTCCGGAAACCGAATCAGGCAATGACCTGGCATCTGCGGTAAACGCAGCAATAAAAAATGTAAAAAGCGTGAGTATGGAAAGGCTTTTAGCCAAATGAGATTTCGTCACTTAATTCGTTTTTATCATCCGATTGATACGGAAAATGATGTTTCAATTGTTCGCCCGCATGGAGTATTCCTTGCACTAAGCCTTCGGTGTATTGCTCTGATTTAAAATGGTTCAAAACCAAGTCGCGGGTCTCTTGCCAAAAGTTATCGGCTACTTTTTGGTTAATTCCACCATCGCCTAATATGGCAAATTGATGGTCTTCAAAAGCGAGGTAAAACAGCACCCCATTGCGAAGTGCTGTCTTGTGCATGTCTAAGAAGCCGAATACATCGGCCGCTCGGTCCATGACCTCAATCTTACAAAATGGTTCTACGTGAAGTCGAATTTCTCCGGAGGTGTTTTTTTCTGCCTCACGAATAGCAGCTACAATGCGTTCTGCTTCTGCTTCACTCAGAAAGTCTTTTGAAAGAAGTCCCATTATTTTTTGAACTCCTCTCTTACGTCAACCGCTTTATCAGCACCTTCTGTCAACGTTTTAAAGCCTTCTTTTGCTTCAAACTCATCGGCTTTGCCTAAGATGGACAAGGCCATATTGCGCATGATGCCTTTGCGGTAGATATTGTATTCCTTCACGGCTGAAGTATACCTGTCGCGTTCAATTTTAATGCGGTTCTCAGTACCGGATAATTCATCTTGCAACTTCATGAAACCGTCGGTAGAACGAATATTCGGATAGGCTTCAAACGCCAAGTTGATGGCTGTATTGATTTTTTTACCGTACATGTTCATCTGTTCCGGGTTCTTCGCATTGTTGATGCCTTCTTTCAGCTCACCTAAGTTATTATTGTATTCAACGATACCTGCACGTGCTTGGGTAACGCCCATCAAGATTTCTTTTTCGTTTTCCGCAGCCATATCAACTGTGGCCACTAATTGAGGTACCAAATCTGCCCTACGTTGGTAAGCCGATTGAACATAGCCCCAGGCTTCGCTGGTTGTTTCATCGTAACGCAGCATTTTGTTGTAGACTCCATTCGCCCACATAAAGCCGAACAATGGGATAGCAACGATAATGGCAATAATGATCCAAGATTTTTTCATGTGTTTAAAATACAATTTTTTATATCCTTTATTCCTCAAAGGCAATGCTAAACAATTGAGCGATATGGAATTTCACCTTCGCTTTCACTTCCTCTATCGAAACCTCATGGCCTAGCTCTGCCTGCATGGATGTAACCGCTTTATCGTCTATGCCGCATGGCACTATGTATTCAAAGTATTTCAAGTCGGTGTTTACGTTCAATGCAAGTCCGTGCATGGTTACCCAACGCGAACACCGAATTCCCATGGCACAAATCTTCCGGGCCCTGTCCATATTGTCAGGTTCTATCCAAACTCCTGTCAATCCGTCAATGCGCCCGGCGCTGATTCCATAATCGGCCAGTGTTAAAATTATGGCTTCTTCGAGGTAACGTAGAAACTTATGGATGTCGGTAAAGTAATGTTCTAAATCGAAGATGGGGTAGGCTACCAGCTGTCCAAAACCGTGGTAGGTGATATCGCCCCCGCGGTTAATCGGCAAATAGGTTGCATTCACTTCCTTCAACCCGGCTTCGTCAATCAAGAGGTTTTCAGGTTTTCCGCTTTTGCCCAAGGTATAGACATGCGGGTGTTCAACAAAAAGCAAATGATCTTGGGTATGGAGTTCAAAAGGCTCTCCTGCTACCTCCGCCCTTCTTGCCGCTAACTTGGCATTCACGTTTTCACCAAAAAGCTGTTCCTGGTAATCCCAGGTGTCTTGGTATTCCCGCGTACCCAAATCTTCAAATCGCACTTTACGCATAGCACAAAGATACGTTAGCTTTCTACACTCAGGCAGCGCAAAATTGACCAAAGCACGACCAAAAGTCGGTTAAAGTCGTGCGAACTTGAGGGCATGAAACTGGACCAAAACGCTATCGGACAATTGGGCGAAGACCTAGCGGCACAATTCCTCACGACACAAGGCTGCCGGATATTGGAGCGCAACTGGCATTATAAAAAATCAGAAATCGATTTGATTGTAATGCAAAATAAAACGCTTGTGATGGTTGAAGTAAAAACTAAAAAGGACCTACGCTTCGGACTACCAGAAGAATATGTATCGCTTAAAAAGCAGCAACTTATGGAACAGGCCATGCAAGCGTATTTAGGTGAAGCCTTTAGTGAAGCAGCCTACCGCTTCGATATTGTTTCCGTTGTACTCCAGCAAGGAAACCCTGAAATCAATTGGATTCAAGATGCCTTTGACGCTTCGGATCAAGATGGCTGGAGTAGCATTTAAACCAGCAAGTTTCTTCGAGCGAAGTTCACCACGCGTTCGTCTACGATGATGTCTTGATAGCGAATTTGCTGTTTCAAGTAAAGTCCCTCTAGCGAACGACAGCGGCTTAAAGCCACATACATTTGTCCGTGCGCGAAGGCGCCACTGCCCATGTCTACAATGGTTCTATCGAAAGTTAAACCTTGGCTTTTGTGAATGGTAATCGCCCAAGCGAGTTTTACAGGGTACTGGGTAAAGCGGCCAATTACATCGCTTTGAATACGTTTGTTCAGGTTATCGAATTTATAAACCTTATTCTCCCAAACTTCCTTTTCCAGCATCACCGTTTCACCGTCTTCCAGCTCCACCTCAATCTGCATCGGATCCAAGCGCGTTACCTTGCCTAAGGTGCCGTTGACGTATTTGCCACTAACGTGGTTTTTTAGGAAGACCACTTGCGCCCCTACTTTCAAGGTCAGGCTAAAAGCCGTTGGCAGGTTTCGCTCGTTGAACTCGCCTTCTATCTCTCCCTTATACGATTGCGACCTAGACTCCAACCTACTTAACATGAAGTCGTTGATGCCTTCTGCCATATAGTTTTTGGTGCAAAGGGTGATGGTCAACTCTTCGGGCGAAGCTTCGTAATCCGGCATATAACGCGCGTTCAGTTCACGCATGCCGTCTTCTTCCAAGGTAGCCGTTCTAATGCTATCCAAGAGACTGATAAAGCTCTCGTCTTTCTGACGGTATACGCTAGTCAGCTCAATATTGGGCAAATGCAATTCGTCAAAGACCTGGGCATCAAAGAAATAATGACTTCTGTACACTTCGGTAAAAAGATGGCGCTCCACCGGATTATTTTGCATCACCGGTTCCAGCTGGAATAAGTCGCCAAAGAAAACCACCTGTTTGCCTCCAAAAGGTTTATTGATGCCTAAGTTGATGCGAAGCGAGTGATCCATCGCATCGATGATATCGGCTCTGAGCATGGAAACCTCATCCACCACCAGCACGTCCATGTTCGCCATGATCTTGTACTTGGGATGGTATTTTCCGTATTTCTTTATTTCAGAATCGCCCGGCATGATGGGCCTGATAGGCAATCCAAAAAAGGAATGAACGGTTTGTCCGCCGGCGTTAATAGCGGCAATTCCTGTAGGCGCAACAACCACGCAGGTTTTCCCTGATTCTTTCACAAAGTGACGCAGCAAGGTCGATTTACCGGTCCCTGCTTTTCCCGTGATCAGCACGCATTCGCGTGTTTGTGTCATCACATCCCAGGCGTGTTTAAAGCCTGAGTTCCATTCCATGTCTGCCTCGCTAAATGCCATCGGGTTGCAAATTCGCTAATCCCACTTAGAAATCCAGCCTGTAATAGAAGAGCGGCAGTAAAGAAAGTTGGTATTCGAAACGAACGTTGGTGGTGCTGCTCGGATCAGGCGCATAGGTCAAGGCCAAAACATTCTTCGTATTCAGCACATTCACAATGTCTAAGGCAAACTCGTGACTCACCTTCGGCCTATTCCATTTGTACGAAAGGCGCAAATCCATGCGGAAATAAGCCGGCGTCTGTAAGGTGTTTTTTAGCGAATCCACTTCAATCAATTCACTGCGTGCGTTACTCAAGGCCGTATCAGCCGGAGAATAATAGCGTCCGCCTACATGGGTCACGTTTGTTCCTGCTTGAAATGCTCCGCTTTTGCCCACTTTCCATTCTTTGGTTAAGATGGCACTCAATGCATAACCTCCATTGAAATCGGTATTGCGCCAAACATTATCGCTGCCTTGGTATTTAGCATCGAAGAGTGATCCGGTTACCAAGAAGAAAAAACGCTTAGAGAAGAAATGCTCCACGCTGAGTTCCAATCCGTAATTGCGGCCTTTGCCTTGGTTGACCAATTGTTCCGGGAAGAAGCGAGAAAAGCCGCTTCCGGTATTGAGTAAAGAGAATGAGCTTGGAATCGTTTTAACCGGAACGTCGAAGAGGTATTGGAAATACAATTCACTCTTCACGCGGGTACTTTTGCCTAGGCTACGTTCCAATCCAATAACACTGTGAAAGCTTTTGGTAAAGCCCATGTCTCTGTTGCTTGTTCCGTTTACTGTGTCAAATTGGTAGAAATACAAATAAGGCGACTGCATTTGGCTATGCAAACCAAGTCCTGCGCTCATATTGGTTTTGCTGTTGATTGCGTAGCGCATGCTGGCTCTTGGTTCAATAGCAGAAACAGCATTATTGAGCGATGAATACTGACTGTGCAAACCGAAGTTCGCAGTGAAGCGTGCTGTTGGTTTCCAATTCACTTGGGCATAAGGACGAAGCAATAGGGCATATTCATCGGCATTCCAGCGCACCGACCAAGGGTCTAGGTTGTAATTTCCTTGGTTGTCTTGCACAACAGCCCGTGCCGAATCGTGGTAATTGAATTTCTGAATATCAAACAAGACACCGGCCTTCAAGGTAAGTTTCTTCGAGAGCTTATGATTAACTGACGCGTGTGTATTGTAGGTTGTATTGCTAAAGGTATACTGAAGCAAAGGATCTTTCTTGTACAAGGTATCCCGGTTCTGTGAATAGAACAGGTATTCGTGGTGCACTACAACCGATTGGTTCATGGCAGCCACTGTAACTTTCAAAAAGGTATTGCTATTGAAGCTTTTATTGTAGGTAGCACCAAGCACACCCATATACGATGTAAAATATTGGTCGCGGTCGTTTTCTCCGTAGATATTTCGTTCTTCCGGCAACAATTCTGAAATCAAAATATCGATGCTGCTATAGCCTCCAATGCCCCAAACAGATATGCTGGCATTGTTTTTCAAAGGGAAATTGAGTTTAAATCCGCCGTCTTGGTATTTCGGAACTGCATTGGTACCGATATCAAACTTCAAGGCATCGAATAGTGCTAAGCTGGAATAGCGGTAGCCAACCAAGTAGCTGGAGCCTTTCTTTTTATTGATAGGTCCTTCTGAAAACAGTTCGGTGCCTAAGAAGCCAAATTGAAAGCTGTTTTCGTATTTCTGGTTATTGCCCGGTCTGAACTTCAAGTCGAAGACACCGGCTGTAGCATTACCGAATTCGGCCGGGAAAGCGCCCGTGTAAAAATCGGAGTTGGCCAACATCTTATTGTTGATGATGTTAACCGGTCCACCGGTAGTACCCGGAATAGCAAAGTGATTTGGGTTAGGGATATCGATGCCTTCTACACGCCACAAAACACCGGCAGGTGAGTTGCCTCGAATCACAATGTCATTTCTTGAGTCGTTTGCGCCTTGTACGCCAGCATAGTTGGAGGCCATCCGGCTGGGGTCTCCCCTGCTGCCCGCAAAACGATCGGTTTCTTCCACCGTAAAGGAACGCGCCGAGATAATCGCCATCTCATTCTGCGGATCGGAAGAATTTTTCTTATTGCTGATGATAACCTCTTCGGCTAGGGTAATGCTTTCTTCAAGGTCTACATTCAATACCACCTGCTTGGCTGAGCTTACGGTGATATTGTCTAGCACCCGGGTGGAATAGCCCATGTACGAGAACTGTAAACTATGCCTACCCACCGGCACATTCTCCAGCACAAAATTGCCATCTACATCGCTAGCACATCCACGTGTACCGCTGGTATCAGTCAATAATTTGATGGTTACCCCGGTAAGCGGGTACTTCGATTCTTTATCTACTACTTTACCACGAATGGTTTGGGTAATGGGCTGCGCATTCACTCCCAACAGGGAGAACAAAATGCAGAACATCAGTAAGCTTCTCTTCATAGACGGAGCTAAAATAGAGAATCTGTAAAACTTACAACTTCCTATAATCAAATATGACCGCGAAATGACAATTGCTTAGGCTTTTGCAATGGCCTCGCTCACCTCATTCAATTGCCTTTCAATCTCCCCATTGCAGAGGTTTCCCAAACTGCCTTGGTGCGAATGTTTTAGCGATGCATTCCACTCAAACTTCCCTGCTTCAACGGTTTGTCCAACAGACACGTAAGCATCCCTAAAGGCCATGCCTTCCAATACTTTCTGATTAACAGCCTCCACCGTAAAGAGGTAGCGGTATTTCTCATCGCTCAGAATAGATTCACTCACTTCCACCACTTCAAGCATCCAGCCTGCCATGTTAAAGCACGATTTCAACTCCTGCAATGCCGGAAAAAGGTGCTCTTTCATGATTTGCAAATCGCGGTGGTAACCGGTGGAGAGGTTAGCTTGAATCAACGCTAACTCATTGGGCAAGGACTGCAATCTGTTGCAACGCGCGCGCATCAGCTCAAATACATCCGGATTCTTCTTGTGCGGCATAATGCTAGAGCCCGTGGTATAAGCCGAAGGGAATCGCAGGAAACCAAAGTTTTGCGATAGGTATAAAACGATGTCTTGGCTCATTCTACCCAAGGTAAATCCGAGCGCAGCCAAAGCTGTAGCCACCGATTTTTCTGTTCTTCCCCTGCTCATCTGCGCATTCAAAACATTCCAATGCAGGTTGCTGAAGCCAAGTTCTTGGGTGGTCTGTTCTCTATCGATAGGAAAAGAGGAGCCAAAGCCGGCAGCCGAGCCAAGCGGATTTTTGTTCACCAGCTTAACTGCTGCATGTACTTGCCACAGGTCTTCAGCCAAACATTCGGCCCAAGAGGCAAACCACAACCCGAAAGAAGAAGGCATCGCTACTTGGTAATGCGTATAGCCGGGCAAAAGCACGTCTTTGTGTTTTTCACTCAAAGCCAACATTTGCTTAGCGAAATCTTGTACCTCTGTTTCAAGCGAAAGCAATTCTTCACGTAGGTAAAGCTTCAAGTCGACTAAAACTTGATCATTGCGGGAGCGGGCCGCGTGAATCTTTTTCCCTACCTCGCCTAGTTCTCGGGTCAGCATGAGTTCCACTTGCGAGTGAATGTCTTCCACCCCTTCTTCCAAGTGAAGTTTGCCTTGTTTAGCCAGCTCCAGTAAACCTTGTAGAGCCGGAATGAGGATAGCGTGATCTGCTTCGCTCAATAAACCTTGTTTGGCCAACATGTTCACATGAGCGATGCTGCCTTGCACGTCTACCACAGCCAGAAAAGCATCCCAGTGTCGGTCTTCGCCTGCGGTAAATTCTTCTATACGATGCTGCACCTCTTGCGGTGCGGTATTTCCTTTCGACCAGAGTTTCATTTCGAATAGGTGTTTTGTAAAAGTTGGATATAGGTCTGCACAGCCTCTTTTATCTCACTGTCCAGAATAAATTCATCGGCTGTATGGGAGCGGGCAGAATCGCCGGGACCCATTTTGAGCGATGGCCAGGGCATCAAAGCCTGGTCTGATAAGGTTGGTGAACCGTATTGCTCGATCGCCATATTTCTCA
Source organism: Bacteroidota bacterium (assembly GCA_006226545.1). Taxonomy (GTDB): domain Bacteria; phylum Bacteroidota; class Bacteroidia; order UBA8524; family UBA8524; genus M1806. The sequence continues at coordinate 40,785 of SBGR01000010.1, read as the reverse complement.
GCGCTGTTCGCACCGGATGATTTACCGGAGTAGCACTTGGTTTTAAGCGATTGCTTCGCATGCTGAGTTGTCCCTTACAATGCGATTGCACGATTTCAAGCACTTCTTCGTGGGTATACATTTCGTTTAGGCGCACGTCTACGGTATAGCGAAAACTATCCGGAATGCTATTGTGTTTTTCGCCTGCTTGAGCAACGGTTAGGTTCATTTTTACCGGACCTAAAAACTCCGAATCCTTCTCAAAACGATAGTCGCGGAAAAATTCAATATCTGCTAAAGCCTCGTAAATGGCGTTCACCCCTTCTTCTCTAGCAGCATGTCCGGCCACGCCTTTCACTTCGCCGTCTATCACCATCAAACCTTTTTCTGCCACAGCCGCTTTGAGCGAAGTAGGCTCACCGGCGATGGCTAGGCTGAATTCAGGCAAATGGGGCAGCAAAGCCGATAAACCTCCCGAACCGGAGTTTTCTTCTTCTGCTCCGGCCACCCAATACAAGCCATAAGGCCAATTGATTGATTTTAAATAACGAAAGGCAGCCAACATACTGATTACTGAAGCACCGGCATCGTTGCTACCTAGGGCAGTCAGTTTTCCGTTCTCCCAACTGGCAGCATAAGGATCTTGAGTCCAGCTGGATGCAGGCTTCACCGTATCAATATGCGAATGCAGTAATACCTTAAGCTCCACATTCGGATTATGACTCATTACCAGGTTATTCCCAAATCGCTGAACCTCGTACTGTCGTTCTTGGAGCCAGGCTTCCAGCGCATCTGCTTTGGCTGCTTCTTGACCTGACAAAGCCGGAATTTTCAAGAGTTGCGCTAAGAGCTCAAGCGATTCTTCGGTATAGGTTTCAATCGATGACATGGGTAGCTGATTCTGCTTCGTCGCTTAAAATATGAGGCAACTGACTGGCTGCACCAATGAGTACAGCCTCTACGCCGGCTTCAACGGCTTTGGCGGCATTCTGCAACTTGGGCAACATGCCTTCTGATATGACTCCCGTATCGCTCAGCGCTTGAATATCTGTACGTCTGATTAACGGAATTAAACTGTCTTCGCGGTCTAGATCGCGCAGTACGCCTTTCTTTTCGAAAAGGTAGAGAAGTTTAACGCGGTAATGGTGACTCATCGCGATGGCCAGGGTTTGCGCCATGGTATCGGCATTGGTATTGAGCATATGGCCCATTTTATCGTGGGTCAAGGCGCAGAATACCGGACTCAAATTTCCGTGAAGTAGCGTTAAAAGAAAAAGTTTGTTGACTTCACCCGGGATTGGATCTCCCACCCAGCCGTAGTCTATATCGCCAACCGGGCGTTTCATGGCCGGAACCGTATTTCCGTCGGCACCGCTTAAGCCAACGGCATTGATACCGCGACCTTGCAATTGGGCCACTACCTTTTTATTGAGGAGACCGGCATAGCTCATCAAAGCAAGCTCCAGCGTGGCCTCATCAGTGATGCGTCTGCCATCTACCATCTGTTGCGGAATGCCAAGCTTTTCAGCCAAGGCGCTGGCATGTTTGCCTCCGCCGTGAACCAAGATAAAACGTTTGCCTGAAGTAGCGAGTTGATCCAGAAAGGTGGCCAAAGCCATTTCATCTTCCAAGACTTTCCCGCCAACTTTAAGCACCCACAGTTCTTCCTTGTTTTTCATGGAGTTCAATTATCATTCTGCGTAATACGGCCGTTGCCGACCAAAGTCTATTCTCTGCCTGGTCCAATACGAGCGAACGAGGTGAGTCGAGCAGTTCATCGCTCAATTCCACATTCCGACGTACCGGCAAGCAATGCATAATCTTTGCCTCAGGCGCCTGTTTCAGCTTGTCTTCGGTCAAGAGCCAATCTGCACCCCCTTCATATGCTTTGCCGTAAGGTTCGCGCATCGACCAGTTCTTCACGTAGATGAAGTCGGCATCTTCCAATGCCTCTTCTTGGTTGTGTGTGATGATGGCCCCATCGGTAAAGGATGGGTCAAGTTCCAGTCCTGGAGGATGGACAATATGCAGTTCATGACAGGCTGCCAACATCCACTCGGCAAAGGAATGAGGAACAGCTTGAGGCAATGCCTTTACGTGAGGCGCCCAGGTCAAGGCGATTTTCGGTCTTTTCTTTTTGCTGTGTTCAGCGATGGTGATCAAGTCGGCGAGGCTTTGCAGCGGGTGACGAGTTGCACTTTCCAGGCTGAGCATCGGCTTTGCCGTATACTTTTCAAACGCTTTAAAGATGCGTTCTTCATCGTCTGCATCGCGGTCTTTCAAACCCGGAAAACTCCGCAATCCGATGATATCAAAATAACGTCCGATTACGCCGGCTGCCTCTTTGATGTGTTCGGCTTTGTCGGCATTCATGATGGCTCCTTCTTCAAACTCCATGGCCCACGCATCCGAGCTCATGTTCAAAACCTGCACGTCCATGCCGAGGTTTTTAGCCGCCATTTCGGTGCTGAGTCGGGTGCGCAGGCTTGGGTTTAAAAACACCAATCCCAACTTCAGGCCGGCTCCAATATCAGCTGCAGATTGCGGATCGGCCTTAAGATTCAAGGCTTCATCCAGCAGTTGCTGCACATCGCTCACATCTGCTGTTCCCATGAAATTTTTCACGAAGCCTGCCCTTTCATCACTTCACTCTTTAATGCGTCTAAGAAAGTATCGATATCGGCTTTGCTCACATTGAGCGCCGGTAAGAGTCGTAAGGTATTTGGGTCGGAAGCCGATCCGGTAAAGATGCCGTGTTCCATCAACAAGTTCTTGCGAACGGCTGCAGAAGAATACGGCAAACTGATGCCAATCATCAAACCCATGCCGCGAACTTCCGTGATACCGGAGATTCCCTTGAGTTGTTCAATGGTATAGGCCCCAAGTTCAGCCGAATGTTGAATGAGGTTTTCCTCTTTGATCACTTCCAATACGGCGATGGCCGCAGCGGATGCGAGGTAGTTACCTCCGAAAGTGGTGCCTAGCATACCGTGTTTCGCTTCAAACTTAGGCGATAGTAAAGTGCCGGCTACCGGAAAACCATTACCCATGCCTTTGGCTACGGTGATGATATCCGGTTTTACCTCGGCGTATTGGTGAGCGAAGAAATAACCGCTTCTACCGTAACCCGATTGCACCTCGTCTAGAATCATGACTGAGCCAAACTGATCACATAAAGAGCGCACCTTTTGCAAATAAGAAACACTGGGCACATGAATACCACCTACACCTTGAATGCCCTCGAGCATCACGGCGCAAACTGTTTCATCCATCGCTTCGCTTAAGGCTTGCTCATCGTTGATGGGGATAAACTGAATGAATTCAGCTTCGTTTACCGGGGCCACAATTTTGGGATTATCGGTAGCTGCCACCGCAAGTGATGTTCTTCCGTGGAAGGAGTTTTTTAGCACCAATACCTTCTTTCTTCCGTTGTAAAATGAAGCCACCTTCAAGGCATTCTCATTGGCCTCAGCGCCTGAGTTGGAAAGAAATAAAGCATAATCGGTATAGCCTGAAAGCTCACCCAATTTATACGCTAGCTCTTCCTGCAAAGGCATTTTCACCGCATTGCTGTAAAAGCCAATTTGGTTCAATTGCTCGGTGATGCGTTGCACGTAATGCGGATGAGAATGACCAATAGAGATTACCGCATGACCTCCGTATAAGTCGAGGTATTCTTTACCCTGAGCGTCCCATAAGCGAGAGCCCGAAGCCTTCACAGGCGTGATATCGTAAAGCGGATAAACGTCGAATAATTTCATTAGAAGGCAGAAGCTTTAAGTTGGAGTCCGGTATTTTCTTCCAAGCCAAACATCAGATTCATGTTTTGAACCGCTTGGCCTGAGGCCCCTTTCAAAAGGTTATCGAGGATGGAAATGATGAGCAACTGATTGCCTTGTTTCACCACTTGGATATAGCAGAAATTGGTATTTACCACCTGCTTCAAATCCAGGTCGAACGGCGCAACATGGGTAAATGGATGGTTTGCATAGTATTCGCTAAACAAAGCTTCCGCTTCTTGTTGTGACAAATCAGATTGCACTTGAGCCACCGACATGATGCCGCGGGTGAAATTGCCTCTTTGCGGAATAAAATGGATGGCCGGCAAAGCCGATTGTTGCGACGCTAGGCTTTCTGTAATCTCTTGCATGTGTTGGTGATCGAGCGCTTTGTATACCGAGAGGTTATTGTTGCGCCAAGAGAAATGCGAGCTAGCTGTAGGTTTTTGTCCGGCACCGGTAGAACCTGTGGTGGCTTGAATATGTACTTCGCTCGTTAATTTACCTGCCGCAGCCAAAGGCAATAAAGCCAATTGGATGGCTGAAGCAAAGCAGCCCGGATTAGCGATATTGGAAGCCTTAGCGATGGCGTCGCGGTTCAGCTCAGGAAGGCCATAGACAAAGTTACGGTCGTCGAAGTTATTGGAAGCCTGGTGACGGAAGTCGGTGCTCAAATCAATCACTTTAATGTGAGAGTTGAGCGGCGTCTCTTCCATAAACTTACGTGCGGCGCCGTGGCCAACACAGAGAAAAAGCACGTCGATGTCTTGCGAAAAACCGGCAGTAAATCCGCGGTCTGTTATTCCAAGTAAATCGTGGTGCACCTCATACCATTTTTTCCCGGCTGAGCTATTGCTGTGTGCAAATGCAATTTCTACCTGAGGGTGACGAAGTAAGATGCGTATCAATTCTCCGCCTGTATATCCGGCAGCACCGGCAATGCCTACTTTAATTGTATTCATGGTATGGGTTCTCCTCCTTGTTAATCTGATAGTACATGGTATTTTGGTTTCCGTAGATGCGGATAAACCCTTTGGCGTCTTCGGCAGACCAGGCGCGGTTCATTTCGCCGTATGTTCCAAACTTAGACGACATAAGGTCGTGTTCCGATTCAATGCCTTCCAGCTCAAAACGGTAAGGGTAAAGTTTGATAAAAACATTGCCGCTCACTTTTTCTTGGCTGCTTTCCAAGAAAGCCTCCATGTTGCGCATCACCGGATCGAGGTATAAACCTTCGTGTAGATTGTTACCGTAAAATTGTGCAATCTGCTCTTTCCACGCGAGCTGTGATTTGGTAAGTACGTGTTTCTCCAATAAGTGGTGTGCTTTGATGAGGATGAGGGGCGCGGCTGCTTCAAACCCAACACGGCCTTTGATTCCGAGAATCGTATCGCCCACGTGAATGTCTCTGCCGATGCCAAACGGCGATGCAATTCTGTGTAAGGCTTTGATCACTTGAATTGGATGAGCAAAACGAATATTGTTTACCGATACGGGCTGACCTTTCTCAAAACGGATTTGCACTGTTTCAGGCTCCGACTTGCTCACTTGAATAGGCCAAGCTGATTCAGGAAGGTTTTGACGTGAGTTGAGTGTTTCTTTGCCTCCTACCGAAGTTCCCCAAAGTCCTTGGTTAATGCTGTAGGTCGCTTTGGACGAAGGGAAATCTAGTCCGGCTTGGTGCAGGTAATTGATTTCCTCCTCGCGACTCAGTTGTTTATCGCGGATGGGGGTGATCAATTCGATGCCCGGCAGCAGGTTTTGTAGAATCATATCGAAGCGAATCTGGTCGTTTCCTGCTCCGGTGCTCCCGTGCGCTACAGCAGCCGCATTGACTTTTTTGGCATAGGCAGCCAAGGCAGATGCTTGAGCGATACGTTCGGCACTTACGGAAAGTGGATACGTTTGATTTTTAAGCACATTACCAAAAAGAAGGTATTGTACTACTTTATCGTAATAGCGTTGGGTTTCTTCGAGTACCTCGTATTTCGCTACGCCGGCTTTCAAGGCCCTATCGCCAATTTGTTCCAATTCTTCGGTTGAAAAACCACCGGTATTGATGGTTACGGCAATGACCTCATAGCCGAGTTCCTTGCTCAGGTAAAGGGCACAATAGGAAGTATCTAGTCCTCCGCTATAGGCCAATACTACGCGTTTTGTCATTTTTGTGTTTTGGGCTCTTTTACTTTATTAATCCAGCGCAACAAGCGACTCTTCTTGATGCGCATATACCGTTCATACAGGTCGGAGTGGCGGGAAAAATCCAGCCTTCGTCCTTTCCACTTTTTGATTACGTTTTCTTCTGGGTTGTATAACATGGCGGTGCAGAGGCAGTTCTTGCGCTCTTTGGCCATGAGAATATCGTAGTTGACGCAGCTCTTGCAGCCGCTCCAAAAATCTTCGTCGGTGGTGAGTTCCTGGTATGTAACGGGTTCGTAGCCCAGGTCGGAATTAATCTTCATCACGGCTAATCCGGTGGTGAGTCCAAATATTTTAGCCTCAGGGTAACGGGAGCGTGATAGTTGAAAGATGCGTTCCTTGATTTCTTTGGCCAATCCGCTTTTTCTGAAGGCGGGATTGACTATAAGGCCGGAGTTTGCCACAAATTGACCGTGGCTCCAAGATTCGATATAACAGAATCCGGCCCATTCACCGGAGGAGCTTAAAGCGATGACAGCTTTGCCCTCCTGTATTTTTTTGATGATAAATTCCGGACTGCGTTTCGCTATACCGGTGCCTCGCACTTTGGCGGAAGCTTCCATCTCATCAACGATGGTTTGTGCATAAGGTAAGTGCCGCTCATCGGCTACCTGCACTTTAAACTTCGGTTTAAATATGTTCATTTAGCGTACAGCTAGGTATAGTTTAACATGTCGTGAATGGATTGAATCTGTTCAAAATGCGTTTGTCGGTTTGCACTTCGAAGTATCGTTTTTCTATGTAGCATGTCTGTTAAATTCATGTAGTCAAATCTTTAGCGATAAAAACAAAAAAGGCCTGCCATGCGGCAAGCCTTTCGGGTTTATCTCTTTCACTGCTGAACACACCCTTAGCCTGCCGCGTATGGCCTGCGTCTAAGTGATCTATAGTTCAGTAGTACTTGTTTCATTTTGTGGTTGCAAATGTAATTGAAAATGAAAGTTTTCAAAATAAAATAGATGTAGTGACATGAGAATTGGAATTGTTGACGTTAGGACATCAAGACGTTAAGGCATTTAGACCAAGCTTTAATAGGTCAGGTATTGACCTAAGGCTACACCCAAATTGCTTAACCTTCGGTAGTGGCGCCGCATGCGTCGCCGCTAATGACCTAAATCCTCAACCCCATTCCTCAAATTCCTATCTTCACAGCAGTGAAACCCCTTCGCTATAAAGTAACACATGACCCTTCTTTAGGAAATGATGCTCTCATCACATCAGAGCAATTCCTAGAAGTATTTGAGACATTCCCATGGGAAGCAGAATGGAAGCGCACAGAAAATTCAGAAGAAGAATATCCCGCCATCACCATTTACCATAGCGATGAGCATTATTTGGAGATAGCCAGGGAGGAAAATAACAGAGTTCGCTTTTTCTACCGAAATCAAGACACATCCAACGATTGGTATTTTGAAGTAGATCCGGGCAAAGTTGATTCCTATCGGCAAATGCAACAACTGGTAGCCGATTTCTACTCCGGAAAACTGTCGAAACAGGAAGGTCATAAGATTACTCCCTCACCCGAAACTCAAGTCTTTACGCCCAAACTGAATTATGGGTTCCTGGGTTTGTTCAGCAGTTTACTCATCATTGTCCCATCACACTTGGGAATTATTCTCTTTAACTCCGAAAACATGGATCCGTATATCATTTGGTTCGTATTCCTGTTTGCCGGTGCAGTTCTGCTATTCATACTTCCTCCGGGCATTTTAATTCTTTCGTACTACTTCAACGATAAACGCGCTGAATGGAACATCGACTGGAAGACCAAGACCCTTTATCTATTGCACGAACAAGAAAAAAGAGCTATTCCCTTTACTGAAATGCAATTTGTCGATGTGTGCCGACAACCCAAAGTGGATAAACGAATCTTTGAGCTTAGTTTCTTGCGTATACAAACGGCTACAAGGTGCTATTACTTGAGTAGCTTGAGTGCGGAAACCGAAAAGCTTGCTACGCGGCTCAGCAAAAAGCCCAGAGAGAGGGTCTTTGTTTATCCCTATTTGCGTTCTTCCATTCCTACTCAAAGAGAACTAAGGGCGAAACAGAAAAAGGAGAATCGGTTCTTCCATCGTTATAAGCATAAAGATGAAGCCTTTTTGAAAAACATCGTTTCAAATCCAGGCACTCACCATGAAGTAGCTGTTGCCGCAGCAAAACGAGTCTTAGCTGAGCGGAAAGGAGATTAAATGTTTGCCATAGACAAACTACATTAGACTAACCTTCAAAAGAGGCGACGCATGCGTCGCCTCTACAAACCTCAATTCTAAATCCCCAAGCACAAACCTCAAGCTCATGTAACCTAAGTCACGTATTCTCAGCTGGTTTATAAAGAACTTAGTAGTGGATTCCAGAAGGAATTGAACACCAACCTAAATACTACTGTTATGAAAAAGCTACTGATTTTAAGCGTTCTGTTTTTCGGAGTGGGCACTTGCATGATTTCATGTACCGGCTGCAGCAAAACAGAAACCCCTACCGCTCCTGTCTATACACTTAGCGCAGAAGAAATTGCCAATCTCAAATTTTTGAGAGAGGAAGAGAAACTGGCTCGTGATGTTTATTTACTGGCAAAGTCTAAGTACGACTTAATGATTTTTGAACATATTAGCGGTAGTGAACAAACCCATTTTGAGCGCATTAAAACCTTAATGGATAAATACGGTATTGCTGATCCTGCTTTGGCAGAAGAAGGCAAATTTAGCAACGCAACATTGCAAGACCTATACTATACCCTTGCTCAGAAAACAGCCTTATCTGAATTGGATGCACTAATAGTAGGAGCTACAATAGAAGACATGGACATCAATGACATTGACGGATTACTTACCAAAACCACCAATCCGGATTTAGTGAAAGTCTATACTGATTTAAACTGCGGTTCTAGAAACCATATCCGCGCCTTCAACAGTCAAATTAAAAACCAGGGAAGCACCTATACTCCACAGTATATCTCCCAGGAGAAATTTGACAGCATCATCAATAGCTTAAAAGAAGAATGCGGTAAATAAGCTTTAAACCAAAATCTCTATAAATGAAAAAACCCTCCTAATGGAGGGTTTTCTATTTTGGCAAAAGATATATTTCTTAACCGTTCAAGGCAGCTGCACCGCCCACGATTTCAGAAAGTTCTGTTGTAATAGCCGCCTGACGTGCTTGGTTATAAGCCAGTCTGAGGGCTTTCATCAGGTCGCCGGCATTTTCAGTTGCCTTGTCCATCGCTACCATTCGGGCACCGTGTTCAGAAGCAAATGAATCAAGCAGGGCTTTGTAGACCTGAGTCTTCAAGCTACGTGGCACCAATTCTTCCAAGATTTCCACTTTCGATGGTTCGAAGATGTAATCGTTGTTAGCGCTGCTATCTTCAGTAGCGTAAGCTTGAATATCTACCGGAAGGAATTGCTCGTTGGTGATGATTTGAGTAGCCGCATTTTTAAATTGGTTGTATACCAATTCTACACGATCAAACTCTCTTTCAGTGAAACGATCCAATAAACTTTGAGCGAAAGCGAACACGTTATCCGCTTCCAAGTGTTGGAAGATTTCACGGTTATCCATAATTGCAGGGTAACCTAATTTAGCGAGTAAATCACCGCCCTTTTTACCGTTGAAGAGAAGAGTTACATTCTCTTTTGGCAAATGAGCGTATTTGGTATTGAGAAGGTGTTTCACTCGTTTCACAATGTTCGAGTTGAAGGCACCACAAAGTCCGCGGTCTGATGTCATCACAACCAACAATACCTTGTTTACTTCTCTCTCTTCGAAATATTTCGCTAGAGAAGCATCTTCAATACTTCCGGAAAGATTCCCCAGGATGCTTTGAAGCTTCTCAGCATACGGACGCATCTGCGTGATAGCCATCTGCGCTTTACGCAACTTCGTCGCCGAAACCAATTTCATGGCCTTGGTGATTTGCTGGGTAGAGCTAACCGTGGTGATCCGGGATCTTGTTTCCTTTAAGTTTGACATTCTTTATTCAACAATTATCGGGGCCCTAAGGCCCCGTGATGTTTAGTTGTATTTTGCTGTGAGGTCTTTAGCCACTTCCTCTAGTGTAGCAGTGATGCTGTCATCGATTTTACCTGCTGCAAGCTGAGCCAACACATCTTTGTGTTTGCTTTGCAAGAACTGGATGAATTCATTTTCGAATTCTTTCACTTTTTTCACCGGAACTTTGTTCAATAAACCTTTTGTTCCAAGGTAAATGATAGCAACCTGGTTTTCTACTGATGCAGGTGAATACTGGGCCTGCTTCAAGATTTCCACGTTACGGGCACCTTTTTCCAATACAGATTTAGTAGCTGCATCGAGGTCAGAACCGAATTTGGCAAAGGCCTCAAGCTCGCGGTACTGAGCTTGGTCAAGCTTCAAGGTACCTGCTACTTTCTTCATGGATTTAATCTGAGCGTTACCACCCACACGTGATACCGAGATACCTACGTTAATGGCCGGACGAACACCTGAGTTAAACAAGTTAGACTCGAGGAAGATCTGACCATCGGTAATGGAAATTACGTTGGTTGGGATATAAGCAGATACGTCACCGGCTTGGGTCTCGATAATAGGAAGAGCGGTTAATGAACCACCACCTTTTACCAACGGACGGATAGATTCCGGCAAATCGTTCATCTGCTGAGCAATTGCGTCAGAAGAGTTAACCTTAGCGGCACGTTCTAACAAGCGGCTATGCAAGTAGAATACGTCACCCGGGTAAGCCTCACGTCCTGGTGGACGACGAAGCAACAAGGATACCTCACGGTAAGCCACAGCCTGCTTAGACAAATCGTCGTAGATAATCAAAGCCGGGCGACCGGTATCACGGAAGAACTCACCAATTGCAGCACCGGCCATTGGAGCGTAGAACTGCTGTGGAGCAGGGTCGGCAGCCGTAGCGGCAACAACAACGGTATAATCCATAGCACCAGCATCTTTCAGGGATTTAACCACCTGAGCAACAGTAGAACCTTTTTGGCCTACGGCTACGTAGATACAGTATACGGGTTGTCCTTTATCGTAAAATTCTTTTTGGTTGATGATGGTGTCAATCGCGATAGCTGTTTTACCAGTCTGACGGTCGCCAATGATCAACTCACGCTGACCACGACCAACTGGAATCATGGCGTCAATCGCTTTGATACCTGTTTGCAACGGTTCTTTAACCGGCTCACGGTAAATTACACCCGGTGCCTTTCTTTCGATTGGCATTTCGTATAAATCACCGCTAATAGGGCCGTCACCGTCGATAGGCTGACCCATTGTATTTACAACGCGACCCAACATACCTTCACCTACTTTGAGGGAAGCAATACGACGAGTACGTTTAACGGTATCACCTTCTTTAATGTCTTCAGACTTACCTAACAATACCGCACCTACATTGTCTTCTTCCAAGTTAAGGGCGATACCTTCAGTACCGTTTTCAAATTCAATCAATTCTCCAGATTGTACTTTCGTCAATCCGTAGATACGAGCGATACCGTCACCCACTTGGAGTACTGTACCCACTTCTTCTAGTTCGGCTTCCGACTTCAGGTTGGCCAGCTGCTCGCGGATGATCGCTGAAACCTCGTCAGGTCTAATGTTCGCCATACTTTTTTTTAGTTTAAAACGAGTTCTTTTTTGATTTTTTTCAATGAATTCGCAATGCTTGCGTCGAAGAGGCTATCGTTGATACGAACCACCAAACCGCCAATAATGGACGCATCCACTTGGGTTTCGATTTCAATGGTTTTACCTGTTTTAACTTCCAGCTCCTTCTTGATTTTAGCCACCATATCCGCATTGATCGGATTAGCGGTAGTTACCACAGCCTTTGCAATGTTTTTCTTTTCATTGTATTGAGCCAGGTATTCTGAAGCAATCATAGGAAGGTAAGCCTCACGGCCTTTTCTTACCACAGTTTGCAAGAACAGTTTACTCAGATCCTGAAAAGAACCAAATGTTTTATCCAACACCTGTCTCTTCAAAGCAGGGGTAACGATAGGGCTCTTCAACATGTTCACCAATTCTCTGCTGCCTTCGCAAGCACTTTTGAATTGTTGCATGTCGTTTTGCACCGCATCCAACTTACCTTGTTCTTCTGCTAATCCGAGCAAAGAGCTGGCATACCTTGACGCTATTCTGATTTCTGACATATTAGTTCAAGGAAATTTTTTCCAGGTAATCGTTCACCAAAGCCTCTTGTTCAGCCTGATTCTCAAATTTCTTAGCCAATACTTTTTCAGCGATGCTCAAAGACAACAGGGCAACCTGTGCTTTTACTTCAGCCATAGCAGCAGCTTTCTCTTTGTTAATCGACTCACGGGCACCTTCCAAGATTTTCGCTCCTTCAGACTGTGCGTCTTTCTTAGCTTGATCAAGGATGGAGTTTTTGATCTCGTTTGCTTCTTTTAGGATACGATCTCTCTCCGCAGCTGCCTCTCTTTTGGCAGACTCGATACCGCTCTGCAGCTGAGCCATTTCGGCACGGGCTGTTTCAGCAGCTTTTAACGCATTTTCGATCGATTCTTCGCGGTCATGAATGGCTTTCATGATTGGCCCCCACGCAAACTTGCGCAGAATGAGCAAAATCACTACGAAAACCACTAATGTCCAGAAGAAAAGACCTAAACCCGGGGTTAATAACTCCATTTCTTTTCTTTTACACTTTGGACAAAATACAGGTTGCTTTTCCCTTTAGAGGAAAAGCAACCCGTAAAGGTTTCTTTATTAGTTGCTCATTGCAAGGAAACAGATCACCGCGCCAAAGAGGGCAACACCCTCGATAAAGGCAGCCAAGATGATCGCGGTAGTTCTGATGTCACCGGAAGCTTCAGGCTGACGAGCGATAGATTCTACCGCACCAACACCGATCTTACCGATACCCAGTCCTACACCAAGAGCCACTAAGCCAGCACCGAAACCGGCACCGATTGGTCCATACTTCACTACTTCCATTAAGATAGTCTGTAACAACATAGGTCTTTGTATTAATTGTGATTGATTTATTTGCTATTTGATTAATGATGATCTTCTGGCATTGCTTGCCCGATAAACAAAGCAGTTAACATGGTAAAGATAAAGGCCTGAATAGCCGCTACCAGTAACTCCAATGTGTAAAGGAATATAGCGAATGGTACAGAAGCAAAAGATACCCCGAAGCCTGCGCTTGCATTGTTTCCATTGTCAGAGAACAAGAAAATCAAACACAAGATACTCATGATGATGATGTGACCCGCTGTGATGTTAGCGAACAAACGAATCATCAAGGCAAATGGCTTGGTGAAGATGGAAATTACCTCAACCGGAATCAAGATAAACTTAACCGGAGTTGGGATTCCCGGAGGCCAGAAAATGTGACCCCAGTATGATTTATTACCATTAATATTAGTAACAACCAATGCGATTAAAGACAAGACCATTGTAACAGCAATGTTACCGGTTACGTTAGCCGCTCCCGGAAGCAATCCAAGCATGTTATTGATCCAGATAAAAAAGAATAAGGTAAGCAAGTAAGGCATGAAACGCGCGTAGTTGTGTCCTAAATTCGGACGAGCAATCTCATCGCGTACAAACAATACCAATGGTTCCATGAACGACTGCAATCCTTTAGGTGCTTGACCTGGTCTTTTCTTGTAGGCATTCGCCATGCTAATGAAGATCCAAGCCATAAGGATAAAGGCAATTAACATAGAAGCTACGTTTTTGGTAACAGAGAAATCCATTACGCTTGCACCTTCTAATACATTACCTTCCTCATCCAATAAAAGGATGTGCTCATGATCATTCTTGTAATGCTTATAAACACCGTGGTTATGGTGGAATTGGCTAGACATGAAGATATCTAAACCGTATTGTTCTGAATAAAGAATTACCGGAAGTGGCAAGGTAACATGTGTACCACCTACAGTAAAGAAATGCCATTCGTGTGCGTCGCTGATGTGATGCAAAATGGTACCGGCCATTGAAGCAGCTGTAAAAGCCTCTTCACCATGTCCTTCTTCACCATGAGCATTTTCACCATGAACAGCCGTGCTATCAACGTGATTTTCTACCTCAGTTGTACCATGATTTTCATGCGCATCATGTCCCGGATCACTTGCGAAAGTCCAAGTGAACGTCAGAAAAGAGAGCAAAAAGGCGAAAAATTTCACACTCCAAAATCCTCTAACGCCTGTATTTACGTGCTTCATCAACGATTTATGACTTTTTTGAATCGGGGCGCAAGTTAGCTACTATGTGGTAAATTTCAAATACCTGAAACAAAAGAAAAAGTAGCATGAAAGAAATGGTGAACGGAATGTCTTTTTCACCCGTGTATAAGGTATAGGCTACAATGTAAATGAGACTAGCAAAAAGCCTAAATCCCATGGCCCCAAAAATGATGCTCATGGAATTTTTTACAGACATCTTTAAAGAGAACGTACTTATATAATATAAGACCAAAGTGAGCACCACAAAAAAAGCATAGGCTCCCCAAATGGCCGGAATCAATAAAGTAGTTTTCATCAACAGCACTTGAATCAGTACTGCTACCAGCAGCGAGAAAGCCGCTAGGCGTAAGGAAAATTTGCCGAAAGTCATGTTATTTCTTCTTGTTCAAGGTCTTCAACAGCTGATAAACTGCTCCAACCAGGCCGGCAAAAATACCAAGCAAAGTGAACAATGGAAAATCAAATTCAAGCCATTGGTCGACCCAATGACCCAATAAACCTAATAAGGCAGTAGTGAGAATGAGGGGAAGCGTCATTCCCCACATCTTTAAAAAATCATACGTTGGCCGTTTGGGCCTTGGCTTTCCCTGATCCATTGGCAACATCGTCAAGAATACGGCTACCTGATTTCATCACGCAGTTACCGTTGAACTCAGCACCATTTTCAACCACCAACTTATTGGTGATGATATCGCCATTGATAAGCGCGGTAGCTTTTAAGAATAAGATTTCGCTCACCATCACTTTACCTTTTACGCTGCCTTGAACATCAGCGTTCTGAGCTTGAATATCGCCTTCAATTTTGCCATTCGGACCTAATACCAAACGGGCTTTGGAGTTTACATTTCCTCTTACGGTTCCATCAATGCGCAAGTCTCCCCCACTATTGATATCACCGGTAATGGTGGTACCTACCCCTATCAGGTTCAATTCTTCTCTGCTGATATCTGCTGCTTTGCTCTTCACTTTTGATTCTTTGTTGTTGAACATGTCCCCTTACTTGAAAACGATATAATCTTCTGCGTTTAAAGCGGTTCCATTATGCCATAGCTCAAAATGGAGATGAGGTCCGGTAGACGACTCGCCTGAATTCCCTACAATAGAGATGGCTTCACCCGCATCAACGAAATTACCAACTTTTTTTAACAATACCGAATTGTGCTTGTAGATGGAGAGCAGGTTATTGCTGTGCTGTATAGCGATGACGTGACCTGTTTCAGAAGTCCAGTCGCAGAAAACAACGGTACCATCCAATACCGCCCTAACAGTCTGATCCGATTTCGAAACAATATCGGTTGCTAAGTGGTCAATTAAGGGATCAAACTTCGCGGACACCATACCGTCCAATGGCGTAAAGAATGGTGCTAGAGCCGGAGACGCATTGCGCGATTTCCCTCTTAACGCATAATCTTCTTCCGGTTTCACTTCTTCCCTCAGAGCCAATTCCCTTTCGCTCGGATCCAATTGTGAGGCCGCCGATGCGCTGTCCAATGAATTGAAATCGGCACTGGAGGTATCCGGTCTGTCGCGCAGAATATTTAAATCGTTGCGCAGTTTAAGGTCGTTGGCGTGAATCACGTATTCCAAAGAATCCGCTTTCATCGCTAAATCAATTAACAACCTGCTTTGATCCCTATCCACACAGCCCGGTATGTATTCCTTTAAAGGGGTATAAGCGAAAATAACAATCAACATTCCCGTAAAAAATACCACCAAACTACTGGCCACGATAAAAACGTTCAGCTTGCTCAAGGTAAGCGAAGCCTTCTCTTCCAAGGTAGACTCGTTCATGATAACCAGACGGTACTTATTCCTTAGTCGATTGATGAGGCGTTTTTTCTTCTCCATAGAATAATAAAGGGATATTGCTTATTATATAATATTTTCGCTGCTCCAAAGTTATTGTATTAAATAGGAATCCGTTTGTTACGCCAGCCGATCGTTCGCATTTTTTCTTTGATCCTGATCACCGCCTCCCTGGTGGCCTGCGATAAAAACCGCAATACTTTTATGAATAGGAACTACCAGAATATGGTAGCCCGATTCAACGTGTACTTCAATGGCAACGAGCGTTTAGACGATGCCGTGAAAGGCTTGGAGAAAAGTCACAAAGACGATTACAAACAAATCCTGGAAGTCTACCCATACGCCACAGAAGAATCGCGTAAAAGCTTAAGCGGCAAAATGGATGAGATCATTAAAAAGGCATCCAAAATCATTGCCGACCGTCCGCTGAGTAAATGGGTTGACGATGCTTGGTTGCTTCAGGGTAAAGCCTATTTCTTTAAAGCCGACTACTTCGCGGCCATTGAAAATTTCCAGTACATCAACAGCAAATACAAAGGCACTCCCATCTCGTATGAGGCTACGCTCTGGATTATCAAATCCTATGTATTCCTTAATAAATCAGGTGAAGCAGAAGCCATCATCGGCTTGATGAACAACGACAGCAAGTTCCCGGAGAAGCTTAAACCTTTCTTGAGCGAAATTTCCGCCGCTGTTTACATCCGCCAAGGCAAATACAAATTGGCTGCAGAGAACATGGAGAAAGCGTTGGCCCGTGCGAAAGGTTCGGCGCAAAGGGCTCGCTACCATTATATCTTAGGACAGCTATACGATAAATTGGGAGTTCGCGATAAAGCCCGTGAACATTTTAAAACCGTAACCAAAGGTGCTCCGCCGTATGAAATGGCTTTTAACGCCAAAGTCAACCTCGCTCGAAACTACAATCCGCAAGACAAAGGTGAAGTAAGAGCTGCTCGTCGCTACCTCAAGAGCATGTTGCGCGACGATAAAAACATCAACTTCTACGATCAGATTTACTACGAACTTGGTGTAATTGAAAAACGGGAAAACAATCCGGAGCAAGCATTAGCCGATTTCAAAGCGAGCAATAACCACAATAAAGGCAATGCCGATCAGAAGGCGCTAAGTTATTTAGCGATAGCCGATATCTATTTCGCTCAACCTAAATACGACCAAGCACAATTGTATTACGATAGTGCGGTGAATTACCTGAAGCCGGAATTTGAAAACTACGATAAGCTCAAGGCTAAGCAAGAAGTGCTTACCGACTTGATTAAAAACCTAATATTAATTCAGAGAGAAGACAGCCTGCTTAAGGTGGCCAAGCTTCCGATGAAAGAAATTGACCGCTTGGTAGACAAAGCCATCGAAAACGAAAAAGAACAAGAACGTCTTCGCAAGGAACAAGAAGAAGAGTTAAAACGCCAACAAGCCAACCGCGGTAATCCAATGATGCCGGGTAACCCTTTTCAACCCACTGTTCCGGTTATTGCAGGAGGCGGATTCTACTTTGATGATCAAGCCAACGTAGCGCGTGGATATACCGAGTTCTTAAACCGCTGGGGCCGACGTAAAAACGTTGACAACTGGCAATTCAAAAGCATTGCTGATGAAAGCCAAGCCATCAATACCGGCGAGAACAAAGGCGACGATGGCAACGGACAAGACAACGCCAAAGGCGATGACAACAAAGGTCAGGAAAACGAGTTACCGGATTCCATCGCTCCAGAAAAAGCCTTGTATTACAAAGACATTCCTTTCAGCGCTCAAGCACAATCATCATCTCAAAACCGCATTGCCGAGGCCATGTTAAATGTGGGCGAAATCTATTACGAAGCCTTAAAAGAGTTTCAGGAAAGCCAAAGCTACCTCAATCAATACCTCACGCGTTTCCCTAAACACGAACAAAAACCGAAAGCTCTATACTATAGTTATAAGGTAGCCACCGAATTAGGTGATGCTGCCCAAGCCGATAAAAGCAAAGCCGAGTTATTGAGCAAATACCCGGAAAGTAGCTACGCTAAATATTTGAGCGAAAGTTCAGTGAAGCAAGTAGAAGAGAATCCGGAGAATAAAGCTGTTTCTGCTTTATATCAAAAAGCCTATTCTGCTCACCAACAAAAAGCCTTTGCAGAGGTTTTGAGTCTTAAAGCCCAAAACGACAAACAGTATTTTGGCAGTTACCTTCAGCCAAAGTTTGAATTGCTTGAGGCTGTGGTTTACGGTGAAATTGACTCCACTGAACGCTGCATAAAAGAATTGGAAAATGTTACCCTCACGTATGCCAGCACACCGGAAGCCTTGACCGCTACCCGCATGCTCAACGCATACAAGAAAAAATTGGCAGAAGACAAGATGAGCTCCGGTTCAGACAGTACCGCCAAAAAACAGAGTTACCAATTCAACCCCAACTCCAAACATTACTTCATGCTGCTCCTCCCTGCAGTGAAAGGCAAGTTGAACCTGAATAACGTTAAAGCAAAAATCAGCGACTTCAACGCGAAACAAAAAGCGGGAACGAGTTATGCAATCGATGATCTATTTGCCAGCAGCAGACAATTTGTGTTGGTAAAAGAATTTAGCGATGCCGAGGAAGCGAAAGCCTACCTTAGCCTTTTCCAAAGCGACAAGGCTTTTCTCGAATCCCTAGGGCTACCGGAATACGAATTATTCGTGATGGATGCCCAAAATGTGGGATTAATGGTCGTAAATTCGGACTTGGAAGGCTTTAAATCCTTCTATAAAAATTACTACTCCAAGTAAAATGGCGCTTAAAAAGACTTTTCCCAGACTCATTTTTTGGCTCTGGACTCTCTTGCTATCCGGGCTAGGGCTCGTTGTATTATTATTCTTTCTAATCTCCCAAGGCCTATTTGGTAAACTGCCGGAAGTAGCCGAGTTGGAAAACCCGAAAAACAACCTCGCCACTGAAATCATTTCAAGCGATGGGGTGGTTCTGGGCAAATACTATTACGAGAACCGTATTCCGGTCCAATTCAAAGACCTCTCCCCTCACCTCGTTACGGCTTTAGTGGCCACGGAAGATGAACGCTTCTACCAACATAGCGGCATCGACTTCCGCTCATTAGGTAGAGCCGTGCTTAATTTTGGAAGTGCGGGTGGCGGTAGTACCATCACGCAACAGTTGGCTAAAATGCTTTTTACGCAAAAGCCGGCCCCAAACATCGTAGACCGTATCGTTCAGAAACTGAAAGAATGGTTGATTGCCGTACAGTTGGAAAGAAGGTATACCAAAGAAGAAATTATAGCGATGTACTTCAATCGCTTCGACTTTTTACATCAAGCCGTGGGCATCAGCTCTGCTGCTAAAATCTACTTCAATACAACGCCTGATAAGCTAACCTTAGACCAAGCAGCCAGTTTGGTGGGTATGGCTAAAAACCCTTCGCTCTATAATCCACACGGTGAAACACATAAAAACAATGTGGAAAGACGTGATGTGGTATTCTACCAAATGGAACGCAACGGTTATATCACCGCAGCGCAAAAAGACTCCTTATATAAGGTAGTAACTGAACTCCGATTTGAGAAAGAAGACCATAACCAAGGATTGGCTACGTACTTTAGAGAAAGACTGCGCCAAGACATGAATACATGGTGTAGTGAAAACGATTATAACCTGTATACAGACGGGCTTAAAATTCACGTGACACTAGACAGTCGCATGCAGAAATATGCTGAACTAGCGATGAAGAAGCATTTGCGTCAGCACCAAGCCAAGTTCTTTGCACATTGGAAGAACATGGAGCCTTGGGGTGACCAAAAGCAGATCATTGAAGATGAAGTGAAGAAATCTGCACGCTACAAGATCATGAAGAAAGACGGTGCTTCTGATTCGGAAATTAAAAAAGCATTTGCTACCAAGGTGAAGATGAAGGTTTTCTCTTGGGACAATGACCGCATGGAAAAAGACACTGTGCTTTCTCCACTTGATTCTATTAAATACTACCAGTACTTCTTGCAATGCGGTTTTCTATCGCTCGACCCCCATACCGGGGAAATCAAAGCCTGGGTGGGCGGCATCAACCATAAGTACTTTAAATACGACCACGTTAACATCAATGCAACACGCCAAGTGGGTTCTACCTTTAAGCCTTTTGTTTATACTATGGCGGTAGACAACGGATACTCTCCGTGCTTCGAAGCGCCAAATGAAAGGGTGGTCTTTGAAGACTATGAGAACTGGTCGCCAAAAAACGCCGACAATAAATACGGCGGTACCATGCAGCTGCGCAAAGCCTTAGCCTTGTCTGTGAATAGTATTACCGCCTATTTGATGAAACAATTAGGTCCGAATGGTCCTTTGAATGTGATTCAACTGGCCCGTAAGATGGGTATAAAAAATGAGCTGCAAGCTTACCCTTCAATTTGTTTGGGTACGATGGATCTCTCCGTTTACGAGATGATTGGAGCTTTTGGCACCTTTGCAAATAAAGGAACACACGTTACCCCTTTTTATATCTCCAAGATTGAAGACAAAAACGGAACGGTCCTTTATTCTGCAGTGCCGGAATCGGAACAGGCTATGAGCGAACAAACCGCGTACGTCATGTTGAAGATGATGGAACGCGCTACTTTTGGAACTGCAGCTCGCTTGCGTTATAAATACAACCTGACCAATCCTATCGCTTGTAAAACAGGAACCACGCAGAACCAATCAGATGGCTGGTTTATTGGCATCACGCCAAACCTGGTTTCGGGCGGTTGGGTAGGCAACGAACACCGTGCGGTACATTTTAGAACTTTAGGACTGGGCAGCGGATCAGAGATGTCTATGCCGATTTGGGCTTATTACATGCAGAATGTATATGCCGACTCCAGCATCAACTTAACCCAAGGCCCTTTTGACTCGCCAAACAAGGCACTTTCAATTGATATTGAGTGCAAAGATGCCGATGCGACAGATTCAGATCAGAGCGATCCACTTTTCGGTGATCGAAATATTTTTGATTAAAAATGCAACGAATAGTTGGAACCGGACGTCAATGAATCAAATAGGCGTCAACAAGCCTATTTCAAGACACCAATTCTAAGTCTTGGTTCCATATTGTTGATCAGCGTTTGTAGAACGGGGGTGAGTGGCCCCCGTTTTTTTTTTTTATATAAGATAAGCAGTAATTCAAACAGATGCCTTTAGCGAATGGCGTCTTTTGCGCCACGCCAGTATAAACACCGGTATCAATAGCATGAACGGCCAGATTTGAAT
Organism: Bacteroidota bacterium; assembly: GCA_006226545.1. Taxonomy (GTDB): domain Bacteria; phylum Bacteroidota; class Bacteroidia; order UBA8524; family UBA8524; genus M1806. Next base: position 19,603 of record SBGR01000010.1, on the reverse strand, counting down.
AAAGAACAGCACTACAGCCAAGACACTCTTTCCTCCGCTTTGAAAGGCCAAAATCACTTTATCGCCAAAACCCACTTGAGCCGTGAGTGGTTCAGATTCCACCCATTCGAATAAATCCATGGATACGGTAGCATAGGAACTTTGTTCCCGCAAATATTTTAATCTTCCTTCGGTGGCCTCTATTTCTTCTATCAAGTTTCTGATTTCCCTTTCTGCTTCCAAAACCTCTGAGATTTTACCAGCTCTTCCTAGGATAGCTTCGTAGCGTTCCAGCACCTTGCGTTTTGTTGACAAGCGTGTTTCTTGATCAATGTATTGCGCCTTTACGTCTTCGCTGTTTCGTCCAAAAGACCTTAGTTCCCCTTCCATGCCTTTGCTACCTCTTAAGAACTGCTCCAATTTATCCGATGGAACACGGACTATCATTTGAAACCCTTTTTGCCCCACCTCTTCTTCATAGCGCTCATGAGCCAGATAGCCTTGATTGAGTTGAAGTATTGAATCTAGTTGCTGTCGGCTATGTTGGAGGTTATCAACACGAAGTTCCATGCTTACCTTTTGAATCAGCATGGGTTTTGATCGCGATTCAGCTTGCTTAACTGGAGCGCTGTTGGCATCAACAAAGTTCCGATCTTCCAGATGAAGTAGTTGTGAATATGTCCCTTCATTGACCGACGTAGCCTTAGCCTCTCCCGTTGCATCACCGAAATTCAAGCCCGACCGATCTTCTGCAGTAACTTCTTCATCCGTCCAAGATGCAGCTTCCACTTCTTTCGCTTGATAAGTTTCTTTGACTTGGTATTGACAGCCTCCCAGCGCAACCGGCGTAAGAAAGCAAACTAATATCATACGTAAATTCATGTTTGTACATACCCCTCTTCACCGATAAGTAAACTGAGGTATGCCCTTTTTAAAACATTCTGCTATTTTTGCCACAAATATGTCAACAACACATTCAGCCAGCGGATTAAACTTCTCAGAAACTGAGAACCAGGCGATGATTCGCCAAATGATTCAAGACTTTGCCGAGAAGAGCATTCGTCCATACATGATGGATTGGGATGAGAATCAGCATTTCCCAATAGAAACCATGCGTGAATTAGGTCAGCTTGGCCTTTTGGGCGTTTTGGTGCCGCAAGAATACGGAGGAAGTGGATTTGGTTATTTTGAATACGTAACCGCCATTGTTGAATTGGCTAAAGTGGATAGCTCATTGGCTCTATCGATGGCCGCACACAATTCACTGTGTACCGGTCATATTTTGCAATTCGCCAACGAAGAACAAAAACAAAGATGGTTGCCTAAACTGGCTACCGGAGAGTGGATTGGCGCTTGGGGATTAACCGAAGCCAATACCGGATCTGATGCAATGCGCATGCAGGTGGTAGCGAAAGAAGACGGCGATGATTATATCTTAAACGGAGCGAAAAACTGGATTACCCACGGTATCAGCAGTGATGTAGCCGTGGTATTGGCGCGTACCGGCGACTTACTCGATTCACACGGTATTACTGCTTTTGTAGTAGAACGCGGAACTCCGGGTTTTAAAGGCGGAAAAAAAGAGAACAAGCTAGGTATGCGTTGTTCTGAAACAGCCGAAATGATTTTCGAAGATTGCCGTGTGCCAAAGGCCAATATTTTAGGTAAGGTAGGCGAAGGCTTTATTCAAGCGATGAAAGTGTTGGACGGTGGACGTATTTCCATCGCTGCTTTGGGTTTGGGTATTGCACACGGAGCTTATGAAGCCGCTTTGAAGTATTCGAAAGAAAGAGAGCAATTTGGTAAACCAATTAGCGAGTTCCAAGCAATCTCCTTCAAGTTAGCTGATATGAAAATGCAGATTGAAGCAGGTGAATTATTGACCATGGAAGCTGCATTCCTTAAAAACGAACACCAACCGGTGACCCGTGTATCTGCCATGGCGAAGTATTATACTTCTGAAATTGCAGTTAAAGTATCTACCGATGCCGTTCAGGTATTTGGTGGCTACGGTTATACCAAAGACTTCCCGGTAGAGAAATTTTACCGCGACAGTAAGTTGTGTACCATTGGAGAAGGCACATCCGAGATTCAGAAACTCGTTATTGCGCGTTCCATTTTGAAAGATTAAAAGGAGTCCATAGTCCATAGACGATGGACCATGGAAGAAACAAAAGCTCACTAGAGTATATCTTCCTATGGTCTATTAGCCATGGTCCATGGACTATTTTTTATAAACCCTTGCATATTTAATTTAGGTATTCTTATATTTGCACCCCATTCAATAAAGCGATGATTATAGTAAACGTAAAAGAGAACGAGTCTTTGGAGAAGGCACTCAAAAAATTCAAAAAGAAATTTGAGAAGACCGGAGTATTGAAAGAGCTAAGAGAGCGTCAAGCGTTCACTAAGCCTTCAATTAAGAAAAGACATCAGCTGATTCGCGCAAGCTACAAGCAAAGAATGCAATCTACTGAGGAATAATTTCCTCTTTGATTCATTGAATAATACTACAGAAATCTGTACCTTTACCTGCACGGTATGGGTACAGATTTCTTTTTTAGCGGCTTCCTCAATTACCTCCATCGCGAAAAGAAATATTCATTGCACACCCTTGAAGCGTACCGCAATGATTTAACACAATTCAACAGCTTCCTACTCTCCGAATTTGACCTTCATGACATTAGCCAGGTAAAGGCTACGCATATCCGCAGTTTTATCGCTCAACTGATGGACGATGGAATTAGTGCGCGATCAGTCAACAGGAAACTCTCTGCGTTGCAATCGTATTTTAAATACGCCATCCGACGCGAGGAGCTAGAGGTCAATCCAATGAAAAAGATTCAAGGACCCAAAACAGCTAAACGTCTTCCTGTATACGTTGAAAAGGAGCCCATGCAGGTTCTTCTCGACGAACTCCAAGAACCTGATGGGGAATGGCCTGCCATTCGCGATCAAGTGGTCTTGGAATTGCTTTATGGTACGGGAATGCGTTTATCTGAAGCCTTAAATTTAAAACACAGCGATATTCATTTCGAACAAAATACGCTTAAGGTGCTGGGAAAGAGAAACAAAGAAAGAATCATCCCGGTACATGCAGATTTAATTGGATTATTACGTCAATATATCCAACAGAAAAACGAACTTGGCTTTGTAGAAGATAAACTTCTAGTAACAAATAAAGGGCAAGCCGCATACCCTAAGCTTGTCTATACGATTGTAAAGCGCAATTTAGCCATGGTAAGCACCCAGCAGAAAAGAAGTCCTCACGTGCTCCGGCATACCTATGCTACCCATTTATTGGACAATGGAGCCGATTTAAATGCGATCAAGGAACTTCTTGGACACAGCAATTTGGCAGCTACTCAGGTTTACACGCACAATTCGATAGAGAGATTAAAGGAGGTATACAAGCAAGCCCATCCAAAATCATAATTTTTAACCCTAAATTTTAAGCTTATGGAAATTAACTTTCAATCCGTCAACTTCACAGCAGATCAAAAATTATTGGACTATATCACCAAGAAGATCCAAAAGCTAAATACCTTTTACGACGGTATCGTGGATGCCATTATTTACCTCAAAGTAGAAAACGATGCGAGCAATAACAATAAGGTATTAGAGGTTAAACTCAATGTGTATCACCAGACTCTGTTCTGTTCTGAACATTGCCGCACTTTCGAATGTGCTATTGACTTAGCATTTGAATCCTTGAAGGTGCAATTGAAGAAGTACAAAGAAAAGACTTTACAAGTTCAATAATTTTTTTCGAGCACTATTTGCAGAATTGCAAAAAAGGAATACTTTTGCAGTCCCCAAAATCCACGGTGGTATTGGGGACTGTTCTTTTAGAGAGACAGAAGCCTCCTTAGCTCAGTTGGTAGAGCAACTGATTTGTAATCAGTAGGTCGTTGGTTCGAATCCGATAGGAGGCTCTTTTTCTTTAGTATTGCAACACGTTTGGGGAGATTCCAGAGCGGTCAAATGGGACGGACTGTAAATCCGTTGCTTCGGCTTCGAAGGTTCGAATCCTTCTCTCCCCACCATACCGTTTTTACGGTACGAAAAAAAGCGGGAGTAGCTCAGTTGGTAGAGCGACAGCCTTCCAAGCTGTAGGTCGCGGGTTCGAGCCTCGTCTCCCGCTCGATTTTGAAACGTGTCGCAGCTCGATAGAGAACAAGCAATACATGGGTTTCCGGAAGCTTCAGTTGGGGCAGATGGCAACCTAAGTGTGTATAAGCCGACCTAGCTCAGCTGGTAGAGCACTTCCATGGTAAGGAAGGGGTCGCGGGTTCGAGTCCCGCGGTTGGCTCAAAACTATAAAACAGTAGTTTTAATAATATAATAACGAAACAATACAATGGCAAAAGAGAATTTCGACCGTTCGAAACCGCACGTTAACATTGGTACTATTGGCCACGTTGACCACGGTAAAACCACCCTGACAGCCGCCATTACCAAAGTATTGGCTGATGCAGGTATGTCTGAAGCTAAGTCTTTTGAATCAATTGACTCAGCTCCTGAAGAAAAAGAAAGAGGTATTACAATCAACACTGCACACGTTGAGTATTCTACCGCTAACCGTCACTACGCTCACGTTGACTGTCCAGGTCACGCTGACTACGTAAAGAACATGGTTACTGGTGCTGCTCAGATGGACGGTGCTATCCTTGTAGTTGCTGCTACTGATGGAGCAATGCCTCAAACACGTGAGCACATCCTTCTTGCACGTCAGGTAGGTGTACCTCAGATCGTAGTGTTCCTTAACAAAGTGGACATGGTTGACGATCCTGAGTTGCTCGAGCTTGTTGAGATGGACATCCGCGAATTGTTGAGCTTCTACGAATTCGACGGTGACAACATCCCAGTAATTAAAGGTTCTGCTCTTGGTGGTCTTAATGGCGACGCAAACTGGGTAGGAACTATTCAAGAGTTGATGGAAGCAGTTGATAACTGGATTCCACTTCCTCCACGTTTGGTTGACCAGCCTTTCTTGATGCCAGTTGAGGACGTATTCTCAATTACTGGTCGTGGAACTGTTGCTACAGGTCGTATCGAAAGAGGTGTAATCAACTCTGGTGATCCAGTTGAAATCATCGGTATGGGTGCTGAGAAATTGACTTCTACAGTAACTGGTATCGAGATGTTCCGTAAGATTCTTGACAGAGGTGAAGCTGGTGACAACGCTGGTCTCCTCCTCCGTGGTATTGAGAAAACCGATATCAAACGTGGTATGGTTATCTGCAAGCCAGGATCTGTAACTCCACATACTGAATTTAAAGGTGAGTGCTATATCCTTAGCAAAGAAGAAGGTGGACGTCACACTCCATTCTTCAACAAATACCGTCCACAGTTCTACTTCCGTACCACAGACGTTACCGGTGAGGTAACTCTTCCAGAAGGAACTGAAATGGTAATGCCAGGTGATAACGTAACTATCAACGTAAAACTTATCAGTGAAATCGCCCTTGAAAAAGGTCTTCGTTTCGCGATGCGTGAAGGTGGTAGAACAATTGGTGCAGGTCAGGTAACTGAAATCACCAAGTAATCACACTTGAAATAACATTTTGACAAAATCAATCCCGATTTACATCGGGGTTGATTTTTTGTCAATACGAAAAAAAACAAACGGGTGTAGTTCAATGGTAGAATAGCGGTCTCCAAAACCGTTGATCTTGGTTCGAGCCCAGGCACCCGTGCAAGTAACATGGAAAAACTAAAGGCTTATATACTTTCTTCCTACGACGAGTTGGTTAACAAGGTAACTTGGCCAACCTGGGAAGAGTTAAGAAGCAGCACCATTATCGTGCTGATAGCTACCCTGATATTTGCCGTGGTGGTTTACATCATGGACTTAGGGTTTCAAAAATTATTGGAAGACGTTATTTATAAACTCTTTTAAGGAGCACTAGCCTTGGAAAAGAAATACGAACATAAGTGGTATGTGGTGCGCGCCATCAGTGGTCAAGAGAAAAAGGTGAAAACCTATATCGAAAATGAACTATTGAAGGCAGGTTTGAGCGATTATGTTCCCGAAGTACTGATCCCAATGGAGAAAGTTTACCAGATTAAAAATGGTAAAAAGACTTCCAAAGAGAGAAGCTTCTTTCCGGGTTATATCCTCATCCACGCAGATCTGAAAGGTGAAGTTCCATCCATCATTACCGGCATCAACGGTGTTGTTGGATTCCTTGGCCCAAAAGACCAACCTACCCCACTTCGTACCAGCGAAGTGAACCGTATCCTCGGTACAGTAGACGAGCAGACAGAAAAAGGAGAAACCATGGTTGAGCCATTTATCGTTGGCGAAACTGTTAAAGTAAACGATGGTCCATTCTCCGGATTCAGTGGTGTAATCGAAGAAGTACACGAAGAGAAGAAAAAATTAAAAGTAATGGTTAAGATCTTTGGTCGTAAGACACCGTTAGAGCTTAACTACGTTCAAGTAGAAAAAGAATAATAATTTAATTACGTATAACAATGGCTAAGGAAATTGCAGGGTACGTTAAGTTGCAAGTGAAAGGTGGAGCCGCCAACCCGGCACCTCCTATCGGACCTGCCTTGGGTGCTAAGGGTGTGAACATTATGGATTTCTGTAAGCAGTTCAACGCCAGAACTCAAGACAGACCAGGTAAGGTATTGCCGGTAGTGATCACTGTTTACCAGGATAAGTCTTTCGACTTCATCATTAAAACTCCTCCTGTAGCTGCCACCCTGTTGGAAGCAGCTAAAATTAAAAGCGGTTCTGCTGAGTCAAACCGTAAAAAAGTGGGTTCTGTTTCTTGGGATCAAGTGAGAACCATCGCTGAAGAGAAAATGCCGGATCTAAACTGCTTCACAGTTGAGTCAGCCATGCAAATGGTTGCGGGTACGGCTAGAAGTATGGGATTAACGATTACAGGCGACGCCCCTGTGGCATAATTACACGAAAATGGCACGTTTAACAAAGAAAAGAAAAGCTATTCTTGAGAAATTCGACCCTACTCAGGTTTATTCCCTGACTGAGGCTAGCGCACTTCTCAAAGATATTACCGCGGTTAAATTTGATGCATCCGTAGACGTGGATGTACGTTTGGGAGTAGACCCAAGAAAATCTAACCAAATGGTAAGAGGCGTTGCTACGCTACCACACGGAACAGGTAAAACCGTACGTGTACTGGTACTTTGTACTCCTGATAAGGAAGAAGAGGCCAAAGCAGCTGGTGCTGATTACGTTGGATTGGATGACTATATCGCTAAAATTGAAGGCGGTTGGACAGACATCGACATCATCATCACCATGCCAACCGTTATGGCAAAAATTGGTAAGCTTGGACGTGTACTCGGCCCAAGAAACTTGATGCCTAACCCAAAATCAGGAACTGTTACACTCGAAATAGGCAAAGCCGTGCAGGATGTTAAAGCAGGTAAAATCGACTTTAAAGTTGACAAAACCGGTATCATCCACGCTTCTGTAGGGAAAGCTTCCTTCTCTCCTGAGCAGATCTTTGATAACACGGTAGAGCTGATTCAAACTTTGTCAAAATTGAAACCATCTGCTGCTAAAGGTACTTACTTCAGAAGTATTTACTTGTCAAGCACCATGAGTCCGGGAATCAATATTGACGCCAAATCAATTCCAGGTATCTAATCATGAACAAGACAGAAAAAGAATCAATTGTAAACGACCTGGCTGAAAAGATCGGCAAGTATGAGTATGTTTACCTTACTGATACCTCCGGTTTATCCGCTAACACTGTCAACAACCTGAGAAGAGAACTGTTCAAAGCTGGCATTCAAATGCAGGTGGCTAAAAACACCCTCATAAAGAAAGCTATCGAACAGTCAGGAAAAGACTACGGAGTGATGTTAAATGCACTTGTAGGCTCTTCTGCCCTCTTCTTCAGTGAAGATGCCAAATCTCCAGCCAAAGCCATTAAAGACTTCAGAAAAAAAGGTACTAAGCCAGCCCTTAAAGCAGCTTATATCCAATCTGATATCTTCATGGGCGATGAATCTTTGGAGGCCTTGATTGCTATCAAGTCTAAAGAGGAAATGATTGGAGAAGTTATCACCTTGTTGCAGTCACCTGCCAAAACAGTTATCTCTCAGCTTCAGTCTGGTGGAAACAAATTGGCTGGTATTGTTAAAACACTCTCTGAAAAGAGTGCATAATTAAAATTTTTAAATAAGTCTAACCTAACATTTTAAATACAAACAAAAATGGCAGATCTGAAAGCTTTTGCAGAACAGCTTGTAAACTTGACCGTTAAGGAAGTTAATGAACTTGCTCAAATTTTGAAAGACGAATACGGCATTGAGCCGGCTGCTGCTGCTGTGGCAGTTGCTGCTGGTGGTGCTGCTGCTGGTGGTGGCGATGAAGCTGCTGCTCAGACAGAATTCGACGTAATCCTTACAAGCGCTGGCGCTTCTAAATTGAACGTGGTAAAAGTTGTTAAAGACATTACCGGTCTCGGTTTGAAAGAAGCAAAAGAATTGGTTGACTCAGCTCCAAAACCTGTGAAAGAAAAGGTTTCTAAAGAAGACGCTGAAGCAGCTAAAGCCAAGCTCGTTGAAGCTGGTGCTGAAGTAGAAGTTAAGTAATATCCGTAGGATATAACCGATTACCAAGACCCCGGTGGAAACCGTGGGTCTTGTTCCTGTTTAAGAGCGCTTGCTACCCTTTGAATTTAATTGATCAATTAAATACCTACTAAATTGGTGACCCAAAACAACATTAACGAAAGAATCAGCTTCGCTTCAGTGAAGTCGGCTCTGGATTACCCAGACTTCCTGGATGTGCAGTTGCAATCATTCAAAGAGTTCTTTCAACTCGAAACTTCTTCTGAAAGCCGCAGAGATGAAGGCCTTTTCAAGGTTTTTCAGGAGAACTTCCCCATTACAGATACCAGAAACATATTCGTACTCGAATTTCTGGACTACTTCGTTGACCCTCCTAGATACACTATCCAGGAATGCATCGAAAGGGGATTAACATACAGTGTTCCGCTCAAGGCTAAGCTTCGCTTGTCTTGTAACGACAAAGAGCACGAAGATTTTCAAACTATCGTGCAGGATGTGTACCTCGGTACTATTCCTTACATGACGCCAAACGGTACTTTCTGTATCAACGGAGCCGAACGCGTTATTGTATCTCAACTTCACCGCTCTCCTGGTGTATTCTTCGGTCAGTCCTACCACACCAATGGTACTAAGCTGTATTCAGCTCGTATCATTCCGTTTAAAGGATCGTGGATCGAATTTGCTACCGACGTGAACAACGTGATGTATGCCTACATCGACCGTAAGAAAAAGTTCCCGGTAACTACCCTACTCCGTTCAATCGGATTTGAGAGCGACAAAGACATCCTCGATATCTTCGACCTTGCTGAAGAGGTAAAGGTTACTAAAACCGGTTTGAAAAAACTGGCTGGACGTCGTTTAGCTGCGCGTGTTTTGAAAACATGGGTAGAAGACTTCGTGGACGAAGATACCGGAGAAGTTGTATCAATCGAACGTAATGAAGTAATCGTGGAACGTGATGTTGTGCTAGAAGAAGCACATATCGAAATGATTATCGAAGCCGGTGTGAAAAGCATCATCTTGAACAAAGACGAAGCAACCAGCAACGATTTCGCTATCATCCACAATACCCTCCAAAAAGATACCTCTAACTCAGGTAAAGAAGCGGTAGAACATATCTACCGACAGTTGCGTAATACTGATCCACCTGATGAGGAAACTGCCCGTGGTATCATTGAGCGTTTGTTCTTCTCAGATAAACGTTATGACCTCGGCGAAGTTGGTCGTTACCGTATCAACCGCAAATTAGAAATGGAAACTTCCATGGACGTGCGCGTTTTGACCAAAGAAGACATCATCGCTATCATTAAATACCTCATCGAGCTTTCTAACTCAAGAGCAGATGTGGATGATATCGATCACCTTTCCAACCGTCGTGTTCGTACCGTTGGGGAACAGTTATACTCTCAATTCGGTGTTGGTCTTGCCCGTATGGCGCGTACCATCCGTGAGCGTATGAACATCCGCGATAACGAAGTATTTACGCCAACTGATTTGATCAATGCGCGTACCCTTTCTTCTGTTATCAACTCTTTCTTCGGAACTAACCAGCTTTCTCAGTTTATGGATCAAACCAATCCATTGGCTGAGATTACCCATAAAAGAAGAATGTCTGCCCTCGGTCCAGGCGGTCTCTCTCGTGAGCGTGCCGGCTTTGAGGTTCGTGACGTACACTATACCCACTACGGTCGTTTGTGTACCATCGAAACTCCGGAAGGTCCGAACATTGGTTTGATTTCTTCCCTTTGTGTGCATGCGAAAATCAATGGCATGGGCTTTATCGAAACTCCTTACCGTCGTGTTGACAACGGTAATGTGCGTATCGACGAAGACGTGATCTACTTGTCGGCTGAAGAAGAAGACATGAAGACCATCGCCCAGGCAAATGCTGAGTTGGACGAAAAAGGAAACTTCAAAACCGATAAGGTAAAAGCCCGTTTCGAAGGTGACTTCCCACTGGTAGAACCAGAGAAGTTAGACTTCATGGACGTTGCGCCTAACCAGATCGTTTCCATCGCGGCATCTATGATTCCTTTCTTGGAGCATGATGATGCGAACCGTGCTTTGATGGGATCCAACATGCAGCGTCAGGCAGTGCCTTTGTTGCGTCCGGATGCTCCTATCGTTGGTACTGGTTTGGAAAAACGCGTTGCCCTCGATTCACGTGCACTCCTCATCGCCGAAGGTGATGGTGTGGTTGATTACGTGGATGGTAACGAAATCAAAATCAAATACGATTTGACTCCGGAAGCTGAATTAGTAAGCTTTACCGGAAATATTAAAAGCTATACACTTACCAAGTTCAGAAGAACTAACCAGAACACTTCAATCAGCTTGAAGCCTATCGTGGCCCGTGGCCAACGTGTAAGCAAAGGCACTGTATTGTGTGAAGGTTATGCAACACAAGGTGGTGAACTTGCCCTTGGACGTAACCTTCAGGTTGCCTTCATGCCTTGGCAAGGTTATAACTTTGAGGATGCGATTGTAATCTCTGAAAAAGTTGTTAGCGAAGACTGGTTTACTTCAATCCACGTAACTGAATACGAACTTGAAGTTCGTGATACAAAACGTGGTGAAGAAGAATTGACCAACGACATTCCGAACGTATCGGAGGAAGCTACTAAGTTCCTCGATGAGAACGGATTGATCAGAGTAGGTGCAGAAGTAACGGAAGGTGACATCCTGATTGGTAAGATTACACCAAAAGGTGAAACAGAGCCTTCTCCGGAAGAGAAACTCCTCCGCGCAATCTTCGGTGATAAAGCCGGCGACGTGAAAGATGCTTCATTGAAGGCGCCACCATCCACAACAGGTGTGGTTATCGATAAGAAACTCTTCGCTCGCGTGAAGAAAGACAAGGTAACCAAAGCGGACGATAAAAGCCGTGTTGCCAAGTTGGAAGGTGATCATGAAAAATGGTTGACTTCACACAAAAACACTTTGGTTGAAAAACTCTTCAGTGTAGTGAATGGTAAAACCTCTCAAGGTGTATTCAACGTTTACAACGAAGAATTGATTCCAAAAGGAACCAAGTTCACGTTGAAAAACTTGAATGAGTTGGAGTACGATCATATCAACGCCAATAACTGGACTACCGATAAAGACAAAAACGACCTCATCGCTAAAGTGCTGACCAACTACAAAATCAGACTTAACGAAGAGATCACCCGCTTCAAACGCGATCACTTCGCATTGACAGTAGGTGACGAGTTGCCAACCGGTATCTTGAAATTAGCGAAGATCAGCATCGCTCAAAAACGTAAATTAAAAGTAGGTGATAAGATGGCCGGCCGTCACGGTAATAAAGGTATCGTTGCCCGTATCGTAAGAGCGGAAGACATGCCATTTATGGAAGACGGAACCCCGGTTGATATCGTGTTGAACCCATTGGGTGTACCTTCACGTATGAACCTAGGTCAGATCTACGAAACAGTATTGGGCTGGGCCGGTAAAGAATTGGGAATGCGTTTCGCAACGCCAATCTTCGACGGTGCAACTCAAGAAGAAATCGATCATTACACTAGCAAAGCAGGTGTGCCTCAAAACGGACAGACTTACCTCTACAATGGTTTGACTGGTGAGCGTTTTGACCAAACCACAACAGTTGGTGTGATTTACATGATGAAACTCGGACACATGGTTGATGATAAAATGCACGCGCGTTCTATCGGACCATACTCCCTCATCACGCAACAGCCTCTTGGTGGTAAAGCTCAGTTTGGTGGTCAGCGTTTTGGTGAGATGGAGGTTTGGGCACTCGAAGCATTCGGTGCATCCAATATCCTTCAGGAGATTCTGACTGTAAAATCTGACGATATCGTAGGTCGTGCCAAGACATACGAAGCCATCGTTAAGGGTGATAACCTACCAACTCCAGGTATCCCAGAATCATTCAACGTATTGTTGCATGAGATGAGAGGTCTCGGATTGGAAGTAACACTCGATTAATTCACCTTAACTAAAGAACAATGTCATCTAAAAAGGATATAAAATTTAAAAGCAATTTCACCAAGATGCGCATCAGCTTGGCCTCTCCGGAGACCATTCTGCAAAGATCATACGGTGAAGTAACTAAACCGGAAACCATCAACTACCGCTCTTACAAGCCGGAGATGGGAGGTTTATTCTGCGAACGCATTTTCGGTCCGGTAAAAGACTACGAATGCCATTGCGGTAAATACAAACGTATTCGCTACAAAGGCATCATCTGCGACCGTTGCGGTGTAGAGGTGACAGAGAAAAAAGTACGTAGAGAGCGCATGGGTCACATCCATTTGGTTGTGCCTGTTGCCCATATCTGGTACTTCCGCTCACTTCCGAACAAAATTGGATACTTGCTCGGGCTTCCTACAAAGAAGCTCGACATGATTATCTACTACGAGCGTTACGTGGTTATTCAGGCCGGTTTGAAGGCAGAAGACGGTATTAACTACCTCGACTTCCTGACCGAAGAAGAATACTTGGACATCCTCGATTCTTTGCCTAAAGAAAACCAATACCTCGATGATAATGACCCGAATAAGTTCATCGCCAAAATGGGTGCTGAAGCTTTATGGGATTTGTTAGAGCGTATTCAATTAGACGACCTTTCTTACTCCTTGCGTCACCAAGCAGCTAACGAGACTTCTCAACAGAGAAAGAACGAAGCCTTGAAACGTTTGAAAGTAATTGAGGCCTTCCGTTCAGCAAACGAATCATTTGAAAACAGACCGGAATGGATGATCATGAAGATCCTTCCTGTTATTCCACCGGAATTGCGTCCACTCGTTCCATTGGAAGGCGGCCGTTTCGCTACCTCCGATTTGAACGACTTGTACCGTCGTGTTATCATCCGTAACAACCGTCTGAAAAGATTGATGGAAATCAAAGCACCTGAGGTGATTCTCCGTAACGAGAAACGTATGCTTCAGGAGGCTGTTGACTCCTTGTTGGATAATACGCGTCGTGCAAACGCAGTAAAATCAGATGGTAACCGTCCATTGAAATCTTTGAGCGATATGCTGAAAGGTAAACAAGGACGTTTCCGTCAAAACCTCCTCGGTAAACGTGTTGACTACTCTGGTCGTTCGGTAATCGTGGTAGGTCCTACCTTGAAACTCCATGAGTGTGGTATTCCGAAAGGTATGGCAGCCGAGCTGTTCAAACCATTCATTATCCGTAAGCTCATCGAAAGAGGTATTGTTAAAACAGTTAAATCGGCTAAGAAAATTGTTGACCGTAAAGACCCGGTTATCTGGGAAATCTTGGAAAACATCTTGAAAGGTCACCCGGTATTGTTGAACCGTGCTCCTACGCTACACAGATTGGGTATTCAGTCCTTCCAGCCTAAGCTTATCGAAGGTAAAGCGATTCAGCTTCACCCATTGGTATGTACAGGTTTCAACGCCGACTTTGACGGTGACCAGATGGCGGTACACGTTCCACTTGGCAATGCTGCCATTTTGGAAGCGCAAATGCTGATGCTGGCACCACATAACATCTTGAACCCGGCTAACGGCTCTCCTATCTCAGTTCCTTCTCAGGACATGGTTCTTGGTCTGTACTACATGACCAAAATCCGCAGAGGTACACCAGACCGTAAAGTAATCGGTGAAGGTTTAAGCTTCTACTCTCCAGAAGAGGTAATCATTGCCTACAATGAGAAAAGAGCTGAACTGCACGCTCCTATTAAGGTGAAAGTGCCGGTGAAAGTGGGTAAAGGACAAATTGAAACACAATTGATCGAAACAGGTGTTGGACGTGTATTGTTCAACCAGGTAGTTCCGGAAGGCTTCGGTTATGTAAACCAACTCCTCACTAAAAAGTCATTGCGTGATATCATTGGCGAAATGGTGAAAGAGTCTGGTATCGCTAAAGCAGCCAAATTCCTCGACGATATCAAAGATTTGGGTTACCAATTCTCTTTCCGTGGAGGTCTATCCTTTAACTTGAATTACGTGAAAATTCCAACTGTAAAAGAGGAATTGATCCAACAAGCTCAAGACGAGGTAGAACAAATTTGGGATAACTACAACAACGGTTTCATTACAAATAACGAACGTTATAACCAGGTAATTGACATCTGGACACGTATCAACTCACGTATCTCCGATACTTTGATGAAAGAACTTTCATCTGATGATCAGGGCTTCAACCCAATCTACATGATGCTAGATTCAGGTGCGAGGGGTTCCAAAGAGCAGATTCGTCAGCTCGGCGGTATGCGTGGTTTGATGGCCAAGCCTCAGAAAAACATCGGTGGTGGTACTGGTGAAATTATCGAGAACCCGATTCTTTCGAACTTTAAAGAAGGTCTCTCCGTACTCGAATACTTTATCTCTACCCACGGTGCCCGTAAGGGTCTTGCGGATACGGCCTTGAAAACGGCGGATGCGGGTTACTTAACTCGTCGTTTGCATGACGTTGCACAGGACGTTATTATCAATGATGTAGATTGTGGTACCCTCCGTGGTATTCCAACTTCAGCATTGAAAGACAATGAAGAAGTAGTGGAAACATTGTACGAGAGAATTCTCGGACGTGTTACCCTGCACGACATATACGACCCAATCAGCAAAGAACTTATTGCTGCTGCAGGTACTGAGCTTGATGAAGAAGTTTCACGAATCATTGAGAACTCAGCTATCGAGACAGTAGAAATTCGTTCGGTATTGACTTGCGAGTCTAAGATGGGTACTTGTAGTAAGTGTTACGGACGTAACCTATCTACCGGTAGAATGGTGCAAAAAGGAGAATCAGTAGGTGTAATCGCAGCTCAGTCAATCGGTGAGCCGGGTACACAGTTGACACTCCGTACCTTCCACGTGGGTGGTACTGCATCAAACATCGCGGCTGAATCTACCCTCTTCGCTAAATTCCCAGGTATCGTTGAACTCGAAGACGTTCGTGCGGTAGAAATGGATACTGAAGACGGTAAACGCAAAGTTGTATTGGGACGTTCCGGTGAAGTTCGTATCGTTGACGAGAAGACCAAGCAGGTGATCATGACCAACAACGTACCTTACGGTTCTCACCTATCCGTGAAAGACGGACAGAAGGTTGAGAAAGGTGATGTACTGTGTGCATGGGATCCATATAACGCGGTAATCCTCTCCGAATTCGACGGTAAGATTGAGTTTGAAAACATCATCGACGGTATCACATTCCGTGAAGAGTCTGATGAGCAAACAGGTCACCGTGAAAAAGTAACCATCGATTCAAAAGATAAAACTAAAATCCCGGGCATTCGCGTAACGAAGAAGGGTGAGCTATTGAAGGAATACAATATTCCGGTAGGTGCTCACATCATCATCGATGACCGCGATGAAGTTAAAGCCGGTCAGATCTTGGTGAAGATCCCACGTGTTGTAGGTAAAACCCGAGACATTACCGGTGGTCTTCCACGTGTAACCGAGCTCTTCGAAGCCCGTAACCCATCTAACCCTGCGGTTGTAACCGAGATTGACGGTGTGGTTAAATACGGTGGCATCAAGCGTGGTAACCGTGAGATTATCATTGAATCCAAAGACGGAGAAATCAAGAAATACATGGTTTCGCTTTCTAAGCATATCCTGGTTCAGGACAATGACTTTATCAAAGCAGGTGAGCCTCTATCTGACGGTGCAATTACGCCACAAGATATCTTGAGAATCCAAGGACCTAGCGCTGTACAACGTTATATCGTTAATGGTATCCAGGAAGTTTACCGTCTACAAGGTGTAAAAATCAACGACAAACACATCGAGATCATCGTACGTCAGATGATGCAGAAAGTAGAGATTGGAGATCCGGGAGATACCCGCTTCTTGGAATCTGAAGCTGCAAGCCGTTTGGCCTTCATCGAAGAGAACGATTGGATCTACGACAAGAAAGTAGTTACCGAAGCCGGTGATTCTACCAACTTGAAAGTAGGTCAGATTGTGAGCATGCGTAAATTGCGCGATGAAAACTCCATGTTGAAACGTAAAGACCAGAAGTTGGTTGAAGCTCGCGACGCAGTTCCGGCTACTTCCCGTCCGATGATCCAAGGTATTACCAAGGCATCACTCGGTACAGAAAGCTTCTTGTCTGCCGCATCCTTCCAGGAAACTACCAAAGTGTTGAACGAAGCCGCTATCTCAGGAAAAGTAGATCATATGCTTGGACTGAAAGAAAACGTAATCGTTGGACACCTCATTCCGGCCGGTACCGGTCTGCGTGAGTACGAAAAACTCGTAGTAGGTTCTCGTGAAGAATACGAAATGTTGATGGCTTCAAAAGAAGAAGAAGCTGTAGCATCGAACTAAGCAATTCCTATTTGCATATAGAAACCGCCGGTCACTCCGGCGGTTTTTTTTATGCCATTAAACTACCAAATCACTGAATTCAACAAAGGCGCAAGCCATTCTTCCCTATTTTACCTAATTTCACGCTCAGGAAAATCGTATGGAAAACAATCAAGAAAAAGGTCAACAGATCGATATAGAATTAAGCGAAGAGCTAGCAGAAGGTACTTATTCCAACCTCGCTATCATAACACACAGCAATGCTGAGTTTGTATTGGACTTCATCCGCATCATGCCAGGTGTACCTAAAGCCAAGGTAAAATCGAGAATTGTGCTCACACCACAACATGCTAAACGTTTGATGTTGGCCCTCAATGAAAACATCCACCGCTTTGAACAAGCCTTTGGTGAAATTGAGGTACAGGATGGAGCTGAACCTCCCTTTCCAATGAACTTCGGCGGACCAACTGGAATGGCGTAATGGCAGATAAACCGCTCATTTTAGTAACCAACGACGATAGCATTAATGCTCCGGGCATTCACAACCTCGTGGAAATTGCTCGTGAGTTTGGTGATGTCTTGGTTGTAGCACCGGATAGTGCTCAATCGGGTATGGGACATGCCATAACCATCAATAAACCGCTTCGTTTGGATAAGGTACAAGTCTTTCCGGGCATCGATGCATACCAAAGTTCGGGCACTCCGGTAGATTGTGTAAAGTTAGCGATGGACATCCTACTCCACCGTAAACCGGATTTGCTCCTGAGCGGCATCAACCACGGCTCTAACTCGAGTATCAATGTGATTTATTCCGGTACGATGTCGGCTGCTGTGGAAGGCGCAATTGAAGGGATTCCATCCATCGGGTTCTCCTTATTGGATTACGCATTCGATGCTAACTTTGAACCTTGTAAACCCTTCGCTAGACAGATTATTAAGACCGTTTTACGTGAAGGCATGCCCAAAGGCACTTTGCTTAACGTGAATTTCCCAAAAGCCAATTCAGCTGAAGAGATCAAAGGCATGAAGATTTGCCGACAGGCTCTCGCTAAGTGGAAAGAGAACTTTGTGGAAAGAGAAGACCCGAACGGTAGAAAATACTATTGGCTTACCGGACGATTCATCAACAACGACCGAGGTGAAGATACCGATGAATGGGCCTTAGCCAATAATTACGTGTCTGTGGTGCCGGTGCAATTTGACATGACCGACCACCACAATATTTCACTATTAAATTCCTGGAATTTTGAATCCTAATACCAAACAGTTTTTAGCGGGTATTCTGGCCGGCATTTTTGCACCCGGCTTTATGATAACCTTGATCTACGGGGTTCGCTTTTCCAATTATTCCATCAGCGAATTTGTGGAAGCTGCCATCCGACAAAGCATCGCGGCACCTATAATCGCTTTATCGCTCATGCTCAACTTAGGACTCTTTTTCCTGTTTTTGAAGTTCGATAGGCTTTATGCCGGAAGAGGCACCATCCTGTCAACCCTGCTTTACGGATTGCTCATGCTTTACATTAAACTCGGTTTATGAAATACTACCTGGTTGTAGGTGAGGCTTCGGGCGATTTGCATGCGGCCAATTTGATGAAGGCCCTGAAGAAGGAAGATGCCCAAGCTGAATTTCGCTTTTGGGGCGGCGACCTCATGCAGGAAGTAGGCGGTACCAACGTGAGTCATTACAAGGAAAGAGCCTTTATGGGTTTTATCGAAGTGGTGAAAAACCTACGCAAGGTGACCGGCTTTATCAAAGACTGTAAGAAAGATATCGAAGCAAACAAACCGGATGCTCTGATTCTGGTAGACTATCCCGGATTTAATCTGCGGATTGCCGAATTTGCACATAACCTGGGTATTCCGGTGCATTATTATATCTCGCCACAGATTTGGGCTTGGAAAGAAGGACGCATCAAACAGATTAAAGCTTATGTGGATCACCTCTATGTGATTTTGCCTTTTGAGCAAGACTTCTACGCTAAGCACCATTACAAGGTAGATTTTGTGGGACACCCGCTATTGGATGCCATCGCTGGCATTGAAAAGGAACAAAACTTTCTAGCGAAGCATAAGCTAGGTGAACAGCCCATTATTGCGCTTTTGCCGGGTAGCCGGAAACAAGAAATAGCGATAAAGCTACCTCTGATGCTCAGTATAGTAAAGGACTTCCCGAATCACCAATTTGTGATTGCCGCAGCACCGGGTTTGGATGAATCCTATTACGAACAGTTCACAAGTCAATACCCACAAGTACATCAAGTAAAAGGCGCCACTTACCAGCTTTTGATGCATTCTGAAGCTGCCTTGGTAACCTCAGGCACGGCTACATTAGAAACGGCATTGTTTGGCGTGCCGGAAGTGGTTTGTTACAAGGGTAGCCTTATCTCCTATTGGATTGCCCGCAGCCTGATTAAGATTAAGTTCATCAGCTTGGTAAACCTGATTATGGACCGTGAGGTTGTGAAGGAATTGATTCAGCAAGAATTGAATCACGGCAATATCAAACACGAGCTGGAAGCCGTTCTTCCGGGCGGTACGAAAAGAGACAAGCTAGAAGCCGACTACCGGGAATTAAAGGAAAAACTAGGCGGCAGCGGGGCCTCTGAAAAAACGGCTAAACTTCTATTTGATTATTTAAACCAATAAGTATATTTGCACCCTCCTTTTGGGGGATTAGCTCAGCTGGCTAGAGCGCTTGCATGGCATGCAAGAGGTCATCGGTTCGACTCCGTTATCCTCCACAACAAACAACAAAGCTTCCTATTGGGAAGCTTTTTTTGTTTGAGTCCGTAGTTCGAGTACAGAGTGCGCGGCTT
>SBGR01000072.1 GCA_006226545.1 Bacteroidota bacterium | reverse complement strand
AGCTCAAACGCGATTCGCCTTAGCGCTTTGATCCGAGACCCATTTTTCCATTAAAGACTCCTTGAATACTTAAAGCCAATGTGCTGCGGCATAACTAGTTTATAGCAGAACAAAAACTTCCGATAACATTCCATATCGGTAGCTAATCAGAAGCTTTTTAATTCCTACAAGCAATATACAGAATTTACGTACTGAGTTCTGCTTCGGCTTAAGAATGCTTTTAGTATTCTGTTTTCAGAACCTATTCCATCCAAGATTTCCAATTGAAATATCTCAAGTCTGTGTTTCGTTCCAATACTAGTTTTATCTTCGAACACAATGCAGGTGAACCAAAAGCGCATTTTACCTCTTCTACTCTTCCTATGCTTCGGCATTGCCCTCTCCTTCTTTAATAAGGTTGAGGCGGCAGATAGCTTGGTGTTTGCGCGTTTGACAGATTCTTCCAAAACCTATTCGCTTCCCCTGAACAACTACCGTTTGGAAACCACCATCCGGGTAACAGAAGGTCCAAAGATCAATGCGGTGATTACAGGCTACCGCGATTCCATGTTGTATTTCAACAGTCTGAATATCCGCAACCGCAAGCTGCGCACGGAAGAACGCCTGGAAGATTTGGATACACTCAAATCGTATATCACCGAAGATTCATTCACGCTGCATTACAATGTCTTGGTCTACAATACCCCGGATTCTGTTCACTTAAGCCAAATAGAGTCCATTAAGGTTTATGATGCGCATGTGCTGAAATACCCTAAACTCAATCGGAACCTAGCCCTCATCAGCGTGGGTTCCATCATTTCTTTGGTAGCCGTGCCTTATCCTTACGTGGTTCCGGTGACTGTGGGTACCCTGAGTGTTTACATCTACCGAGAGTGGAAATCGAATCAGCGCCTGCATCTGCGAAAGCGCTATCATCTGATTGGTTTAGCTCGGAAATCTGCGGATTGATGCCTTTTAAGTATGGTTTCCTGTCGGCTAGCGCCGACGCACCATCCGCTCACGCCATGCCGCTGTATTTTGTTGTACCCTTTGCTTTGTTAGAGTCTTGTGCAACAAAATAAGGCTGCGCAAAGCCCTGCTTCGTGAGCTTCCACACGCGCCGGGAAATCGTGTTGGTTTGCTCAAACAAAAAAGCATCTGAATCAGGATTAAAGGATTAACAGGATACGCTAACGCTAATAGCAATTGAACTATCGATCCTACATTTATCAATCCTACAGTCCTACATCCAATGGTCATGGTCTGGCTCTTTTAAGCCGGAATTACTCGCGACACACCCCCTCGGTCCCCCTTCCCGAATTGGCGGGATGCTAGCACTCTAGAGGGAGAAGCCCTAATCTGCCGGGTTTACTCAAGCAAAAAACGCAGTCAACTCATTCGCTAGATAAGCCGCATCCACTCGATCCAAAGGATGAGGCGTAGCCGGCAGCATGGTCATGGAGCCGTGTTGAAGTGCGCGGTAAGCTGAAACGGTTTCATCTAATGTCACCATCTTATCACGGTCGCCGAGGCCGATACGCACCGGGATGGTAATCTCTGCCAATCGCTCAGCATCCAATAACGGATTGTTGCCAAGCGTCACCATCATCTCTGCCGTGCGGGTGCAAAGCGTTTTCCAGGTTTCGCCGTGTTCGGCCTCCAAAGCCTTGGCATAGGCCGGCACCTTTTCGCTAATAATCTCCGGTTTTAGCATTGCCGATTCCTTGGTCGCGCCTTCGGGGGTCCAGTGGAACTTGGTGCCCAAGGTCATGATTTGACTGAAGGTACCCGGATGCTGTTGCTCTGCCGTTAAAGCGACATAACCGCCCATGCTATAGCCAAACACCAAGGCGCCTTGCAGCGATTCGGTCTGCACAAAGGCCAAAAGTTCAGTCACAAACGACTGCATGCTAAAATCGGATTGAAAGGCTTTGCCGCCGTGTCCGCTGAAGGTAAAGGGATAAACCTTATAGTTCGTTTGAAGCAGTTCTGCCAGCTTCGTCAACTGCTGGGCTGAGCCCATCGCTCCGTGGAGTAGAATCAGGTTTTTCATGGTTGATGATATTCTTACGGTAGATGTCTATCGTGAAGATAAGTGCAAAGGTGAGAAGTATGCCTGAACCAATATACGGCGCTTCGTAATTCCAGGCATAAAGAGGCCCACCTAGAACTGGTCCGGCTACACGTCCCAAGGAACCGAGCGATTGGTTGAGTCCCAAGATCCGCCCTTGCTCATGCGGCGCTGCATAGCCGGAAAGAATGGAAAGTATACTTGGACTGATCATGCCGTTCGCTAGGGCAATGATGGCCAACGGTATCAGTTCGCCCCAAACGGAAGGGAAATACGGCAAGCTAACCATGCCCACCGCCATCAAGATAAATCCGGCGGTTAGCAAGGTCTTTTCGCCAAAACGTTTGTTGAGCGGACCCACCAAGGTGCCTTGCACTATGGCCGAACTTAAGCCTATAAAACCGAACATAAACCCGATTTCACTTTCCACTAAGCCGTAGTGTTTCTCCCACAAAACAGCCACAGTCACCTGCATCAAAGAGAAGGCACAGATAAAGATAAAGTTGAGCAAAAAGAGGTTACGCACCATGCGGTCTTTCATGGCCGCAATGAGCGGGCTAACCGGGTCGAGCGAGAGTTTGTTTTCGCGGTTTTTGGCTTTGAGCGATTCAGGTAAAAAGAAATAGGCCGTCACCAGGTTCAAAACACCTAATCCGCCACTCACCAAACCCACGCCCATGATGCCAAAATGCGTTTTGAAGTAACCGCCAATCATAGGTCCGAAGATGAATCCCAAGCCAAAGGCGGCTCCGATGAGTCCCATGTTTTTAGCGCGGTCTTTTTTATCGGAGATATCGGCCACATACGCGTTGGCAGCAGAGATATTGGCTGAACCCATGCCGGCAAGGCTTCGCTGAATCAAGAGTATCCAGATTGAATCTACCCACCCAAATAGGAAATTGGCAGCGGCTGTAATCACGATGCTATTGAGGATGATTGGACGTCTGCCAAAGCGATCGCTTAAGCTGCCCCAAAGTGGCGCGAACAAAAAGTTCATTGCCGCATACATGGCGGCAACAGCCAAAGAGTTAGCATCGCCACCCAGTTTTAAGGCTAAGCCGGGAAGGATGGGAATGATGATCCCGAAGCCCAGCAAATCGATAAAGATGGTGAGGAAAATAACAAGCAGTGGTGCGCGCTTATTCATGCGGAGCAAAAATAGGAGAGTAGCGCGATTCGACCAATGTACAAAAACGACATTCTACCAGTAGGCAACTTTTGGCAGTGGACGGTATCCAATGAACGAACTTAATACCTAATGCCATGAGAAAAACACTTTTACTGGGCGGCATGGCTGCCCTTACCTTACTCGCTTGCTCTAAGCTCAAAGAATCGCCTGAGCCCATCGTTCCGGAACCGGTTGTAGTTGATCCGGGAAACCAAGATGACCCCAAAGATTTTGCTAAAACAACCAAGACCGACGTGAAGGATATCATAGCGACGGAAAAACCAACTACATCAAATTTCACCGTTCCAAGCACCGCCGGAAAGTTTTATACCACACAAGATAAAATTGATATTGTAATTCCGGCTGACGCCTTTATGGATGCTTCAGGCAATCCAATTACCGGAAACATAGACATTAAGGTGGAGGAATTTACTACCCCGGCCGATTTGATTTTCGGTAATGTGCAAACTGTTTCGAGCGATGGTAAACTGCTGGAATCGGGAGGAATGGTCAAGCTCGAAGCTTTGTACAATGGCAGTCCTGCCTTGCTTCGTCCGGGTAAAACAGTCGATTTTAACTTCAGGAATGCGGCAGCTCAAACGGACATGACCGCTTGGATTGGACAAAAAGCACCGGACGGCTCTATTCAATGGGCGGCTCAGAATGCCTGGTTAACCAATATAGACACAACACAAATGTTTAAGATGTCGGGAATTGATTCCATGACATGGTGTAACCTCGATCGCTTCATGAATTCAGGTTCAGCCATGAGCAGCATGGTAGTTCATCTTCCGGAAGGGTATAAGTCGAGCGAAGGATCTTTTCGCTTGGTATTTAAAGATGCACGTTCCTGCGCGCCACTGAAACACGATTCTTCGGATAATACCATATTCACCACAGGCACCTATTACAAAGTGCCGGTTGGCAGAACTGCTGTTGCAATCTGCACCATCATACACGAGAGTTATGTGCGCTACTACCAGAAGGAAATCACCTTTGTAGAAAACATGGAAATAACACTGACCGAATCAGACTTGGAATTTGTAAGTGAGGCCCAACTCAAAGCCAAACTGAAAAGCCTGAGTTTTTAAGTTGTGTGGGACGATCCAACAGTCCCACTCCCGATAATTATCGG
>SBGR01000033.1 GCA_006226545.1 Bacteroidota bacterium | reverse complement strand
CAGGTCCAGTAATATGTGTAATGACTCGTGCATAAAATATATCCATGCAAAAATCATCTTTTATTAATCAACCCCACAGGTTTTGTTCCTGATCCGAGAAAAGCCTCAATTGAGGAATAATCGAAACGTGAGGTAAAATGCAGAAGCCGTTAAAGAATCCTAATTAGAATTCTTTAACGGCTTTTCTCTGCTTCATTGTAGCGGGAACAGGACTCGAACCTGTGACCTTCGGGTTATGAGAACTACGCCACATTGATAAAGTCTTTATTGATAAGGGTTGTACGGGTTGCTCAGAGCCAAATACAAACTACTTTTGTACCTGACTCCTTTGTTCTAAAAGTTCTATTAGGGTTTGTTTGTCTTGCAGATTACTTCTCAGGTCCGCAATGACTTGATCTTTCTCTTTAATCTGATTTTTCAATTCATGAAGCCGGCCCTCGCTACTGAATTGAAAGAGGCTATCTTCAAGAATCTCTTCTCCTGATTTTTTAACAATCTCAGTTTTTAGATTGTATCCAAGAATATCACACAGGGCTATTAATGCCTCAAACTTCATGGTTTGATTATTAAAAGCCTGACTAAATGCTTGTCTTCCTTTGTAGTACGGCAGTCTGTTTCCAATATCTTGATAAGTCATGTTAGACTGCTCAATAAGGAATTTTAATCTATTGTAAAACAAGGATTTACGCTCATTGTAAATATTTTTATTGCTAATTCCAGACATAAGGGAAATATTTTTATTTACCTTGCGAAGTGTATAAATACACCTTCATAGTAAAATTACACTTAAAATGAATAATAACTCAGAATCGAATCAGAGTTTCGCGGAAACGTTCTATTCAATACCCGCAAAACACGTATCAGCAGCGAGGTTAGAGATAATTAAGAAGTTAGGATTTTCCAGAGAACAGTGGAAGAACCGGCTATCTGGACGCACGCCATTTAAGAAATACGAACTGGAAGTAGCGAAAGAGGTGTGCAATAGATTTATTGCATCCATGGGCGTGGAGTAAATATATGCTCTATTCATAATGCATCGAATTACCTCATAATGTGATAGTTACGCAATAAAAAACCCTAAAAAAAAACACCCGTTATGGACACAACCACCGAAACTATACTGCAATGCCTTGATAATCACCTAGATCAATCCTTTAATGACGTAGGGAAAAATAGGATGCTATCTGGACTTTCAACCAGACAGCTTTTTCTTGCATCCGGATTTACGGATAACGATAAAGAGGAGCGAAATAGATTCACGAATCTATTGCATCAATTAGCTGAAGAGGCTAAAATACAGCGTAGGTGGCTCGGAACACCGGCAACTTTCATCTGGTTTTCCAACAAATGCAATTGGAGATTCTAACGGACGCGCATATGGTGTCGGCTGAGGAACGAAGCTGCACTATATGCAGTGTTGTAGCATCGTAAAGCGAACGGATTTTAAAAACGAGAATTATGAAAGAATTAAACACAAAAAAATCGGCATTTTCAATATCAATGTACTATCGCAGGGTAAAACCGAAGAAAAACCCAAAGCCGAATAGTCCAAAGTACTCTCTAAAAACTCACGAAGTACCAATTTTGATTTTAAACTCAGTGCAAGATGTGGTTGAATTTTTAGACCGATATACGGATTTCGACAAGTTTTATAACAGCGATATTCTTCAGAAAAAAGAGGCTTTGAAGGAATCATTCTGCATTGATATTTCAAACTATGACCGATTGAAAAAAGAAGTGCTTTGGGATAAACAAGGCTTTAAGGGCGAAAATTTCTTTGATGAATATTACAACGAGCATCTTTTAGACATCAAAAGACTGCCTATTGGAATTGTAAAACGGCACTTATGGGAAGACCTGGTGTAGTGAGCGTATGTGCTACAACACTGTTATCCATGCGAATGAAAAACCTAGTTCAAATCACTTTTACGAAAGACATCACAGAGGTCATAGACCGGTTGAAGTCAAACGGCCATGTCTACCTAAACGGCCTTTTTTCTGTTGTAAAGAATAAGAAGGAGCCTCAAATCAAGAAACAAACCCTTGAGACAATAGTAAGAGTCTTAGATCAGGAAGCACGTCATATTGATGCAAGACACAAGCAAGGTTTAACCAATGATGCCGATTGGCAGTCTATGAACGACCTCAATACGCTTTCAAATCATTTCACCAAGTCCTTAACAACCTAACAATCTATATGTTTAAACCTTTAGTATTCCAACGCAACTACAATCAGAAGCTTGATTGTAGTTGCTTCACGACTGTTCGATTGCATAATCAAGCAGTGAATCAAGTCGGAACAACCCGGCTTATCCTTCCCCTAGACAAACATGGGAGTTATTCATACAACGGCAAGCAGTATCGCAATTGTGGTAATGCATTGGTTAGAGAGATTAAACCAATCCCTTTGAAGGATATAAACACCTTCATAAGCCATTTAGATTCCGGTTTGCCTCCCGGGGATTTCCAACAATTATTACGTCACATGTACCCCACTCAAACTGCGGAACATGGTCATGAAACACTCTTTGATATCATGCTCATGGATTATGTAGTTAAAAACGATGTATTCCAACAGTACGCAGATAAAATCATTGACATCATTCAAAAGAAAACAGCATGAATAAACCACTTCACTTACCCAAGACACCAGATGTAGAAACAGGACATTTCTACGCTTATGGATACACTGAAAAACTATCATACCTCGACCCGGAAAAGGTGGATATATCTGATAAGCATGTGGCAAGAGGTCTTGCCAATAATTGCAGATGGGGAGGTCAAGGACAACGGTTTTTAAGTGTTGCACAACATTCAATTCTCGTTGTTCTGCTTTGTCCAGATGATCTGAGGAAAGAAGCATTACTTCACGATGGACACGAGGCCTATCTTCCTGACGTTCCAACACCTCTAAAACCCATTCTAGGGGAACCATGGAAGAAGATTGAAGAACGGTGGGCGAGAGAGTTTATCATTCATTATGGCCTAGACAGAGACAAGCTAGGTCGAATAAAAGCCTATGACATGGAAGCAGCTGAGATTGAATACGAAGCTTTATTCCTTGGTAAACCAGATCGGTTTAATGAAGTTTTTATTCGGTACAATCTTACTGCCGGTTTCTGGTCAAGCATTACCGCCTATCATCAGTTTAAAAGGTTCATGACCTTTCTCTAAAAAAATTTGCCCTTGTAGGCAATATTTATATTGACATGACAATAATATTCGATCAGGAAGGGGAGAAACATTTTCCTCTTCCTTTTTTAGCACATCGCTTCAATATGGTTTGTAAACCATATAAGCCTCAGTCTTCAGACAGATTGAGGGTGCTTTATGCAATAGGCACCTGCTCAAACTGTGGTCGAATACAGCCAATAGATCAGTTTCATTGCAAATACTGCTCAAACTCACTTAGATAATGATCACAAACCTTGAACAAATACTTCACGCCTCCACGTTAAATGACGTACTTGAACACTACGGACATACGTTAAAACGAAACGGGTCGGGCTGGATAACCAAATGTCCTAACTGCTCTATCGAGGGCAGAGGAAAAGGACTCAAGATAAAAGCAAACAAAGAAGTAGGAACTTGTTATCAATGCGATACTTCCTTCACTCTTGTATCCACTGTTTCAATTTATGAAAAGCTTGATGTACACCAAGACTTTCTAAAAATTGTCGAAATACTTGCGAATCTTTCACAAACTCAGATAACCTATGATAAACCTAAATCAAAAGCCGAATCATCCACCAGATCAAAGCAAAAAGATAAATCCGATGCTTCAGATAAAGGCAAAGCGGCCAAATCCAGTAAGCGTTTGGATTCGTCAGCAAAAGGGAAGCGGTTAAATACCGTTTCCCTTAATACTTTTAGAGATCAGCAGTTAGAAGCTTCAGGAATTACAGAAGAGGCACAGAAGACATGGTACATTGATGGAGATAAGGAAAACGCTAAACGAATTCAAATTGACACCTACATCTCCGGTAGTCGCAATGAAAAAGGGGACATAGTACCAGGAGATGATATGGTCATTCGAAAGATTGACCTAGACAGAAAGATACGTGTGTTCTTCCGGGCAAAGAAGAATGGAGATTATTACCATACTCCGACTGAAGATAAGCGAATAAGGCACAAGTTTCCTGAACACAATACAGATAGATACGGTAAACCAATGAAATATTGGTCTCCACCGGGAAGTGGTGCAGCTCCTTTCCATCCAGAGCCTCTGCTAAATGCCTTTGAAAAAAGAATCCAGTTTGAAACCTACCATATTGACGAGGGCGAGAAAAAATCTACCAAGCGCAATATGCATGGTATGCTCGGTTCCGGTATCATGGGTATCCAGAATCTTGGTGCCAATAAGCAGTTGCATCCTGACTTTGCTAGAATCATAAAGGCAAATGGTATTAAGAATGTTGTCTTCACTCTGGACTCTGACTGGAATGATCTTCCTAATTCGCTAGACAAGAACATAGATAACCGCGCATATTCCTTCCTTTCCGCTGTTAGGAATTATAAAGCCTATTTCATGGCTATGTCCAATGACGATATTGAGCTCAATATATTCTTGGCCTATGTAAGGAAGAATGAAAATGGCGAAAAAGGAATTGATGATTTACTAAATGGTTCTCTGAAAGGTAAAGAAACGGAGCTTGCTGCCGACTATTCCTTTGCCATGAAGAACCAACCAAGTGGTGAAGGCAAGATTGTAGATGTAATTGACATTACGGGATACGGAGAGCAGAAACTCAGAGAGCTATTCCATCTTGGGAATAGAGAACAGTTCATTGAGCACCACAAAAAAGAACTGTTAGATAGAAGAACAGAAGAGGAAAAGGAATCAAAAACCCCGGTAAAATTCACATACGGAGGAAATAAAACTAAGTGGAAACTCCATGAAAATGGGACTTTGGAACTTGCACAGCCATTAAGTGAAGATGAGATATTCTTCAGAAGAGGAACTGCAAGAAAAGAGGACTCATTTGAAATCAATTTCGACAGGCTCGATCTGTTCTTGAAAAACCGATACATTGGAAGAATCACAACTTCCTTGCCCGGTGACCCTGTTACCTATGCTTTAGTCCGGGCATTTCCAGAAACAAAGATTGTAATGCAACAGGAACCATGGCAAATCAGGGATTATATCAATGATTTCCTGAAGCGAATTGGAGAAACTGATCTTTACAATTATCTGAGAAAAAATAAAAACCTCCTTGATGATAAAGCCATAAATGCTATCCCTTTTATTGATGAGTATATCAATTTCTTAGAGCATACTTCACATTGTCAATACTTATTCTTCCAGAATGGCTTCTGGAAAGTCGATAAGAACGAGATAACACCACTTTCCCATGCAGACTCGGAAGGACATATTTGGCCTGAACAGGTAATACATCGAAACACTACATTCATCAATGACCCATTAATTACGTTACAAAAGGTAGATGATAATTGGGAAGTTGGGTTTACTGAGGAAGGTAAGAAGTGCGATTTTCTTCAATTCCTATGGAATGCAAGCAACTTTCACTGGTCAGAGCCAAAGAACGAGAGTGATCATGAATTACAGAAAAAGAGATTGCATGAGCAATCCCATCACTTGTTAAACAAACTAAGTGCTTTAGGCTATCTCAGCCATAACTACTTTGATTCTGCAAATGCAAAAGCCGTTATTCTAGTAGATGGTAAAAACAGCTCTGCCTCTAACAGTTTTGGTCGTTCTGGTAAATCATTAATGGGTGAAGCCTTGAAGCAAATCCTGAAGCTACTAATGCTGGATGGAAAGAAAGCGAATATCACGGACGATGTATTTGCATTGCAAGAGGCCACAGCTCAAACAAGGGTTATCATGTATGATGATGTTGAGCCAAGGTTCAACTTCCGCAGATTGTTCTCTGCCATTACTGGTAATACAAAGATTCGTGGAATGTACAAGTCTGAGGTTACAGTACGAAAAGAGGATACTCCGAAGTATCTAGTAACTACAAACTTCATACTTGAAGGTGATAGCGATTCCTTCATTGACCGACAATTCTTCTGTGTTTTCTCCGACTTCTACAATGCTAATCATAAACCTTCTGATGACTTCTCAGATCGCTTTTTTGAGCAATGGGAACCAGAAAACCCGCAATGGGCATTATTTGACCGGCTAATTGCCCAATGTCTACAACTATACTTCATACATGGTTTGATTAACGTTGATGGTGATCAGGTGAAGAGAAGACAAATGAGAGCCGAAATCGGTGAAAGCTTCTTGAATTTCATGTCAGAATATTTCTTCCAGACATTACCTGATAAGGAAGAGTTTGGTACAGGTCTACCCTATGACGAACGTATTAAAAAGGAAGATTTGATGTCTGCCTTTTATGAAGGTTATCCCGGTCAAAAGAAATATGTCAATGCAGCAAAGTTCAAGGAGAAGGCCGCACTTTGGGCTGAGTACAATGATATGATTTTCAATAAGGGGCAAAAGAAGCTCTCGACAAAGGATAATAGCGTGATTTCGGAACATGGAGGCCGCATATCTAGTAACGGAGTAGAATATTTTGTTTTCAGCAGAAAGGACATAGATCTAACCATTAAAGATGATGGTACTGCAGATGAATTTGAACCCCTTCCTTAAACCCCTAATCATTATGAATAAGCCATTTTCAAACTACCCGGGTGGAAAAGAAGCACCGGGAGTATATCAAACCATAATTAATCAAATACCGCCTCATGTAAATTACATCGAGGGATTTGTCGGTAATGGATCTGTATTACGCCACAAGAAGCCGGCACAAGGCTTGAATTTAGGCATTGACATTTCAAGGAACGTGATAGGCGGTTGGCTTGATCTGAATTATCCGGATTTTGAATTTCAGCTTGGTAGTTGGTTCCAGTTCGTGACTAGTCAATCATTTAAAAAGCATTTGAACCACAAAGAGACATTCATGTTTCTCGACCCACCTTACCGTTTTTCATCTCGTAAATCTGGTTCTAAAATCTACGAGCATGAATTAACCGATTCTGACCACGACTATTTCTTGGAACTAGTGAAGCAATTGGACTGTAAAATCGCAATTACCCATTATCCAGATTCCGTCTATGAAAGAGAATTAAGCGATTGGAGATGCATAGAGTTCACTTCACAAACAAGACAAGGAAAGGCTACGGAGTTACTTTTCATGAACTATGATAGTCCAGTTGCTTTGCATGATTACAGTCATCTGGGAGCGGATTACCGGGAGCGAGAAAAAATCAGGAAGAAGATTAACCGGTGGCTTGCTTCGCTTGACAGAATGCCTAAGAAAGAAAGCCTTGCTATTATCAGCGCAATCAATGAGCGCATTGTGAAGGGAGGTTCCAAATGAGTTTTAGACTTACGGTACCAGAAATGCTTCGCACAATCCGCGAAGGAGAACATATTTACATTATTGATCTATTTGCCGGTGCCGGTGGCACAACTACCGGAGCAGAACAAGCCGGTGCTAAGGTGATCTTCTGTGTTAATCATGACGAAATTGCTCTGAAATCCCATGAGCTTAATCATCCTAACTGTATCCATTATCCAGAAGATATTAGAACAGTAGATACGCAGCCAATAATAGAGGCTGTTAAGCGTATCAGAGCTAGAGACAAGAATGCCTACATTATTCTTTGGGCAAGTTTAGAATGTACCAACTTCTCTAAAGCA
This sequence comes from Bacteroidota bacterium, assembly GCA_006226545.1. Lineage (GTDB taxonomy): Bacteria > Bacteroidota > Bacteroidia > UBA8524 > UBA8524 > M1806. Next base: position 89,651 of record SBGR01000033.1, on the reverse strand, counting down.
AAGGGTGGACTTCCAAAGGACGCTGATAGTCGAACGCTTGCCGAACATCTGGACCGGTACATCAAACCTATCAATCCAGATGCGATTTACATTGAAAATGTTGTTGAGTTTCAAGCTTGGGGACCGCTTGACGAATTTGGTAAACCGATCAATCGTAAAAATGGAACTGACTTTATCAAATGGATAAATCATGTTTGTGATTTTGGCTATAAGTGGGAAAGAAAAGAACTCAACTCTGCGGATTACGGAGCATACACCTCTCGAAACAGATTGTTTATTCAATTCGTAAGACCAAATGACTCATTTTGTTGGCCTAAACCTACTCACAGTAAAAAGCCCTCAAAGGACATATTTGGAGAATTAAAGCCGTGGAAAGCAGTCAAACACTGTTTAGACTTTCAGGATAGCGGAGTGAGCATATTTGCTCGAAAGAAGCCTCTAAGCGAGAAGACACTTGAAAGAATCTACTCTGGACTTATAAAGTATGTTGCCGGTGGTAAAGAGGCCTTTTTATCCAAGTACTACTCCGGGAAACCGCAACACAAGAATATTTCAATAGAAGGTCCGGCAGGTGCTATTAAGACCATAGATGCCCATGCAATTGTGAGTGTTGATTTTCTCAAAACCTACTATACCGGTGGAGTGAACCACCACAGCATTGATTCTGCATGTCCAACACTACGAACAAAGGATACCGTAGCTAAAATCGCAGTGGAGTCTTGGATGGATAAAACATACACCGGACAGTCTAACCACCAATCTATTGAAAAACCTTCCGGCACAATTCTAACCAACGACAAACATCAACTAGTTCAGGCTTATGTAATGATCAATCATTCTCAAGGTAAAAGAACACAATCCGTAGAGGAACCAAGCGGTAGCATACTCACTGTTCCAAAACAGAATTTAGTGTGTTTAGAGCCATGGGTAATGAATACCTCGTTTGAAAACGTTGGCTTTTCGGTTGATCAACCCTCACACACCATTACAGCTAACAGGAAGCACTTCTATCTAATGAATCCGCAATACAATAGTGCCGGCAATGGAATAGACAATCCATGCTTTACGCTGATTGCAAGAATGGATAAAATGCCACCATACTTAGTCGAGGTTTCTGAGACATTGGGTGCACTCCTGGTCTTTGATGATGATTCGCCAATGACTGTAAAGATTAAGGAGTTTATGGCACTCTACGGACTATGCGATATCAAAATGCGTATGCTTAGGGTGAATGAACTATTGAAGATACAAGGGTTTCCAGAAGACTATATTCTATTAGGCACACAAGCAGATCAAAAGAAGTTCATAGGCAATTCAGTAGAAGTGAATTGCTGCGAGGCTCTGATAAAGTCACGAATAGTCAACACACTTAAAAAAACAGCATAATGACAACACCTAAAACACTAGAAGAAAGGCTTGAAGGCCTAGAAAAGCAAGTTAAAGACTTGGAGAGTCAAGTGAGACATCTTATTAATATTCAAGACCGCTGGAAAATTTTTGTACCATCATCCCAATGCCATTCATGCAATCCCGAATTTAAAAATACAATTATGCCAGTTTTGAGACCGCAGTCTTTGATAGAACAATGTGTAGAATGTGGCTCAACTCGTCAGTTCGATTTTAGCCAAAAAGAAGGATTATTTACAGCTCAATGGTATAATGCCAAAGGTTTACCAGTAGGCTTACCGCTACAATTGGATATTGAACCTACTAGCTGGTTAGACAATCACCCAACGTTAAAACCGGAAATGGTTATTCCCGGTAGAATTATCATGCATGCAGGTGGTGAAGCTTGGGGAAAGGTAGCAATCTTAACAGAATGCGGAAAATTCGCCCTTTCAAAACCACAACAAGAGTCAGCCCTTAAAAATATCGGAAGCAGGGTTAACGTAAAGCCAATACCCGAAATATATTACACGGTTTCAATTGTGGAGTACATTGATTGATTAGTTTCAAGCCCAACTCTTGCAAAAGCGATTACACAACAGTAGTCGCTTTTTTTTTATCGATACTCACCATATATGTCGTTGTCAGCTCGCACTCATTCTCCGGATACAACGACACATTTAGTGGTCCTGAAGTCTGCGGCACCTTACCACCAGTTGTGGAGGTAGAACCAGGTTAAGCATGATTGCCGGCAACTACCTCCATTCCTGTCGATGCATTACGGAACTTAGATATCACACCACCATATTTCACGGTTCTGGCCAAGGCGTGTAACGCATCCACTCAACACGCATAGTGTTGATCAACTAATCCATGAGGATTGTTTCAATCCGAATGCCTTATAAACTGAATTGCTAAACCTCCCCCACTCCCCCTCCTAAAAAAAAAGAAGAAGCCGGAATTGCACTGCGGAATTTTAAAATCAAGAAAGTTCTTCCAAAACACCAATAAAGACAGGGTTTCGCGAGGTTTTCAGGGTTGCTTATACTTAAATACCTTTTGCCTAGGTTACTTTTAGTATTGGCAAGAACTGCACTTTAGCACTTTCTAGCCATATCAAGGCTTTGCGGAGAGCAGTAAAAGTGCAAGCGATGAATTAGACGGCACTTTGTTGCACTTATACCTATTTCACCAACCTTCAACCGACCTATTTTCATTGCAAATGCAATGTTTTTATTGCTTTTGCAATATTCTTCATTGATATTTGAGTCTGTAAATGAAGAAGAAACACCAATCAAGAGGTCCATTTGCTTGGATTATCAGGAAGTATCTGCAATTCAAATCGAAAAGAATGCAGAAGCGAATACAGAAAAACGCTAAGTGGAGGAATAAGATGTTCCCCGGAGACAAGTGCTACTTCTTTGATTCTTATGGCGATAAGAAGAAAGGATACATTGATTCTTTCAGACTTGGAAAAGGCGATGTTACGATTATGACCCATAATTCCAGAGGGAAGCGGATTTTCTTGAATCGTACTAAAGATCACGTCTTTAAATACTAAGAATGGAGAGCAGAATTCAGCTAACACCAAAAGACTTACAAAAAGCATTTGGCTTTCATCCGGAGCATAGTAGACGGATGATCAGAGGCATTAAAAGTGATCTTGGATTAGGAAAAAAAGGGATTCTGACCATTAAAGCATACTGCGAATACTCATGCATTGATCTGGATGAGTTCTTAGAAGCAATCAAAGTTAAACTACCCTAAATATGGCAATTGCAACCGTTTTAAAAACCCGGCACCATGTGCCCCAATTAATCAGTCCACCCGCAACACTGGTTGACAACAAAAATGATGTGTTTGTTCTATTGGACTACCAATACAAGAGTCCAGAAGACTGGCAAGCCGGTAGACCTGAAAATGTTCTACTCTACAACATCAAAACGGGCAAGAAGTTCTTGCTTGACATAAAGAACTTTAATGAAAGACTCAAGGCTAAACTCCTTGGAGAAGCAATCTATCAATAATTATGGCGAAAAAGAATAGATATAGAGAATGGGTATACTCTGATGATCATGAATCTCAGAAAGACTTTATGAAGATACTTCCTGACGGAACAATGCTTCAGATAACCTTTTACAAAGACAAGCTCTCTGGATGTGAATTGGTCAGTTTTCGTAAACCACAAAAAGCAACAAACGTTCAGAAGATTTTTCTCAAAAAAACCGAAGTCTCAACAAAAATGAAATGGGAATATGCGTTGCAAAAGGCTCAACATACTATGGAGGAGTGGGCCTCATAGGTCCTAGACCGGCTTATGGAAAAGAATGTGAAATATACCTCCTGGTCTTTGATGTTGATCAATTCAATCATAGTCATTTGCTACTTCCTATCGGAATACAATGTCTTGATCATTGACTCACTTAAACTTGATCAAAACCAATTTCCAGAAAGCTTTGCATCCCTCTTCACTTACTCCCTGCTCCATGGCAATATTTGGCATTTGATTGTCAATGTGGTGCTCATCTTTTCGTATGGGAAGAAGGCGCTTACTAGGTTCGATGATACCGCAAGCATACATGTAATGTTTATTTTCGTTTGGGTTCTTTCATCTATTTCCGGTGCTTTAGCCTTCATGATCAGTGAAGACCAAAGTACACTGGTAGGTAGCAGTGCATTTGTATTCGCATTAATGTCCATATACAACAGTACAATTGGCTCTAAGTATTGGATAATCTTTGTTCCAATTGCAATTGCAATGGAATACTTGCTTTGTCAGTTTACTGGATTTAATCTAGCTGTCAATGCACATTTAGGTGGCTGCATTACCGGTTCTCTAATAGCAATTCTGCTCAGAATGTTTGATCTCAGACACTACCGATGAAGAAAATATTCTATACATGGTTTAGATATAAGCATCTGCTTTCATTAATATCCTTCATTTTGATGTTGCTGCTTGCAATCTCCTATGACTTATTCCGATATCCACAAGATTCACCGATTGCTTCATCAATATGTGTCTTGATATATATTTTCCATGCAATTCCATATTGCATTAAAGAAAACTGATAACGGCTAAGGGTATGTTGTCGTAGCCGACCCGAATAACCTACGACCTTGATTTGAAAATCAAACGTAAAAGCGAGCCTTATGGAAATACCTAAAGAAGCATGGATAATCTTGTATGTATTCAACGAACCAAGCGATTGGATAGGTTCATTCCCTTCCGATCATTACCAACAATACTACACCGAGCGCAGAAACGGACTGCCATACCACTTTGACAGCTATCAAGATGCAAGGGAATTTGCAGAACGTGAATGCTTGGTGAGTCATATTATAGTACCAATTGCAGGCGAGCAAGCAATAAAGTTTGCTACGGAGCAAGAAAGGCTATGCAACATACCCAATGTTGTGAAACGTGCCTGCCCTGTTCCTGGTGAAACGTGCAATTCAGAATCATTTTGCAGCGAAAAAGGATTCTGCCTTAGATGTGATTAAGGTATGTTTTCACAACGTCCAAGCATAAATGCTGAATTTTATGAAAATAGAGATAGAACAAATAATAATAGACCACTTTGATAGAAAGCTATCACTTGGAGAAGCGGTCACTAAAATTTTGCGTTTATGCAATGTTAGCGGCTGGGTGGCGTATGATTGTAACAAACCTGGAACAAGACCGAAAGCCTACGGTAAATACTTTGTGTGTAGGAAGGATGGCAAAATACATTGGGAAACATGGAATGGAAGCGGATGGGCTTACAATGAAAAAGTAATTACCCATTGGCAGGAGGTTGAGCCACCGAGCCACTAACAGCCGATGGCTTTGATGTCCGGCTTAACTAATACCTTGTTTTACCTCCACTTCTGTCGGTATTGGCCACTTACTTGAAACCATTAAATGTGTTGGTGTCAGCAGCTGAGTCTAGTCTTTGATTTTAACTAGATCAGCCTTGTCCAGATTGGCATTCTTGAAGATAATGGCATTTGCTGAAGGGTATTTCTCCTTCCCTTTTTTCACCATAAATGGAATGAGCTTTCCGGCCTTATGACTTGGCACAATTGAAGGTTCAATGGTTCCTAAATACTCATAGGTATTAGATGGGCTTGCTTTGACAAACAGGTAAAGGCCTTGTTCTGATTCAACCTTTGCTTCTTCCTTGTTTACTGCATTGATAAACGCAAATGAGGTAAAGGCAACAATGCCAAAGAATAGGATAATGAGGGGATTTTTCAATTTCATAAATCAAAAATAGCAGAAATAAAGCCAATACGCTACAAATGAATACATAGTATACCAGAACCAAACAATAGACACTACCTGCCATTCAGATTAGCTTTTAATTGCAATGTTTTCATTGACATATCAATGTTTTGATTGCATGAAGAAAAGCGCAGTAATAGGAATCATAGCCGGAGCCGGTATTCTAACCGCAGCCACGATAGCATTGAAGCAAAAAGCCGATGATGCGTCTACCAATCTTCAATTCATTCCAGTCGGTTTCAGAGTCCATGGAATTGTCAACGGCTATTTTCTCAGAGTAGTTGGACGTATGAGAATTGTTAACAATTCCAGTTTAACAATGCCTATAACCAATATCAACTTCAATGTACAAGCCAAGAGTACCGATTCTGATTCATATTCTCAGATTGCTTTCATTCCGCAAGTGATTCAACAATTGAATCTTCAAGCCGGGCAGTCTTTCGAGAAGGAAATTCAAATTGATATTAACCTACTGACTGCAGCATCACCAATTATAGCCTTGTTGCAAGGCACTGCGGTAAAACTGAAGTTGATTACTTCAATGTATGTCCTTGGTGTACTGAGAACAGAGGATTCCTCTGAGGTTAGCTTAGAAATGCCTGCGGCAGTCCGTAAGGCATTATCATTTATTCCCGGACTTGGTTGTGCTTGTAAATCCCTGAAAGGAAGTACCCGGAATGAAGCACTTATAACCGGCATTGAATATCCAATCCCTTTTAATGCCCAAAACAATATCATTCTTTGAGCAGTAGAATCACACCATATCAATCTCTAGGATTCACTGCTAAAAATAAGCGGAGAATACTTCCCGGACGTGAGTATAACCAATACTTTGGTTCTCCCATGTCCAATGACAAGATGTATGGTCAGGTAACTACTGAAGGTACTGTTGAGTTAATTGGAGAATGGGCGAAACAATTTAAAGGCCAATCCAAACGAATTGCAGATAGGTTAAAGGCAAATACAACAGAGAAAACCCTTCAAAATATTTGGGATTTCTGCTATAACCACATCGACTATGAAGAAGACAAGCCCGGTGTTGAGCAGTTAAGAACTCCTAACCGTATTTGGGCTGATCGTAAAGCAGATTGCGATTGTTATACCCTATTCATATCCACAATTCTGCTGAATCTCAATATTCCTCATTTGTACCGTACTGTTAAAATGTACGGGAATAGCTATTACCAACACATTTATGTAATAGTGCCAAAGGATAAAAATAAGGTCTCTTCCTTTAGCGGAAAAGTCGGTTCTGACCTTGGAACCAGATCAGACTATTGGGTAATTGATCCCGTAGTTGATGCTTTCGATTTTGAGCCTAAGTCCATCACTTACAAATTTGATCTTCCTATGATTCCAATTCAATTATTGGATGGTATTGCAAACACAATACCCTCTGAATTCATCAATAGCAATATTCCAGTTTTCAAGAATCCACAATTCAATGAAGAATTTGATAGTCTAGGTTCTACAATTGGCGGTCTTGGATGTCCAGCTGACAAAAAAACGGAATATCATAACATTGATCTTTGCAATGAATTCAGTCAACTTTTCAAAAAACATCTTGAGAATACGCTAACTGAATTGAACTCAATTCCAAAGCATACTTCTGTTGAGCCATACAGAGATGTATTGATAAATCAATTGTCTGAATTGATTCGTGTTTGGGATAATCCAGAAACAAGATTTGCTGCCGCAGTTCGTGCCTATCAGAACTCATCACCAAACTCACCTGCATTAACCTTCTTTGAAGCAATTGCCTTTTTCTCTACCTACCAAATGAGCGGCCCTTCAGGACTTGCCGGTTTGCGTGACTGGTGGAATAAGAACATTGCAAAGCCATTGAACAGGGCTTATGACAAGATTGAGAACGTATTTGAGAAGGTATGGGATGAGTTGAAAGATTTTACTCAGAACATTGGCGCAAACCTTAAAAAGCTTGGAAGAATACTGCTTCGTTGGAACCCACTCACAATGCTATTGCGTTTTGGATTACTTGCAAGTATTGCAACCAATGTGAGCAATGTTCGAGGTAATGCCAATCTATACCGATTGTACAAGGATTGGCCAATTGCGAAAAAGAACGGCCATTTATGGGCTAATTGGAGCAAAAGCAAGAGAACCTATGAGTTGCTTCACAGAGTGACTGTTGAGAGAGCTAAGGCTTCCGAAGGTGAATTTGCAGATGCATTGATCGGTAAGTTCAGTATTAAAAAGGTTCGAGAGGCATCTGATAAAAACGCAGAAGTACAAAGTTTAGTCAACTATACTACTCCACTCTTTGTTGGAACGCTAACCTATAACTACTACGGTGAATCAAACGGTGAAAGACTCAGTCCTTCTGGGATTATGGTAACTGACACTATTGGCGAAAAAGGTTGGGTTGTTCTGCATAACGGCGTTCCTTCAATTGAAGCCGTAGCGATGAAAATACACAGAGAACCGGGAACTTCACCTGACTCTCCTGGTACTGCATACATTATGGATGCGGACGGTGTATTTTATGAAACAACCAATGGAAGTTGGCAAAAAGCCGCTTATCCAAATCAAGTTATTGAACCATTTCCTAAGTATCGCAATAGATACTATGCAGAAGATAGTTCTGGTACTAGAACCTATGATGTGGTTGAGGAATCCAAGTGGAATCAGCTACACATTATCGTATTCAATCAAGAGAAATCTAAAGCGAAAGCAAATGGTACAATTTGGAGTCTTCCAAGTTCTGCAAGTAATCAAGACTCAGGGAACGGCAGTGGTGTAAGCACTGGACCATCTACCGGTTCTGGTACATGGAATCCGGGGGATATTATCAATATCCCAATTGACACATCTAAAGATGGCGAATACTTGGGAAGATTAGGTGCTGTTGCCGTTGATGATGCGCTAATCACAGCCGGTATAACTGCCGCAATAGCAGTAATTCAATGGGTTGTAAGTGAAATAAAAAAGCATCAAGCTGGTCCTGAGCCTGATCTAAACGACTTTTCTGATGGTTCTGGAGGTGGTTCTGGAAATGGCTCAGGAAGTGGTTCTGGATTGCCAAAAACGCCAAGTAAAAGCAAAGCAAATATTGGAAACTTACTTATGGCGGGAGCAATTGCCACAGGGCTAATTAGCCTTATAACTGGCTCAGAAAACCAAGCGCAACCAGTAAAAAAGACTGAAGAGAAAAAGCCTTTATCTGGACCTAAAAAAGCCAGAAAAAGTAAAACCAATTCAGATCCAGCAACTTCAAAAAAGAAGGTGACGGTGAGTTTAGGATAAATCAAATAGCAAACAAATTATCTCTATAAATATGAAAATGCCTGAAATCAAAGATATCACCCCGGTGCTGAAGAATACAGCTGCCATGGGTGGTGGGTTCGTGGCGGGCAACGTTCTGAAAGAATTGTTAATGGGTACTAGCCTGTTGAACAGAACGGAACCGCTAATTCCAGACAACATTGCTACCAATGCAGGTGGTGTTGCTGTTTCGTTAATCGGTGCTGTTGCCGCAAAGACTTACTTGAAAGGTGAGACTAGCGATCTATTGGCAGTTACCGCAACAGGTATGGGAACATACTTTTTGATTCGCTTGCTTAACAAAGCAACCGATAGCCTGTCTGGTCTTGGAAATGAAGAAGAAGCACCAGTAGCAAACGGTATTAAAGACTGGTTAAACAAGCTTGTTCCACGTTTGTCTGGTACCGAAGAAATGCCAGTAGCATCACCTGCGCAGGTTGAAGAATTTCGCAGAATGATTGAAAGCTACAATCCGGGTGCTCGTGTGATTCCTGTTGAAAAGCAGTTGTTGTACGGTACTGAAGAAGAGGTAGCCAACAGAGTAATGGCTGCGGCTTAACCTACCCTAAACCCAAATCTTAATTAGCGACCCGCCAAAAACTCAAACATTAAAATTTAAAACGACAGAAATGAAACGACTATTTTCATTGTTTATGATGCTCGTTGCGACGGTCGCAGCAATTGCATCCCCTGCCAGCTTGGCGTTGGCTAATGCCGGTTTCGGTAACTTCATTGGTAATTCATACGAAAGAGGAAAAATCTTCCTTGACAACATCATCAACACCTCTGTAAATGTGGGTGATCCTGGTTATGAGATGTATGAAAAACTTCGCAGCAAAATCGGTAAGGAGGTAATTGAAGCCTATCGTAATGGAAACATGAGTCTATATCCATCGGACTTGTTTTTCAGAAAAGCGGTGAATACTGCACAAGAAGAGTTCATCAAGAATACAGATGATGAAACTTACGGATTGCGCAATATTGATAAAGGCCGGTTGAATAAAGATACCGTGCTTATCTTGACTGATCTTTCCATTACATGGGCACAATCATTAACTGCCAATGGATTGAACCCTGATGAAGTATTGTATTCTAACCAAGTCTTTGACTTGATTCAAAACTATGCTGTTGGTGCAGGTGATTTGGATGCGAATGCTGCCGGAGTTCAAGGAGCTCCAATTGCATTGCAAAGAATCGACACCAAGGCTGTAAACTCTCAGTTTAGACTCTCTGTTGGGCCTGAGCTTATTCTTTCTGCAAACTTTGATGATTTCTTCGTGAAAAACTTCACAGGTGTTGAAGATGCAGGAAACGGCTACGTCACGTTGAAGGCACCAAAAATTGTGAAAGGTGATGTTCCTCTCGAATGGTTGAACAAATGGGCACCAAACGGAGCATGGACTGCAAATACCACCTTCTACATGCAGATCAAGTTTGGTGGAGTAATGTTAAGGCCAAATTCGCTCTAATCATAATCAGTTGGCACACCGGGCGGGAAATCTCCCGTCCGGTTTACCTTTTTTTTAACCACTAATTAGATTAGAAATGAAACAAGGAAATCAAACTATTCAAGACTTGGCTCTTTCTATTGCCAACGGTCAGACTGACCTAAGTGCCACTGATAACATCACTCTTCGTGAAGATATGGATGAATGCTACGGCCTTAGTCTATGTCTAGGTTCAAATGGTTTATCTGGTCTTGATAAATTCAAGATTAAGATAGTTAACAAAGACGGTGGTGTTCAGATAATTGACTTGGTTAATGGCAAAACACTTCAATTCACAGAAGATGTTCCCATGGGAAGTCGATTTTTCCCGGTAAACATTCCCGCATCGAATAAAACCTATACGGTTACTGTTTATTCCGAAGGCACGACAACATCTGTATTTAAGGTTGATGTTCAATTCTGGTTGCGAAAAAGAGCAGCCGCTTAACTATTCACACTCATCATTCACTTCACGGGTAACTATTTAGATCAGAAGCTATGTTAAAAGGGATAAAACTCAGTACTCTACCAATTGTCGGAAAAAATAATCCGGGAACACTCCCTATAAAGGGCGCGGTACAAGTCAGCATTGAGAACAAAGGAAATAGCTCAGTAACTATCCTAGACGATATCGTCATTGAAGCCGGAGACACAAAGTGCCTACCCGCAATTGATGGATTCTTTTACTGCCAAGACATCTCTGTACAGTTTTCAAGTAATGCTGTCTCCGAAAAACTACTCCTAACTAAATGGATACCTGTTGAGGATGAATGTTGTTAAATCAAGATGCCATGAAACTGAATGATATTGTAAGTACCATCATTTCTAAAGCGCCAATAGTTTCTATTGACGTTAACGGGCGTTCAATTGTGAAAAAGTATGATACCCGAGACCTAGAAGGTTTTGAGGAAATCAAACAATTCATAATTGACTCGATCAAGAATGAAGGTATAAACGAAAAGAGCGAAATTTTAGTGGGATTGCATCGTAGTAATGGAAGAAATGCTACCATATTCCACAAATCTTTAATACTTGATACCAAAGATATTTTGATGGTATCAAAACGGCCAATTTCCAATAACAGCCTTTATGGTTTGCAATTAGGCCTTGAAGACCAAAACCCTGCGGCACTTCATATTGGTCTTCTAAGAGACAAAATCACTGATCAATCGGAAGAAATATTAAGGTTAAGGAGCAGAAATGAAACCCTTGAATCTGAGAATAGGGATTACCGGTCACAAATAGCGGTGCATGATCGCCAATCTCAATTGGATGCCGCACTTGGCAAAATCGAAAGTGAAAAGTCTTTTGGTTCCATCCTTGAAAAAGTCATTGATTCAGGTATTATCAATGATGTCCTTGATAAGATTGGTAACAATCCGAATCCTAAGCAGATTGAGAGTTCTACCTCAAACAATCCAAACGGTCAGCTATTTATTGAAATGACCCAAGGCTTATCTCCAGATCACTTAAAATACCTATTGGGTATAATCAAATGCTACGCAACAGAAGAAGCCCAAGCAAAACAACTGTTTGATTTAATCTACCACTCAGCCAATGCCCAAACCACCAATAACAATGGCGATGCTGAAGCTAAAAAACAAGTAGTAGTACCATGAGCGAAATAATCATTAAAGTACCGGCTTCCAAGGGAGGTGCGGAAAATGAGGCCAAAATCAAAATGGCCTTGCAACAAATGGTCGATAAAATCGACGTGAAATTGTTGAATGCTATCGGTGAGTCCTGTGCGCAAGTACAAGATATTGAGAAGTTCAACAAAGGATTGAAAGGCAAACTTCGGTTTGCAGGTATTTATAAAGGAAAAGACTAGCAAAATGAATACAGGAAGCCTACTTAATGTGTTAGTTGCCGGTGCAGGTGCCATCGGGTTGTATAAAGTTGCTGACGTGCTAGGATTAATGAAATCCGGGGATGAGAAGAAAACGCAGAAGTTCGTCGATGCAATACATGTAGATGAAAAGAGTTTATCTCTTCCAATGTCTGCCTATCAATCCATTGCAAATGGTCAATACACCGAGCTTTCTAGCCACTTTTTAAGTTGGAACCTGTATGATTTTTCAAAATTGAAAAATGCAATCTCTGGATTAAATGCTGAAGAACTAAAACAAGTGTATAAGCAATTCGGGATTAGGCCGGCCAAACTATTTACAGTTATTGATTTTGGTGAAGCCGGAGACCTTTTTGAATGGTACAGTGTGATTCTCAATGAAGGTGAGCAGAAAGAAATGGCTGCTATCTGGAATAAGACCGGCATCTATCCTGATAAGTCCTATGCTTATGGTCATTTGAAAAATCCAAACCGCGCTATTTCTGATAAATGGCGCGAAATACCATACAACATAGGTGCTGCTACTGTTTATCCAAGATACTACAACTATTACCTGCTGGTATACACCAGGAACAATACTGGTGGTATGATTCCTTATCGAACCTTAGAGATTAAATCTCCACAAGCTCTCGGTAAGATCACAATGATTTTAGGGAGTAGCGCTGCCAACAAAGCAGTATGGGTAAAGGTGAAGATTACCAATACATCATTGCTGAATCAATCTAGGTATTCATTCCTGAAAGAGAATGATCAAGTATGGATTCGCACTATTTATCTGAACACTACTCCCCCTCCGGCTGGTATCTCCGGTGATATGCTCTTTAAAGAGCCAAATAAAGTCAATCCACAAATCATGTATTAAGATGAACAGAGGAGAAGTATATGATGCAAAGACCGGTGAAGCCTTGATTGGAGCAACAATATTGCTCACTCTCAAGGATGGAACCCCTGTGAAAAATTCAGCCGGTTTTGTGGTAGGAACCATTACTGATGTCAATGGGAATTACACCTTGGCTAGCGCAACCGAGGGAAGTTTCATCAAAGCGAGCTATGTGGGATACAATTCAATGATTCAAGAATGGGATAATGAATTGGGATTTGCTCTTACTGAAAGAACCCAAGGAATAGACGAGGTAGTCATTGTAGCTAAGAAACCAAGTAAGAACAACGGTTTAAAGTTATTGGGCTTGGTACTGGCAACAATTGGAATTAAGAAACTTTTAAGTGGAGGTTCAAATGGCTAAGTTCAATGCAGCTGCAAATCAAATATTGATGTTTGATTCAGGATGCGCTCAGTATCCATCCTTACCAGAGTATCATCACGAAACTTTAGGTGCGGATTACGACTCAATCGTGAATAAAACATTCACATTCGAGGGCGGATATCAGAATTATTCAAATGATTCCGCAAACTACAATTCGAGAGGTGAATTGGTTGGTACCAATAGAGGCATAAGTGCAATAGCTTATGAAACCTACTTGAATAGACCTCCTTCAGTTGCGGATATGAAAGCAATCACCGCTACAACAGCAAAGAAGGTTTACAAGAAACTGTTTTGGGATTTCATGCGTGGTGATCAGATCAAAAATGACAGTGTTGCACACATCATGTTTGATAGCTTCATTGCCACCGGTAATTTGAAACTAGTACGACAAGGGATTAACAAGGTGTCCAGTACCAAGGTAACAGAGAAACATGTAGCCTTCAACGATTTTACTGTAAGAGTTGTGAATGGAGCTGATCAGAAAGCCCTATTCAATTCTATCAAAGACTTGAATATTCAACAACGAAAGGCTTTAGCAGAGGCTAATCCAAGTAAGTATGCAATGTTCCTCAAAGGTTGGCTAGCAAGACTGGATAAAATCACTTTTACACAAGCTGCAATCGGAATCGGTACCGGTGTTTTTTTTTTTTAGCTCACTCCTTGCTGCCCGGTACATTATAAAACGACGTAACAAAAAGAAAGGAACTTGATCATGTGTTTAGGAACGTCTAATACCTCCGAATTGAGATTTAAGTCGGTCATTGATAATGGAGGCTTAAGCTATACATTCAATGCTAAAAACAAGACGACTGCAAATTGCTTCTTGAGTGGACCTAACGGTGATTTCACCTTAAGATTCGAAAAGTTAAAAGAGGGGGGCAGTTATATACTGAAGTTCGTTAAGAACAATGTAGGTCCGATTAGGATGAACCTAGACGGAGCTATAAATCAAGGCACCAAAGGAGATGCCTTTATACTAAAAGGTGATAACGGTACTATCTACTACTTTATGGTAGTTTATGACGGTACAACTATTTCTCTATCCAACGTAAATGGAGGCGATAATCGTCAAGCATTTTCAGTTGAGGTAAGCTACGCGAATAACCCTAATACTACCCTTCTACCCTTAGAATACACTTCAAATGACTATTTCGTAATGATACAAGATGTCGATGGAGTAGGAATCAACCTCGGAGCGCTTAATCAACAACCAAATACAATTGATCTTCCAGTATTGGAAATCGGTGGTTTTGGACAAGTCAAGGTACTAACGATTAAGAACGAATAATGAAACGCAACTATTCATGCGATAATCCTGACGGATACAATTAAATACTAGCAACATGGAAGCTAAAACACCAGAAATAAGAACAGGTATTTTTAACCTTCAAGAAGGTTGGAATGAAATCGAATTTATGCAAGACGGCAAAGAATGTCCGATGCCTAACAAAAACTACTCTTTCACTTTTCAAAATGTGAATGGAATTCAAATAGAAACTGAAAAAACTGAATACAGAGCTGGTTCTGTTAGGTTAAAAGTCACTTCACAAGTAGGAACAATACACTATCAAGCAATTCAAAACCTATAAGCAATGAAAACAATTTCCAAAAAATTAGCACTTTCCGCTGCCTGTTTACTTTTTACAAGTGTAGTAAGCGCTCAAAAAAAACAAACAGCCGATACTACGGTTACGAACCACATAAGAGGAAACGGAAGGGATACCATTGAACTTCTAGACCCAATAAAATTCCCTGATGGCACTGTTCAATCAACTGCCGCGCTCTCAGAAAGTACGGTTTATCCAGACTCAAGTATATTATTTACAGGTGCTAATGGATTACCAACTACTGACAGTAATAATTTCACGATAAGACCCGGTGCTACTGGTGGGTTATATATTCAAAATGTGTACTACAATCCGCATACAATCGGTGCAATTAATGTTACTGGTGTAATAGGTTCATCTGGCAGAATAAATCAGACATGTATTGGTAATGCGTCAAGTGCCTACGCACAGTATAATTTTTGGAGAGGAAGAGGAACACTATCAAGTCCATCAGGCGTTACAGGTGGTAGTACCATTGGAAGGATAAATTTTAATGGTTACAATGGTACATCATGGCTTACATCTACCAATTTTATTTCAGGTGTTGCACATGGGACATTCGGAACATCATACAATCCTGCATATTTCCAGTTTAACACTACTGACTACAATAACTTTCAGTATGTATCATACTATACACACAAAGGGACATGGAGCATTTTAGGTAGTCCGAATGACACCACCTACTCATTCAATGTTAACGGCACATCCCGCCTATCAGTGACACCAGAAAGCACAACAGGTACAGATAGTATATTAACCAAACATTCCAATGGTCAGGTTGGCGCTATGGCATTTGAACAAGGGGTATATCTACCAACAGATAGTGCATCCACTAACATTGATGCAATAACTCTTGATTCTGCTTTTTATACAGTAGTTGGAAATGTAGTTACGGTACATGGAAATGTAATTATTGACCCAACTGCAACTCTAAGCCCTACATATACTTACATCAACTTGCCAGTACAAACTGTATTAGGTGATACTTATTGGGTTTCAGGACAAGCAAACAGCTATCAGTTCAATGAACATGGCGCATTTGCTTATGGAAGCTCTACTAGAGTGGTATTACAACTATTACCAACAGATACTGGAAGTAGAACTTTGAGTTATCAATTTTCATACAGAATACGTTAAAAGTCAGAACCATGAAAAATATCAAAGAAATTAAGACAACAATTATTGGAGCATTATTGATGCTTATCGGTGCGATATTCTTTATTCTAAATGTTGATTCACTGAATCAATTTAAGATTTCAGAAATGCATGTACCGGGGGGATTTTTGATCTCTGGAATACTGTTTCTATTGGCACCGGATAAAACTGTGAACTGGATATTCAGATTCTTCACCAAAAGAACCGACAACAAAGACTAAATCAGATGAAAAACTACGCGATAAGCTATTTGTCAGGTGCTTTCATGGGCGCAAGCTGCATGTTCCTTTTTATGTTCAACAATGTTGGAAACGAAAATGAAACAATCATTGAAAAGGAGATACACCACCACTATGACACATTAGCGGTCCCTTTCGTAGTTGAAATTCCAATACCCTACAAAGTTGAGGTTCCTTATCCGGTCCCTTCCAACGTAGATACATCTGAAATACTCAAAAGGTTCTTCTCCTTGAAGGTATATGAGAATACCTATGAGGATAGTGTTTTGAAGATAGACCTGATTGACAGCGTTTCACGAAACATGATTGTAGGCAGAAGCATTAAGCGAAGCCTACTTATCCCATTGACAACAACTGTGATTAATAACCCTGTTCAAAAGCAGTATGTGAATGGTTTTTACATAGGTCCAGAGATTATTGCATCAAATAACAATTACGGTCTTTTGGCCGGTGGTAGTTGGGTGAACAAGAATGCCTCGATATCAGGTGCGGTAGGACTAATTAATACAACACCGGCAATTAAAATAGGTTACAAATGGCGGATAGCTTCGAAAAAGTAAGTTGGTTTAACAGAGGAACCACGGTGATACAGATGATAGTATCTGTTGCTACGATAGGAATGGTTATGGTCTCCGTATACGTTGGCGCCATGACTCGGCTTTCTAATATTGAGCATGAAAATCAGAATCAGGCTTCACATATCAGAAAGAACGAAGAGCGAATAGAAAAACAAGATGATAAGCTCGATAAGATTCTCGAAAAACTTACCATCATTCAGTTGGACCTAAAAGATAAGGAGGACAGAAAATGAACAAGAAACTTCTCATTGTAGCAGGTATCATTGGTGTTGGTGCCATTGCTGCTACTGCATTTGCAACCAATAGTAATGACTTTCCGGAAGATACCGACTATTCTGACGGTACGGTCCCTACAAATCCGGCAACAGCCAACACAAGGCTTCAAAATGCCCTAGCTAAGATGGGGCCTGTTTATGCAATTGTGAAAACTTTCATTGAGTCTTATATCAATGCATTAAAGCCTTCTGAAAAAGAGTTGATCACCAACTTAATTGAAAAGAAGGTACACATGAAAGCATTTACCGCTGCGGAAATAGCAGCGTATAACAAGATGGTTATCGACAGGCCAAGCCTGAAGATCATTAATCTTTTCCTGAATATTCAATAATCACCTAACCATATTCAAATGACTTTAGCAGCGATTAACAAAAGAGCGCAAGAAATCAGGGAGAAAAACCCTGAAATTAAATGGCAAGCAGCACTTAAACAGGCCGGTGCTGAATTGAAAGCCAATGCAAACAAACCGCAAGCACAGCCTTCGAGATTAAATCGAGCGAAGCGTATTGCAATTTTCAAAAGGCCATAACCTAATAAAAAAGAACATGGAACTAGCTTCAATGGCCGTGGGTGCAGGACTTGCACTAGTGGCAAACAAAATGACAGGAAAGAAGAAGACTAGCGGTCGCAAAAAGACAGCAGGAACTTCCAAACGCAAAACTTCAACCAGATCCACCACCGCAAAAAAAACCGGTACTCGATCTAGTTCTCATCCGGGAATCAATAAAAGAACCGGTCGATTGAAAAAAGGCTACAAATACCAAAATGGTAGTGTGGTCAAGGCAAAAGCCAAGTAACAAAAGCAAATACAATAATCCGGGAGAAGTGTCTAGCACACTTCTCTTTTTTAACGTACAACCATGAAAAAGCTACTTATCATATCGCTTCTAAGCTATGCCGGTTACAAGGGAATTATTGAACCTAGGTTAGCTAAAACAAAGGGTGAACCTAGAAACGACATTCGTCAATATCTTATTGACAAGTATGTGAAGGATACTGTTGTTGGTTCTACGGTATTGAAGGAAGCACTACCCAAAATGTCTGATAGTGAAGTTCAGTTTCTCTATGAAAAAGAGAGCATACTTTTTCAGCAATCCGATTCAGCAATAGATTTTTCAAATCCAGTAGTTGTAAAAGCACTTGCTTTATTCAAAAAGTATAGCCCGGTAACCTAATGATTGACTTTTCAAGCCTTCCTAAGAAATATGCAAGCGAGTATGATCGCAATCTAGCAATAGAGAATTGGGTTAATTCTCTGCCAGATAATTTTGTATTTAGCAAGGCTGAAAGAGAATTTGCACAGTTATACTCTGGCAAAGGACAAGAGTTCTCAAAAGACAACAAACTAATAGCTGAAGGGTTGTATGAGTTCTACACTCCGGATTATCTCAAAAGAAAAATGTGGGAGTTGGCCGGTATCTATGGATATGACGGTGGTCCTATTTTGGAACCTAGCTGCTCCACTGGTCATTTCTTCGACATGGCACCGGATAATGCAAAAAAGGTAGGAGTTGAGTTAAATCCACTGACGGCTAAAATTGCAAGGTTGTCCTTTCCAAACGCTGCAATTCATAATATCTACTTTGAGCAGTTATTTCTTGACAATTCTAGAAATAGATGGAATAAGCTTTTAAAAGGTAAAACTACATGGATTGAGGAATATCCATTTAGTCTAGTCATTGGCAACCCTCCTTATGGAAAGCATTACAATCTGTACTCCGGGTTTTTCAAAAATCATTATCAAGTTGAAATATTCTTCCTTATCAAATGTCTTGAACTTCTCAAATCGGGAGGTGTATTGGTATTTCTAACCTCAAGCAATTGGCTTCGTAATGGAGACATGTACAATGATCTAAAAAAACAGGTTTTATCCATGGCAACATTGGTTGATGCCTATCGGATGCCGAAAGTATTCAAACGCTCTGCAGTACCAACAGATATTTTGGTGTATAAAAAGAAGTAATTATGGCTTTAAACGGAACACAACAGACAAAGCTCAATTTACTCAGAAAAGCTATTCTGAGCGAGTTAATGAATTGCAATGAGACTGCTAATCCAAACCTCTGTCAGCGGATATCCACCAAAAAAGGATATACCGAGGTTGAAGCAATTATTCTAGCAAGAGTATTGAAAAGACAGGAAAACCCTTCTATTATCATTGGAGAACTGGAATCTGAATTTGCAGAAGCATGAGTCAATTAATCCTAGACGATAGGTTACTACTTGCCCGTCCATTTCTTATCAAAGAGATACTTAATGCCCTGCGTGAAGGACTCATGCCTATCGAAGAAAAGGAGGCAAAGCTATTAACTGCTCAGTTGAGAAATGGATTTATCTGGTTTGTAGACACGCTTGAGAAAGTAAAAATCAGAGAGGGCTTAGAGGGTAGTTATGTCGAACTGCTCACTAAAATAGCTGATGAAAAAGGACTCAAAGCCAGCGATATTTCAGAATACGATCTTCATCTGTACGATACCTGGTTCAACCTTCATCCCGAGAAGGTATGTGGAGTCCAAAAAGGTACCACAAGCTACTCTTTCCCGGTAACAACATTTGGAACCGAGGCTGATATCATCAATAGAGTTAATCCCAAACGCCCTAATAACCCGAGTGCTGTCAAATTGAAAGCAAAGGCCGCAAAAGCCAAACTATTATTACTAGAATTATGAAAAAGAACCTTCGTAATAAAGCAAAGAAAGCACTTCAGTTATTATCAGGGATTGAAGATATAGACCTAGGCCGGCTAGGTGATGTTTCGGAAGAAATTGAAGAATTGGTTAGAAATCACGAATCAGATATTGATGCCATTCTTAATAAGATAGAGAAAGATCAGGTACGCTTCTCCAAGGAACTTATTTCCAATGAAGAGAACGACTTACTCTATAACCCGGGTATTACTGAAGATGAAAAAAAGGCATGGGTTCATTTTCAAAGAACGCAGAGAAATATTCCAATGACGGGTTGGGAAAGGTACTTTATAACCGATGATCAGATTGATACACTGGTGATGAATGGGGCAATGTTTTATGTAGATGGTGTTTTCCTTCCGTATCCAATATTCACTTGGGGAAACATATATGAACGCGAACGTGATGTGCAAGGGGCTAAAGACTACATAACTTCCAAATACAGTACAGAGGTTTACATTAATCACTTGCAGGTATTAGATAGTGTAAGACCATTGATGTTGAGAATTGATGATGAAGATGAGACCCGGAGACCGGTTATAAGTCCGTTGTCAAAAATAGCATACAACAAAAGACTGTTTGGAATCGTGGAGGTGCGTCCAGAATACATGGAGCTTGAAGAGGTCGACATGTACGACAATACAGGCAAAAAGCAAAGCAAGAACAAGCGAATTACAATTAAGTTCGATGGTGAGACTGAATATAGTCTTCAAGAGGTTTTTATTAAATGGCTTCACACTTTAGACCTCAGACGAAACTTTAAAAATTCAACTCCATTTGACGTACAGAATTATTACTTGATGGGTATGCCCGTGTCTGGAAAAGACCGCGAACTTTCCCCCGCTGATAAAGCAATCAAAAAGCAAAATGCCAGAGAAAATGGCGATAGACTCTTTAGCCAATTCCTAAGAGAAGTGATAACACTCAAGGATATTGACAGGCTCAACAAAACTTGGAATGAAAAGTACAATGGATGGAGTGATCTTCAGTACAACAGAGTACCGATTGGATTAGAAACTTCAAGCTCCTTTCTCGGACATGGGTTTGCAATAAGGCCGGAAAAAAGAGAAGGTATTGCATACATGAGTGCTGTTGGTTCCGGAATCATCGCCTATGATGTAGGTGTTGGAAAAACCATTACCGCCTTACTTGAATTAGCCTCTGCCCTCCAATCTGGAAAAGCGAAAAGAGCATTACTTGTTGTTCCTAATCCTACCTATGCGAATTGGATTAAGGAAGCCTTTGGTGGTACTGATGAAGATACCGGTGAGACTTTCAATGGTATACTTTCTGGAACTGGAATAACATTAAACGATTGGTACAATCTGGGAGTTTCAGTAGTCAACAAATTGGATAAGACATCTGCACTCGACAAAAAAGTCGGTGAGCGAACAATTACAATCGTTACCTACGAAGGATTAAAAAATCTTGGCTTTAGTGATCAAGTTGGAATGGACTTTATCAATGAGTTCATTCAAATAATGGAGCAAAATGCTGTTGACCCGGATGATATTACTCAGGATGGGCTTTCTGGTCGGTCAAAGCGCGATGAAAGCAAGACCAAAGAGCAGTATCTCGAACTAATAGGACTAGGTACGAAAAAGAACACGGTTGCGGATATAGATACCCTTGGATTTGACTATATCGCAATTGATGAAGCTCACCGGTGCAAAAACATCTTTGAGGGCGTTAAGGCTGATGAGCAAACTGGTTCCAAAAATTACCTGCTTTCAGGTAGTCAATCTACCACAGGTATCAAGGCCTTCTTCATTTGCAACTATATCCAAAGGGTTTCCGCTCCTAAAAAGGGTAATGTGATGCTCCTTACAGCAACACCGTTTACCAATTCACCCTTGGAAGTTTATTCCATGATGAGTCTGGTTGGATATGATCACATGATTGATTCTGGATTGTATAACATCAACGACTTCTTTAAAATGTTCGTGAAGCCAGAGCCAGAATATACCGTGAAGTATAATGGCGATGTGGTTGTAAAAGATACAATCAAAGGATATTCAAATCGCTTTATCCTTCAAAAGTTGATATTTACTAAAATCAACTACAAGTCTGGTGATTCATTGGTACCCCCCTTAAAAAGACCGGTTAAAATCAATATCCCATACCTATACAGTACAAATGCCTCGGGAAAACCTACCAGATTAGGGCCGGAAAAGCAGGTTCTATCCTATCTGTCAATGAATGAATGGCAGCTTGAGAATCAGTTAGAAATTAATCAGCGATTAAGCAATATCAAAAGAGATAATTTCACTGATTTACTCAGATACATGAATGCCAGTCAAGACAATGCTCTTAGCCCTTACATGTACAAACTTGGTGAAGAACGCAGCCCGGCAAATGCTAAGGAATTTGTGGACAATTCTCCTAAGATCAAGTATGCAATTGAGTGTATCAAATCGGTTAAGAAATACCATGAGGAACGTAATCAGCATGTTAGCGGACAGATTATCTATGCAGATCGAGGCGTGAGTTATTTCCCATTGATAAAGAAATACCTCATTGAAAATGTAGGGTACAAGAAGAATGTCAATTTTGAGGGCCACAACATATCCGAAGTAATGATAATTGCCGGTGGCGAGGGCAAAGAAAAGGTGGATAAGGAAGTTATCAAAGAAGCTTTCCTTGCAGGAATTGTGAAAGTTATCATTGGCAGCTCTACCATTAGAGAAGGAATCAATTTGCAGACTTATGGAACAGTTCTATATGACTTACGGCCAGATTGGAATCCAACTGACCACAAGCAATTAGAGGGACGTATACACAGGCAGAAAAACCGTTATGGCTATGTTAGAATATGTATGCCATTGGTAGAAAACTCCATGGACGTTTTTATGTTCCAGAAACTTGAAGAAAAGACTAGCCGCATTAATGACATCTTCTACCGGGAAGGAAGCTCAAACATGCTTGATTTGTCTTCACTCGATCCGGGAGAAATTAAGTATGCCTTGATCAGTAATATTGGAAGTCTTGCTAAGATAGATTTCAACGTTGAATACGAGCAAGCTTCAAAGGCCGTTGCAGTGGCTAGAGAAGATATAGCTCAAGTGAAAGAATTTACCCGGTACATGAATAACCTTGCATCATTTGAAGACCGCCTAAAACAAGAAATTGCTGAAGGGGTTGAAAAAATTGCTCGATGGATTCAGGTCAAGGAAAAAGAAGTTGACAAAAAACTACTTGACCGGGCAAAAAAATATTGGAAGGAATTCAGTGATGCCTTAGTGCATCCAACAGGAGAAGTATTAGCCTTATTTAAGGCCAAGATGGAACGTTGGAATCAAATTGCTGGCTATGACTGGACTTATCGAGTATCAACTTACTACTGCGATCAATACAGGGAAACATACACGAAAGTCAAAAGATTGGATAGAACCATACTCAAACCACTTGGCTTATCACTGAGCACACCACTTGAGCAAATTGAAGACTTAGTAAACAGAAAACACCAGAATGTTTATTCTGAATTTTTAGAAGGATATGGTGTAACTGATGTTGAAACAGAAAAGTTACGTGCATTGGAGGCAAGAGAAGCGCAGACAGTAGATATTATGGCTATGCCCCCTAAGCGATACCGTGAAATCTATGAATACATTGAAAGTAAAAAGCGTGAATTGGCTATTGAAGGAAGAAATGTTGAAGATCGTGTAAAGGAGTTTGAGAAGCTCAATTACTTACTTGACTATTCAATGAACGAAATTGACCCAAAGGTTCAGACTTTACCTGAACCGGGATTCAAAGCGCCAAGTTCATATAGCTGTCCTCCAGTTGACAAAGAAGGAGTTAGAAAAATTGATGATGAAAGCCTTCAGCAACTAGAAGAATGCATTTCCTTCAATCCATCCACGAAATCTTTACACGTTGATGCAAAGGGGAACTATCTCCCATACAGAATTGAATTACACAATGAAATCATTGCTGAGTTTAAGCAAGGAGTGCCTTGTGTTACTCAGAATAAGCCAATCTGCGTATTAACCGGGGGGCCTCCCGGTGCCGGAAAGTCAACATTCTTAAAAAGGTTCGCTCCATGGATTAATTCTGGAAATGTATATCATGTTGATGCTGATGAAGTACGAGCAAAGTTGCCTGAATACGAAGGGTGGAATGCAGCAAATACTCATGAGGAAACCCGAGACATAGTGTATGAACTCCTTGATGAAATTGGTAAACCTTGTGTTCATGATATGATCTACGATGGTACAATGAACAAGGCTGCGAATTATATTCCGTTGATCAATCGCATTAAGAAAATGGGTTACTTGGTCTTTGTGATTTATATTGAGGTTCCAAAAGAAGTAAGCATGAAGAGGGCGATGGAACGCTATCAGAAAAGCGGAAGGTTCGTTCCTCCGCAGGTGATTAATGACGTTTTTACCAAGGGGCTTTCAGCATTTAAAAAAGTAACTGATCTAGCTGACGGATACGTTCATATTGATGGAATGACCGGAGCAATTAAAGACCGAGCCGGAATGCAATTACCAAAAGATAGAAGCTATCATGAGCAAGATAGTACAACCACTTCTGAGGTAAAACTATCCCTAAAACTAAGAGCTAAGGCCGCGAAAGCGAAATTATTATTGTTAAACCTGAATTAAGAAAATGCCATGAATACTGTAACCACATCAAACTACTTTGAACATTTTAAGAAATTGGACATCTCCAAACTGCCTGAGCCTTTGAGAATAGGTCATGAAGTTGTAGACGAAGCAACTAACCATGGTAAAAACTGGAATACAGGTGATAAGGATATTGATGAACTGATTGAATTACAAATTTCAAAGTTCGGAAGTTGGTATGCTAATAATGCAAAACCTGCAAAACCTACAAAGCCTGCAAAGTCTGCTAAGACCGCAAAACCTGCAAGGCCTGCAAAGACTGCAAAGCCGAAAAGGAAAGTTGCTGATAAAAGGAAATGGATAGTGAATGATGATGGTGATGAGTCCGTAATGACTAGCGAGAAGTTGGTAGATTTCATCTCTACCACGCTTCATTATGAAATTCAGGATAATGATGTTTCTGATGAATATACCAGTGAAACCATTGATGAACTAGTCAAAGAAATCAATTCGGGAGATTGGGAAATCAATATCAAGGAGCAGAAAAGAACAGCTGCAGCACCAAGCAAAAAGCCGGTGGCAAAGCGCCAGGTTAAAAAGGCTCCATTGAAGGCTGTCAAATTTGTTGCAAAGCCAGAAACCCAGGTAAAGAAGTATTCGAAAGAGTTGCAAATCATCCGCTCATTCATTTCCGCACGCAACAAGGATTTAACCGCTACAAGCTTGGAAAGAAGATTAAAGGCAATCAGTCAGCTTCCAAATAACCATTCTCATAAAGACCTGATTGGTCGCATAAAGCAAGGCTATAATGCTGCAATGAAGGTTATTACGGACAAAAAGGTTAATAGCATTGTGGCCAGTATATCTGATTCTTTCATTGCTGAATTGAAGTCTGCAATTGACAGCGCATCAGTTAAGATACGTGTTGATTATCTGGCAGGTACCAAAATATCCAATGCCCCGGTTAAAAAAAAAGTAGCCACAAAACCGGCAAAGGCAAAAGAGAAAAGTAAACCTACTCCCGATTCAAAGAAGTTCCTTCGTGGTCCCGCTTCAGCTTCAGATGTGATAGGAGCCCACTATCCATCCATTGATATTGGACCGTATAAGAAGGTGTTCGGAAACGTGGCTGCAAACTTTGATATTATGGTACATGGAGAACCGGGAGCCGGTAAAACCTTTTACCTTTTGAAATTTGCAGATTATCTGGCTGACCACCATGGAAAAACACTCTATCTCAGCAAAGAAGAGTATGGAGCCAGAACCTTGAAGGACAAACTTGTAAGCACGGGCGTAGACTCAGATAACCTTACCTTTTATTCATCCTTGAGAGGGATTGATCTGAATGAGTATGATTTTCTGTTCTTCGACTCAATTACCGCACTGAAATTGAATCTGGATGATTATATCGGTATACGCGAAAAGTATCCTCATCTTGGTTGTGTATTGATACTTCAAGAGACTAAAGAAGGAACATTCCGGGGAGGTAAAGATTGGGAGCATGAGGTTGAAATAGCAGCAAGGTTTACGGTCGAAACTGATCAGGAAACAGGTAAAACAGTTCGTGCCATGGAGGTTTACAAGAATCGCTATCAAGACCCGGCTAAATACTACTTGTAAATATTGACGGTAAATATTATTATTGCTCATCGTAAGCGCGGGTTGCTTAGATAGTTTAGGGTTTAAAACCGGCTTAGGCCGGTTTATTTTCTGGCGGGATAGAGCAGAGGTAGCTTGCCGGACTCATAATCCGGAGGTCGTTGGTTCGAATCCTTCTCCCGCTACAAAAACTCCAAAATAGCCATGTTACCTGTAAGTGCGGGTATCTCATCATGAAAGAAAGGCCGGTTAATCCGGCCTTTTTTATTATACACGGATCTAGCACCGATAAAAAAAGAGGTATGACCTGGTAATAATTAATTCCAGATTCACCACCATATATGTTGATCATCGATCGCGAATTGTTTGCTAGATCCTACCATCATATTTAACGCTACTACAGATGTATACCGGCAACTATCGCCTAAAACAGTGATGTCAGATGCGATAGATGCAGTGCAAGTCAGTTTAAAGTGCAATCTTGGATGAAAATAGTTGCACTCATTGAAAGTGCCGTCAATAAAGGATTAAGGCCTATACAGTGCAACAGAGTGGCTAAAATTGAGGGTTTATTGTTTTGTCAATACATTTATTTACAATACAAAATCAAGTTTAGTGCTGATGTCCGGTATATCATCGGTATCCAAGTATTGTTGTATGTATGACTGAAAGGAATCTAAAGTCTTGTGTCCGCTATACTTCATTATCTCTACATGGTTTAATCCTGACTTTACCAATTCAATGATCGTAGTATGCCTCAATCCATACATAGTATGCATCGGACCTAACCCTAGTTCTTTTTTCATTTTGGAAAATCGCTTGGAAAAGAAATCTCTGGTAGTTGGAACAGGTCCGGGATAACCCTTCGAAGTGAAAAAGTAGTAGTTACCCGGTAACTTCCATAAATCCATTTCTTCAAATTGATGCCGGTAAGATTCTAAAATATGTTTCTTCTTGAAAACTCCCGTCTTCTCGTCTTCAGCCCAAAGATTGATGCACCAACTATCCAAATCATAATTCAAGAGCTTTAGCCTAACAATTTCAATCGGTCTAAGCCCCATAATAATATGTCGAGTGAACAAGAGCAAAAGTGGATCATGTTCTTCCATCCAATATTGCATTCGTTTCATTTCTGTTTTTGTATAGCTAATATGCCGTTGACTTCTAGCCGGAACCCTGTGTAATTGGTGGCATGGATTAGGAAGTGTATCTGGAAATAGCTCCATGGCCCTTAATCTCTCAAACAAAGAATGTAATTCGATTAGGTAGTTATTTCTGGTACGGTTGGATATTTTTCGAGCTGTACTTAAATGCCTCAAGAAGTCTGAAATATTACCCTTGGTAATTTTATCCGGTTTCTTTGAATTCAGCCCTTGAATCCTTAACCATTTTACAAAAATGGTAAGCCTCGATCTACTGTCACGGAAACTAGTTGGTTTCTGGTACGTCTGTTTTTCGTCAATAACCTCGTAGATTGCTCTATCAATAGTAAAGTGTTTCCTATCAGTGAATACTTGCCCGGCAAATGGATGAAAGCCTTTGTCAAATATTCTTCTGTTAATTTCCTGAAGTAGAATTTGAATTGCGGCCATGCGGCCTTCAAAATCAGCATGTAGATTGACATTTCCATATTCGCGGAAGCGAACCATTTTGTCAGTGTTCGGATTCCGAAAGGAATAATCTACATACCAACGTTTTGATAAATCACCACGACGATTTCTGATAACTGGTGGAATTAACTCTGGTTTATTCATGTTCTGCTGTTAAGTCTCCTTAACAACCCAACAGCCTGATCAATTTAAACCTGTGGTATTCCACCTTAATTGACCTCAGTTTGTACCCGGTTTGGCTCCGGGTACATTCTGAAAGCCTTGTCGTTGTAGCGGGAACAGGACTCGAACCTGTGACCTTCGGGTTATGAGCCCGACGAGCTACCACTGCTCCATCCCGCACTATCGTTATTCCCTTTTGGGAGTGCAAATATAATGGCTTTTCTTTGCAATGCAATTCATCGAAGAAAAAATGTCAGAACACAAAGCGGGTTTCATCAGCATCATTGGCAAGCCGAATGTCGGTAAGTCCACCTTACTCAATGCGTTAATGGGTCAAAAATTGGCCATTGCCACCGAAAAAGCGCAAACAACTCGCCACAGAATTTTTGGAATTTTGAATGAACCCGACTACCAAATGGTGTTTTCAGACACCCCGGGCATCATCGAACCGGCCTATAAACTGCAAGAATCCATGATGCATTTCGTGAAAGAAAGCATGGAAGACGGCGATATCATTTTGCTTTTGGTGGAAGCCGGACAAAAATCCCTAGGTGAAGATGTGTTGAAATACCTCAAGAAGTCGAAGGCCCCCAAAATTTTAGTGATCAACAAAATTGACACACTGACCCAAGAAGAGGTTTTAGACAAGGTCGCATTCTGGAAAGAACAAAACCTGGCCGAGCATATCATCCCGCTCAGCGCATTAAATAAGTTCAATGTGGGTGCTTTAAAGGCCCTTCTCGTCGATTTACTTCCCGACTCCCCACCTTTCTACGATAAAGACCAATTCACGGATAAATCGGAGCGTTTCTTTGCTTCTGAAATCATCCGTGAGAAAATCTTCCTTCGTTATAAAAAAGAGATTCCTTATTCCTGCGAGGTGGTGGTGAACGTATTCAAGGAAGAATCGAAGTTGATTCGCATTCAAGCCGATATTTTGGTAGAGCGTGATTCGCAGAAGGGCATCCTTATCGGTAATCAAGGATCCGCGCTTAAAAACGTAGCCACGGCAGCCCGCAAAGACATGGAGAACTTCTTCGCTAAAAAGGTATTCTTGGAGGTTTTTGTGAAAGTAAAGAGCAACTGGCGCAACGAAGACAAGATGCTCAAAGAATTTGGTTACGAATAAGCGGAAGCCTATCGCTAACCAATCTGCATCACGTAAGAAACAATCGATTTCACTTTGTTTCCTTTTGCGCTGGTAAACTCATAGAAGTCGGCAAAGCTGTATTCATGTCCGTCTTCCATCTGCATAAACCCGTGCACAGCTCCTTCTTTTCCGTGGGTTACAATACTATGAATGGTGAGATGAGTAGCTTTATTGCCGCTCATCTTTTGTAATTCTTCTTTGAAAAGCACCTTACCCTGAATGGTGTCTTCACCTACCAAGGTCCAACTGATATCATCACTTAAATAATCAAAAATTTGATCGAGATCATAAGCAGCAAAATAGACCGTCAGCTTCTTTACGAGCTCCATCTTGGGTGAATTCCCACAATTGGTATGCAGGGTGATTTTCATGACTTGGTTTTAGTAGTTCAAATCTAGGTTTTACTTCACAAATGGGAGCGTAAAATAAAATACACTTCCTTTACCCAACTGACTTTCCACCCCAATTTTCCCTCTATGCGATTCGATGATTTCCCTAGCGATGGCAAGGCCTAAACCGGTACCTTTGGTCTGATCGAATTTATTGCGCTGGTATTTTTCAAAAATCTTCTGTTGAATCTCAGGCGAAATACCCGGCCCTTCATCCTTCACTTCAAAACGCAAAAATTCTCCTTGTTTTTCCACCTTCACCCAAAGATTACCATTGTCTGGTGTATAGCGAGAAGCATTGGTAAGCAGGTTATTCAATACCCAAGTCAATTTCTCCAAATCCACTTCAATGATAGGCAGGTTTTCAGGCACTTCAATGTGCATTTGAATCTCCTTGCTACTCACAATAGCATCTACGGAATGAACGGAATGGTTCACCAGCTCATGCGGCTCAATCTCTTCTTTCTTCAAGCGAATTTTACCCGTTTCTATCTGGCTAAAATCGAGAAGCTCATTGACCATATTCAGGAGTCGTTCGTTCTGACTTCTCAGTGTATTTAATAGGTGATGTTGTTCTTCGTTTAGTTGACCGGTCTTCGGGTTATCCAGCAAGGAAAGGCTGATGTTCATCGCGCTGATCGGTGTTTTGAACTGATGCGACAACGTGGCCATGAAATCGGTTTTCGCTAAGTCGCGTTCTCTGAAATCCGTGATATCGTAGAAAATAATCACTTTACCTGCGGCCGATAGTTCCCCATTCTCCTTGCCCACTTGCACCATTTCCTTGTGGTAGTATCGAACACGTCCATCCAGGTTGGCAGAGAAATTAAAAAGTGTTCTGGAGTCATTGGAATCTTCTGTTTCCAACAAAGCTTCTTGCTTGAAATTCTTTGGACTCAACTCCCCGATGGCCTTGCCCAATACTTCCTGTTTCGGTAAGCCTAGAAGTTTTTCTGCCGGTTCATTCATCCACATCACCATGCCGTCTTCGTCGTTTACCAAGATGGCATCGTTTAGGTGATCAATGATGGCTTCAATACGGCTTTTCTCCTTCACCAGCTCAGTCACGTTCATCTGCTCGTATTCGTTCAAACGAAGCACCATCTCATTGAAAGATTGGGCCAAATCGCCAAACTCATCCTTGTTTTGTACCGACATCTGCTGGCTAAAATCCTTGTCGGCAATTCGTTTGATGCGTTCAATGATTTCGTTTATCGGTCCGATGATATAATTGGGCAGCAACCAAAGCAGCAACAGGGCAATAAAAGATAGCGAACCACCAATTACGATCATATAGGTGATGACACTATTGACTGAACGTTTGGTCTTTTCGTATTGTAGGAATACTTCACCCCTTTGGTATTCCATGATGCGATCATTGGCCGCACTCATGTCTTCCAAACTACGCAGCACTTTTTTTGAAACATTCAGGGTATCAAAACTTCCCCTAAATCGAATTTCAGCAAAGCGATCCTTGAATTCATTGCAAGCCTCTTGTAAGTATAAGACCATGGACTTTTCCAGGTCATTCACTATCAAGTGACTTTGATCAATGAGCAAGGAATCAAACTCATAGATACCGGAATACAGCTTATCAATGGCCACTTGAGAATTGTCCAAACCATTGGTATAGCGAAGCCAGTTTACCCTGAAATCATCTGTCGACTTAGAAAAACGCTGTCCTCTTTCGAGGATGGCATAGTTCCGCGTAAAGATAGATTCCGCATCACTCCGAATCTGAACCAGGTAGTAGATGCTGGTAGCAGCCACCAATAAGACAACAGCAAAAAATGCTGCCACCCCAACCTGAATTCGGGTTTTAATGCGAAGGTCCCACATCCCTTGTATCATGGTGGAAATATACACCAATCAACGAATCACTCAATCTTTCTTGTAAAACATTGAAAGCAAAATGGTGATGAAAATGGCGAGAAATACTGTTGAGATAAACCAAATAGTCCAAGACATACCTTTAATTTTAATAGTGCTGTTATATAATTATTGATGCGCAGGGACATGTTGTTTTGTTTTTATTAGAATCGAATACCGGCACCCAAATTCATCTGGATACCCGCCTGTTTTAAATCATTTGAGGTTCGACCGGGATTGCCGTTGTCTAAATTCTTTAATCCTAGGTTATAGCGTAAATCGGCCATTAAAAATAATGGGCCCAAATCATAGTCTACTCCAAAACCGAGTATCCAACCCAAATCCAACTTAGACGGATTCACCTGATCCAATGAATAGGCAGACGACTCAATATTGTAATACAAAGGTGAATAAGCATGCGAAGCGAGGCTGGAGAGATACGGCCCGGTGAAGATGCCAGGTTTAATGGATCCCGACTTTGTTCTCAAGTGCAGGAGCAATGGAATTTGGAAATAGTTCAATTCCATGTAACGCACGTTTGGGTAGTTTCTTCTCAATGCAATTTGCCCGGATTGAACATAATTCACTTCCATTTGAAAAGCCATACCTTCATTGATTCGGTATCGGTACAAAGCACCGGCACTTACCGCACCGGTACTCTGCGTGGCATAAGCTTGGCTACCATAAAAACCCATTATGGATGGCCCCATCTTTACACCTAATTCATGTTGTGCCTGTACGCTGCAGAACAACAAAAAACTGAAGATCAATGCGACAAATCGGGTATTCATCTTACACTCCTTTCCAATTATTTTTAAATACAACTTTCCCCGCCCGATGTAAAATCAGGAACCAGGGAAAGAAGAAAACTTCGTGTGAAATCAGTATCCTGTTTGCAAAACGAAAAAAATCTCGTTGCACAGTCCTTTCAGGAACTGATTATCATGTTGATCAGAACAATCCGATTCTTGGCCTTCCAGTTCATGTTTAACGCAGTTATAATACGTTTCTAACAAAAGGGAAAGATTTGAAAGACGTTTACGAACGGGTTCTAATCGCCTGGCTTCCATCACGGAGTCAGGTCTTTGCAGCTTGGCATCAGTTTGTCGGATTTGTTGATTCATGATAACCCGGATACTTTCCAGATGCGAAATCAGCACGTACTTGTTGAGTTGTACTTCCTGCTGAATCAGCGTTCTGAAACTCATGAGGGTCTGTTGGGCTTTCTGACGGTTGAATTCGTCGATAGCGCCAACAGATACTTCAGAGTAATTTTCCGGTTCTTGCCAAAGCATAGCGAAAATTTGGTTAGTAATAGTAGTTGAGTCGAAGGCGTTCAAAAAAGGCGGGATCGGCCCCCTACTCAAACCTCTGGCTTGAGTAGTTTAGAATGTTCCCTGCAACCTTGGGACCGTTCCCGACATTTTTTTGATTGGAAATTGTGGAGATGTGTGTTCTAATTTTAATTACCTGTCAAACCCATGAACACCGGTTAACCCACAAAAACCGTCATCTCACAATTCCAATCCTTCGTTTTCTATAAGTGCAGAATGATGCCAAAGCGAAAAAAAAAATTCACCAAACACATAAAGTATTGATTTTATGCGCTTTGTGAAAATCACCGTCGGGATGCCAAAATCAAAAACCCTATCAGAATGATAGGGTGAATATTAAAATGAGAGAATGAGAATAAGGTTGAGGTTGAAAAAACTAATTTCCAGCTACCAACAACATCGCTAACCTATTTCGTATTCTTGGATTTTACGGTAAAGCGTAGCTACACCAATGCCTAGAATCTCAGCCGTTTTGGTCTTATTGCCCCCTGTGAATTGAAGCATATTAGCGATATGGTCTTTCTCCAAGCTTTGCAAATCGATGGCGAGGTTAGGCCGGAGTCCGGTATCTGTTGAACCGGATGTTTTCTGAAACTCCTGAGGCAGAAGTTCCACACCCAATACGCCGCTATCAGAAAGGATTACAGCTCTTTCCATTACATTCTTAAGTTCCCGCAAATTGCCTTTCCAATAATGCGACTGGATAAACAATTCCAAGTCTTTGCTAAGCTCCGGCTTGGAAGCCCCCATCTTAGAAGCGGCCATGTTCGCGAAGTGTTGCGCCAGAAGCAGGATATCATCTCCCCTTTCACGTAGAGGTGGCAGGTGAATGGTAAAGGTGCTTAGACGGTAGTAAAGGTCCAATCGGAAATTACCTTTTTCACTCTCTTCCAATAAATTACGGTTTGTAGCCGCCACGATACGTACATCACTCTTCAATTCTTTGGTACTCCCCACTTTAAAGAAGAGTCCGGTTTCCAATACCCGAAGGAGCTTCGCTTGCAGTTCAAGTGGCATCTCGCCTACCTCATCCAGAAACAAGGTCCCTTTATTGGCTTCTTCGAAAAAGCCTTTTTTATCTTGTGCTGCTCCGGTAAAGGCCCCCTTTACGTGACCAAACAATTCACTCTCCAGGATTTCTTTGCTTAAGGCACTGCAGTTAATGGCTAAGTAAGGCGCTTTTGAACGTTTGCTTACCTCGTGAATGGCACTGGCAAAAACTTCTTTTCCCGTTCCTGTCTCACCGGTTAAAAGCACGCTGGCATCGGATTGAGCCACCTTTTTAGCGAGTTTTTTCGCCTCGTCTAAAACAGGACTATTTCCTACAATCGCTTCAAATCCGCTGGTATCGGGTGTTTCTACTTGGAAAACCTTGGTAGACAGCCGCGATTTCTGCAAGGCCTGATCCACCACACTGACAATCCTAAAATTGTCATCTCCCTTAGTTAAGTATTCAAATGCACCGGCCTTTATGGAGTTAACACCATCCGGTATATTACCGTAGGCAGTAAGCATGATAATCTCTGCAAATGGTTTGCGTTTTTTGTATTCAGGAATGAGTTCAACGCCATTGGCTACTTCGAGTCTAACATCGCTCACAATCACCTCAATGGGCAATTCTTCCAATATTTTCATCGCCTCATTGGGATTGGAGGCCGTATAAACCTTGTACTCTTCCAGCTCTAATACCCTGGCAATCAACATCCTCAGATCCTCTTCGTCGTCAATAATCAGCAGCGTTCCTTTTTTCATGCAATTAGTTTCTTTATTAGCTCGGGTAGGATAGATTTGTACAGGGGGCTTATCCGACATGCGCAAAAACATCGCCAATATACTCAGTCTTATCCTTATCGTAGCACTCTTAGTGGTTGTTCAATTTTTAAACAACAGCCTCTTTGAGGAACGAAAAGGAGATGCACAGTGGATCAATTTAGCGGGTAAGCAGCGCATGTTATCTCAAAAGATCAGCAAAGAGGTTTGGATGTATGAGTATCTTTCTCCTGCTGAAAAACAAGAACTCGACTCTAGTATTGAGCTCTTCTCATCCATTCACAAGCAAATTTGGCAACAATCAAAAACAGGCAAAGACCCTTTATTTACGGGAGGTCAAGTACCTGAATTGGCTGCTGTAACCCACCAAGAGTTTTTAGAATTTACAAAACAACTTGAGGGCGAGAAGTCGGGAATTGACAAAAGAGAATTGAATAGACAAGGACTGGAATTCCTGAATAGCATGGATACCTTGGTTGGTGAGTTGAAGGATAATTCGGTGCGCAAGCTGGAACGTTTCACTCAATACGAACGCTATATCGCCATCCTGATCATTATGGCCCTGGCCACCTTTGTTATTTTAGTCTATCGTCCGCGTTACAAAGAAACACTGCGCCAAAACGCGTTATTAGACACCCTTAACTCTGAATTGCAGGAAAGCCAAGCCCAATTGGAAGAATCGCTGGAAGATCGGAATAGAATCAACAGCCAAATCAGCAATTACAATGAACGCTTAACCACCATTCTCAATGCGGTGCCGGGTGGATTGGTCTTGCTCGACAACAAGGCGAAACTGAAAGAAATACTAAACGGACATTTATCGGGTGTGAGTGTGCCTTTTGATGAACTTGACTACGGTTTCTTGGTTGAACACATGGAGCGTTTGAGTGTTGGCGCTTTGCAAAATTTAGGACAAATTAAATTTGACCATCCTGTATTTGAAGGCAGAATATTTAATGCAAGTATTTCACACGTCAGCGCTGATGAGTTCTTATTTGGTATTGAAGACATTACCCTTTTGGTTGAACTTCAAGACGACCAGCAGATCTTGAGCTTGATTGCCTCCCATACCCAGGAGTTTATTGGTTTAACTGACGCTAGTTTCAGACTCACCTACATCAATGACGCCGGAATTCGCATTTGTGGATTCCCGGATATCGATACCCTTCGTAAAATGCGCATCACGGATGTACTGGACCCGGAAACGCGACGTATGTATGCCAGAGACATCATTCCGCAGCTGAAGGAAAAGAACCATTGGAAGGGCATTGCGCACCTCAAACACTATGAAACAGGCGAACTTATTCCGGTAGAAGCCTCTTTCTTCCCGGTAAGAAATGCAGCCGGAGACATTGTTGCTTACGGTACCATTCAAGTAGACATTAGTGAACAGATTCAGCGTCAGCGTCAACAGCAAGCGTTAACGGAAGAGCTGCAAGCCAGCCAGGAGGAACTTCGTGTTCAAGTGGAGGAATTGGAGCGACTGAACCGAATTGTAGCTCAAAATGAAGCCATGCTCAATGAAGCACAATCCATCGCTAAAATGGGCTCATTCTATGTTGAAATTTTGCCGGATCACGATATGCGCATTCGTTGGTCTGATACCATGTACCATATCTATGGCTATACAAAAGGAGAGCTTATCTCCTTTGACGATGTGGTCAAAATCATCCCTGAAGAAGAGCAATCCATCGTTTACAAAGCAACGGAATTAGCGATGACGGGAGAACGACAGAATTTCGAACACCGCATTGTTACCCCTGCCGGTGAGCTTAAGTTCTTGCGATCCATGATTCAGCCTATCATGCGAAACGCTCAGGTGATTGCCATGCAAGGAATTGCCCAAGATGTTACTGAACTTAAAGCCATAGAAAATGAACTGCGCTTTAGTGAATTGCGTTACGATTATGCTTTGAA
Organism: Bacteroidota bacterium; assembly: GCA_006226545.1. Taxonomy (GTDB): domain Bacteria; phylum Bacteroidota; class Bacteroidia; order UBA8524; family UBA8524; genus M1806. The sequence goes on along the minus strand of SBGR01000033.1, from coordinate 53,202 downwards.
TGGCAGTGAAGACGGTATTTGGGACTGGAACCTAGAGAACAATACCTTATACTTCTCCCCACGCTGGAAACAGATGCTGGGCTTCCGCGACGAAGAATGCGAAAGCAACTATGAGACTTGGCAGGGTTTGATTCACCCAGAAGACTTGCCACTTTTGACTCAAGGTATTGAAGCACATCTAGCCGGTGAAACTGATTCCCTTCGTGTTGAGATTCGCTTGAGAACCAAAGACTCCAGCTATAAATGGGTATTGGCAAGAGCGAAATGCATACGGGATGAAAACCAAAAACCGGTGCGTTTGGTAGGTACACACGTTGACATCAGCACCCAGAAAAAAGTGCTGGAAGAGCTGGATGAGAAACGGGCCAACTTAAGGGCAGTAATTGAGAACACGGCGGATTTAATCTGGTCTGTAACCCATAACAAAAAGCTTATTACCTTCAATAAGCGCTATGCGCAAGAGTATTTTAGCGCCTTCGGACGAACCCTTGACCAAGGAAGTGCTGCTTTTGACGATTTCCCTGAAACAGAGCGTATAAAGTGGCATAAGTGGACAGACCGTGCAATGGTTGGTGAGAAATTCTCCTTTGAATACATCTTCCATTGGCCAAGCGGCATCGGGTACTACGATATTTTTGTCAATCCCATCCTCTCCGATTCCAATGAGATTACGGGTGTCTCCTTTTTCGCTAGAAACGTTACAAAGCGCAAAGAGCTTGAGATTAGCTTAACCAAACAAGAAGAAGCCTTAAAAGCACTTTACGATACAGCATTCGATGCGCTGAGCTTAGAAGATAAATTAGAAAAAGCGGTTCAATTGGGATGTGAGTTTTTCGATTTGGAATACGGGGTTTTGGCTCAAATACAGAACGACAAACTCAAAGTTTATAAGAGCTTCCCTGAAAACAAAGAATACCCTGAAGGCAAGAGCATGCCTCTCAAAGAAACTTACTCTTCTATCTTAAAGCAAGTCAATGGTATTATCAGCATAGAAGACATCCAGAATTCAAGCTTTAAAAATCACCCGGCATACCAGCGATTTAGCTTTGCCTGTTTCTTGGGTATTCCTATTTACATCCATGGTGAGCTGAAGGCTTCGCTGAATTTCTTTCAGAAAAATCCTGCAATTAAACCATTCGGAGAAGGTGAAATTTCCTTGCTTCGTTCTATTGCCCAGTGGATTGAAAATGCACTGGAAGCAGACCTCTCCGAGAAGCAACTTATCGCTGCTAAAAATGCTGCCGAATCAGCTGCACGTGCTAAGGCCGATTTCTTAGCGATGATGAGTCATGAAATACGCACCCCAATGAACGGTGTATTGGGCATGACCAATTTGCTACAAACAACGGCATTGAATGAGGAGCAAGCCGATTTTGTGAATACCATCAAGCTGAGTGGTGAAAGCCTCTTGGCCATTATCAATGATATCCTCGACTTCTCTAAAATTGAGTCGGGCAAACTTTTACTCGAAGAACACCCGCTGAGCATAGAACAGACCATCTCAGAAACCTTCGACCTCCTTGGACAAAAAGCCATAGAAAAAGACCTCGAACTACTCTATTATATTGATGAATCTGTACCAAGCCATATTCTTAGCGATGTAACACGTTTACGTCAGGTACTCATTAACCTCATCTCCAATGCCTTGAAGTTTACTTCAAAGGGCCAAGTAGTAGTAAATGTTCGTGTTCAGGATAAAAAGAAAGACCAATACCAGCTTTACTTTGAAGTGAAAGACTCCGGTATCGGTATTCCGAAAGAGGCCCAAGAAAAGCTGTTCACAGCCTTTACTCAGGTAGACAGTTCTACTACGCGTAGATTCGGTGGTACGGGCTTAGGTTTAGCGATTTGTGTTAAACTGGTAGAAGCATTAGGTGGCAGCATTGGCTTGGAATCTGAACCGGGAGAAGGCTCTGTCTTCTTCTTCACCATTAAAACGAAAATTGCCCCGGTTAAAGAACGCTTAGGTCCGAATCCGCTGGCCTCGAAGAAAATATGGATTCTCGACGATAACCAAACCAATCTCCAAATCTTACAGAAGCAATGTCAGAAGTGGGGTGCGGAAGTAAGGTCTTATACCGACTACCAACTTATCTTGGATGACTTGCAGGGCGAATCGAGTCCACATGTCATTATAGTAGATTATATCCTTAGCGGAATCTCCGGATTGGAAGTGGCTAAAAAGCTTAAAAAGCTACAGCGTGAATTCCAAATTGTGCTGGTATCCACCTCCCAAGACCAAGAACTATCGGATGCCCAAGCCACGGTAGACTCTGTTTTATTTAAGCCAATTAAGTACTCTCAACTCTTGCAGGTTCTATTCAAAGCACAAGAAAATAGAAAACAAATTAGAGAACACAGTACGGAGCTAGTTGAGCAAACAGAGCAGAAATCGCTCAGGATTTTATTAGCGGAAGACAATGTGTTTAACCAAAAGCTGGCCTTATTGGTATTGGGTAAATTAGGTTATTCAGCCGACTTAGCTGCCAATGGCATCGAAGTTTTGGAGGCGCTTAAGCTCAAGACTTACGACTTGATCTTTATGGATATCCAGATGCCGGACATGGGCGGAGAAGAGGCTACTGCATTAATCAACCAGCAGATGGGGCAAGACCGTCCCTATATCATTGCCATGACAGCCAATGCCATGGAGGGCGACAGAGAGAAATACCTTGATTTGGGCATGGACGATTATATATCCAAGCCAATTGACCTCGATAAGCTGCGTGAAACATTAACCGACTTAGAAACCAAATTAGCCTGATAAACAACAGGATAACTTGACTTTATCGAATTTTTCGTAATTACATTTGTAAACAAAAACAAACGCTATGAAAAAAATTCGACTAGGCAGAATCCTTCTGTACCTGGTAATGTTTATTGCCATTGTCATTACAGGCGGATTAGGTTACTTGTATACTGCATTTCCGGCAGTAGACGCAGCACCCGACATTAAAGTAGAACTCACACCTGAACGGGTAGCCCGGGGGAAATACCTGGCCAACCACGTGAACCTTTGCATGGATTGCCATGCCATCCGGGAATGGGACAAATTTGCCGGACCTCCTAAAGCAGGAACAGAAGGCACCGGAGGAGAGCATTTCAACCACGATATGGGATTTCCGGGCGACATCATCTCCCCTAATATCACCCCTTACCGTTTAGCAAACTGGACTGATGGCGAAATTTACCGAGCCATTACCTCCGGGGTTAGCAAAGACGGTAGAGCACTCTTCCCCATTATGCCTTATAACCATTACGGCAAAATGGACACAGAAGACGTTTATGCCCTGATTGCCTACGTTCGCAGTTTAGAACCAATTGAATCACCTGCTGTAAAAAGCACACTCGATTTCCCTCTGAACTTTATCGTTAGAACGCTGCCAACCCCGGCTGATCACCAAAAAAGACCTGACCTATCTGACCGGATAGCCTATGGCGCCTATGTTACAAACGCTGCCGGCTGTTACGATTGCCATACCAAACAGGAAAAAGGAAAATTTATTGGGAAAGACTTTGCCGGAGGCATGGAATTTAAAATGGGCAAAGACCGTGTTTTGCGTTCTCCTAATATCACACCACACGAAACAGGAATAGGAGCTATGACTGAAGCCGATTTCTTAGCGAAATTTGCAGCCTACCGTGGCGACTATACTCCGGCCAAATTAGGTGCGGATGATTTCCAAACGGCCATGCCTTGGCTTATGTATGCAGGCATGTCAGACGATGATTTAAAAGCGATATACACCTATTTACGAACATTGACACCTGTAGACAATAAGGTTGTCAAATACGAAGTCTTCAACCAATAACAAAAAAACCGACCTAGGCCGGTTTTTTTATGTGTTTTAAAGTTGATTATTCTTCGCTTAAGAATGGGTAACGGTAATCGGTTGGTGGAACAAATGTTTCTTTGATTGTTCTTGGAGATACCCAACGCAATAAGTTCAAAGCAGAACCTGCCTTATCGTTGGTTCCAGAACCTCTCGCTCCACCAAATGGCTGTTGGCCTACAACGGCTCCGGTTGGCTTATCGTTGATATAGAAGTTCCCTGCTGCATTCACCAATCGCTTGGTAGCCAATTCTACTGCATAGCGGTCGCGACCAAAAATGGATCCCGTCAAAGCGTAGATGGAAGTACGATCTAAGATATCAAGGGTCTTTTCAAACTCAGCGTCCGGGTAAACGTAAATGGTCAATACCGGACCAAAGATTTCTTCGCACATGGTTACATAACCAGGGTCGTTTGCCAGGATAACCGTTGGAGCGATGAAATACCCTTTTGATTTATCGTAAGTACCTCCGGCAATGATTTCTTGTCCGTCTGCTTTAGCTTGGTCAATGTACTTAGCGATTTTATCAAATGACTTCTCATCGATAACTGCATTCACAAAGTTGCGGAAGTCTTCAGTTCCCCCCATGTTCATGCTTTGCAAATCAGCCACCATGAATTCTTTCACCTTTGGCCATAAGCTTTCCGGAATATAGGCTCTGGAAGCCGCAGAACATTTTTGTCCTTGGAATTCAAATGCCCCACGACTCAATGCCGTTGCTACTTGTTTTGCATCTGAGCTATGGTGAACCATCACAAAGTCTTTACCCCCTGTTTCACCCACGATACGCGGGTAAGTTTTATAACGGAAGATATTTTCACCGATGGTTTTCCAGATATGCTGGAATACACCGGTTGAACCGGTAAAGTGAATACCGGCAAAGTCTGGGTGTTTAAAGATTACATCACCTGCAGTTGGCCCGTCCACAAAAATCAAGTTGATCACACCATCCGGAACTCCTGCTTCACGGAAGATTTCCATCAACACATTGGCAGAATAGATTTGTGTATTAGCCGGTTTCCAAACGATAACGTTGCCCATCATCGCTGCAGACGTTGGCAAGTTCCCGGCAATCGCTGTAAAGTTAAATGGTGTTAAAGCAAACACGAATCCTTCTAAAGGACGTTGCTCTAAGCGGTTCCAAATGCCTTCAGAAGATTGCGGTTGTTGCTTGTAGATTTCTGTCATGTACTGCACGTTAAAGCGCAGGAAGTCTATAATCTCACAGGCAGAGTCAATCTCAGCTTGGAATGCATTTTTAGACTGACCGAGCATGGTAGCCGCATTCAATTTTGCGCGGTAAGGACCAGCGATCAAATCAGCTGCTTTCAAGAAGATAGCGGCACGTTGTTCCCAGCTCATATTGGCCCAAGCAGAACGAGCTGCCAACGCAGCATTGATGGCTGCTTCAACATGGCTGGCATTTCCTTGGTGGAAATACCCCAAAGTATGTTGATGATCGTGCGGTGGAGCCATGCGCACTTTGTCGCCTGTTCTCACTTCTTGTCCGCCGATGTACATCGGAACATCCAATTCTTGCGCCCTAGCTTCTGCCAGTGCTGCTTTCAATTGTGCTTTTTCCGGTGAACCCGGAGCATATGATTTAACCGGTTCGTTCTTCGCTACCGGTACATTAAAAAATCCGTATGACATATCCCTATTAAATTGAAAATCGATGCGAATTTAGTTTAAATGGAGAAAGGAATTGGTATCTAAAGTCACAGATATTGACCACTTTTTAGGACTGGCACGAATTTAGAATTGTATACACTAACCAATGCTTCGCTTATGAAAAAGTCACTACTACTCTTATCCAGTCTTTGGGCCGCCATTCCGGCATTTGCTCAAAACAACTCAGAAGCACCTCGCAGAACCAGCATTCAACATTGCATAGAAACAGATCAAGACTCTTTGCGCATTGATTTATGGGATGCCGGTGTGGAAGACAACGATACGGTAACCTTAATTCTCAATGGGCAAACAGTTTTAGAGTCATTCCGACTCAGCAAAGCTAAAAGTCAGTTTACATTCCCACTGCAACCAGGCGATAATAAACTCAGCCTCTTCGCGAATAACCTGGGAGATATTCCAAACAATACCGCAGCCATCTCGGTGAATGGTGGCGAACAAATTAGTTTAAAATCCGGATTGGATGTTAACGGAACACTTAACGTTCGCTACAAAGCCCCGGGCATGATGTTTACTCAAGTGGTTTGTGAAACGGAAACAGCGCCCGACGATAACGAAGCATCGGCCATCCGATCCAATCCTGAATTGGCACTTCCCTCTTATTCCCTGTTGCAACGCGGGCTCAGTTTCAAAGCAGGTGAGCCAGCCAGAAAAGTAGAGGTTCAAGATTGCTATAACTCCTCGTATAACAAGATTAAAATTTGGTATTGGGACTGTGGCGTGGAAGACAATGATACCGTTAGTCTTTACTTAAACGGATCTTGGATCTTAACCGAAACCCGGCTCACCAAAGAGCCTAAGTTTATTGAAGTGGAATTAAATCCGGGTGAAAACATGCTCACTTTGTATGCGCATAACTTGGGTGATATTCCTAAAAATACAGCAGCCATTTCAGTAGAGCATCCTTATGGCAAAGCCGATGTCGGTAAAATGATCAGCGATGCCAATACCTGTGGAGCCATCCGTATTTCTTATGGTATGCAAACATCGTATGGCGTAAGCATACCGCCTTGCTTGGATAAAAATGAAGTGGACAGCACCACAGAGCCTGAAGTGGTTTACCTCCTTGAAATACAAAACAGAAACAAAGTGAGTACACCGGGTAAAAATAACGGAACGGTAACTAAACCAAGACAACCGAATCAACCGGTTTACTATCCTCCTACCCCTAGACCACGCACCAGCCCGGCACCTGCACCTCGTCCGGTACCTCAAACTCGTCCGGCCCCAAAGCCAACGCCGAGTCCGGCACCAAGCACCAGGCCTGCTCCAACCAAGCCAACACCGCCACCGGCTAGTCCGGCACCGAATACGACACCGGATGTACGCGATAAGCCTAAACCGGCTTATTAATGGCGGTCCATCAATAATTCAATCAAATGATCTTCACCTAAAGGAGCCTCTAGAGTTAGGGTCTCTTTTTTTACGGGGTGAACAAAAGAAAGTGAATAGGCATGCAAGCAAATACTGCGATCTGGATTTGGCTTGTCTGAGCCGTATTTCAAATCGCCAACAATGGGATGCCCAATCTTTGATAACTGCACCCTAATTTGATGAGGGCGTCCTGTTTTTGGTTTCACCTCCAACAAAGAATACGAGTTTGCATGACGAATGGTATGGTAATCCAATTCAGCACGAGCTCCCCCGTGTTTGTCGTTATTGTATGCTTTGGTGATGTTCTTAGAGCTGTCTTTAATTAGCCAATTGACCAGTTTATCATCAAGTTTGGTTGGCTTGCCGTGCACTACAGCACGGTAGACCTTTTCTACTTCGCGTGAGGAGAAAAGTTTATTCATCCGTTCCAATGCCTTACTTGTTCTAGCGAAAATGCAAAGCCCACTCACCGGTCTATCTAACCGGTGGATAACGCCTAAAAAGGCCTCTCCGGGTTTCTTGTATTTCACTCGAATGTATTCTTTGATCGCATCCTCTAGGCTGTATTCACTGAACTCATCGTCTGGTTGTACCAGCTGTCCGGCAAATTTATTTACTGCAATCAGGTGGTTGTCTTCGTAGATAATTTGAGAAGCAATGTCCTCAAAGCCCTCCCTAGTATTGTTCTTTTTCATTTGGGAAGTCTTTCAGTTTAACATCTTCAATATAACGACTCACGGCATCTAGCATATCGTCGTACAAATTCATGTAGCGACGCAGAAAGCGCGGGCTAAATTCTTTGGTGATACCGAGCAAATCGTGCAATACCAAAACTTGTCCGTCTACCCCTGATCCAGCTCCGATACCAATAATCGGAATCTTTACTTCTTCTGCTACACGAGCCGCTAAGGCTGCCGGTATTTTCTCTAAAACAATAGCAAAACAGCCGGCTTCTGCAAGTGCATGTGCATCTTCTATGAGCTTTTGTGCTTCAGCCTCCTCTTTCGCTCTCACCTCAAAGGTTCCGAACTTGTAAATCGATTGCGGCGTCAATCCCAAGTGGCCCATAACCGGCACACCTGCAGAAAGAATACGTTTAACCGATTCTAAGATTTCGGTTCCTCCTTCCAATTTAATGGCATGGGCACCTGATTCTTTCATGATGCGGATAGCTGAGTTCAGAGCCTCTTTGCTATTGCCTTGGTAAGAACCGAATGGCAAATCGACCACTACCAAAGCACGGTATACAGCACGCATAACAGATGCTGCGTGGTAAATCATTTGATCCAAGGTGATGGGCAAGGTAGTCATATGGCCCGCCATAACATTGGATGCTGAGTCGCCTACCAACAATACATCAATTTTGGCTTCGTCTAAGATTTTGGCCATCGAATAATCGTAGGCTGTAAGCATGGAGATTTTTTCTCCTCGCTCCTTCATTTCTTGCAGCACATGGGTGGTAACCCGGCTGATGTTTTTGTATTGGTAAGTGCTCATCTTATTTATTTTGTTCCGCTTCCATGGCGGCCAGTTTAGCTTTCAGCTCTTTGTTTTCTTTCGCCAGTTCAGCATTCTTGTCTTTTTCTTCGGCCAAGGCTGTGGTTAGACTGATTACGATATCACCACTCTGGTTTTTGCGGATATTGTCTTTAAACTTCCGCAAAGAAAGCAGTTCCTTTTCAGCTTTTTTCAGTTTTGCCTGTGAGGAAGCCAATTCCTTTTTGAGCGAATAGACTTCGGCGCTCAATTTTTTCACATTTTTTGGCGAACGATCCAAGCGATCTGATTCTGCTTTCAATTTACCGGAAACATCCTGCAATGAATCGATTTCTCTATTCTGGGCATTGATGGTTTTTCTCAACTGAATAATGATATCCGTCAAGGCAGAACGAGCCGGGTCATTGTTATTGCGGTCGTTTTTGATGCGTTCCGCTTCGGTATCGCTAACAAATACTTTGAGATCATCTAGTCTGGCCCTGGATTCCGGACCGATGTATACCCCACATTTGCCTTTGTGTTGTACCATCTCATTGCCTACCCAAACTTGCTTTTGGTTGATACTTAAAACCAAAGCTCCCGGCTTATAGCTCAATTCAAGCGTATTCGGTTCGCCTGCGTCTTTGATGGATTTTTCCTTTACCCAACCTGAGCTTTTTGGTTTTCCACTCAACTCGGTAAAGCTACCACCATCAAGTTTTCTAACCCTAAACTGTTTATCTGAAGATATCTCAGCTATGTAGGCCAGGCTTCCATCTTGTTTCGCTAAGAAGCTCATACCCGCGCTACCGCCCAATATCGCGTCCAGGCTCACCGTGATACTTGCGCGACAATCACCAAAAAGATCACCTTGTTCCGGAAGAATGACCGATGGGCTCGTGGTGTTTTTTCGCCATAGCACGTATTGTCCTTGTTCAAACAAGAACAACTCATCTGCATTATTGCTGGTTCTCCATTGTGCACTGGATTGATCAAAAGATTCAGACCAGATCAATTTTTCAGGATCATCTGCCAGAATAAGCCCTAAACTCACAATGAGCAGAGCAGGAATAAGTAGTAGACGGTAAATCATGGGATTATTTTATCGTGTTTTGCAACTCTTGGGGCTGAATTTCGTTTAGCCTAGCAACGACGCCAAAATTATTAAAAAAATTGTTCACGAGGCTAAGAGCCAATACATTTGCACCACAATGAGAAAAACGATACACTGGGTTTTTGCTTTAAGCTTGTTCTTCACCGCTTGCGATAATACCTTAGATATTACGGGTCCTGCAAAGGAGACCATGATTGTTTATAGCTTGATCGACAAGGCAGACAGCATTCACTACGTACGTGTAAACAAAGGTTTTATCTCAGAAGATGTTGCACCCATTGAACTAGCGAAAGACGCCGATCAATTGTTTTTCGACTCATTGGATGTGACTGTAAAAAACCTGGGCACCGGTGAAGTCTTTTCGCTAGCCAAACAGTCCATTGAAAAGAACGAAGGCGTATTCAATAGTGCAGTGAACTATGTTTACAGCTTTCAACACAAGTTTACAGAAGGCACCCAATTGCTTGTTACGGTGCACAATCCGCTGAGTGGAGTAACTGCAACCGGAAGAACCTTTTTGGTTGGAGACCCCACGCTAACTTCGCCTAGCCCGACAACCATTAATACATTCAATTTCGAGCCGGACATCAACTTCTTTATTGGTTTCACCGGCCACCGTGATGCGGTAGAATACGAAGCTAAAATTGGATTGGTTTACGATGAAACCGATATCAATTCCCAAGCAGAAACGCGCGACACCCTTTGGTGGAACTTTGCACGTGGCAAGTTTGGCGATTTGACGAGAGTCAGCATTCGCACCGATGGTCAAATCTTTTACGATTACCTTGCTTCCAGGCTCGAACAGAAAGGCAGCAATATCAAACGTAAAGGTATAGCCATCGTTTACGAGCTATGGCAAGGCGACGAAGAAATGAGTATCTACTCAGAGGTATTCGACAATAGCAGCATTGGTATTGTTCAGAAGAAACAGGATTATACCAACGTAGAAAACGGCTATGGCCTCATTGGTTCCAGAACAAGAACAAACCTGTATGGAACAGCCATCAATGGCAAAGTGCAGACCCAGTTGCAGACAAACCCTGTCATGACCAGGTTCAACTTCGCTGATTAATCTGACGAATTGTCACCGAATTTTCTAGAAATCGCCAAAGCGAGTCAGACCTCCTGCCTCCTTTGCAGCCTCGTGTCAGTTTTTTGGTCTTGGCACATCGCTTGACCAAAAGGCATCGAAGAATAAAACTATTTATCATGGGAAAAATCATAGGAATTGACTTAGGTACTACCAACTCTTGTGTGGCTGTGATGGAAGGAAACGAGCCGGTGGTAATTCCAAACAGTGAAGGAAAACGCACCACCCCTTCTGTTGTAGCTTTCATTAAAGATGGCGAACGCAAAATTGGTGACCCTGCAAAACGCCAGGCCATCACCAACCCAACCAATACCATTTACTCAATTAAACGCTTCATGGGTAACACCTTTGATCAGGTGAGCAATGAAGTGTCACGTGTGCCTTATTCAGTGAAAAAAGGCGATAACAACACCCCACGTGTTGATATCGAAGGACGTTTATATACTCCTCAAGAAATTTCTGCCATCATTTTGCAAAAGATGAAAAAGACAGCAGAAGATTACTTAGGACAAGAAGTTACCGAAGCGGTTATTACCGTTCCTGCTTACTTCAACGACGCACAACGTCAGGCTACCAAAGAGGCCGGTGAAATTGCAGGTTTAACTGTAAAACGTATCATCAACGAGCCTACTGCTGCTGCCCTTGCTTATGGCATGGACAAGAAAACCTCCGATTTGAAAATCGCGGTATTCGATTGCGGTGGTGGTACACACGATGTGTCTGTACTTGAATTAGGCGATGGCGTATTTGAAGTAAAATCTACCGATGGTGATACACACTTAGGTGGTGACGACTTTGACGACGTAATCATCGACTGGTTGGTTGCTGAATTCAAAAGCGATGAAGGTGCTGACCTAAGCAAAGACCCAATGGCGATGCAGCGTTTGAAAGAAGCTGCCGAAAAAGCTAAAATTGAGCTTTCCAGCTCTAGCTCTACCGAAATTAACTTGCCGTATATCATGCCGGTAGACGGTGTGCCTAAGCACTTGGTTAAAACTTTGACTCGTGCAAAGTTTGAGCAATTAGCAGATAAACTGATTCAAAGAACCATCGAGCCTTGCCGTTCAGCATTGAAAAATGCAGGCATGACTGTAAACGATATCGACGAAGTAATTTTGGTAGGTGGATCAACCCGTATCCCGGCCATCCAAGAAGCAGTGAAGAAGTTCTTCGGTAAAGAACCTTCTAAAGGGGTTAACCCGGATGAGGTTGTTGCTGTTGGAGCCGCAATCCAAGGTGGTGTATTGACCGGTGAGGTGAAAGACGTACTCTTACTCGACGTTATTCCACTTTCATTGGGTATTGAAACCATGGGTGGTGTGATGACTCGCTTGATCGATTCTAACACAACCATTCCAACTAAAAAGAGTGAAACCTTCTCTACGGCTGCAGATAACCAGCCAAGCGTTGAGATTCACGTATTGCAAGGTGAGCGTCCAATGTCGAAAGACAACCGTACACTCGGACGTTTCCACTTGAGTGATATTCCTCCTGCTCCTCGCGGAGTGCCTCAGGTTGAAGTTACCTTCGACATCGATGCTAACGGTATTTTGAACGTATCGGCTCGCGATAAAGGAACCGGCAAAGAGCAGAAGATTCGTATTGAAGCTTCTTCAGGCTTGAGCGATGAGGAAATCCAAAGAATGAAACAAGAAGCTGAAGCTAACGCTTCTGCCGACAAGGAAGCCAAAGAACAAGCCGAAAAGCTTAACCAAGCTGATCAGCTGATCTTCCAAACTGAAAAACAGTTGAAAGAATATGGCGACAAAATCCCGGCTGATAAAAAGACAGCTATCGAAGAAGCTGCCAAAGAGTTGAAAGCAACGTTTGATGCAAAAGACTTGGCAGGTATCGATGCCGGAGTTGAAAAACTCAACAAAGCATGGGAAGCCGCTTCTCAAGATTTATACAATGCACAACAAAACCAAGGTGGTGAAAACCCGGGTACTGAAGGCGCTGCCCCTAATGGCGACGGACAAGCAGAAGATGTGCAAGACGTAGACTTCGAAGAAGTAAAGTAACTATAGTATAAATGTAGTGCATGTGTTAAGGAGGACCCAAAAGGTCCTCCTTTTATATTCCCTGCCCTTTCTTGTTCATTTACCTACCTTGATTTGGCTGTCAACGATAAAACAGGTTTGGCAAAAAAGGCCTATTTACCTTTGAATCAATGAATACGCCTAAACATACACACGGTCGGGATCAAGGCCGTTGGTTCGGTCTCTTTTTTATCATCTTGGGCATCGCTTGGATGATGAAGAAATTAGGGATTGAAGTAGAACCTAAGTGGTTATTAACTTGGCCCTCTGCATTGATATTGTTGGGATTTTTTATCGCCATCAAACAAAAATTCAGAGGTGCAGCAGGCTTTATTATCATGCTGATTGGTGGCTTTTTCTTAGCCCGTAACGAATTCGGCCTTCCCCATAATTTAGGCATGCTCATCTGGCCTTCCATTTTAATTATTGCCGGTTTGAGCATCTTATTCAAGCCAAGAAAAAAGAAAGATCATTTCTGCTCATCGTCGGTTGAGGAAGAAAACATTGACCGAAGCAAGTTGGATGTTTCCTCTGTATTCTGCGGATCTAAAAAACGCGTATTAAGCAAAGAATTTGAAGGCGGACATATCTCTGCTGTATTTGGTGGCGCTGAATTAAATCTCAGCCATGCCGATTTTGAAAAAGAGGCCGTGCTCGATGTTTCCATCTTGTTTGGCGGCTTAAAAATCATTGTACCGGCTAACTGGGAAGTGAAAACACAATTGAATACGGTAGCCGCCGGAATTGAAGACAAACGTTATATCCCACCGATGGAACACAGTCCTGAAAAGACCTTAATCCTAAGTGGAAGTATCACCTTTGGAGGAATTGAAATCGTTAGCCACTAATAAGCTTCTGACGCATGAACTTGTACCAATACCAACTACTCTTCGCAGTACGTTCTGCAGAATCCGATTCACTTATTCAACTCGACCGTCAAACGCATATTCTAAATGCAATTGATGAAGATGAAGCCCTAAGAAAAGCGCTTAAACATGGCTTGGAAGAGCAGGGTCCAATCTATACCATGCAAAGCGGGAAATTAATCTGGGAATTTGAAGCCCTCAGCTTTCTGCGTAAATTAGACAAAGAAGATGGCCGTTACTTTGTTCAAAGTGAAACCATAGATAAGTCGGATGCCGTAGCGGTACTACACGGCGCTAAACTTTGTCATGAGGCCTTAATCTACCAAAAGAACGTTGTGCTAGAGCAAGGCTGATGCTAAACCACCCGCTACTTAAAAACCTAAACTGGATTTACTTTCTAGGTGCTTTAATCCTACTGATTGGCTCCCAATTCTTTCTCATGCAGGCACATCCCCTGTTTGGGCAATTGGATATTCAACAGCTGGCCCTAGACAGTGCGCTGAGCTTAGTTTTACTCGCTATTCTGCTTATCTATGTAGTTAACCTTTTGGGTTTCTATAAGCCTCATCGGTATATCTTCTTGTACGTTATCAGTGCGGCCCTCATCCTAACAGGAATCTGGGAATTTGCCCTCGACCTCCTTTTGGATTTCATCTATACCATTCCGGCCGACAAAGCCTTAGCTGATCAGATGTTTTGGTATCGTTTCTTTTTCACTTCCTTGATTGTAGCCGGCACCATCACCATCTCTTGGCTCTACTACAAGAACTATGAGCTTCAAGCTGAACTAGAACGTCATAAAGAAGGACAATCTGCATTAGCCGATGCCGAGCTTTTCAAACTAAGACAGCAATTGCAACCGCATTTTCTATTCAATAGTTTGAACTCCATCAACGCCTTAATTGGCGTAGATCCTCCTCTAGCCAGTAAAATGGTATTGCAACTCAGTGAATTCTTTAGAGGAAGTTTGAAAAGAGAAGACAAAAAATTCATCTCGCTTCAAGAAGAAATTGATTACCTCAAACTCTACCTCGAAATTGAACAGGTACGTTTTGGCCATCGCCTTCAAACCCAGTTAATCATTAAGCCGGGATGCGAAAAACTGATGGTACCTCCTTTGGTGCTTCAACCATTAATGGAAAATGCCATTAAATTCGGATTATACGGCACCATAGGACAAGTGAAAATCCAACTAGACGCCAGCTGCGATGAGCGAATGCTCTATATCCGAATAGAAAACCCATTTGACCCGGAAGGTTCCGGAATCAGAGGTACCGGATTTGGCTTAAGTTCCATACGCCGTAGGCTATACTTGCTTTTTGAGCGAAACGATTTATTGCAAACCAAGGTAAACGAAGGCCTCTTCGTTGCCGAATTAAAACTTCCGATTTACCATGTATAAAACCATTATCATAGACGATGAGCCACTGGCCTGTAAAATGGTTGAGAAATACCTGCAAGCCCATCCCGAATTTGAAATTGTAGCCGTTTGTCACGATGGTTTTACGGGCGCCAAGGCTGTGCAAGAACACCAGCCTGATATCCTCTTTTTGGATGTACAAATGCCAAAAATCAATGGTTTTGAAATGTTGGAATTATTGGATGAGTTGCCGGCCGTTATTTTCACAACCGCCTTCGATGAATATGCCATGAAGGCCTTTGAAAACAATGCAGCTGATTATTTGCTTAAACCTTTTTCACAGGAGCGATTTGACCATGCCATCGCTAAATACAAAGAACGATTACCTCAAGTTGAAACCGATTCAAATTGGGTAGAGAAAGTACAAGAAGAATACCCGCTATCCGACCGAGTGGTATTGAAGAATGGTCCGAAGATTCACATCATTCCTTATGACTCCATTATTCTCATTGAAGCTGACGATGATTATGTTAAGATCTATACCGTGGAGGGCAAGTTCGCTAAGAAAAGAACCTTGAGTTATTTTGAAAAATCACTTCCTAGCGATCGCTTTTTACGCATTCACCGTTCATTTTTGCTCAACCTCAATCACCTCTCTCACCTTGAACAAGGCGAAAACCAAAACTACCAAGCCATATTAAGAAATGGAGAAAAAGTGGCGGTAAGTAGAACCGGATACCAAGCTCTTAAAGAAAGATTACAGTAACTTCGAATCCTATGTTTCGATGGATAAGAAGACTGATTGTTTGGGGCTTGTTTGGCCTATTCCTGTTTGCCATTGCGGCGGTTTACAGCCACAAACACATCGCTAAAGAAGCTGCCCATTTCTTGTTCGATTCCGTTGATTCCATACCTTCTTGTAAAACGGCCTTGGTTTTAGGCACTGCAGCAAAAACCAGGTTTGGACTAGAAAATTACTTTTTCAGTAATCGCATGGCCAAAGCTGCTGAATTATACCACAGCGGCAAGGTAAAGCACCTGATTCTAAGTGGCGACAACCACGTAAAAGGCTACGATGAACCGGAAGACATGCGATTGGCGTTGATTGCTCTGGGTGTCCCGGATTCTTGCTTACACTTAGATTATGCCGGTTTCAGAACGCTAGATTCCATTGTTCGGGCGAAGGAGGTTTTTGGACAAGATGAGTTGATTATCGTTTCCCAGCAATTTCACAACGAAAGAGCCATCTACCTAGCCCAGCAAAATGGTTTGAAGGTATACGGAATAAACGCGGCAGATGTTCCGCAATACAGCAGTTACTTTTCTCAATTCAGAGAGTATTTAGCCCGAGGCAAAGCTTTATTGGATATTCATGTACTGAAAACCCAACCCCATTTCTTGGGTGAGAAAATCACGATTGGAAACTAGCCTTCTCGGCAGAAGGCAACTTTTCAAAGTAGCGACAGAAATGCTTCATGCCGCATTCCCCGCATTTGGGTTTGCGTGCTAAACATACATACCGTCCATGTAAGATAAGCCAATGGTGAGCGATGTGAATCAACTCATCCGGGATATGTTTTACCAATTGTTTTTCAGTTTGCAATGGGTTCTTAGCTCCGCGTGTCAGTCCTAAACGAGCAGATACCCTGAACACGTGAGTATCCACTGCCATGGCCGGTTGTTCAAAGATCACCGAAGCAATAACATTGGCCGTTTTTCGGCCCACTCCAGGCAACTTTTGCAAGTCTTCTATAGAGGAAGGAACCTCTGAATTGAAATCATTCACCAGCATATTGGCCATGCCAATGAGGTGTTTCGTTTTGTTATTGGGATAAGAAATTGAGCGGATATAGGGAAACAGCAAATCAAAGTCTGCCCGCGCCAAAGCCTCCGGCGTTGGAAAATCTTGAAAGAGTTTTTGGGTGACAATATTCACCCGTTTGTCGGTGCACTGCGCCGACAGGATTACAGCTACCAGTAGTTGGTAGGGATTGTCATACAGCAATTCCGTCTCAGCATCGGGGTGATGCTCAGAAGAATAGGCAATAAATTCAGCGTAACGTTCTTTTAAAAGCACGCACGAATTTAAGCGAAAGACTGGTTAATGATGCTCTAGGCTGTCGTGATGTGTGGCCTGAGAATATTCCAAGATGATGTTGACAGAAGTCGGATCCGGTTCTTCAAATACCTTCTCCAACTCCTTTTGGGTCTCCACCATTCGGTCGTAATACGATCGAAGATTTATATTCTTCTTTAATTCTTCAGCGATGGCCTTGTTTTCAGCCGGGGTTGTTTCTCCATAAAGGTAACGGAGAATATCAGTTTCGGTAAAGGTGTTGCTCATATCGTCCTGTATTGTTTATACCCAGAACGAAGATACTTTAACTTTATTGCAAGTTAAGTTCCTTTTCCATGATAAGTTTTCTGAGATTGGTTAATGCATAACGCATTCTTCCCAAGGCGGTATTGATGCTAACGTCTGTCATTGCTGCAATTTCTTTGAAACTTAAGCCTGCATATTGACGTAAAACAAGTACCATTTTTTGTTCTTCCGGAAGCATTTCAATAAGCTGACGAACGGTTTTATTGGTCTGATTGGAAATCAGCGTTTCTTCCCTGTTCATCTCTGCAATCTCCATGCGGGCAAAAATGTCTTCACCATCTTCTCCGGTAATCATAACATTGCGTTTGCTTTTACGGAAATAGTCGATGGCCATGTTGCGGGCAATACGCATTACCCATGGAACAAATTTGTCCTCTTCCTTGTACTTGCCGCTTCGCATCACCTGTACCACTTTGATAAAAGTCTCCTGGAAGATGTCTTCAGCAATGTAACGGTCTTGAACAATAAGGTAGATTGAAGTGAAAACCTTGTTTTTATGACGCTTAATAAGCATCTCTAGACAAGCTTCATTTCCTTGTACATAATGTTGGAGCAACTCGCGGTCGCTAATGTGATTGAACTTCATACAAACCTCCTTTTTATGCTTTTTAATAGCAGTTAAAGTAATAGACAAGTAGAGGTTTATACTATACGCAGTTCCTTTTGTTTGGTTGTAGTTTGTGAAATAACTATCGTAAAGATAAAAAATAAATATTTCACATTGTCAAGTCCTTGGCATTTTTTTTCAAAAATATTTTCAGCCAGTTTTGCATTTCGCTTGTTATATACAGGACTTCACATCATGAGTTCACTACCATCCGACAGCAAACAGTACATCATTATTAAAGGCGCCTCCATGCACAACCTGAAAGAGGTTGATGTAGCTTTTAAGCGAAACAAAATGACCGTAGTTACGGGGGTCAGTGGGTCAGGGAAGTCTTCTTTGGTCTTTGATACCCTTTACGCTGAAGGACAGCGACGTTATGTAGAGAGCTTATCTGCCTACGTACGTCAGTTCATGGGAAAAATGAACAAACCGGAAGTTGAGTATATAAAAGGCATCGCACCGGCCATCGCTATTGAGCAAAAGGTAAACACTAGAAACCCGCGTTCCACGGTGGCCACTTCTACAGAAATTTACGATTACCTCAAGTTACTTTTCGCTAAAGCAGGACGAACCTATTCTCCCATTAGCGGCAAACAAGTAAAACGGCATACCCCCGAAGACTTGGTTCAACAGGTGAAAACCCTACCTGAAGACAGCACTGTATTAATTACATGCAAACTGCAATCAGGCAAATCGCTAGAAACCGAGTTACCGCTTTTGGTGCAGAAAGGGTATAGCCGACTCCTTTATAAAAATGAACTTCAGCGAATAGAAGACTTCCTTACGCAGTACAAGTCGCAATTGAAGAAGATCAAAAACCCGGAAGTACAGTTGGTAATCGACCGTATCCGTGTTGATTTTCAAGACGACGAACTGGAATCAAGGGTAGCCGACTCTGCGCAAACGGCCTTTTTTGAAGGTCATGGTGAATGTTTTATCCTTGTTTGGGATGCCGAAAACACAGAAACCATCAGCTTCTCCAATAAGTTCGAGGCTGACGGAATCAGTTTTGAAGAACCAAGCGTTAATCTCTTCAGCTTCAATAACCCTTACGGCGCTTGCCAGCGATGCGAAGGCTTTGGTTCTGTGATTGGTATCGATGAAGACCTGGTGATTCCGGATAAATCGCTAAGCGTATACGATGGCGCTGTGGCTCCTTGGCGTGGAGAAACCATGCAAGAATGGAAACACGAATTTGCAAGGCAGGCTGTGATGCACGATTTTCCGGTGCACCGCTCCTATTATGATTTAACCGAAAAAGAAAAGGATTTGCTTTGGCAAGGTGCCAAAGGACTCAAAGGCTTAAACCAGTTCTTTAAATACCTGGAAGAAAAGACCTATAAAATTCAATACCGTGTAATGCTTTCCAAGTACCGCGGTAAAACAACGTGTCCGGATTGCCGCGGCACCCGACTCAGACCGGATGCCAACTACGTTAAGTTGGTTGACGAGGAATCTGGAGCATTGTTCTCCATCTCAGATGTTTTACTTCTGCCTGTTAGCAGAGGACTGAGTTTATTTGAGCAATTGCGTTTAAGCGAACACGATAAGCAGATTGCGGAACGTCCTTTAAAGGAAATCCTTAGCCGACTTCGCTTTTTAAATGATGTTGGTTTAGGTTACCTCACGCTAAACCGTTTGAGTAATACCTTATCCGGTGGAGAATCGCAACGAATCAACTTAGCAACCAACCTGGGAAGCTCCTTGGTGGGTTCCATGTATATTTTGGATGAGCCTTCCATCGGACTGCATCCCAAAGACACCGACAACCTTGTGCGCGTACTGCATCAACTGCGCGATTTAGGCAATACGCTTATCGTGGTGGAACACGACGAAGAAGTGATGGAGTCGGCAGATGAGTTGGTAGACATAGGTCCTTATGCAGGCACTCAAGGTGGCCACCTTATTTTCCAAGGAAACTTGAACGAGATGAAAGGGTCTGACAGTTTAACCGGCAAATACCTCAATGGCACACAAGCCATTGTAATACCGGAGCGACGCCGGAAATGGAATCAACAAATTACCCTTTCCGGAGTTCGCGAGAATAATTTGAAGAACCTGGAAGTGAGTTTCCCCCTCAATGTGATGACTGTAGTGACAGGCGTAAGTGGTTCAGGTAAGACTTCACTTGTTAAGACAGTGCTCTACCCTGCCCTCCAAAAGCAGTTGGGCTTATACAATGGTGCTAAATCGGGTGCCTTTGATAAGCTGGAAGGTGATTACAAGAAAATTGAGCGAGTAGAACTGGTAGATCAGAACCCCATCGGTAAAAGCTCTAGAAGTAACCCGGTTACGTATATCAAGGCCTACGATGCAATTCGTGATTTGTATTCTTCCCAACACCTCGCTAAAACCAGAGCCTTTAAGCCGCAACACTTCTCGTTTAACGTAGACGGCGGACGTTGCGACAATTGCAAAGGCGAAGGCGAAACCATCGTGGAGATGCAGTTTATGGCCGACCTTCACCTCCCTTGTGAAGTATGCCACGGCAAACGTTTTAAAGAAGAAGTCTTGGAGGTGGAATACAAAGGCAAAAACATTTACGACGTGCTCAACATGACCGTAGACGATGCCGTCGACTTCTTTGCAGACCAAGCGAGTATCAGTCATAAGTTGCAGCCATTACAAGACGTAGGATTGGGTTATGTTACCTTAGGACAATCGTCGAATACCCTTTCGGGTGGTGAAGCGCAACGTATCAAGCTGGCTTCCTTTTTAGTGAAAGGCAATAGCAGCGAGAAGGTCTTGTTCATTTTCGATGAGCCAACCACCGGTTTGCATTTTCACGATATCAAGAAACTCTTGGCCTCCTTTGATGCCTTGATTAAACAAGGTCATAGCCTGATTATCATCGAGCATAACTTGGACATCATCAAATGTGCTGATTGGATTATTGATTTAGGTCCGGGTGGTGGCGAATTTGGCGGACAATTGGTCTTTGCCGGATTACCGGAAGACTTGGTTCACCATAGCGATTCGGCTACAGCACCCTATCTACTCAAGAAATTGGAACAAGGCGTAAAAGCCTAACGCTGAAAATACGAAGCGCTTAAAAACTCGGAGATTTCTTCGCTGGTATCTTTTCTGAAATCCTCAATATTCCCTTCAAAGGCCAGTTTGCCCTTGTAGATGAACGTAACGTGATCGCCTATATCAAATAAGGTCTTCATATCGTGCGAGTTCATGATGGTGGTGATATTAAACTCATCGGTAATCTCTTCAATTAAATTATCAATTACACGCGAGGTAACCGGATCTAGTCCGGAGTTTGGCTCATCACAAAACAGGTATTTCGGGTTAAGAGCGATGGCACGAGCGATACCTACCCTCTTCTTCATACCCCCTGAAATCTCTGAAGGAAAAAGCTTATGCGCGTGATCCAAGTTAACACGGTGCAAGCAGAAATCCACTCTTTCCTTCTGTTCTTGTTTGCTCATATTGGAGAACATCTTAAGCGGGAAAGCCACGTTTTCTTCCGCTGTGAGGGAATCGAACAAAGCCGATCCTTGAAAGAGCATTCCAATTTGTTTTCTGATGTCTTTTTTGGAAGTGTAGTCGGCCGACAGAAAATCTTGCTGATCATAGAGAATCTGACCGTTATCCGGTTCTACTAATCCAACCATACATTTCATCAAGACTGACTTACCGCTACCGGATGCACCGATAATCACGTTCACCTTACCCGGAAGAAAGGTTGCGCTGATGTCTTGAAGCACCTGTTTCTCGCCAAACGACTTATTGATGTTTTTAACTTCAATCATTAGAGGAGTATTTGAGCGATGAGGTAATCCGTAAATAAAATCATGATGGCGCTGTATACCACTGCGTTGGTAGAGGATCGTCCCACTTCCAGTGCACCGCCTTCTGTATAATAACCTTGAAAACTGGAAACACTGGTGATGATGAAACCGAAGGTGGTTGCCTTAATCAAGGAGAAGGCAACGTTAAAGCCTTTGAAGGTAGAACGGGCACCTTCTAAAAACTGCTCAACCGGGAGAATTTCAGCCATAGAGCCCGCCATCATACCGCCGTATATTCCAAGGAACATCGCTAGGATAATAAGCAATGGAACCATGATTACGCCCGCAATGATTTTTGGGAGCACCAAGTAACCGGCTGAGTTGATGCCCATCACCTCGAGAGCGTCTATCTGTTCACTCACCTTCATGGTTCCAATTTCTGATGCGATGCTGGATCCTACTTTACCCGCCAAGACCAAACAGGTGATGGTTGGCGCAAATTCTAAGATTACCGTATCGCTCACAATGGAGCCAATGATGGTTTTGGATACCAATCCGGAAACCAGCTGATAGGCCGTTTGCACGGTAGAAACCGCACCGGAAAATAAAGCGATAATCGCCACGATGGGAAGAGATCGGATTCCGATTTCCACCATCTCTGTAAAGGTTCTGCTTACGTATATAGAAAAGGTCTCCGGTTTGGAGAACATCTTTTTCAAGAAAAGCAGATAGCGTCCGAAATGATAAAACAGCAACATTCTCTAAGAAGGCGGTAAATATAAAGTCTTAATTTTTAACTTCGGCTCCGAAGAATTGGAGATGACGATGAATAGAAAGAATATAGTGGTAAGCGGCGCAAGCAAGGGAATAGGAAAAGCCATTGTAGAGCGATTTTTAGCAGCCGGATTTGACGTAGCCTTTTGTGCGCGCAATGCGAAGGTTTTGAATCAGCTAAAGAACGAATACAGTGAAAAATACCCGGAACAAAAGGTCTTGGCCATAGCCTGTGATGTATCGAATAAGGAAGAAGTGGAGCTTTTTGCAGAGCAAGTACTTTTTGAATTTGAAGCGATCGATATTCTGGTGAACAATGCCGGAATCTTTAAACCCGGTTCGGTAAGCGAGGAAGAAGACGGTGTATTTGAAGAATTAATTCAAACCAATTTAAGCAGTGCATATCATCTTACTAGGGCGCTTTTACCCGCTATGGTAAATCGAAAAGACCATAGCCATATTTTCTCCATGTGCTCCACAGCGAGTATCATGGCTTATGTAAATGGCGGTTCGTATTGCATCTCCAAGTTTGCCCTCTTAGGCATGACCAAAGTTTTGCGCGAAGAACTTAAAACTCAAAATACCTTGGTTACGGCTATACTACCTGGGGCTACCTATACCGATTCTTGGCAAGGAAGCGATTTACCGGCAGAGCGATTTATTCCGGCTGAGCATATTGCTGAAACGGTATTTCATTGTTGGAGTATGGGGCCTCATGCCGATGTGGAAGAGCTGGTCATTCGTCCACGATTAGGCGATTTATAAATTAAGATATCTATTCAAAAAGAATAGGCTGATTCAACGCTAAAAAATATTTTCAGAGGCTTCCAACCTTTTACTTCGCTTACGCGTATTAAGCAGTAGGCGCGACAGGTTCCATTAACAATTTGTTAACCGAACCCTTGAATTGTCGTTTATCTTAATATTTTTGTGGTTAAATTTTTACAAACATCCAAATGAAAAAGAGATTTTTACTCGCAGCTGTAGTAGGTGTGGCCACTGGTATCTCTGCCATGGCACAGTCACCTGTTCGTGTTGATGGAGGTAATGATGGAGCTATCCTTGTTCCATACAGCCCACTTCAAGTACAACCAGGCAGCACTATGAACAAAAAAGGTGCGGTTACAGAATGGTACAACTTCGTTAACTCATCTTCTAACGGTGGTATCAGCTACACTTCACTTTCTAATGCTTCACTTTTCCCAGATTCAACAGTTAAACAATTGTACGGATCTACAGGCGGTGGTGTTGAATTAGGTTATGCCGGCTTACATAACGTAGGACAGGTTTTCGACCCTAAATCATTCTACTATGATCAAATCTTGTCAGACTACAACGAATACACTGTTGACTCTATCGAGATTGCTTTCAAATACATGCACAATATCCCAGGTACTGTAGATACAGTTGATATCCGTGTTTATTCAGGTGCTGGTGTACGTGTAGGTAACTTGGTTGACCAAAACGGTAACGTTATCGAGCCAACTGCTTGGATTATGTACAGCAGAGCTTTGGAAATGGGTACTGGTAGCACTCAGAACTTCCAATTGTTATTGGATGAGACTGATACCGGTTTCGCTGCTTACCAAGGTCGTACTGTAGGTTTGAACAGCCCATTGCTTATCAACGGTGGTGAATTGATCGCGGTTTCTTACCGTTTCATCCCTGGATATGCTTGGAACTTCGGTGATACCCTTCAACACGATTGGGATTCTCCAGAGCCAACCAACAAATTGAACCACTTCATCGCTTGGGTATTGCGCGACAATTCTAAGACTGCTGAAGATTCATACAACCACGGTTTGTCAGTTCGTAAATTCCAGAGATACGGTACTACCACTTCTTGGGACGAAGAATTCATTCCTGGTGATGCTTGGAACGATTTCACTGAGCAAGTTTACTGTGGATTCCACATTTCTTCTCCAAACGTAAGCGCTCAATCTGTAAACGCTTTGGGTGGTACTAAAGTTTACCCTAACCCTAGCAACGGTAACGCTGAGTTGAACATCGAGTACAACATGGTTAACGCTTCTGACGTAACTATCGAGTTGTTCGACATGCAAGGAAGAAAAGTAAGAACTATCTTGAACACTAACGTTGAAGCTGGTACTTACACTGCAACTACTAATATCTCTGACTTACAAAACGGTGTATACGTATACACTATCACTGCTGGTGAGCAAACTACTAGCGGTAAAGTAAGCGTAGTAAAATAATTTGGATTCTAATCCTATAGAAAAGCCACCTTCGGGTGGCTTTTTTTGTCTATACCAAAACCGAACCTATGAAAACCATCAGAATACCTTTTATGCTGATGCTTGCATCCGTATTTAGCATCGGTAGCGCACAAACTTCAAAGTCTGATTTATTGAAAGCGGATGGAGCCATATTAGAACCTGTTAGTCCAATTCTTGTACAATGGGGAACACCTTCAAAAAGTGGCGGGCAGATTTTTCGGTGGTATAACTTTATAAACTCGTCAGCCTACGGAGGAGTGCCATACCTGAGTATAGCGAATGCTACACTATTTCCAGATTCAAGCGTAGTGCAGTCGTATCAAAACGATAGTTCTATGACTTATTTAGGACAAACCGGACTGCATAATGTAGGACAGCTATTTGATCCTAAGTCATTCTATTACGATGAAATACTCTCCGAGTACCACTCCTATACCATCGATTCCATTGAACTTGCCTTCAAGTACAAACATCAATTACCCGGAACAGTAGACACATTGGATATTCGGTTCTATTCCGACAAGGCCATATACAAAGGCAATATCGTGAATCAGAACAATGAGGTGGTAGAACCTACCGCTTGGATTCTGTACAACCCAAGTCTAGGCATTGGAACAGGAAACGTGCAGCATTTTCAGTATTTACTAACTGCTTCAGATACCGGTATCGACAGCTACCAGAAAAGGAAAATTGGTTTAAGCTCTATGCAACATATATCAGCCAATGGACTAGCCGCTGTTTCGTACCGATTTATTCCAGGGTATACGTGGAATTCGGGCGATACCATTCAACACGATTGGAGTTCACCTGAGCCTACCCATAAATTGAATCAGTTCATTCCAATGATAGTGAGAGACTCGTCCAAAACCTACGAGCAGTCATACAATCTAGGGCAAACCATTCGAACGGCCCACCGTCTCTATACTGTATTCAATTGGGATAATGAATTCACTCCGGGTAATGCCTGGCTCGAATTCAATGAACATGTTTATTGTAGTTTTCATATTTCCTATATCACGGGCGTCACCAAGTTTGAGACGGTAAACAACATACAAGCCTATCCAAATCCGATTCATGCAAACGTCGACTTGACAATTGCCTTTTCGCTTTCAGACAAAGCGGATGTGACCATTGATCTTTTTGATATGCAAGGAAAGAAAGTTAAAAGCGTATCAGATAATCAGATTCAAACCGGCAGACATGAACTAAGCATTTCAACCTCTGATCTACAAAACGGGCTGTATACCTTTACCATAAGCACAGGACAGGAGTCAACAAGCGGTAAAGTAAGTATTGTCAGATAATGGATTAAATACCAAAAGAAAAGCCACCCGAAGGTGGCTGCAAGTATTATTTTCTGTTCGCTTCAATCACGGCGACTTTAACGGTAGCCATCGTTGATTGCGATTTGGATATCAGTTTCTCTGAACCGTCTTCGTAGACTGCATAAACTTCGCTTTCGCAAAAATAAAGGAGGTTTCCGGGCTTCACTACCCAACCTACCGTTCTGTATTTGGTGGCATCACCCGGGTAAAAATAGGATACCCTTAAATCGGCCGTCACAACTACTTCACCTACGTCAACCAAGGTAAATGCGGCAAAGCCTGCGGCTATATCATGTAAGGTGGCGGTTACCCCACCGTGTAAAAACCCATTCTGCTGTTTTAAGGCATCTTTCATTGTCACTACAGCCTCCACTCTGCCGGCCTCAATCTTACTCAAATCGATGCCCAAGTGGTGCATGAAAAATTGTTTCTTCAGTTTTTCCCTGACCTCTGATTCAAAGTTGGGATTCTTCGCTATTAAATTCATCGGGTTAATCCAGTCGTTGCGGGCTGCAAGGTATGAAAACCCTCAAAGAAATAGCCGTATTTCGGCATATTCACCGGAATGGTAAATTGTTGGTTGGCCTGCGGACCGGCTGCGTTGAGTTTAACTTGATGCTGACCCGGGCTTAAAGGTTGACGGGTATAGAAAATTTGATCCGGCAAAGTCTCCCAGCTGCGGGTATCTGCTCTTTCGGTAAAGAAATTAAGTAAACCGATAATGGTACCTGCTCCTTCGCTTTCTTTTCGCGCTGCCATTTCAGCCATCTTCTTTGCGGTGACCCTAGCCAGCATTTTTCCCACTTCTTCTAAAAAGCGATCATTCAATTCTTTATTAGCTATGGCACTAACTGGCTCTGCAAGGCTCATTGCAATTTGCTTGGCATTGGAATCTAATTCGATGGTAGCTGAAGTGAATAGAGAACCTCTACCCACCATTCTAGGCAATGAAGCTGCAATAAAGCGAAGGTCGTTGAATCCGGAGTTGGGATCATTGCTCCCGCTGATGTAAACCGGAATACTTAAACCCAAATCGCTGTTGTAAAAGGTAACCCAACCATCACCATTCACACTCTGTATCACAAACTCAAAACGGTTTTCTTCTTTGATGGATACCAAACCTGTATTCCAAAAAAAGACGAAGTTTCCCCCTCGATCTGTTTGTGGGTTGTATTGTCTTTTGTACTTCTTTTGGAAATGATCCAAATCCGCATTGTACCCCATTTGATAAGCGAGGCGAAGCAAATCCGAAATGAGCTGGGACGGCGGGTCCATTTTAAAATTCGTGAGGTAATCTTCTGAATAAATGCGTTCAGCATTGCGGTAAGCCACAAAGGCATTTTCTGCATCCCCATTGGCTTCAAAGCATAGCCCAATCATCACATAGGCAAAGGCATCCCGGCTATACCTTTTCGTATTGTTTTTATGCCGGTCTTTGAGGCGGTTTAACTCCAGGTTTAACCTTCGGGCTTGAACCAGGGCATTTTCATTTTCGCCCATGTCCATGAAGTTGAGCATTTGATAATAGTGAAAGAGAATTCGCTCGTGGTTTTCTCCTCGGTATTCTTTCACTTTATCATTGGTGAATAAGGCTAAAGCTTCATTGGCATAGTTGCGGTAGTAATCTTCAATGAAGTAATCCGACATCATGAAATAGTCTTTGCTTTCTTGGTGCTCACCGAGCATCCAAGCCAAGGTGCCCCGTTCCAAATAGTAGAGCAGGGTATTTTTCCCTCTCTCCCATTTCTCGGGATTTTTATTCATGATGGCATAGGCCCCTTTCACATCGCCGGAATAGAGATGGCGATTAATCTCCGCCTGATGCAGGGTTTTCTGCGAACAGGCGGCGATCAGAAACAGCATACTGCCACCCAAACAAGCCCAAATAAGCGGTTTGAGTTTCATGGCAGTATTCCTTAGTTTTTAATTTCTTTTTTGATTTTAGACTGACCCATCCAAACCTTTTCATTGGTTTCTAGATCGATCAATTCAAAGTCGACTTGGTAAGCGACAATCTTGTCTTTCTTGTATTCATCGGTAACGGAATACAAAACACCATTAAGCATGAAGTCGGCACCTTTTTCTTTACCCCATTTTTTACGGGATTCTTCCGATGCAAAGATTTGTTGGTCTTCACGCTCTTCACGAAGTTCTTTGCGTTCATCAGCTGTAGCCACTACCCTTACTTTGCCTGAGTTTACATAAGCACTCTCAATTTGTTTGATGATGGCAATCGGGTCTATGAATTCCGATGTATTGTTTTTGATTCGTCCAACAATAACAACCGGTTTGCGGGTTTTCAGTTTTTCAAATTCGGTGCGC
This sequence comes from Bacteroidota bacterium, assembly GCA_006226545.1. Taxonomy (GTDB): domain Bacteria; phylum Bacteroidota; class Bacteroidia; order UBA8524; family UBA8524; genus M1806. The sequence goes on along the minus strand of SBGR01000033.1, from coordinate 24,972 downwards.
CAGTTTTTATCAATCGACTGGGCTACCATGTCTTCAGCTACAATTTTATTGTCAGTATCGTTCCATCTTCCGCTTACATCGGTTTGTTTATCCGGATCAATGCGGGTTACAGTGCGGGTTGCACATGAACTTAAGATGATAAGCCCGAGGGCCAAGGTGCTAGAAAGTAAAGTTTTTGTTTTCATGGTGCTTGTGTTTGTCGCTAAATATCCAATTACTGTACCAAATGTTAGACAGTTTAATCGTCCTCAAAAATGAGCTCATTTAAGGCGCTCTGCAATTCGGCTAAATGATGCTGTTTGCGGAGCGTTTTACATTCGGCAATGCCCTTTTCCCAAATCGCAATAGCCTTTTCTCTCTCGCCTCCATTCAAATACGCGTAACCTAAATGATAATAGGTACCTGTATGATCCGGGTTTTTATGGAGTAAGTGCTCCATGGCCGCGATGGCTTTTCCATTTTCACCCAGCGCCAAATACTCCATCGCTAAGGCGTGATTTAAGAACGCATCATCCGGTTCTTTTTCCAATAAATTCAATACTTGTGAAAGCCTATCCATAGCCGTTCTTATTTCTAAATTAAATCAATACTTTTGCACTCCCATTATTAGAAAAGAAAGCTAAAGTGAGCATGAAAATATTAGTCTGCATGAGTGTGGTACCTGATACCACGACGAAAGTAACTTTTACCGATAATAACACCAAGTTCAATCAAAGTGGCGTACAGTACATCATCAACCCTTACGATGAATTATCGCTGACCCGCGCCTTAGAAATCACCGAAGCGCAAGGTGGAAGCGTTACCGCAATTCACGTTGGATTGGCTGATTCTGAAGCTTCCATCCGTAAGGCTTTGGCCATTGGCGCTCAAGAAGCTGTGCGTATCAACGCCGAGCCTAAAGACGCTTATTTTGTAGCAGAGCAGATTGCTGCTTACGCTCAAGGTCAAGGATTTGATTTGATCTTAACCGGTCGTGAATCTATTGATTACAACGGCGGCTTGGTAGGTGGTATCCTTGCTGAAATGTTAGGCATTCCTTACATCAACGTAGTTACCAAAATTGATGTAAACAACGGTGTGGTAGAAGCCATCCGCGATATCGACGGTGGTAGAGAAACCGTTAAAGCAGCGTTGCCTTGCGCAGCCAGTGCACAGAAAGACTTGACTGAGCCACGTATTCCAAACATGCGCGGTATCATGGCAGCACGTACCAAACCTTTGCAAGTGGTAGAGCCTAGCGCTAACAACGCAGGTAGTACTTACGCGCAATACGAATTGCCACCGGCCAAAGGTGCTGTTAAACTCATCGACCCGAACAATGCGGGCGAATTGATGAGCATTCTTCACAACGAAGCCAAAGTTATCTAACCCTTAATCGAGAAAGAGAATCATGTCCGTTATCATATTTGCAGAAAGTTCAGAAGGAAAATTCAAGAAAGCCGTATACGAAGCCGTTGGTTATGGTAAAAAATTAGCTTCTCAAATGGGAGCTCAAGCCATTGCCGTATGTGCTAGCGATGTTTTGCCAGACGAAGCTGAATTGGCTTCATTGGGACAATACGGTGCAGATAAAGTAGTGAGCGTTAAATTGGATGCTCCTCGTCCGGCTGCCATGGGCGATGCCCTCGCACAAGTGGCGACAGCCGAAAACGCACAAGTAGTTATTATTTCAAACAACTATACCGGCAAATCAGTAAGCCCTGTAGTTGCCGTTAAATTAAAAGCATCCGTAGCCAGCGGCGTTGTTAGCATGGCAGATACGTCCAATGGATTCCGTGTACGTAAGAGTGTTTTCTCAGGTAAAGCCTTTGCCGATGTTGACATGACATCTGCCGTGAAGGTTTTGGCTATTACACCAAACAGCTTCAGCATTGAAGCAGGTGGATCTGCTGCTGCGGTAAGCAGCTTTGCTTATGCTGCAGGCGGAAACGCATACAAAGTAGAACGCGTAGCCATCGATCAGGTAAAAGGAAAAATTCCTTTGACAGAAGCCGAATTGGTTGTGTCTGGCGGTCGCGGAATGAAAGGCCCGGAAAACTGGGGCATGATTGAAGAACTAGCCGGATTATTGGGTGCAGCAACCGCTTGCTCCAAGCCGGTATCGGATATGGACTGGCGTCCACACGAAGAACACGTAGGACAGACCGGTATAACCATCAAACCAAATCTGTATATTGCAGTGGGTATTTCAGGCGCTATTCAGCACCTTGCCGGAGTTAGCTCCAGCAAAGTGATTGTGGCCATCAACAAAGACCCGGAAGCACCATTCTTTAAGGTAGCCGATTACGGTATCGTAGGTGATGCTTTTGAGGTTCTGCCAAAATTAATCGAGGCAGCCAAGTCTTTGAAAGCGGCTCAATAAGCGAGAGATACACCCCCTGTTATGCAGAAGATCAGACTGGAAATCGTGGGACTTACGTCCGGGCAAACGCACGGCTCGTATACCCTTATACTAGGAGAAGAAGTGGGAGAAAAGAAGTTGCCAATCATCATTGGCAGCTTCGAAGCTCAAGCCATTGCCATTGAGATTGAAAAGATTGTTCCTTTTCGTCCCATGACCCACGATCTCTTCGTATCCTTCTGCAAAACCTTCCAAATTGAAGTAGTGGAAGCGATCATCTACAACCTGCTTGAAGGGGTTTTCTATTCAAAGATTGTTTGCAAACAGAATGGACAAACCTACGAGATTGACGCTCGCACTTCCGATGCCATCGCTTTGGCTGTTCGTTTTAATTGCCCGATTTTCACCTTTTCCAATATCATGGATTCTGCCGGAATCGTGATTGAAGATGAAGAAGAGGAAAATGCCGGACCGGGAAGACCTAGCACGCCTGAGCCCCCTGCCAGACCGGGTACTTCCAAACAAGACGATTACAGCACCTTGAGCACCGCTGAATTGGAAGAACTACTCGATAAAACATTGGCCGTGGAAGACTACCATAAGGCGGCCATTATCCGCGACGAAATTCAAAAACGCAAAGGCTAAATGTTGAGCTGGGCCTATATCGCTAGAGGTATCCTAGGGATCATCTGCATGCTGGCCATTGCTTACCTCTTTAGCTCTGACCGAAAAAAAATCAATTGGCGCATAGTGCTAGGAGGCCTCGGCCTGCAACTCCTTTTCGCTGTTTTGGTTTTAAAGGTGCAGTTTATTGAGCGATTTTTTGAAAGCATCAGTGCCGGCTTTGTAACCGTCATTGGGTTTACCCGTTTCGGTACCGAGTTTTTGTTTCGCTCCTTTAGCGATGGACAGGTTGATTCCAGCCTAATGAACTTCGCTTTTCACATTTTACCTACCATTATCTTTTTCTCTGCCCTTACTTCCCTGCTTTATTACTGGGGAATACTCCAAAAGGTAGTGTATGCCTTTGCGTGGGTGATGAAGCGCACCATGAAATTATCGGGAGCAGAAAGCTTGGCCGCAGCAGGTAATATCTTCTTAGGACAAACCGAAGCACCGCTTTTGGTTCGGCCCTATTTGAGTAAAATGACCCGTTCTGAGATGATGGCCTTGATGACCGGTGGTATGGCTACCATTGCCGGTGGTGTTTTGGCAAGCTATATTGGTTTCTTAGGGGGTTCAGACAAGAGTCAACAAATCCTCTTCGCTAAACACTTACTCACTGCCTCCATCCTATCTGCTCCGGCAGCATTGCTTATCGCTAAAATCTTGATTCCCGAAAAAGAAAAGGTGAATGAAGACATGACCGTGAGCAAAGAAAAGATTGGTAGCAATGCTTTAGAAGCGATCAGCAACGGCACGACAGACGGTTTAAAACTCGCCATCAATGTGGGTGCGATGTTATTGGTTTTTACGGCACTGATTTACATGGCCAACTACGGACTGATGCTCATTGGTTCTTGGACCGGACTCAACGAATGGGTAGCGACTGTTTCTGAAGGTCGATACTCCGAATTCAGTTTCCAATTTATCATCGGTTATATCGGTGCACCTATCGCTTGGATGGTTGGAGTAGATTGGAACGACGCCGTTCCGGTGGGCCAACTCCTGGGTGAAAAAACCATTCTCAACGAGTTTTATGCTTATACGAGTTTGGGTACCATGAAGGCACAGGCGGTTTTCCAAAACCAACGAAGCATCATCATCGCTACCTATATCTTGTGTGGCTTCTCTAATTTTGCTTCCATTGGAATTCAAATTGGGGGTATTGGCGCCTTGGTTCCAACACGCAAAGGACTGCTCTCTCAACTGGGCTTGCGCGCACTACTCGGTGGTACGCTCGCTTGTTTACTCACTGCCGCTATTGCCGGACTCTTTCTGAATTGAGAATTTACAGGGGTGTGGGATTCCACCCTTCGACTCCATTATCTTGGGTATTACATGGTCTATGTAAAACTTGAACTCTTCGTACTGATTCGGAAATGACGATTGGAACGTTTCAACAGGGTAATCTGAATAAATAGGAAAATGCTCTTCCTTTGGCATTCTTAACCCGGCTATCCTGATTTCATACCCCTCTTTACTGGGCCTCGCATAAAGTAAATAGGACCGGTAAGTATACAAGCTATCTTGTACCTCCTCGTAGGTTCCGTGAACATACATGTACTTATCAAATCCATCGTATTGCTTGTCGATATACCAATTAGCCACTTCCTCCTCTGGAATCAGCTTCTTGATGTGATTCATTTGACACGTTTTCGTTTCCATGTGCTCAACAAATTGCCGACTCGGGTCATTTTGTATGATATACAACTTAACTCCTGCTAGAAGCACCCAAGCTAAGCCCAGTGCACCCAAGCGTAAATAAGAGGTAGTTTTGGTTCGGAAATGAGCGATGATTTGAACGACAAGTAAAACCAACAACTGAATTACCAGCAGAAAAATGGTGGTTCCAATATCCCAATGTTCCTGTCTCAGATTAAATAGCGAGAAAAAAAACCAAGGTAATCCGAAGATGAGGAAGGCACTAACGAGGTTCAGTATTTTTGGCTTCACGGTTTGAAAATAGTCATTTCTAGCCGCAGAAATAAAAAAAACCCGGCAATGGCCGAGGTTTTCAATGCATTTATCACTTTGAGATCAAGGATTTAAAAATTGAATGCGAACTCCAAATTGTCCACTTAAACCAGGATTCATATCCATGCCGGAAAACAAGCCTTTGTTGATTAGTAAGGTAGGACGCATTTCAGCAAAAAAGTGCAGCTGTTTGAAGAATTCGGTTTTGGATCCGGCTTGCCAATCTATGCCCAACGGGATATACAAAGCGCCTACAAAAGAATTGGGAATGCTTTGAACTTCCGACCTGTAATTGAAAGTGGAACTTTCACCTTGAAAATTCCCCCCTTCTCTAATCCGGATATTGGTGGTTTCAATATTGGATAACTCTGCTTTAGAATTCATAGTTAAACCAGCCTGAACACCAAAACCGGAATATAGTGTCCAGCGTTTTGATGAATTGGTTCTGAAAATTAAGGATGCATCAATCACTAAATTCTGAGAGATAGAATTCACATTTACGGAACGAAAATTAAATGAATCGACCGGATAGGCTTGTCCGCCTGTAGAGTACAAGGTATCAATAGCCGTTTCTGTTTCTTTATGAAAACTGTGGTGCGTGGCAAATGAACCAAAAAAACTCAGTCCCAACCGAAGGGCACGCATAGGAGTATGTGATTCTTGACTTTTCTTCTTCCAATAGAATGAGGTAGCAAGCGATGCGATACCAGATCCATTGAAACTGGAAAAGGATGACTCGGAGTAAGTACCTAGGTCGGCAGGGAACAATGCGCTGTTTTTGAACATTTGGGTGACTTCATACATGTTTCCATTTCCATAGGCCGAAAAGGCCTGTGCTCCCAAGGAGGCTGAAAAATCACCCGCCTTAAAAGCCGATTGTGCATTGCCGCTAAGCCCTAGACCAACAGCGGTAAACCAAAAAAGAAGTCGTTTCATGATCGCTAAACATTAGAATGACTCAAGTTATTGCTTTGCCTGCATGAAATCAAGAAAACTACGGATACGGAAAGGCGTGGGGCGTGGGGCGTGGGGCGTGGGGCGTGGGGCGTGGGGCGTGGGGCGTGGGGCGAAAAAAATGAATAGTTAAGGTGATGAAGAGAAAGTCTCCCGAAAATTAGATAAAGTTCAGTGGTTTGGGATTTTTTTCGATTGCTTGGCATCGGGACCCGCGAATGGGAAGGCATCTAACTCGATTAATGATCCAAAAAGGTCCAAAAGTAGAGACTGCGCTACGTAACAGGATCAACTAATGATGGCCCATAGAGGGGCACAAGATTTTGTGCCCCTCTATGAGTTGAATGTTTCGGCTATGGAATCGGCCATGGACTATGGTCTTCTCAACAATTCACCGCTCCGGCAGGATTGCAATTCCTCAATTTGAGTCCATACCCTATATTTGAGGCTTTATGGCCCAGGCAAGCACTTTCAACCTTAACGGTACCTTCTATTCTACAGACCAAATCATGTCGGCTTATAACCGCGGACTGCATTTTGGCGATAGTGTATTTGAATCCATTTTAGTGATTAATGGCATGGTGCAGCTTTGGGAGCAACACTATGCGCGTTTATTGCAAGGTGCGGCTACCTTGGGTTTCGACTTCCAACCTTGGTGGACCGAAGACTATTTTAAGTTTGAGATTCGTAAATCGGTTAAAGAAAACAAACTCAGCTCCGCTAGAGTAAAGCTTAGCCTATTTCGGGAGGATGGAACTCGCTATACCCCAAACACAGACAAAGCCAGCTACCTTATTATGATGGAGAGCTTGGAGTCTGAACCTTATGCTTTAAAACCGGAAGGACTGCAGGCCGGTATTTTTGAAGATATTCTCAAACCTATCAACGCCTTGTCTGGCTTTAAAAACGGCAATTCTTTGCTCTACGTATTAGCCGGCAGAAAGGCCCGAAACGAAGCTTGGGGCACCATACTTTTACTCAATGAAAAAGGCCAGGTCTGCGAAAGTGGAAACGGTAATGTCTTTCTCTTCCGCGATGGCGTGGTAAGCACACCTTCGATTGAATCGGGTTGTGTGGCCGGTGTGATGCGCTTGCACCTCATTCAGCTGATGCAACAGGCCGGTTGGAAGGTGGAAGAACGCGAAATACCGAAATCGGAACTGGACATGGCCGATGAAATCTGGACATGCAATGCCTCTGGTGGAATACAATACGTGAACACCTGTGGTTTACGCCAATACAAAAACGAAAAGGTGCTTGAACTGCACCAACTGCTAATCAGTCAAATACAAACATTATGATTAAAAAAATACTTGGACTCAGTCTGGGTTTTCTGCTCCTCTCCTCTTCCAGCTTGGAAGAAGGCATGTTTCCGCTGAGTGAAATCAGTAAAATCGACTTAAAAGAAGCCGGACTTAAAATTCCCGTAGAACGATTGTTTAACCCGCAAGGGACCAGCTTAGTGCAAGCCTTGGTTCGGGTGGGCGGTTGTACCGGATCCTTTGTTTCGGAAGAAGGTTTGATCGTTACCAACCACCACTGTGCTTTTGGCGCTGTTGCTGCAGCTAGCGATCCTGAACACGATTATATCACCAAAGGTTTCTTCGCTGAAAGCAAAGAGATGGAAATCTCCACTTCCATTACAGCCCGTATTACAGAATCCTATGCCGACGTATCTGCTCAGGTATTGATGGGCTTGGATAAGGTAGACGATAAAGCGATGAAATCGGAGATGTTGGCTGCCAATATCCGCAAGATTGAAGCAGAAGAAAGAGAAAAGAATCCGGGACTCCTCATTGAAATATCTGAGATGCTCCAAGGTAAAATCTATACCCTTTTCCGCTACCGTCAGCTGAACGATATCCGTTTGGTATATGTACCGCCTAGGTCTATTGGCGAATTTGGTGGCGAAAGTGATAACTGGGTATGGCCTCGTCATACCGGCGACTTCTCCTTTATGCGTGCTTATGTTGCCGCTGATGGAAGTGCCGCATCCTACAGCAAAGAGAATGTGCCTTATAAACCAAAGGAGCACTTGCAAATCAACCCCAATGGCGTAAAAGAAAACGACTTCGTCTTCATCTTGGGCTACCCGGGCAGAACCTACCGCAACCAGCCTGCGCAGTTCTTGAACTACCAGAAAGAACACCAAATGCCGTTTATCTCCAATTGGTACGATTACCAAATCGAAACCATGTTGGAATTGGGCAAAACCGATAAAGAACGTGAAATCAAGTTTGCCTCACGCATTAAACGTTTGGCCAATACCACCAAAAACTACAAAGGCAAACTGCAAGGTTTGAACCGTACTGATATCATGGCGAACCGCAGAGCAGACGATGCTGCAATGAAAGCCATGGTTGAAAACAATCCGAAACTACAAGCCGATTACGGTAGCTTGTTTAGCGATATCGACCGCGTGTACGCTGACAAAATCAGTGTTGCAGAACGCGACCTTTGGTTGGGTCAGGCCTTCGCTAGCAGCGGAATCTTTTATGCTGCCGGCTTTGTTGGCGACTTGAAGAACACCTACGATACACTGCAGAAAGCAGACAAAGAGGCCTTCTTAGCGAGCCTGAAAGACCAAGAAAATAGATTGGCTAGAGGCTATACCATCTACGACCTGGAATTGGAACGTATCCTCATTACCCGCTTACTCGAGATGGGTGTAGCTATGCCATCGGCACAACGTCCGGCCAGCTTGAACCTCTTCGCTTCAGCTAAAAACCCGCAAGAAGCCATCAAACAATACGTTGATCGCATTTTCGCTAAATCTGTATTTGCCGACAAAAAGAAAGCCCTCGAACTCTTTAAAACCAAACCGGAGAAATTGTTTAAATCTAACGATCCATTTATGGTTTTGGCCGGTTCCCTATGGAATGACATGCGCAAATCTCAAGAAGCAGAAAAAGCCAGACAAGATGAGCTAAATACCCTTCTGCCAAAGATGGTCGACTTGCGTTTGCTCTACAAACAAGGCCAGTTCTTGCCGGATGCGAATAGCACCTTACGTTTCACTTACGGTTATATCCGCGGCTACCAGCCGGTAGACGGTGAAATTCACAAGCCATTCACCAGCATCAAAGGTATCTTGGAGAAAGCGTCCAATTCAGGCGATTACTTCTTGGAAGAGTTTATTCAGAAGCTTTTGGCTTCAGCCGATATGGAAGCTGTTGTATGTTTCTTGTATAACCTCGATACCACAGGAGGAAACTCCGGCTCCCCTATCATGGATGCAGAAGGTAAATTGGTTGGTGTAAACTTCGACCGTGCCTATACGGCTACCATCAACGACTTCGCTTGGAACGAAGAATACAGCCGTTCCATTGGAGTGGATATTCGCTATGTACTTTTGATCTTAGATCGTTTAGCGAAAGCCGATAACCTCTTGAAAGAAATGAAAGTGAAATAAGTCGCACGACTTAACTGATAAGGAAGTCCGCTCTTGTAGCGGACTTTTTTATTCTACCACGCTGCGTTTCATCACCTCCGGAATACGCGTCAAGGCTTCGTAATTCAACTGCTGACTCATCTCGGTAAAGGCTGAAACGGTCAATTCGAGTTTGCCTTGTTTACCAATGATGATTACCTCATCACCGGGTTTAACATTCGGTATTTCACTTATGTCTACACAGAGGCAATTCATGTTTACCGTTCCTACCACAGCTGCCCTTTTACCGTTGATTAATACCCTGCCATGGTTACTCAAAGAGCGGCTAAATCCGCCAGAATAACCAATGGGTACCAAGGCCAACTTGGTTTTTACACCGGTAAAGTAAGATGTACCATAGCCAATGAATTCACCGGCATCCACTTCCTTTAAACTCATAACGGTGCTCCGCCAAGAAATCAGTCGCTTGATAGGTGAACGTTTATCGGTGCGGTTCTTCAGAAACTCGATGAAGATTTCTCGACTTGGCCAGAATCCGTATTGTAGAATTCCCAACCTGATCATGTCATAACACATTTCAGGGTAACGTATGGCCGCCGCCGAACAGCAGGCATGTCGGTATTCCGGTTCCAATTTCTGTCGCCTAAACCACGCTAAGGCCTCCCTGAAAACCCGCTTTTGTTCTTTGATGCGGACATAATTACTAATGCTCTCCGCTCCGGCAAAGTGGGTACATATCCCTTTTAAAATGCAATGTTCCTTCTGTTCTGTGAGTAGTTTGGCTGCGGGCTTCCATTCTTTGCGTTCCAAACCCGTTCTGTGCATACCCGATTCAATTTCCAAATGCAGCTTGGCCTTTTGTCCCAATTGTTTGCTTAGGCTCAAGGCCTTCTTCAAGCGATGTAAATCGAAAATCCAGAATTCTATCCCCTCTTGTATGGCCCATTCCATGGCTGCATCATCCAAATAACCCATCACCATAATGGGGGCCGCTTTACCAATAACTTGGTATAATCGATAGGCCTCGTCTGCACTAAACACAGAGAAATGCTCAAATCCGCATTCCAAGGCCAATGGACCGTATACTTCAATACCGTGTCCGTAAGCATTCCCTTTTACCACAGAAGAAAGAAGTACATCCTTTCCAAACTGACGGCGAAAGAAACGAAGGTTATTGCGCAATGCCGATTTGCTGAGCAGTATTTCTCCCGGACTATCCAGCATGGAATTCTCCTTCCAAAATGGCATCAAACATCTTTACTCCCGTTTCAATAATATCATCCGGGAAATCGTAATCCGGATTGTGCAGCGCCGGACAATCTTCTCCGGAGCCAATTCCGAACATGGCTCCACCGTAAGCTTGGCTAAGCAATCCAAAGTCTTCTCCCCATTTGAATGGATAGGGCCTTTCTTCGTACTTTAAACTCAAGCTATGAGCCGCAGCTTCAATACGCTTAACTGCTTCCGGTAGGTTTTGATTGGAGAAGAAACTTTCTGTATAACTCAGTTGCAGTTGAAGTCCATGCCTATCAGCCGCCTGCTTAGCGAGGCTTTCACAGTGGCTTTTTAGCGATGCCATCACTTCATTAGACCAAGTTCTCAAGGTATAATGCAGTGAAGCATGGCCTGCACTTACCCCATACGATTTCTCACCCATTGTGGCATAAATGGGCGTAAGCAATTGAAAACTAGGATTGGCCGGGTCGGGAATCATTAAATTTTGGTAGGCCTGTATGATTTCAGCCATAGCCAAAGCCGGATTAAGTCCCAGTTCAGGCTCTGCAGCATGGGATGTCTTTCCATTTAACTCAAGTAAAATACTATCTGCAGCCGCAGTAAAAGACCCCGGTCTGCAAACCACTTGATGGAGTGGATATCCCGGTAAGTTGTGAAAAGCATAAACCTTGTCAGGCTGCGGACTGATCTTGGTATGTTCAGCCATAACTCCGGCTGCTCCTCTTCCATCCTCTTCGGCAGGTTGAAACAAGAAATGAAGGCAACCTTTTTCAAGTCCTTTTTCAGTCCAAAGTCTAACCAGTCCCAAGAGCACAGTAGCATGCCCATCATGCCCACATTTATGCGAAACGCCATCGGTTTCTGAGCGATGGATAAAATCGTTTATTTCTTGGATGGGTAGGGCGTCAATATCACCCCGAATCAGAATGCAAGGACCCGCTTTGCCTGAATCTAAAGTAGCAAGCAAGCCGGTTCCAGCTATTTCCTGAATGCTTAAGCCGGGAAGCCCTTCGCATTGCTTTTTTAGAAAAGCTTGGGTCTGTTTTTCTTGTCCGGAAAGTTCCGGGTATTGGTGCAAATGCTGTCGCACCCCTTGTAAGTATAGTTCCTCATCACGTGTCCACATCATGCCCAAAATAGGAATTCATGTTGGGGGATGCAAATTAATGTGGGATTGTAGGACAGCAGTATGGTGTGACCGATTTACGCGGATAAAAGGGCATTGACCTCTATTCTCCAGACCTCATTTTCCAATAAAGGTAGCCCAGAAGGATGGTCATACCAATAAGTCCAAGCTTAAGCAGCAACGGCTGAATACCACGGAAGAGTCCTTTTTTCGCTTTTCTAGTTTCGAGGTAATCATACAGGTAAACTAAATCAGCGAAAGCCTTTTCCGATTCCTGCTGAGCTATAACTTGGCTTATCAATTCAGATTCCAACTGATCAAGCTCTTCATCCAATAGTTTTCTCCAGCCCTCCGTTCGAAATTTTGAATCCTCATTGGAAAGTGAAACGGCGTTCACCTTAACTTCCCTTTTGTTTAACTCTTGTAAGACAGAAAGCAAATATGCATTGACCTTCGGGTCTTTCTCCTGAATCTTTTTCAGCAGCTCCCGGGCTGATTTACCGATGAAATACCGCAGATTTGGATCCTTGGAATCGGCTTTTCTTAATTCTGGACTTAGCGAATAAACGGTAACTTCGGTTAAGTCATCTGGCTCTATGCCAAACTCAGCCAAGGCTCTGGCTAAACCCTCCTGAGCGATATCGTCTTCGGTAGTTAAATCCAATACTTGATCACCGTACTGAACATAGTCTTCTCCGTCCATGGTAAAATAGGACTCGCTCAAACTTCCTTGCTTTTTGTGGCTGAGCACAAAGCTCATGCTCGACTCCACAAAACTGTAATACAGGTAATCACATGGAATTTGAGCAACAGAAGTATCCGGAAACATCCGGTTGGTGATCATGAAAAGTGCATCACCAAAATACAAGGCCGAATTCTCGCCTTTTGAAAACACCGCAATGTCCCAGTTCGCAGGCATATCAAACTGTGCAATCCAGTTCCATGTTTGCTTTTTGGTAGCTACAATATCCCGTTTGAAAAGTGTGCTTAAGAGCTCCGGTACCTCTTCGCCCTTCAGGTTGACCATCAAACCGTGTATGCTGATTCCCATACCGGAAAATTAGATAAAGAATACTGTAATCCTACGTAGGACTTGTCCCCAACATCGTGCTTTAGACAAATACAATCAACACTAAACAGTGCAACAATCCAATAAGACAGTCCTTCAGTCCAACAATTCAACCTACATCATCACCAAACGCCATTTCCAAGCGTTAGTATCTCAATACCGTCTTCCCGGATAATGAGGGTATGTTCATGTTGTGCTGTAAAACCGCCTCGGTTACCGAGTAAGGTCCAGCCGTCTTCTTGCGTCTCGGCAACAGTGGAATGAGTGGAGATAAAGGTTTCAATCGCTACGGTGCTGTCTACTTTAAATCGCTGAAAATTGAAACGGTTGAAGCAGTTTAGAATCTCATCCGGGCTCTCGTGTAGTTTTCTACCGATGCCGTGTCCCGCTAGGTTGGTAATCACTTTAAAGCCGCGTTTCTTGGCTTCGGTTTCGATAAAGCGACCGAACTCAGCAATTTTCACTCCCGGCTTAATCTTAGCGATGGCCAGCCTTAAAATATCCCGACTCGCTTCCACCAATTTGCTGTGTCCGTGCAGGTCTTCGCCTAAAACAAAGGAACAGCCATTGTCGGCAAAATAGCCGTTCAGCTCTGCTGAGATGTCTACGTTGATGAGGTCGCCTTCCTTGAGAATACGTTTCTCGGATGGAATGCCGTGTGCAATTTCATGTCCGACGCTAATACAGGTATAGCCCGGAAATTTATACATGACCTTTGGGGCAGACTTCGCTCCATATTCTTCAAGACAACCCTTTGCGAAAAAGTCCAAATCCAAAGTATTCATGCCCACCTGAGCGTAAGCAATGGTTCTGGACAATGCCTCTGCTACAGCCTTGGAGGCTGCTTTCATCCCGTCTAAATCTGCCTGCGATTGAAGTATCATGCCGCAAAAAACGGCTTAAGTGATGGAAGATGCAAGTGGGATTGAGAGACGGAGAGACAGAGGGACAGAGAGACGGAGCTCTTAAAACGGAATTTTCTAATTACTAACGTTATGTAGAGACAGGCCATGGCTTGTCTTTACGTTTACATGTGTTTCGAACCTATAGACCAGTCAGAGAGATAGAGAGACGGAGGGGCAGACTCTAGGAGATGATTGTTTGTATTCTGGTTTGTAATTTGGGGATGAGCTCCGCTTGGAACCAGGGATTGCGTTTTTGCCAGATTTGGTTGCGCGGTGAAGGATGGACCAATGGAAAGAAATTCGGTAAGTAGGCCTCAAAATTCTTGACTTTCTCTGTTAAACTTAAGGCTTTGGCTTGAGGCAGGTAATAGTCTTGGGCATACTGACCAATCAACAGGGTGAGTTGAACATGTGGCAGAGCCGATAAAAGCTTTTCATGCCATTGGGGAGCGCATTCTTTCCTTGGTGGTAGATCGCCTGATTTGCCTTTACCCGGATAGCAGAAGCCCATGGGAATGATGGCAAACAATTCAGGATTGTAAAACTCTTCCGGCTCCACTCCCATCCAAGCGCGCAGGTTCTTGCCGCTTTGATCGTCCCAAGGAATGCCGGAAGCATGTACTTTGGTTCCGGGAGCTTGGCCAATAATTAAGATGCGGGAAGAGACGCTCGCACGGAGTACCGGCCTTGGACCCAATGGCAGGTTTTCAGCACATAAAGTGCACGCGCGTATCTCTTCCAGCAGTTCTTCCATCAGCGTTTTCTGAGGTAGTGATTTTGCACCAATCCCGACGAATAGGCTTTGGAATTGATTAATTCTATGTCGCGAGGTGCAAGGCCATCGCTAAAAAGACGGGTGCCTTTTCCTACCAATGCCGGGACATAAGAAATGATGAACTCATCAATCAAGTCGTGCTCCAATAAAGCCGCCACCAAACCTGCTCCACCATCGCAGTAAATGTGCTTTCCCTCCTGCTGCTTTAAATCCTTAACAAAGGAGGCTATATCGCCCGACACATAGTCTACGTTTTCATCGGCTTCTTGTGGTGTTCTGCTAAACACATACACTTTCTTATCGGGGTGCGGGAACGGACCACCAAAGCCCTTGACCACATCGTAGGTTTTTCTGCCCCAAAGGATGGTGTCTACGCTGGAGGTAAACGTTTTATAACCGTAATCTTCTCCTTCCACGTGCATGGGATTGAGAAAGCTTAAATCGTCGTTTTCACCGGCAATAAAGCCATCTGCGCTGCAAGCGATGTATAAAATTATCTTCCGTGTCATGTTTCAAAAATCGCGGTTCACTCCGTCAAATCTTGACTGAGTTCACCACCTTTCATTGTGGATTAACCGTTGCCTTACTTGACCATGATGCGCAGCGAATGTGATCCATTTCCATCTCGCCATTGCAGCACATAAACGCCGGCCGCCAAGCTAGAGACATCCACCTTCTTGCCTTTATCCGTATCGCTAAAAAGCAGGTTCAACTCACGACCGCTTAAATCGTAAACCGCCACGTGCTGTATTCCACCGGCTTCCACGTAAAGAAGGTCGGAACTTGGATTGGGGTATACCTGCGCACCTTGAGGCAACAAGCCTTTTACCTGAAGCTTCAACTCCACCTTCTGTATGGCCGCCTGGGCATCGGCTTTGCCCCAACCCCAACGAAGATCACCCTCCGGACCAATTTGCCCGGTATGCTGATCCAGCCTAGCCGTTTCTTTGAGGATTTGTTTCACTTCTTTGGCAGTCAATTTCGGATTGGCCTCCAACATCAGAGCTACAATACCGGCCACCGCAGGACCGCTCATGCTGGTGCCCGAATAGCGAACAAACGTGTAGTCTTTACCATTGAAGCTGATGGTCTCCACAGCAGAACCTGCTCCGGGGTCAAAGGAATTAACAGAGGAAGCCACGTCTTGTCCGGGCCCGCTGATATCCGGCTTTGTCCGTTCATCGGCAGTTGGGCCAAAGCTTGAAAAAGTAGATAGCTGTCCGAGGTTAACTTGTCCGTTAGGCAAAACCACTTCTCCTCTATGCGACGCAATTGTTGTAACCTCTTTGCTAACCGCCGGCGGACCGCCAATGCCGTAGTTTGGATCACCGGCTACCGCACCTGCGAAATCGGCACGAAAAGGTTGTCCCCAATTGGTTACGCGGTTGTTGAGCTGAGCGATATGCCAGAAATGTACATTGCCCGATCCTTTAGCGAACATCACCAATTTCAAAAAGCCCGACTTCTTCGCTTCAAACTGCAGATTGGGCTTGTTGTTTAATAGGTTATTAGCATCGCTCGTATAGCGGATGAAGAGGCTATCGTTACCCTGCGCAAAAAGGCTAGAATCGAAAACCAAATTATCGCTTGTGCTGTAGTAGGGCGATTGGTACCAAATGCTGTCGTTGTTATCTGCCAAGGCCAGCGAAACCTCAAATTGTTCTCCTTCGGTTCCCCAGGCATTTACGGTTTCTCCCCAGTAATTGGCTAAACCGGTAGCGAAATAAACCACCGACTTCAAGGTATCCGATTGAAAATCGTGCTGTAGGTGGAAGAACTCGTTTCCGTTATTTCCGGCTGAGGCGATGAAGACTTTGCCTTGTCCGGCAAGGATATCCAAAGCGCGGTTGCGCAAAGTGCTGCCGTCGTGAGGGCCACTGTGATTGCCGAAGCTCATGTTCACCACAAAAGGTTTCCCCGCTGCATCGGCGTAGCGGGAGATATAGGTGATGGCATCGATAAAGGAAGGATCATCGCGTTTGAGCGATATAAAAACAAGTTCAGCTTCGGGAGCGATGCCGTAGTATTTGGTTCCTCCACCGCTTCCGCCGGCAATACCACCCACGTGGGTGCCGTGGGAGCCCGGACCGAAGACATACAACGTATCTTGCTCCGCCGCCAATAGCGCATCTTTGCCCACGTATTCCGTTCCGAAATCGAAACCCTGTGGTGCAGGACCGCTGTTTTTGTTCTGGTCCCAAGCCCTACTCACCCTGTAAACCGTGCCTGAGCTATCGTAAAACGTAGGATGTGTATAGTCGAAGCCCCAGTCGATGATGGCCACAATAACCCCTTTGCCTGTATAGGCTCTTTGCAAGCCCACGCCCAGGTGCACTGAATCGGCGCGTGTGGAATAGCGAGAGCGATCGAGTTCCGGCGCCAGTTGGGAGCCCGCTTCAATGTACATAACTCCTTCTAGCGATTGGAGCTGAGCAAAATGCTGAACAGGCACGCGTACGCAGAGCACATCGACTAGGTCGGTGCCTAACTCTATCGCTAAAGAATTTAGACTTGAGCGATCAAAACCTTTCGCTACCTGTAGCAATGCCCCGATATGGTAGGAACCCCGTTTGAAGTAGAGGTCGTATCGCTCTGCAAACGTTTTGGGCATTTCCAAGACCTGTGCTTCAGCGCTTAGAAACGGTTTAAGCTCGTGGGCAAATCGTTTGGCTTGAGGTGAATACTGCGCTTGGCCATGCAGCCAAAGTCCGGTTAGCAGAAAAAGACTCGATAAGAATACACGCATAGCACGAATATACGTGCCAGGGCCAATTTAGTTTAGCGATTGACCCAGAATACTTCGCGCGACAAATACGCAAAGGCGACGAGGCTAAGAGCACCTGCTCCCATGAAGATTTGTGGTAAAAGTTCAGGGTTACCCGCATAGATACCTCCACCAAAGAAGGCGCCGGCCCCAATGCCAATTTCCAAGGCAATGTAGACAGTTCCCATCGCTCGGCCTATTCTTTCACTATCGCCCAAATCAATAGCCCAAGCCATAACCGTTGGCGAATTGATACCGTTGGCAAAGCCGAAAAGCACGGCACCTATGAGCAAGGTGGTGATATTGGTGGAAAGGCCCAGAAATAGCATCGCTATAAAAAGTAATATTGAGCTGATAAGCAGCACTTTCGCTCTCCCTATTCTATCGGATACCTTGCCCGCTGAGAAGCGCACAAAGATGGAGGCTAGCGTAAATACAGAAAAGAAGGTTCCCTTGTTTTTCATACCCAAAGCCTCGCAATGATCAGGAATCAAGGTAATCATAACACCAAATGAAGCCACCATAAGCAACATCACAAAGGCAGGTTTCTTTACCCGACTTTCGTAAACATCGGCCCAGCGAATTTTAAACAAGCTCAAGCGAAATTTCTCTCTATTGGGCAGGGTTTCTTTCATGCCGGCGATGGCCCAAAAAGCCAATAATCCTGAAATGGCGGAGGCATAAAACATGGCATCATAGCCGTAGTGGAAATTAATCCAAGATCCAACGGCCGGTCCAACAGCCATTCCCAAACTACCGAATAAAGAAATGAGTCCCATGGCCTCACCCCTGCGGTTGAACGGGACAATATCGGCTGTATAGGCCGAAGTACCAGTTGGTGTAAAGCCGGTGCTCATACCGTGAAACAGGCGAAGCATCAAAAACAGAAACACGCCACTCACAAAAGCATAGGCCAACCCGCAAAGCGCGCTTACCGCGGCTCCAATCACCATCACCGGCACTCTACCGATATGGTCTGCCCACTTGCCACTGAAAGGACGAGAGAGTCCGGCTGTAACCGTAAACAAGGCAATGATATACCCCACGTACTTTTCACCGCCCATGCTTCTGAGGTAGGCCGGCAGTTCCGGTACTATCATGTTGAAGCTGGCAAAGAAGAGGATATTGCAGAAACAGAGTCGCCAAAACTGAAAACTCGGATATACTTTTTGCTCTGCATTCATGAGGGCGCAAATATCGAATTGTTTTGATTCAGTTTGAATGGAAGTGAATACAATTTATTCGAAACAACAAAGAAGCATATTCTGATGCTAAAGACAACTTAAACCTAATCGTTCAGTGAAGCTGAGGGAGTTGATTTTCAATGTATAAATAAATGACCTGACCCAAAGTTCCGGTAGCATACATTAAAAAATAAAGGGCAAAAAAAAATCCCGGAGATAATCCGGGATTTCTAAGGGTGATTGAGGGGATTCGAACCCCCGACCTTCAAAGCCACAATCTGACACTCTAACCAACTGAGCTACAACCACCGTTTTGGGAGTGCAAAGATATCTTTATGGCTTTCAATTTTCCAAACACTTTTACTGCATTTTTTTTTGAGCGATAAAAAGCTGCCAAGCCGACAGTTTACCCCACCGATACTTTAGATTTGTATAGACTTTGATACTCCTGTATGGGAGATTACTATGGAAATCACAGAACTGGAAGTGGACGGCATGACCTGCACTAACTGTGCACTGAACGTCCAGAAATACCTTGAAAAGATTGGCGGCGAGAATGTTAACGTCAATTTCGCCACCAAAGAAGTACGATTCATCAACTCAGGCAATGCCTCGCTAGATCAATTGAAGAAGGGCATTGCATCACTCGGATACACGGTTTTAGAACCGCGAAAGCAGGAAGCGGAAGGGAAAAAAGGACTGACCGCATTGGAGAAAAAATTCTATTTCTCTGCCTTCTTTACCCTGCCTTTGCTCCTGCACATGTTTTTGCCTTTTGTGGCTTGGTTGCAAAATCCTTGGCTTCAACTCAGCCTAAGCTTACCCGTAATGTATATCGGGGTATGGCATTTTGGCAAAAGCGCTTGGGGCTCTGTTCGCCACGGCATGGCCAACATGGATGTATTGATTTTTATCGGATCTATTTCAGCCTTTGCCTATAGCTTGGCCGGTACCCTGATGTATGCCGGAACACACCGGGCCCACGATTTTCTTTTCTACGAAACGGCAGCCACCATCATCACCTTGGTATTGCTCGGCAATTTGATAGAAGAGCGTTCGGTAGAAAAAACCACCACTTCGCTTAAGTCGTTGATGAAGATGGCCAACCAAAAGGCGAAGCTGGTTCGCAAACACGAAGACCACGAAGAGATTCAGGAGATTGATGCGGCTCAGTTGATGATGGGCGACGAAGTGCAAGCGAATTCGGGAGATCAGATTGTAGCCGATGGCGTGCTGATCAAAGGCGATGCTGAAATTGACGAATCGTTTATGACAGGCGAAAGCACGCCGGTATTCAAAGAAGAACAAGACAGGCTCATAGCCGGTTCTGTGGTGATCTCCGGTAGCGTTCGCTATAAAGTGAAAAGAGCCGGAAAACATACCGCCTTGGCCAATATCATCGAGATGGTGAAAGATGCACAATCGCGTAAGCCTTCCATTCAGAAGTTAGGCGACCGTGTTAGTGCCGTTTTTGTTCCTGTGGTGGTGAGCCTTGCCGCTTTAACCTTTATCCTTTCTTTTTGGGCCTTCGACCTTAGTGCGCAAGCTTCTTTAATGAGCAGCGTGGCAGTATTGGTTATTTCTTGTCCGTGCGCCATGGGCTTGGCCACTCCTACGGCCATTATGGTGGGCGTTGGTAAGGGTGCCAAATCGGGCGTTTTGATCAAAGGCGGTGAAACCATTGAAACCTTAGCGAAGGTAAAACAGGTGGTTTTTGACAAAACCGGAACCTTGACCACCGGCTCGTTTAAAGTGAAAGATTTTGAAACACACGGTTTTGATGAGAACGTAGCCCGGAATATTGTGCTGCACATGGAAAAGGCTTCTTCCCATCCCATCGCTAAAAGTATAGTGAAGAACTACCCGGATTGGTTCATGATGAAGTTCGATTATGCTGAAATCCGTGAAGTGAAAGGAAAAGGAATCTATGCGGTGGATGCGGGTGGTAACGACTTCAAACTCGGTAAACCTGCTTGGGTTGATCCGGAAGGCCAATGGACAAAAGACTTACTACTCAGCTATTGCGGCAAGGTGGTGGCTTCTTTCGATATTGAAGACCAAGTAAAACCGGGCGCCAGAGAAACCATTCAAGCCTTGAATAACATGGGCATTCGCACCATATTATTGAGTGGCGATAACGAGAAAAAATGCCGTTACGTAGCAGAACGTTTAGGCTTAACCGAGTTCTACCACAGTCAATTACCGGAAGAGAAACTGAAGAAAATTGAAGAGCTGAGCGCACAGGCTCCAACAGCCATGGTGGGCGACGGCATCAACGATGCACCAGCCTTATCAAAGGCAGACATTGGTATTTCTTTGGGCGACTCTACCGATATCGCTAAACAATCGGCCGACGTAATTTTGATGAGTAGCCAAATTAAAAAGGTGGAAGAAGCCTTGCTTTTAGGACGAAAAACCTACCGCACCATCAAGCAGAACCTGTTCTGGGCTTTGGCCTATAACGTGGTAGCGATTCCGATTGCGGGCATGGGCTTTTTAAGTCCTATGGTGGGTGCTTTGTCGATGGCCTTTTCTGACGTGGTGGTGATTGGCAATTCACTTCGCTTAAACCTACTGAAGACAAAAGCCTGATTAATTCCTATTTTTGCGCCCCTTGATGGAAAACGTAGCGCAACCTCTTCATGTCGTTTTTTTCCCCGCTTGGTATCCAAGTGAGGCCGACCCGATGTCGGGTTCCTTTGTCAAAACCCATGCGGAGGCTGTAAACAAGCAATGCAAGGTGAGCGTGCTTTATGTTTTTGGTGAAGAGCGTAGAGACGGCGATCAGGTGCAGCTGAGTTTTCAGGAAGAAGACGGCATCCCTACCCTTCGTGTGAGTTATAAGAAGAGTCCGGGGAAACTGGGCAAACTCATGGACATGTGGTTGTATTTCTCTGCTTCATTGAAGGGCTATAAACAACTCATCACCCAACAGGGCAAAGCCGATGTTCATCATATCCACGTGCTTACCAGAGCCTCATTTATTCCGCTTTTGATGAAATGGAGCGGCAAAATTCCTTATATCATTACCGAGCATTGGAGTCGCTACCAGAAAGCGAACCGCCATCAGATGAAAGGCAAGTTCCACCTCTGGTTTACTAAAAAAGCCATCGACAACAGCTATGCAGTTTGTCCGGTAAACAAGGAGTTAGGCGATGCCATGCAAGAAATGGGCTTTACCCATCCTCGCTATGAATCGATCAGCAATGTGGTGGACATCGAACGCTTTAAGTTAACCACCGAAGAGCCCTCGCTCAAACGTTTTCTTCACGTTTCCTGTTTCGATGAGAAACCTAAAAATACCAAAGGACTATTACGTGCCTTTCAGGCTGCGGTAAAGCAAGACCCTTCCCTGTTTCTCACGCTGGTTGGCGACGGCCCGGATTGGGCTGAAAGCAAAGCCTATGCAAGGGAATTGGGACTGGATCCTTACGTTGATTTTGCAGGCTTAAAACTAGGCGATGCACTCACACCTTTCTTTCATGAAAACAGGCATTTTGTTTTGTTTAGTCGCTATGAAAACCAGCCGGTGGTGCTCTTAGAAGCCTTGGCCTGTGGTATGAATATTATTTCATCTAAGGTGGGTGGAATAGCTGCACTCCTCGCCGACGGTCGCGGTATATTGGTGGAGAAAGAAGATGAAACAGCCTTGACCGATGCTATTTTGAAAGCGTCGAAAGGGATGGATTTAGCCGATTCACAGAAACAGCGGCAATACATTCTGGAAAATCATAGTTTTGAAGCTGTAGCCAATCAGTATATCCGACTTTACCGGGCTGCACTAGACGCATGAGTTTAAACCGCGGTATCCTATTTAATTTCATCTCCCGTTTTGGTGGTGCCCTAGCCAATTTGGCTATCAGCATACTTATCTCGCGTGAGTTGGGTGCCGAGGTAAAAGGATCTCACGCTTTGTTTATTGCAGGTGTAGCGATGTTGCAATTGCCTGCAGGCTGGTTCGGTTCTGCTGCTTTGGTGTATTTAACTCCGCGCCACGACCACCGCAAGCTTTTGTATATCTCCAATAATTGGGTGCTCCTGTGCATGATTCCACTTTGGACGGTGCTTCGCTATTTTGACATCATACCGGTAGACATTTCCATTGAGTTATTGATAGCCTCCATCAGCTTCGGATGGTGGAATAATTACAGTCATATTTTGCTTGGGCGCGAAGAGAACAAAGCCTTCAACCTGCTTCAGTTCCTGCATCCTATCAGCACCCTGCTACTCACAGTAGCTTTGTTCTGGATTCAGGAACCATCGCTAGCTGCCTTTGCCAAAGCTTACCTCATTTCGCAGCTTATCAACTTGGTAACGGCTGGCGTTTTAGTGCACAAAAAGGGATTGCAGGAATCGAGCGATAGCTATGCTAATTTAATAGGTGTTATGCGCAGGCACGGTTTTTTTCTGCAGCTCGCCAACCTCACACAGTTCTTGAACTACCGCATCCTTTACTTCTTTGTGGACTTTTACTTCGGTAAGCAGGTATTGGGCGTGTATTCCAATGCGCAAAGTTTGGTGGAAGCCGTTTGGATGGTTACACGCAGCATCAGCACCATTCAGTTTGGACGTATTGCCAATTCATCAGATGATAAAGCCAACCGCGACCTAACCCGCAAATATGCCTTTATCAGTTTGGTGGTGAGCTTTGTGTGTATTGTGCCGCTGATTGTGCTACCTAGCGATTTTTTCACAACCCTGTTTGGTAAGGATTTCAGCGGCCTTTCTGAATACATTTACCTCATTGCTCCGGCCATTTTAGCGATGAGCATGGGCAATATTTACGCGCATTATTTTGCAGGCAGTGGCCGAAACCTGGTCAACTTTACCGGTTCCTTTATCAACTTGTGTAGTACCTTGCTTTGCTTCTTCTTGTTAAAAGATACGTTTGGCGTCCATACCGCGCCGGTGGTTTCGAGTATTTCTTTCGGACTCCACCTTTTCTTTCACCTAGGCTATTTTCGATTTGGACCCGCGTCCAAGTGATTTCGTTTTCGCTCCCGACTCCTTGCGCATGGCATTCAACTCCTTAAAAAAGAGCTCAATCGCTTTTTCCATTTCCTCGAGGTAGTCCCAGTTCAGGTGGTAGGCCGACTTCTTCCCCATGATTTGTCCGCCTACGATACCGGCTTTTTTCATGTCGAGTAAGTGCAAGTTTACTGTAGACGGGGCTAAGCTTCCTACATCCGTTAACTCGCCATTAACAGGCGAATTTGCAGAAGCTAAAACACGAATAATTTCCAACCTGGCAGGATGGGCAACGGTTCTAAATGTTTCACTGAGTATAACCTGCTTCTTGGGGAAATCGTGCTTCTTGTTCATAAAGCAGCAAGTTGCGCCACTAATTTTAAGCCTGCATTAAACCAAATTCAATCGATTGTTAATTAATCGGAATACGCATGTTTTTGATTAGCGAGTGAGCGCTTGAGCGTCCAGTCCAATCGTTCTTCAAAGGGATGCTTGCGTTCCTTGCACTCGAGCGGGCAGATTCTGCAGCTCAATTCGATGCACGGGTCCATGTGGATGAAAAGCTCCACTTGATCGTAGTTGGATTGAATCACCTTGTCCATTTCAGAAATGATATCGTGGGCCTCTTGAAGGCTGTAATACCAAGGCAAGGTTACATGGCAATCGATGTGCAGGTGATGTCCGTATTTGATTACCCTAAGGTTGTGAATGTCGATCCAGTTGTCTTTTTTCTCTTTGTCGAGCAAGGTGACAATCTCCTCCAATAATTCAAAGTCGGCTTCATCCATGATACCGGCAATAGACCGTCTCAAGATTTTCAATCCTTGGAAGAGAATCAGTCCGCCGAAAAGTAAGCCCATGGCATTGTCAATCCAAAGCGAACCGGTTAACAGTACCAATCCCAAACCAATCACCAATCCCAAACTAGAGTAGGCATCGCTTTTCAGGTGCTCGCCGTTGGCTTGTATGGCAAGCGACTTCTCTCGTTTTCCCTTCACCACCAGGTAATAGCCTAAAAGGAAATTGACCAATCCTGCACCGGCTGTAATGTACAGACCAAGGTCGAGCGAATGAATTTCTTGCGGCACAAAGAAGTTATAGGCCGATTTCCCCACGATGATGAGTCCGGCAATACCGATTAAAGAACCTTCTACCGAGGCAGATATAAATTCCACTTTTCCGTGACCGTAAGGATGTTCATGGTCTTTGGGCTTTGTACTGAGCCAGAGGCTATACCAAGCCAATGAACCAGCCACCACGTTTACGATGCTCTCCAAAGCATCCGTTAAGATGGCATTGGAGTGGGTGCTGAAATAGGCCAAGAATTTGAAAAGCAATAAGAGAAACCCGATGATAACCGTGATACCGTGAAACCGAATAAGGGCCTTTCTGCTTTCCATAGGCGAAAGATAAGAAGGAATGTTAGACTGTGGGATTGTTGAATGGTAAATTTAGTATTAAGCGTTTGACGGAGTAGAGACCAGAGTCCATAGACCATAGACCATAGACCATAGACCATAGAGGCTCGGTTGTATCATGTAGGTGGAATCCGTATATGCGTTAGACGCCTCTTTGATGAAGAGATGATGGGATGAGGAGGTGAAGTGAATTCAATTTTCAAT
>SBGR01000014.1 GCA_006226545.1 Bacteroidota bacterium | reverse complement strand
CGCCAAGCTTGGCGTCCCCAAGTCTTGCTCAATGCCGAATCCATTTCTTCGTCACGACGGCTTCTCCTATTTGATAACGAAAAACATAAACCCCGGAGGCCAATTGGGAGAAATCACTTTCCAGCTTTTTGCGTTCTTTCATTTCTGCGCGGAACAAGATTCTACCGTTCAAATCGAGCAGGCTCAAGATTCCGCCGGCTTTTTCTACTTCTACGGTAATGGGACCTTTGGTTGGAACAGGGTGAAGACTAAACGAAGCATCTTCATTCTTAGCTACGCTGCCGGAATCTTTTGGCGATTCTTCACTTAGTTTCGGCAATTGGCATTTATCGGAGTGTGCGTAGCGCTCAATCAGCTTCACCATCAAATCGTTTAATTTCTCTACCTCATAGCTATCGGTTGAAGGCTTTAGGTGCGTTCCTCCTACTCCACTGTGGTCTGTAAGAAAGGTATACGTTCCATTGGTCATCAAAGCGAGTGAACGCATCAAAAACTCCGTGCTCTTATCGATGCCGGAGCCGGTTACCGGAATAATGCGAATGCCTTTTTGAGCAGCTATTCTCACCAATCGATTTAAACTCTTTTTCACGCTGTCCACCTCATGTGGCGGCGCATCCAAAAGCAGAAACAGGATACGGGCTCTCGCTTCTTTGCTCCAGCCCAAATTAACAATGGCCTCTTCCAAACCCGACTCCACTGCTTCCGGGAAATCGCCACCGCCATCGGCCCATTGTTCTTGGATGAAATTCAAGGTTGAATCTAAGTTATCGCACAAGGGCGTTGACCGAACCAGGTACTCATCAAAACGATCTCGGTAAAAAACAGCTGAGGTACGCATCTTAGCCTCTGGAACGGATTGAGATGCCCTAACTATCACATCTGCTAATTCTTCCTTTAAGTAATTTATTTCATCTCCCATGGAGCCGGTTGCATCTACCACAAAAGCGATATCAACAGCTTCCGGAACCGCACAAACCTGATTAAAGCGAACACTTGCCATGTGTTTTGGCGATTCTTCCACCTCCACCCATTGTACTTCCTCTTTGTAAATGACTTTCGCTTTGACATTGGAATACCCGCTTTGGTACCACAATTCGGCTTTGCCGGTATTGTCAGTTTTAGCGGTAAAGAGCTTCGCTCCTTTTTTTGAATAGAGCTCTACCAACGCATCCGCAATGGGATACCCGTTTTGAAATAAGACCTGGACGGTGCTTCGCGCTTTGAACTCCAAATCCCACTTCGCTTTGTATACCTTAAATTCATTTTCACTTAAGTCTTCCCATAAGGTCCATTTAGCGAAATCATTGATCTCACCGGCGGTTAAAGTCCCGGCTAATATTCTGCCGCTAGCTCCGGCAGAGACCGACTTTGATTCGACGGTAAATGAATGAGACGTTGTTACGGGCTCCGATCTAATGCCCTCCATGACAGGTGTTTTATAGTCAGAACTCCTCCGTCTGATACCATAAGTTTCCGCAACTCTGGATCTCTTTTTTACCACTCTAACCTCATCTAGCATTGCGGTTTCCTCTTTCATAAGCACCGTAAAGGCGGTATCTGAGCGTAAGTCAAGTTGTATGACCTTTGATTGATAGCCAACATACCGAAGCTCAATTTTGTATTGCCCCTTTGGACTGAAAAAGGTTACCAATCCATAAATATCAGAGGATGCACCTTTACTACTTGCATCTTTAAGCGATTCGCTCAGGGCTGTTACGGCAAGAAGGGGTTCCTTGGTTAGCGAATCTTGAACGGTAATTTTCACCGTATAATTGGTCGACTCCTTCTCTAGAAAGAAGGAATAACAGACAAAAAGGGAAATGGCCAGACTAAGTTTGAGAGATATTTTCATAGAGCAGCGATTTGAAGTTTGATACCTTAAAAGAACAATTTGTAAATACCCGAGTATCCTCCGGTCTCTCAGAATAAACGAACTTTGCAGCTCAAGGGTAGGAAAGGCATGATGAAACAATCCTTAAATAGAGATGAATCTTTTGTTAAGCAGTTTGAAATTTGGCAAGGAAGCGCTGATTTAACAGCCAAGTTGAGGGCCATTCGGTCGGCCTACGAGGCCTGCTTTTTTGGCTACGACCAGAAAGAGGTTCAATTGATTAAATCGCCTACCTACCACATGCTCATTATTCAAACTCCGGGTTCACTCCTCGAGATGCAGTTTTTACTTGATCATTGGAAAGAGCTTATCCTCCAAGCAGGTTACGTGCTGTACATGAGCGACAGCAAAGCTGAGAAAATGGACGGTGGTAGAGCAGAAATTACCGAACGCCATTACCTAAAACCGGATATCTACGATGCCATGTTGAAGGGAGAAACGGTAGACCGGAAATATGGAAATATCACCTTGGAACTGAGCCACGATGAGTCCAATTTCAATTTCCTCAAGTTAACCCAAGCCTTTTACCACGAGCGAAGCAAGCAACTTCCCATGGGTCTCGATAAGTTGATGGAATACTTACTCAAATGAAATTCTTGGTTGATTACTTAAAAGGCCTTCTCATTTCGCTTTTGCAAGGCATCGCCTTGTTCAGCTTGGTCTTTGTATTCATTCGAGGAATATTTTCTGTTGGCACCAAAGCGTCACAACTGCTCATGTACAAAGAGGTGATCTACAGCTCGGCCTGGATCTATGCTGCGCTCTGCCTCTTCGCCTGCATCGTTGGAAACCTCAGTCTACTTTACCTGCGCAAGAAAGACCTTTGGTTGGGCTATAATTTGGGTACCCTGATTCAAGCGATTTACTTGATTGCTCTATTTCAGTTTTTGAATTCCTTTTGGATGGAAGTCTAATCGAGTTTTTCGCTAACCAAATACGTATTGCGGTCGGCAGCAGAACGGCCAATTAATTCGCCTAAGAAGCCAGCCAAGAAAAGTTGCGTTCCGATAATCATGGTGGCTAATGCGATATAAAACCACGGATTATCCGTCACCTTTATTGCCGGAATACCTTGCGAAAGGCTCCACAGCTTATCCAAACCCAAATAGGCAGAAGAAGCAAAGCCGATGAAGAACATCAAGGTTCCTATCAAGCCAAAAAAGTGCATGGGCTTTTTACCGAAACGGCCTACAAAGAATATCGATAGTAAATCGAGGAAGCCATTGATAAAGCGGTTCCAGCCAAATTTGGTATAGCCGTATTTGCGCGCGCGGTGTTGAACCACTTGCTCGCCAATTTTTCTAAATCCGGCCCATTTAGCGATAACCGGAATATAACGGTGCATCTCACCGTATACTTCAATGCTTCGGGTTACTTCACCTTTATAGGCTTTGAGTCCGCAATTGAAATCGTGCAACTCAATGCCACTCATCTTGCGCGTAGCCCAGTTGAAGAGTTTGGTAGGTAAAGTTTTGGTAATCGGGTCGTAGCGTTTCTTCTTCCAACCCGAGATCAAATCGTAGCCTTCTTCGGTAATGCGGCGGTACAATTCCGGAATCTCATCCGGACTGTCTTGCAAGTCGGCATCCATGGTAATGACTACATTGCCTGAAGTTGCGGCAAAGCCCTCATTCAGCGCAGCCGATTTACCGTAATTTCTTCTAAAACGAATGCCTTTAACAGCAGGATTTTTCGCGTGTAGCGATTGAATCACTTCCCAGCTATTGTCTGTGCTGCCATCGTCGATAAACCAAATCTCATAGCTGAAGTTGTTTTCAGCCATCACGCGTTCAATCCACGCGGTTAATTCAGGAATTGATTCTGATTCGTTGAGTTGAGGAATTACTACGGAAATATCCATGGCTTGCAAAGATGCTTAAATTTCGTCAGGATTTGCCTTTCGGGTGAACAGTCCCGTAAGCAGTGAAAAGATAACACCCAACAACAGTGATCCGAAGAATTTCACAATGCTGATTGCAGTAGGTGTTGTAAATGATTTGCTTCGCTCATAAGCCATTTCCATCTCTTCTGCACTGAAATTTCCACTCTGCAGATTCTTCATCTGAATGTTTTGCAGGGTTTCAATTACTTCAGGATGTATCATCGACATCTCAACGTAGGTCAACATAGAATCCAATAGTCCGTAGGTTAAAAACACAATTGTGCCAATACCGAATGCCCTAGCGAAAGACATATAACCACCCAAATCTTTGTTTCTGTGTTCCAGTTGAGCCACAATAAGAATAGCCAAGGAAATTAGAAAACCTGCGTACTGGATGGGGTTTTTCTGTGTCGCTTCATACGACTCCACTGATCCAAAATCGGTATTCATGTGGGTGAGGTAGTACATGGCCGCAGCCAAAACAAACAAAATTACTCCCCATTTCATTCCGGTATTCCAAGGCGAGGCTTGTTTCGGAAATTGTTCTAGCTCTTCAGACATGCTACAAGTTTACTGAATTATGGGGTTTGCCCCCCTATATTGTTTTGACGTGCGTTATCTAAAGCTCGACGAGCGGCTTTGCGTTCTTCGCTCAACATATCAAATTGGATTCTGTAGTACAAACCAACACGTTGGGTATTGATGTTACGGTTTCGGTCTGTGATACCTGTATTGGTGCCTGTGGTATTCAAGGTGCCCGTACTGTTGATCACATTGATACGCAGGTTAGGTTTGATATTGTATGAGAAATTCACTCGGTTAGCAGTAGACTGAGTTCCGAAGCTGGTCTGAATCTCAATCTTATCGTTAAAGAATTTCCTACCGAGGTTAACGATCAAGTCGGATGAGTTGGAGCCCGGCACAAAATTCACCCCGAGATTCCAACGAGGATCCACCTCATTCAGCCAGTTGGTGATCTGATTAGACAACAGTTCACCCACGCTACTGGAAAGTAACCCACTTTGAATATCTGTCCCTACGCCGGGGTCTAGACTCTGGTTAATAGATGGGCGCATAAACATATTTGCCACCAATAAACTGAATACCTGGCGGGTCATCTCTTCTTGGTCGTTTTCAATTCGACGAAGTACGTTGCTCAAAACATTGGTGTTTACGGAACCCCCCGAACCGGCTGTTAGCGATGACATATCCGGTATCTTTATGCCAAATCGAATCTCAGGCGAAGTCAAGACGCCCCTTAGTTTCATGATTGCTTCTACCGGAACTTTTTGTCTGTAAACGCTCAAATCTTCGTTTGGAACGAGTCCCGCCACCAAGTTTTCTGTCGACGCTTGAACCTTATAATTCGCTTGTAAATTGAGCATGGCCGCCAAAGGATCACCGTCCCACGTAATGGTGCCTCCTTTTTGGATGATGTATTTTTTATTGATGAGGTCAACCGCTGTAAAGAGATAATCCCCTTCAACAATCTCATAAATACCGTACATTTTAAAGTCGCCCGCGCTGGTAATCCTCATGTTCATTTCTGAATTACCGCGTGCCCGGATGATATCACCCAAACGCGAATCGAAGATGAGCTGAATCTCTGCATTCGGATTGATGTCCAAATCGAAGTTCATCTCAATACCACTCAAATCTTGGTAGGTGCTTCCCTCATAGCCTTCGTCTTCATTCACAAAGCGGATGAACTCCAATTCTGAGGTACCGTAATAGTTCTCCATCGGTATAAAGAGCACGGAGCCTTTATCGGTTTTGCCTTTTACATCAATCTTCAGCTGGTCAACTGTTCCGGTGAACTTGGCTGAGCCCGTCATGATAGCCGTACCGTAATAGTAATCATTCTGCTTTTCGTTGGTATTCAATACCATCATGCGCTGCAGGTTACGGCAATTGATATTGAAGTGGAAATCGCTCAAGAAATCGTGGGTGATAAAGCCGCTCACTTTTCCTCTTCCATTTTGGTTATCGAAAATATCGAAGCTTCCTAAATCAACCCGGGTGGTATTAACGGCAATGGCCGGGGCGTGGAATCGGTAATACGTATTCAGGTAATCCAGCAAGAATCCACCTTTGTGTACTCCTACTTTACCTTCCAATTGAGGATCGCTAAGCGGACCAAATACTCTAACCCTTGCTGTTGCATTACCCTCCAACTGAGAAACCAGTCCTACTAAAAACGGTTGGAATGTCTTGGCCTCGGTGGTATCCAAATCCAACACAAGGTTATACCCGTTGTTTCGCGCTCCGGTTTTCACAAAACCCGACAAACGCAGGTTATTCAAACTTCCGTTGATTACTTTTCCATCGATGTTGATGATTTCAAACTCCGGCTTTACACCTGCTTTCAGCGATAAATCGCCAAAGGTGTCTTTGTCTACCTGAAGGTTATACACGTTCAAATTCGAGGTGAACAATGGGATTTTCCCTTTGAAGCTGATGATGTCAAAATAACCATCGGCTTTACCATCGATGGCCGTGCTATTATCCGGGAATACAAAAGGGTTAAAGGTCGACAAGGCAAATGAATTGAAATTTACCCTCAGGTTATCGCTATCGGTTCCATAACTGCGTCCTTTAACCTGAATAGACTGATCACCCGAAACCATGCTAAACCATGGCACTTCTACATCTGACCAGCGTGTAAGACGCATGCTGGAAGTATCTGAGATTACCCACTTATTCTCGCCAATGCGCATAAACGATTCGCCAAATCGCGCCAGCACCGATGTATCATCGAAACTCAACTGCCCATTCAAGGCAAGATCACCGTCGTAGGCCAAACCATCCATAGATAGTGCATACTTGACCTGCTTATTCCGTTCTGTTAAATCGATATTGAAGTTGCCCAGCTTGACACTGTCTGCAAAATAGATGCGGTCGATATGGGAATTTAAGTGAATGGATTGGGCACTTGCCGAATCAGCCAAGATTTGAATGCCCGTAAACTCATACGCTTCGTAGTGTATCCCTTCAAACTGCAAATTGAGGTTAATCTTATTCTCTTCGGTAGAGAACATTCCCTTGGCACTGCCTCGATCTAGCCATGCGTTGGGTAAGAAAATCTCACTTATCTCACGTGTTCTTTTGAAGTCGATGGTGAAGTTGATTTCTTGTTCGCTAAGCTCCTTTTTTTCCAGTTTCAAGGTATTCGGTAAAAGTTGAGCGAGGTAATTGTTCACCGCCGCGTCCAGCTCACTTAGTTTGAATTTGCCTTCCATATTGGCGTCAAGCACATCGCTTTGAACTGTCAATAAGCGATAATCTTCTTCGATGGAAGAGCGCAGACGCAGGCTATCGAGGTAAAACGATTTTCCTTTGCTGGAGGCCCTAACGTCTTTCAATGCCACCGTACCGTTTAAGGCATCCATGTCAGACCCGTAGGCATCTATGGTTACCTTTCCTTGCACACGAAGCGGTTCCACTGGGTAGAGGCCCAAGGCTTGCACATCTGCATATCGAATATTCGAAACGAAGTCGTAGTTGGGTTCTTCGCTGTTCAAGTCAATCTTTCCGTCAAAAGACAATTGCAAGTTCGGATCGTTTATCTCCACCAAACCCTCAAAGAAGTGATCGCGGAGCAGACCTTTTAAGTCGATGTTCTGATAAGGATAGCCTGCATAGGTAAACAACGGCGCCTTGCCTTCCAACTTCGCTTCCATGCTACTGATCTCATAGCCTTTACCTTCCACCCGAGAACTCAAGGTTACCAGTCCGAGGTCGGGTTGCTCTAGGAACTTGCCCATCTCAAAATTTATCAGCTGCAGGGTTCCTGAAAACCCTTGACTGCCTTCCAGCTTCATGTTGATATCGGTTTTGGCTTTACCGAGTTCCGTATCAAACTGACCGAATGCAACAAAATCGGTTAAGAATCCGGTGAAGGCTCCTTGGAAGCTCATCTTTCCCAGCAGCTTTACATTTTCAGGCAGTTCCTGGTGGATCATATCACTCAGGTAGGCCGTATTTGTGGTTGCCTTATCGAGTTCAAACCGCATCAGGGTATTGTCAACATCAGGCAAACCACGAAGGCTGAAATCGCCAATCAACTCCGTATGGTCACCCCCTTGTACGCGGATGCCATTGCCTTTCAAGGAAGAAAGCGGACCGCTACCCTCTCCATCCACAATGTATTCCTCATCCCATTCCAGTAAATTATCTGAGAAATAAGCGAGGTCTTTGAAGCTTACGCGACCGTCTTTCAAGGTAGCGCGCATCAGCACATCGTTTTCAAAATCATTGAAGCTCTTCCACGATTCATAGTCGAAGGCAAAGAAGTTCCCTACGTGGCTGTGTGGAGTGATGAGCGTCATATCAGAAAAACTCATCCCCTTGTAATGAATCCGGGCATCAGCTTCTATATGCCGAACTGAAAAACTATTCTTCTCCACCAACGAAAGGTGTGAGACTTGAAAGGCCAGTGAGTCGTCTACAATATTGAAGTTATGCAGTGAAGCTTGAATCTTATTGAAGCGAAAATCGGATTCATTGAATTGCCTGCCGGTAACTGTATCGCGGTCGAATTTGAGTGCAAAGCTCGCGTTCTTAAGGTCCACATCGTCGAAGGTGATGGTCCAGATAATGGGTGCCCTTGTGGTATCACGTGGGCCACCTCCCCCGCCCAGGTAATCGAAAAAGAACTCGTAGTTCAAATCTCGCTCACCTAGGTATTCCCTGAACTTCACCACCACATTATCCAACTTCACATTCCCGAATTTGATTAAATGTTCATCGTTGGAGAACAAGCGCAAATTGGCATGGGTCTCACCCAAGAAAAACAGCGTATCTCGGTGTTGATCGCTGATGTAGACGTCGTATAAGTTGATGGTAGCCGGAAAACTATACGAGATGCGTCCAACGCTAATGTCGGCATTGAGCTCCGCAGAGAGTTGGCGTGTATATTTGCCAATGATGCTCTGTTGCACGCTAGGACTGGTCAGCACCGCAATAGCGATACCCGTCAATGCCATTAGGCATATCAAAATCAGCATGCTTATTCGGAGTATCCGTCTTCTCAATGTTTCCAAAAATAGTGAAATCAGCCTAGACCGCGCTACGACTAATTAAATAACGGCAAAAGTACTGCCATGGATTGTGTGGAACTGTGGGATTGTTGAATTGTTCAAATGATCTGTTAGATGTTGATTATTGAATGTAAGTAATTCAAGCTGCCCAAACCCGGCGGCCTATTGCTATCTTTGCACCATGGCTACCGACTGCATTTTACTGGCGATTGAATCGAGTTGCGATGATACTTCTGCTGCTGTTCTAAAAAACGGCGAGGTACTCAGTAATAAGATTGCCAACCAGCAGGTGCACGAGGCTTTCGGTGGTGTAGTGCCTGAATTGGCTTCCAGAGCACATCAACAGCATATCCTTCCTGTAGTAGACCAAGCCTTGAAACAAGCAGGTATTCGAATGGATGAGCTCAATGCAGTAGCCTATACCCAAGGCCCTGGCTTGATGGGTAGCCTTCTTGTGGGAAGTTCATTCGCTAAAGGATTATCGCTTTCACTCGGAATACCCAGCATTGGCGTGCACCACATGGATGCTCACGTTATGGCTCATTTCATCGACAACCCGAAACCGCAGTTTCCTTTTCTCTGTTTGGTGGTTTCTGGAGGACATACTCAATTGGTATTGATGCGCGATGAAAACAGTATGGAGATTATTGGTAAGACCCGCGATGATGCTGCCGGTGAGGCCTTCGATAAGACCGCTAAGCTCCTAGGCTTGCCATACCCCGGCGGACCACTTATCGATAAATTAGCCCAAGAAGGCGATCCTCTAAAATACCGCTTCAACACTTCCAAGATGGAAGGCTACGACTACAGTTTCAGCGGATTAAAAACCGGCATTCTCTATTTCTTGCAAGACGCGGTAAAAGCCAATCCCGATTTTCTAAAAGAAGAGATGCCTCACGTTTGCGCCTCCGTGCAGCATACCATTGTAAACTATGTACTAGCGAATTTGCTCCGCGCAGCAGAAGATTTAGGCATTCAAGACATTGGCATCGCCGGCGGTGTTTCGGCTAATTCAGGATTAAGAAAAGCCATTGAGGCAGAAGCAGGTAAACGAGGCTGGAGAGCCTATATCCCCGACTTCTCTTACTGTACCGACAATGCTGCTATGATTGGCATCACCGGATATTATAAATTTCTGAATCAAGACTTCAGCTCTATTGATGCAAAGCCCTTTGCTCGCTAGCTTGGTTTAAAAACCGCAAACCTTGTGGTTACCGCATTTCACACCATTGATCTGATGACCTTGGAAGCTAAAAATATTCATGTCCCATTTATTGCAGGTTGAACCGTGAATCTGCCTTACGAGTTTCACCTTGTAGCCACCTTTCACTTTTTTAAGTGGCCAGGCGTAGGTGTGGTTGTCGGTAGCCTGAATCATGAGAAAAGCTCCTTGTTCGGCGTGTTCAATTTTATAACTCTTCGGTAATTCGTCTGTTAGCTTGGTGAAATAAGCAATAACAAAATCCTCTTTTTGAACAATCAAGTCTTCCTGTTTTTCAGTGGATCGTGAGGTTTGAACCGAACAAGCAAAAAAGAAAATGCTGATAAAGAGAATAAAGGCAGGTCTTAGATTCATAGCTCTAATTTAGTAAAAAAACGTAGAGCTTTCCAAGTTCTTTATTCGTCGTCTTCCTCTTCTTCAGGCTTAGCCTTCTCTTTCGGGGCTTTGTCCTTTTTCGGATCACGGTAGAAATTCGGGTTATTCAAATCGAAGTCTTCCCAAACCTTCACCTCATGGGTAGTAGGATCCATGTAATGCCAAATGCCTTGTTTGATGAGTACCAAGCCTCCGGGCGGACGAGGGAAGTAGAAGCGTGAAATGCGGTCGTAGATAAACTCCACCAATACCTCGTTTTTGGAGTTGATCATGCCCATCTTTCCTTGTTTGAGCATGATGGCTGAATCGTTAACAAAGAATTCTCCACCATCGTATTCAAAGGGTACTACCGTTTTACCTGAAGTATCAATGAATCCGTAGTATCCGTTTCGCTTTACCATGCAAAGGCCTTTGCGGAAGACGGAAAACTGAGAGAATTCATACGGGATAACCAAGTTGCCTTCAAAGTCAACGTAGCCGTATTTACGGTCTTTCATGACTGAAATTCTGCGGTTTCCGGCAAAACGCGCCATGTTATCCCCCTCCGGCACAATGAAGGTAAAGGCATTATCGGCATGGCGAATCACGCCCACCGTAGAATCGTGACGCACAATGGCCACTTCTCTGCTTTTGTGCACGTTGATCATGGTATACTTAAAGGGAACAACAATCTTTCCTCTGATATCTACGATACCCCAGGCATAATCGCGTTTACCAACCAAGGTACCTTTGAAAGAATTATCGTTTAATTCTCTGAATACATAGGGAATCACCAGTTTTCCGCTCATGTCGATGGCACCAAATCGGTCATTGCTTGGCATGTGAGCGTCAACTTTATCGAAGTTGCCTGCGCGGCGAACAACAGCTATTCCATCTTCATTGAAGTTTTCTGCATCATCGTATACCGGTGAGATAAACAACAAACCTTTTTTATCGATAAAGCCCGCTTTGCCGTTGCGGTATACCACCGCGGTACCTTTCGGTCCAAATTCTTTTACGTAGTCAAAGGTGGGCGGAATCACCCATTTACCGGTTTCCGGATTCTTAAAACCCATCGGCTTCATGATGTCATCATCTTGGTGAGCCGGAACAGGGTATTTCTGTGCCCAAGCACCGAAGCTGAGAAGCAGGAAAAAGAGGACGGTAATTTTCTTCATGTGCGACAAATGTAGGAATTGAAATTTAAATGAGGAAAGGCAGTTCAACACAGGAAAATCTCTATTGAAACTGCTTCTCATCCTTATATTTGTAACGCCTAGAATTGCACGATTATGACACAAGCGCTCAATATTCCTTCCGTTGATTTAGCCGACTTCCTTAGCGGTGATGAAAATGCCAAACAAGCCTTTGTTCAAGCCTTAGGTGAGGCCTATGAAAAAGTAGGTTTTGTGGCCTTGAAAAATCACGGATTTGAAAAAGACCAAGAAGAGCGTTTGTATGAAATAGTGAAAGCCTTTTTTGAATTGCCAAGCGAAGTAAAGTTGAAATATGAAATTGAAGGGTTAGCCGGTCAACGTGGTTATACCTCCTTTGGTAAAGAACATGCGAAAGGCCGCACAGAAGGCGATTTGAAAGAATTCTGGCATTTCGGACAAGAAGTTACCGATGGTGATCCAATTAAATCGGAATACCCGGATAATGTTCACGTAGCTGAGCTCCCCGCTTTTTACGAAGAAGGAATGCGTGCCTATAAAACCTTGGAATCTACCGGCATGCAAATGCTTCGCGCCATTGCGCTGTTCTTGGGACTGGAAGAAAACTACTTTGATGCTAAAGTGCATAACGGGAACAGCATCTTGCGCCCTATTCACTACGGACCAATTTTAAATGAGCCCGCCTCTGCCGTTAGAGCCGGAGAACACGAAGACATCAACCTCATTACGTTGTTGATGGGTGCCAGTGCAGACGGCTTGCAGATTCTAAACAAACAAGGCGAATGGGTAAGTGTTACCGCTTTGCCGGGCCAGCTGGTGGTGAACGTAGGTGATATGCTGCAAAGACTCACCAACAATCGCTTAAAATCAACCACCCACCGCGTGGTGAATCCGCCAAGAGAACAATGGCATACCTCACGTTATTCTATTCCATTCTTTTTGCATCCGAAGAGCTCCATGCGATTGGATTGTTTGCCTTCGTGCGTTAACTCAGCGCATCCGCAAGCCTACGCTCCAATCTCTGCAGGTGAGTACCTGAATGAGCGCTTGGCTGAAATCGGATTGAAAAAATAATATTCGCTAGATTCTTCTTGCGCAAGGTGTTCGTTCCTCGAAAAGCAGGCCCGAACTTTTGCTGGGTGTTTGTCAATCTATACCTTTAGAATTCATTTAAAGCGATATGAAAAGACACCTACTGTACCTTTTAGCAGCTTTCACGCTGTCTAGCTTGCCCTCGCAGGCACAAAACCTTTTAAAGCAAATTGGACTACCGGAACAAGCTTCCGCTTCGTATGGCAAAAGGCAATTCAGCCTAGCCGATTCGGGCTATTTCTACCATTGGAACAATAACCAATGGGAGCTGTACAATATCCAAGAGTACGTGTACAATAGTCTCAGCCAGAAATCGAAGACCTTTGAGAAATCGCCAACAACTCGACAGGTTATCAATGAAGCTAATTATTCTTACCACAGCTCCGGGAAGATTCAATTGATTTATACCGAGACCTATTCCAATGGCAACTGGGAACCGCTTTTGGAAGAGAAGAGCGTATACGATGCCAAGAACAACAGAACTTCTTATTTGGTGCGGCAGTACAATCTCAACCTGCAAGAATGGAATATTGTGTACGGCGACTCTTTTGAGTTTACCTACGGCACAAACGACCGTATTGAATCTTATATCTTATACCAACAAACTCAAAACGGCGTGATTCCATACCAACGACTCACCTGGTCTGATTTCGATGCCAACGATATCCCGCATACCTTGGAGGTAGAATCCGATAACCACGGTTTCAGTAAATTCATTAAGCTGGATCAGATGCAGTGGAGAGACGGCTACGACCATGCTCAATTTGACCCAAGCTTATACTACGGTTATTCTTGGAATGGCTTCGACTGGATTCCGGCAGCCTATGATTCTTCCATCTATGTTGACGATAACCGTGTTAAAAAAATTCTTTTCAACTGGAACGGTTTCACCTTAGACACGGCTTCACGTGTAGACTACCGCTACGATGCAAAAGACCACCGCATCGAAACAGTTTCTTACCAGCGCGTAGGCAATGGCTGGTCTTTGCAAGACGGTAGTCAGGATAGCATTGTTTACGGTTTCGATGATGTTACCTTGGAGCGTTACTACAACTATTTCGATAAGAATACCAATACTTGGGCTCAGCAGCAAAAGGAGGTTTATTACTTCAATAAATTAGGCATTGAGCGAAAGCAGGCACAGCTGCTGCAGTTCTATCCTAACCCGGCCCAAACTTCCATCCGAATTACTTCGGAACCGGCAGAAGTTTCTGTGATAAGTTTGGATGGTCGAGTGAGTGTATTAAAGCAAAACGCCGATGCGTCGTGGGATGTTACTTCCCTGAAAAAAGGCATCTACCTGCTTCAAGCGAAAGACCAGCAAGGCATTCGCATTGCCCGATTGCAGGTTCAATAAAAGACTGCCCTGTAAATTCCAATCCCGAATCTTTCGAAATCCTATGTTGGCGTTTGGAATTTGATTATTGGAATTTATACCTGAAGTGGTTTCAACCGGAGACTTCCGAAAATTGAATTGAAAAGAATGGCCTTAATCCTTGCGATGGAGGCCATTTTTTAGTGCCCTGATGTAAAGTCGTAATCCCGCTCTACCTTGGCAACTCTCACCTGAAACTTAGCATACCATTCGGCTTTGCCCTTTTCTTGTGCCAGCTGATGCAGGCTATGCGCCTTCCATTGCGCGATGGCTTCTTCGCTTTCCCAGTACGAAACTGTCAAGCCAATTTCTTCGCGGGCACTTTCCACGCCCAAATAACCCGGCATCGTTGCGGCTAATTCAAGCATCTTCTCTGCCATGGCATGATAGCCATTGTCGCCTGAATTAAGTACCGAAGTGAAGATCACCGCATAATAAGGTGGTTTGGGTGTTTGAGCGAAAGAAGACATACTCAAAAGTAGTAAAAGCCCTGACTTAGTCTTTAATGCGAATAATCAGGTTGCCGAGTTTCATCCCCGACTCGGCATAGCGGTGGGCTTCTTGAATCTCATCCAAAGCATATTCCCTATCGATAAGGGGTTTAAACTTACCCATCTGGTATAGTCCATAGAGGAATTTAGCGTCTTCTTGCCTCATCAAAGGAATGGGAAACTTCACACTCGGACCGGGCAATAAAAAACCAAACAGCGCACGCCAAATGTTTTTAAATCCCTTGCCCATCTCGGTGGAGATATAAGAACCCACAGGTTTAATCAAGTGCTTAACATCGGCATAGTCTAGCTTACCCACGGCATCAAATAAAAAATCGAGGGAGGCTTGTGGCACCATCGATTGAAATTCCTCTACCGAATAGACTTCATCGGCCCCAAGCCCTTTCACCTGATCCAGGTGTTCTTCTAGGCTCACGGCTATCACCCGCATGTGCATGGATTTTAAAATTTGTACCGCGGCAGAGCCGATGGCCCCACTCGCCCCGAATACCAAA
This sequence comes from Bacteroidota bacterium, assembly GCA_006226545.1. GTDB lineage: Bacteria > Bacteroidota > Bacteroidia > UBA8524 > UBA8524 > M1806. Next base: position 8,532 of record SBGR01000014.1, on the reverse strand, counting down.
CAGAGGTCGCCGGCAGCTAAGCGTGCCGCACGAATATCGCTCAAGGCATAATGACCGCCTTCCATCAATACGGCAATCTCCGGCTTATCGGTTTCTTCCACCACACATAAGCCTGCATTTTCGGCTATGGCCATGTACTGAGCATGGGCACCGAAACGGCTATCGTCGAAGCCGCATACGAAATCGCCAACTTTGAGATAACTGCAGGCTGAACCCGCCGCGATCACCTTACCGTAAAACTCTGAACCCCATACGGGCGACTTTGGTTTGAGAAGGCCACTGAACAAGCGAGACACCACGTAATTGGCTCGCCTGAAACCGGTGTCAGTGCGGTTAACCGTGCTGTAATGCACTTCAATAAGTACTTCTTTTTCAGTGAAAACCGGAATTGGAATTTGGGCAATTTCAACCACTTCCGGACCACCATAGCGGTAGGCCACAGCAGCGCGCATCTCACCCTGAATCGCTACATGCATATTTTCAAGACGCGGTTCCATCTTGAAAGTTACACGCTTAATTGCCTTTTCTGGAATTTACCGCCGTAAAGCCAATCAACTCATCGTAATCCAAAAGCTGATTGCGGCAGTAATAGTAGATATAGTAGTCGTTTTCAGTCTCCATAAAATTCCCCTCCGATTCTATGGTTTCCATCACGCCGGTTTTGCTGTTTTGGGTAGCGAAGATGTAACTGTAATAGCCTTGTTTCAATAAGACCTTGGCTTCGTATTGTTTTGCCGCTGTATTGTAGGTCATTTTAAAGCGAGGGTCCGGTCTCCAATCCGACAAGGCTCCGTAAACATAAAGATCGCCGGTGCGGAATTCCTGATCGCTTTTTAGTTTGAAATACACCCAAACGTAGTCTCCGTCTATGGATGCATCGGTTTGTCCGTCTTTGTTAGCGATAACCAATTTACCGTTGAAATCGATGTACTGGTAATACGCTTTAGCACCTCGCTTCTCCTCGGTCTTCAAGACCAAGTGATACAAAGAGTCGAATCTTTTGCTTTCTACATTCTGTGAGAAAAAGCGAAGGCTGCGAAAATCGCAGAAGCGGAATTCATTGCCTCCGTCAAACAGGTTTTCCTTTTCGTAGTTGTAGGTATACTCATTACCCACAATAAACTGTGGAGCCAAACCGCCAATGGCATTGTCCCAACGGTTGTTTTGCGACATCACCAATTTCAAATCTTGGTAAGGATTAACCACGGTATAGTTTTCCAGTTTTACCTTTAAATCCACTTCTTGTTTAGAGAAACGAGAGCCGGCCAGGGTAGCAGGGTGAATGTCTACTTCGAAGGATGCTTTCCCATCCAAGATGAAAAGTTTGCGGGTCAAAACGATATCCTCTTCATCAAAATTGCGGTAAACCTTAAGCAGGTAATTACCGGAGAACTTCGGACGCATTTCCGTTCCCGGAACTTGCACCGAATAGTGCACGTATTTCTGGTAGGTATTGCTGCAGTATTTGAAGTCGTTGATGTACTCAAAATTATTGCCTTCTAAATACTCCAAAGGACGAAGGTTGCTTGGTCTCCAGTAGGCATCGCAATGGATGAGTGTATACTGGTAATAATCGTTTTCGGTTCCCAGCTCATCAAAGCTAAGGGTCAAACGATCGGAGTTTCCAATTTTAATTAAAGGGACCGGGTATTGGGTTCCCTTCTGTAGAAACTGAACGGTACGAATATTATCCTCGTAGATGTAATTCTCGTAGCGTAAAACCTTGCCGTTGTCTTCGGCTGCCGGCGTAAGCGCCTGCATTAAAAGTAGATAGAATCGAAGTAGCATTATCCTTCCAAACTTAGCAGTTTTTCAAACAGTTCTTCATACTGCTCGTCGAGTTTTGCTTTATCCTGCTTGCATTGTTCGTAAGCCTTGCCTTTTTCCGTCATGGCTTCGTAGTCGTTTGCAAGAGCCGGACTTGCCATCTCTTTCTCTAAAGTCAGTAAAAGTGATTTTTGTCCTTCCAGCTGTTTCTCTGTTTCCTCTAACTGCTTCTTAAGCGATTTTATTTCGCTAGCGCCGTTATTTTCCTCCTTCTTCACTTCGGGTTTTGGGGCTTTTACCACGGGAGCCGGATTTTTAGCTCGGATGGCGTCTTGCTCTTTCTTCCAAACATTGAAGCTATCGTAATCGTCGTTGTATTCTTTTAGCTCATGGTCTTCAATCCACCAGATCTTATTGGCGATGCGGGACACAAAGTAACGGTCGTGAGAGACCACAATGAAGGTGCCTTCATACTGTTGCAGCGCTTGAACCAGGATATTGATACTCTGCATATCCAAGTGGTTGGTAGGCTCATCCAGCAATAAGAAGTTGGCTTGCGTCAATAAAGTCTTCGCTAAGGCCACACGGGCTTTTTCACCACCCGATAGCACTTTTATTTTTTTGAAAACATCATCGCCAGTAAACAAGAAGCAGCCTAAAACGGTGCGCAGCTCTTGATCTGATTTTTGTGGACTGTGGTGACGCAATTCATCCAAGATGGAGTTAACGAGGTTGAGCGATTCCAACTGGTGCTGAGCGTAGAAGGCGGCGTTCACATTGTGACCGGTTTCTACCTTCCCTTTCTGCACAGATTCCATGTTGGTGAGCAAACGGAGCAACGTAGATTTACCCTTACCGTTCGCACCAATCAAGGCTATTTTATCGCCCTTTACAATCTCGGCATTGGTATGTTTAAAGATGAGGTTATCGCCATACGATTTTTCTATATCGTAGAGTTTGCTCAATACCTTACCACTCTGTTGTTTCACCTCAAAACGAAGGTTGATTTCAACGGAGTCGTCTTGCACGGCTTCTACCCTTTCAATCTTCTCCAACTGCTTCATCTTGCTTCGGGCTTGGGTAGCCTTGGAAGCCTTTGCCTTAAATCGCTCAATGAAGCGCTCTTGCTGGCGGATATACGCTTGCTGGTTATCAAAGGCCTTTTGTTGAATCTCTTCCCGCTCCGATTTCGCATCCAAGAAATCGTCGTAATTACCCGGATAGTGAACCAATTTCTGACCGGTAACATGCACAATTTTGGTCACCATATTATTCAAGAAGAAACGGTCGTGCGATACGGTGATAACCGTACCGGGATAATCTTGAATGTATTCTTCTAACCACTGAATGGAAGGTAAGTCCAAGTGGTTGGTAGGCTCATCCAGCAAGAGTACCGACGGGTTTTGCAAAAGCAATTTAGCGAGCATCACACGCATACGCCATCCACCTGAAAACTCGCGCAACGGACGTTTCAGGTCTTTGGTTTCAAAGCCCAATCCTTCCAATACCTTTTCGGTTTTGTGGTGAATATTGTAGCCGTCTAAGCTGTCGAATTCTGTTTGGTAATCGGTGAGTTTTTGCATGAGCGCATCCGAATGATCGGTGGCCATTTGCTCGTAGATTTTGGCTAATTCAACTTCCAGTTCTGTTACCCTCGAGAAGGCGCCCAAGGCCACGGTGAAGATATCCTCTTCGCTTTCATACGAAAGCAAATCCTGGTTCAAGAAACCAATGGTAACCTCTTTGGCTTTGGTCAGCGTGCCTCCGCTAAGGCTGTATTCTCCGCTGATAACGCGAAGCAAGGTAGACTTACCTGTACCGTTTTGTCCGATGAGTCCAATACGCTCTCCCGGATTAATCTGCCAACTCGCATCTTTAAATAAGTAACGACCACCAAAGTCGAAACTGAAATTCACCAAATCTATCATGCGCCGCAAAGGTACGTCGGTAGATTTTTTTTTCCGCCTTGTCAGTTAAATCCATTTTCTTCGTCTAAGACCTGGAAAGAAACTACTGCAGAATAGAGCTCGTGGCACGATTCTGGAATTACTCAAATCAATGTTGTTACATTTATTTTTATTAGGAGCCCTGATTCAGGGAGCGCAACAAACCGCAGAGCCGGATGTGCCGGTCTATAATTTTGAGCAGTTTGAGCCTTACCTCCATAAGAATACGGATACCACCTACATCGTAAATTTCTGGGCCTCTTGGTGCAAGCCCTGCATCCAAGAATTGCCTTTGTTTGATTCTTTAGCGATGGAATACCGTGATAAAAAAGTGAAAGTCTTGTTGGTTAGCCTCGACTTCGCAGAGAAAAAAGATCCGGTGGTGATTCCGTTCATCAAGAAGAAACAAGTGAAAAGCCAGGTGATGATTATGGACGACCCGGATGCCGATACCTGGATTTCCAAGGTAGACAGCAGCTGGTCTGGGGCTATACCGGCCACCGTGATATACCACAAAGACAAACGAGCCTTTTACGAAAAAAGTTTTCACGGCTCCGAATTGAAAGATGCATTTTTAAAAATTTACCCCAATAAAAACTAGGTTCATGAAGCAGTTAAAATTTACTCTTTTTATGCTCGTAATACTGGGCGGCGCATTCAGCATCGCTACCAAACCAGCCGAATTGAGCACCGGCACAGGCTATGAAGTGGGCGATGAAGTAGCCGATTTCAAATTGAAGAACATCGACGATAAAATGGTGTCGCTATCCGATAATAAAACCGCCAAAGGATTTATCGTGATCTTTACTTGCAACCACTGCCCTTACTCCAAAGCATACGAAGACCGAATCATCGCTTTGGATGCCATGTACAAAAGCAAAGGCTATCCTGTCATTGCCATCAACCCAAACGATTCCATTCAGGAGCCGGATGATAGCTTTGATAAAATGAAGGAGCGTGCAAAAGAAAAAGGATTCACCTTTCCATACCTTGTAGACGCTGATCAAAGCATTTACCCGGCATTTGGAGCAAGTCGTACACCCCATGTTTACGTGGTGAATAAGAAAGACGCTAAGTTTTACGTTGAATACATCGGTGCAATTGACAACAATACCAAAGAAGCCGACAAGGCCGACAAACATTATGTTCAAGATGCTGTTAATGCCTTATTAGAAGGAAAGAAACCGGCGGTACCGTTTACCAAAGCCATCGGTTGTTCCATCAAGAAAAAGCAAAATTAAACGATACTCAAGCCAGAGTATAAATCGAAAAAGCCACCCTTAGAGGTGGCTTTTTTATTGAACGAATTAAGGTAGGGAACTTAATAACGTTGTACGGTACCGCTTCCACTGATGGATACTTGCAATTGCGGATTGCCAGTATAGCGAACTTTGCCGCTACCGTCTATGTGGGCGTCTAGGTATTGGTCGGCATTAACATAGGCCGTTCCGGATCCACTGATGGAGACATTGGCCTCCTTTGATTTTAGGTACAGGAAGTCAAATTTCCCCGAACCACTGATGCGGCTATCAAGGCGGTTAACCTGTCCATTGGCTTTGATGTTTCCGCTGCCTGAAATTTCTGCGTTGAAGGTACTGTTGTGCACCAATTGCTCAATGGCAATTCTACCTGAACCACTGATTTGAGCACGATTCAATTCGCTAAAGTTGCCGTATACGTCCATTTCACCGCTACCTGAGATTTGCAGCTCGTATAAACTTGGAAGGTGAATGGTCATTTTGGTTTGACTATTATGCAAATCGATGTTTGGCGCTACATCTACAATGAGGGTGGTACCGTTCAATCGGGTTCTGATATAAGGCAAGAGGTTATTGTAGTCGTTCATTTCGATGTAGAAGGCGGTGTCTTTAAATACCTGCACATCGGCGGGATGATGCAAGTAGATCCGATCGAAATTGGCCACTTCGCGAATGGTGGTTTCTTTGTTTCCTCTCCCTCTGATGTTTTCATCTCCCGAACAAGCGCTGAATCCTAAAACGGCGATCAAGGCGCTTAGATAAAATAATGCTCTCATGTATTTAGGACACAGAAGTGGAGCTATCCCCTACCTCAAACGAAAATTTTCTTTAGGCTAGGTTTGTGGCTGAACAGTCAATTACCGGATCATCAAAACCCCGATAGACTCACTTGCTCAGGGCTGCGCGTTCTTTTTCTTGCATCCTCGACTTAATCCTACTCAGTGATTGAGCAGTAATGCCGAGGAAACTAGCCAATTGATGCTGTGGTACCCGGGTAACCAGGCGAGGGTTGCTTTGCAATAAAATCTGGTACCGTTCCTCCGGACTGTTCAACTTAAATGAATCAAATTCCTGTTGCTTCTCGTCCAGCAATCGCTCAGACATGATTCGGCACAGGTGTTCGAAACGGGGGAATTTTTCAAAAGATTCTTTTTCCATTTCCGGTGTCGCCACGGATAAAATGGAGTCTTCCACTGCCGCAACGGTGTAGTCGGATGCTCTACCATTCTGCACGCCGGGTGGATTAACGCCTTGCATCTCCGTGAAAAAAGCGGTAGTTCGCTCTTCCCCATCCTTGATAACATAAGCACGGAGGCAACCCTGCAATACAAAAAAGGATTCTTTGGGCACCTCTCCTTCAACTAGGAGAATAGTTCCCTTTTTCACTTGTCTAAAAAGATTGAAGCCTACTAGCATGTCCTTTTCTTCCTGAGTCAAAGGCATGTATTGTTCAATAAAAGCAAAAAGAGACTGTTCCATAGATAGTGTACGAAATTACGCAGTGAAAGTGACAGCTCCATGCATAAAAAAAGCTCCCCTAAACATAGAGGAGCTCAATTAATCAAATACCGAATTAGCGTTTTACGATTCGCACCAGAGCTTTCTGATGTTTGTCGTCATTAATTTCAATAAAATAAATTCCATTCGCTTGGTTCAATTCCAGCTCCACTAAATCAGTTTGAGTGAATTCTTTGACTAGAACAACCTGGCCTAAGGCATTTCGCACTTCAATGTTTAAGTGCGATTGCAAAGCAGAAAAACGTATCTGGATATCCTTGGAAGTTGGGTTAGGATACACTTGAATCGCATCGCTAAAATTACTTTCAAGTATTCCAGTTAAATCAACGTTGATGCAATCTGAGGTATCAATACAAGCTCCATTTGAAACTTCAAGTGCATAGTTACCGCTGGTCTTAACTGTGAATGAAGGGCCAGTTTCACCTTGGATAGGTTCCATATTCTTATCGCAATCCAACCAAACGTGGTTGGCAAAAGGAGCGTCTGAAGAAAGGGTTTTACCATTACGCAAAACACCCTTATCAGGAGTACTATTTACTGTTAGGTTTAAGGTAACCAAAGAGTCGCAACCGGAAGCTGCCGCATCCACCAACAAATAGGTGGCTGTAGTGGTATTGGCATTGTAGGTATTGCCGTCAATCCAAATAAATGAATCACATACCGTTCGGGTATCCGTGCCTTGTACTACCGGACAGATATAATCCACTGCTCCGGCATCTAAATAGGTTCTGATTCTTCCTAACTGATCAGTTAATGGACCGCCGGGTGTACCGTTTTTTATGGCCACACTGCCACGCAGAATAGCATGCGAAGGCATAAATCCTCCGTTAGTAGATGAATTTGCTTCAATACCGGCAGATACTTCGTTGGTATCGTTGGTGTTATTCAAGAAGCGGCGCATGGAAGTATCGCTACAAACGTTCCCACCAAGTGATGTACATATTACATTTTCATTGTATTCTATATTAAGACCAGTATTGTTAAAGATATTATTCTGAACTACTAGATTTACAGTGTCAAAACTGTGTATATTCCCTTGGATACGGATTGGCTCATTGTCCATGTGAAAGGTATTGTTGATTAGCTCTACACTACCTTTTGAAACATCAAATATATTAGATGGAACAGAAGCAATATTTTTACTGAAAGTTGAATTAACAATTTTCAAAAGTGCGAATTTATAGCTACTTCTACTCCACAATGAAGCCGTTTGTAATCCTGAGTTATTCGATAAAGTAGAATTAAAGATTTCAAGGGTATCGGCATTGGAAAAGATTGCACCAGCAGGACCTGTACTTGCTGTATTGCCATCAAACCAGCAGTAATTGATCCGGCAATAATCGGCTGATCCATTGCAGGAGACTGCTCCACCGTAGTTATCCGCATTGTTATTGGTGAATTTGCAGCTGTCCATTTCAAGTCTCCCATCATTCACAGCATAAAAAAGTCCACCTCCTTGAGACCCATTGCTTTGCCGACAGTCACTAAACTCAAAATGAATGTCGTTCAATCTTAATGTACCTGCATCACTGTGATTAATCACTCCACCATGGTATTCTAATGATCCTGTCAAAAACCCATTGAGCAATTTTAGTCCGGAGATGTAAATATCTCCGTCTGTAATTTTAAAAATACGCGAGTTGAAATTAGCATCGATGCTCAGGTTTTCTGAACCAGGGCCAATAATCGCCAAAGACTTGGCAAATGCGATTTCAGAAGAAAGTGTAATGGTTGAGCCAATGAGCGATCCGTCGAAGGTGATGGTATCTCCGGCTATGGCGTTGGTGATTTCTTCTCTCAATGTGCCGGCTCCGGCATCATTGGTAGAGGTAACAACGTGGTTCGTTGCGCTTGCCGAAAAGCCAATTAACAAGGCTAAACAGCTCAAAGTATGTTTAATCATATTTGGGTTTATTTGGGTTGTGTTTGTTTCTATTTCCGGGTAAAGGCTGTGTGTGAGACCGCTACCCAGAACAAAAATAGCGCTTTAGAAAAGTTAAACTTCGCTAAAGCGCTACAATGCTATGCAATTCAATTGAATT
>SBGR01000031.1 GCA_006226545.1 Bacteroidota bacterium | reverse complement strand
CCAAATGCAAGTTTGAGAGCAGTTAAATAATTCAAAACTCACATCAGTCCGAAGAAAGCCAGGAAGAATACTAACGCCTCTTTCTCCCAGCCCCCTGCTCCTTGCTCTTTGCCCTCCTCCCTCTGCTCTCCGCCATTTCCATTCATAACTCAACCTTCACAATTCATAATTACCTCAGCTCGAAGAAAGCCTAACAGAGCATCAACGCCACCATCTCTCCGCTCTCCGCCCTCTGCTCCACGCCCTCTGCTCTCCGTTCTCCGCCCTCTGCCCTTCGCTCTCCGCCCCAAGCCTATTTTGTCCATGGTCTAACCCCCAAACCTTCATGTGTCCGTTTTACGGTATCCGGCAAACAAGGTCTTGGTGCATCGCCGCAGTACAAACAATCGATAGGGCGGTAATACGGCACTTCCGTTTCAACTCGTTCACTTGACAATTCCGGATAAGGCACAGGGTAAAGAAGCTGATTGATGCTTAATTCATGTGGGTCTCCGCAAGAAACAACTCTAACGTTTTTTGTGCCCGATGTATTTAACCAAGTCACGGCACCTACTAAAATCGCTAAACTTAACCTATGGGCGATTGCTCCAAAGCGGATAAAGGCCTGACCTTGAAGTAGGATTAACATCGCTCCTATACCAATTCCCAATCCGAAACGGTAATTGGGAGCCATAATCAACCAAAGCACTAGGCTCATTGCTACCCAAAGGCTCATAACCGGAATTCTGCGAACCTTAGAAGATGCATAAAACATAATCATCATAAATCCGCCACCCAATACAACAAGGTTCATTACTACTTTATAGGGCTTCAACTTAAATAAACCAAAAAGTCTATCGCCAAAACCCATGTTCGCTTGAAGCCAGTCATTTCCGCTGAATCCTAAACCATATACCTCAGCTAAGACACCATTTCTAAACTCAGCTAACATCGAAATAGGTAATGTATGGTCTGATGGAATCCAAGCTGAGTTCATAGGAAACAAAAGGTGCCCTGTCAATACCTGATTTTTAATCAACCATAGTGCGCCAAAAGGAACTAAGACCCAGGCATAGCGGAGAAATTGAACTCGGTACTTTAATAAAGGATAAACTCCAATTAACAATAAGCTTAATCCTGTTGCTTTAATTCCAAGTATGAATAGCAGCATAAAACTCCATTCTCTTGCGCTCAACTGAGCGTGGTATTGCATTAAAAATACAGTACACAGCAATATTGGCAGGTCGGGCGATGGTGCGTTTAAAAAAGGAGCACTCAGCACCAGCAGTGGTATTAATGGAAGCAGCTTACTGTACCGACGCAGGTAGTCTAAGCAAAAAAGAAAAAGGAGCAGTCCGTTGAAATTCCATATTCTATCCGGGAAGAAATCCCAATAGAATATGGCCGACAGCACATGCCAGCTGGAAGAAAGAGCATAACGAATATTCCATTGTCCCAATCCGCTAACAAACCCTTCTTCTGCATACCACTTGATGGAAGGCAGGTAATATGCCGATTCATCGTTAATCCAATTGGGCACCAATGCGGGAATAAGGCAAATGATAAGCAATAAGGCGTACTCCAAACGTTCCTTTGCCTCGAGCTTAAATTGCTTAATCTGAGCAGGTGCTTCCAAAGCTGCCAATACAATTACTATGGGCAGCATCCAATGAGCCGGGAGTAACAAGGTCCATGCTGTGGCAACACATAGTAGTACAGCTAGCCCACTTACAACCGATAAAAAATAGGAAACAGGGTTGTACAGTCCCAGCCATCGGCTAATTCGAGCCGAAGAGAGAAATACAACAAGCCATGTTAAAAGCAGTGCTACCATCTTATTGCAGCGGTTAAAGTACTAAATTATAACCGAGCCGGAATATATAACGCCTCAAATCGCGTTGATTCTGACTCATCCACATGAAACCCAAATACATACTTTGCTTGTCATCACGAGAGAGCATGTGTTTGTAAGCCAATTCTACCCTGTTCTGATCGAATTTCCAACGGCTTATTCCTGAGTGGTATTGATGCAGGTACTCTTCCGATAAAATAAAACGTCCACTGCCAAGTGGAAATTCAACACCCAGCATATACCTCGGGCGAATTGTCCATTCGGTTGGTAAGAATCGCTCTTCCACTCTAAACCTTGCAAAGAATGGAAACTTGGAGGGGTAGAGGTATCTAAAGGATTGATGAAGTCGGTATTCTTCCGCATGACTGGCTTTTGTATTATCACTGTTACGCAAGCTGTGAAAGTAAGCTAAGCCTAGATCACTTTCATTGTGATTATCCAACTTGGTAAGCCAACCAGCACGAAACATAAATTGCTGCACATCGAAATCCGATGCAAACAAACGTAGGTCGCCTTCCAAGAATACACTTTGCTTGTTCGAAAGCTGCTTTTGCACATTGACCCTGTTCCAGTTAAGAAAGGGTTGGGCAGTGGAATCAAAAGCACAAAAAATCCCCACCAGAATAGTGAGGATTGTCATATTTGTTTTCATTGAATACAAAACTAGATAATCATTCCGGCAGCTACTGTTTCGTTGCTCGACTCATCAACTAAAATGATACTTCCTGTATTCCTATTTGTTCTATAGCTATCCATTAACACCGGTTTTGTGGTCCGGATTCTAGCCCGAAAAATATCGTTTATTTGAATAGTGGTGTCTCCTTGAACTCGATTGAGTGTGCTAATATCCAGTTTATAGACTATTTCCTTCACCATGGCTCGCATCTCATTAGTCGTGTGCCTTAAAACATATTTTGCAGACGGATTGAGTGGTCGATTATTCAACCAGCAAATCATGGCTTCAACATCCTGATTTAAGTCGGGTTGATTATTTACTTTAGCCAGCATATCTCCACGGCTTATATCGATATCATCTTCCAATGTCATGGTCACAGACATGGGCGGGAAAACCTCTTCTTTTTCCGAGTCTCCTACAAACAGCGACTTAATTTTACTTCTGAATCCACTCGGTAAAACAACCACTTCATCTCCTTTTCTAAAGACACCTCCAGCAACCCGTCCAGCATAACCTCTAAAATCATGGTATTGATCAGAATGCGGACGAATTACTGTTTGAACCGGGAACCTCGCATCCAAGTGATTTTGGTCGCTTCCGATGTGAATATTCTCTAGTGTATAGAGCAAGGTCGAGCCATCATACCAATCCATGTTCTCAGATCGGTTAACTACATTGTCTCCTTTCAATGCAGAAATAGGAATAAAGCGAATGTCTTTCACATCCATCTTAGCTGCAAAGTCTTCGTATTGGCTGACGATATCATTGAAGACTTTCTGATCATAGTCTACTAGGTCCATCTTATTCACACAAACGATGATGTGAGGAATTTGCAATAAAGAAGCAATAAAACTATGTCGATACGTTTGTTCCATAACTCCTTTGCGCGCATCTACCAGAATTAAAGCAAGGTTTGCAGTGGAGGCTCCTGTTATCATATTCCGGGTATATTGAATATGGCCGGGCGTATCGGCAATAATGAATTTGCGTTTTGGTGTAGCGAAATAGCGGTAGGCTACATCGATAGTAATTCCTTGTTCACGTTCATCTTTTAGTCCGTCCGTGAGCAAGGATAAATCAATGTGAACCAGTCCTTTCTTTTCGCTGCTGCTTTTAACGGCTTCCAGTTGATCTTCAAAAATCGACTTTGAATCGTAAAGCAAGCGACCTATAAGGGTACTTTTTCCGTCGTCTACACTCCCTGCTGTAGTGAAACGCAGCAATTCCATGTCCAGATATCCTTCTGTATGAAAGCGTTCCTCCATTAAAAGTATCCTTGTTTTTTTCTGTCTTCCATTGCCGTCTCGGAGCGTTTATCATCTGCCCTAGATCCTCGTTCTGTTAAACGGGTGGCTGCAATTTCTTGAATGATGTCTTCCAGGGTGCTGGCAGTAGATTCTATCGCTCCTGTTATGGGCATATCACCGCAGGTTCTGTATCGAACCGTTTTGGTGAACTTCACCTCATCACCTCGCATGTTCAGGTACTCGCTTACAGCAAGCAGAGTTCCATTTCGCTCAATCAATTCTCTCTCGTGGGCAAAGTACAAGGATGGCAATTCGATGTTCTCTGCAAGAATGTATTGCCACACGTCCATCTCGGTCCAGTTGCTAATTGGGAACACCCTAAAATGTTCACCCATTCTTTTTTTTCCGTTAAACAAATTCCAAAGTTCCGGTCTTTGGTTTTTCGGATCCCATTGTCCGAAGTCGTCACGGTGAGAAAAGAAACGTTCTTTCGCTCTAGATTTCTCTTCATCCCTTCTTGCACCACCCATGGCCGCATCGAATTTATGCCTCTCAATGGTGTCTAAAAGTGTGGTAGTTTGCAAGGCATTCCGGCTGGCATTTAAGCCTTGTTCTTCTTGTACTCGTCCTTGGTTTATTGATTCCTGAACGGAACCTACAATGAGTCGAACGCCAAGTTTTTCAACCAAGGCATCCCGAAAGGCAATGGTCTCCGGGAAATTATGTCCTGTATCAATATGCACCAATGGAAAAGTAATCTTGGCAGGCCAAAAGGCTTTTTTCGCTAAGTGCGTTAGGACAATTGAGTCCTTTCCGCCACTAAACAAGATGGCCGGATTTTCAAATTGAGAGAACACTTCCCGAATCACATAGATGGATTCTGCTTCAAGTTCTTCAAGTCGATTTAAATGATAACGTTTCATTCCAGTGCCAACTTCGGGAGGATAAATTCAAGTATTTGACTGGTGCATTCTTCAATGCTCAATTCATGCGTTTTGATGGAAAATACAGACTTATGCGGTATTTCGTAGGGTGAGTCAAGGCCGGTAAATTCTTTGATTGACCCATTCTTTGCCTTTTGATACAAACCCTTTACATCGCGTTCTTCACATACTTGAATTGGACAATCGATAAAGAGCTCAGAATAGTGAGTTGATCCAATTATTGATTCTACCATTCTCCTATCTTTTTCGAAGGGAGATATAAATGCAGCAATGACGATAAGTCCAGCTTGGTTCATCAATTTTGCTACTTCTGCGATTCTTCTAAGATTCTCTGCACGGCCGTTTATACTAAAATCCAAATCTTGATTCAAGCCCATTCGCACCTTATCTCCATCCAATACAAATGCCTGCATTCCCCTTCGCAACAAATCACTTTCCACGGCCAATGCTAAAGTAGTTTTACCAGACCCGGATAGGCCCGTTAGCCAGATCGTGTGCGATTGGTGGCCATTTCTAGACTCTCTTAATCCTAATTTATTGCCCTCAATGGAGTTCTGTAGCTTAGAATCAGTCATAATTGAACATTGGTCTTAGTAGCACGTCATTTTATATGAAAATAAGGTAACTACTACTGAAATTTTATAGTAACCTCAAGATTAAATAAAAAAACCACCCTATCCAGGTGGTTTTTTTCTAACCTTTTAAAGTTCCAACTCAGCTATTAGCAGCATATATTCTTTCAATGATGTCAACTACCTTCATGCCTTCCTCTCCTCCTGTGGCAACCTCAGCTTCTCCTTTCAAAACATCAATTACATTTTGGAGTACATAGGCATGATTTCCCGCACTTCCTTTAAATCCGCCGTAATCATTAGGTGGAAGCGATGGAAGTAATTCCGGAACCTCATAGCCTTCAATGCGGGCAAATTCCAACGTATCCATATACTGTCCGCCAATTTTAAATGCCCCTTTCTCTGCCAGCACCGTCATGCTACTTTCCATATTCTCTTCAAACACAGAGGTAGAAAATTGCATGCTGCCTGCCCCTCCCTTCACAAAATCAAAGTATACCATGCCGCTATCGGCAAATTCAGTCGACTGAATATGGTTATGATTGAATAAGCGAGTTTGGATATTTTCTATATCGCCAAACACCCAGTACATCACATCAATAAAGTGGGAGAACTGCGTGAAAAGCACACCGCCATCGTATTTCAGTGAGCCGCGCCAATTCATTTCCGACTTCGGTCCATCTTGATAATAGCGATGATCCCGATTCCAGAAGCAGCGGATATGGACTTCATAAATGGATCCTAGCTTACCTGAGCTTACTACTTCTTTCATCCACTGGGATGGCGGACTGTAGCGATTCTGTTTCACCACAAACAGCCGTTTTTCTAATGCTTCGGCTTTTTGAATAAGCGCAGCACAATTGGCCGCGTTCAGTCCCATGGGTTTTTCCACCACCACATGCATGCCCATTTCCATAGCAGCTAAGGCATAAGGAAAATGCAAACCATTGGGTAAAGCTATGATGGCAACATCTGCCCGAATCTCGGAAGCTTTAAACGCATCTAGGGAAGAAAAGAAAGCTTTGTCTTCTTCATGTTTTGATTCATCTACCTCAATTATGCCCACTAACTCTGCATCAGGATGCGCCTGAATTAAGGCAGCATGACGTTTACCGATATGGCCGAAGCCTAGGAGGAGGAAGGGGATCATGGGGCGAATGTAAGAAGGGTTTTTGGGAAACGAAGGCCCAAGCTCCGGGCAATGCCCAGAAAAAGCAATTGAAAATAGACTTTTATAGAAAATGATGTGACCAAGCGAGTATCCAGTTTAAGTTTCTCCGGTAATATTTGAGTTTTATAATAAGTCAAAGGCTCAGCTTGATTAGCTAACAAATCCTCCTCATTGAAATAACTAATTGAGGCATAACTAAAAAGTCCGGGCTTAATTTGAAGTGTCGGCTCAAATTCCTCAGGGAACCACGCAACATATTCAGGTAAGGTTGGACGCGGACCAACGAAACTCATGTCGCCCACTAAAATATTGACTAGCTGAGGTAATTCATCCAGCTTAGTTTTTCTTAGAAATCTACCAAAAAGAGTAACTGATTGATTAATCATGAATTCCTTCCTTTTCTTTGGTAAGGTTCTGTACTTAAAAATAGTAAATGGGTTCATGCCATAACCAATTCGTCTTTGAAAAAAGAGAACCGGAAGTCCGGAATCAAATAAAGTGATCAAACCCAAAATCAGCATGGGTATAAGAAGAACCACCAACAGGATCCCTGAAAGCAGAAGATCAAAAAACCGTATTGAGTATTTGTCTGTCAAATTCAATTACTTCTAACCTTTAAGCTCGTTCAGCGCAACCTACAGAATTCATAACTAACTTCCAGATTCTACGCTCTTTTGCCCTTAGCTCTCGGCCCCATGCTCTCTGCTCTCCGCTAATTCGGGGAAACTCCTTTGTCAGAACTGGGATTTATAGGATTAATGTGATGAACAGGATGCCGCTCAATTCTAATCTAAGAAAAACTTCATTTCTAGTCATTACATCATTTCGAAAAAAGCCTAGAAGAGCAGCAACGTCTCCAGCTCCATGCTCTCAGCCCTTCGCTCACTGCCATTTCTCGAAACCAACCAATTGTCAGAACTGGGATTTAGGTGATTAACATGATTGCAATGATTCCACTCAATTCAAACCCGAATTGACCTTCCATACATCAGCTATCCTTTGTCTGAATCCTGATTAACAGGATTGAAAGATTTGCAGGATGATTGATTCAAAAGAAAGTTAGGACTGTCACAAATCGCAAATTCCCAACGCACCTCTCTCCGTGCCCTCTGAGAACAACTCCCCGAACTCTGTGGTTAAAAAGTCCGAAGCCAGACTAACAGAGTGCCAACGCCCCATGCTCTCTGCTCTCTGCTCTCCGCCCCTCGCTCTCTGCCATTTCCAGAAACCCACCAACCCGAAACATGCCCCGTAGCGTGACGCAGCGCAGCGAAGTCTCTGCTTCCGGGGCATTCATAACTCAACCTTCAAAATTCATAATTATACCATTCCGAAAAAAGCATAGACGAGCGGCAACGCCCCTCTCCGTGTACTTCGTGAACAACTCCCCGAACTCTGTGGTTAAAAAGTCCGAAGCAAGACTCACAAAGTGCCAACGCCCCATGCTCTCTGCTCTCCGCCCTTTGCTCTCTGCCATTTCCCGAAACCCACCAACCCGAAACATGCCCCGTAGCGTGACGCAGCGCAGCGAAGTCTCTGCTTCCGGGGCATTCATAACTCAACCTTCAAAACTCATAATTATGCCATTCCGAAGAAAGCATAGCAGAGCGGCAACACCTCCCGCTCTCCGCTCCCAGCCCTACGCTCTCTGCTATTTCACGCCGACTTCCCACATCCCCAACTTCTCCTTAATCAAAGCATCCCAGGCTAGTAGTTGATTAATCCTCGGTAGATAATCGGTCCATCTGTATCCTTGTCCCCTAAATACCGCATAATCTGACGGAGCCGAATAAATTTCCTTTACTCCTGCCTTTTCAAACCACGATTTGGCTCTGCGTTGATGCAATGCACTTGTCACCAAAATAACCGGCGTATTCTGGCCATAAGCCTGCACAAAACGTTTAGCCTCAGATTCGGTGTCTGTTGCCTCAGGGTTTAATTGAATCCGAATTGAGTCTACTCCCAAATCCTGCAGTGCTCTCTTGGTGCATTCAGCCTGTGTAATACCCCCTCGAGGTGCAGAAGCTGACGTGATAAACAGAGCATTCGGTAGCATACGACCTATGCGCATCGCTTCAAAAACCCTAGATTTAGCTGCATTACTCAATAACTGACCTGCTTCATAGCGCTCATCAACCGAATGGCCAGCCCCTAGAATATAAATATGAACTTCCTTTCCCTCAACACAAGGAATACAATTCGCTACTTGAAACGGAGGATACTCAGCCTCCAACTTACCGGCAATAGCCTGAAATAAAAAAGGAGTACTCATCATGTAGAATACTCCCAGCCAACATAGCACTAAAATGCGTTTCTTTCTCTTTGTTTCTATCTGCCACCTACACAGTAAAATGCCCGCAATTAGCAAGTAAACAAACGGCGAATACAACAGCGACAAGATCAATCAGCACCATAAAATTAAACTCCCATATACCTATTCCCCTTCGCGCCTCCCTTTACGTCCCTTTGTGTTTATACAGAGTATCCCCTAAACTCCTAAAATCCTAAACTCCTTTGTCAGAACCGGGATTTATAGGATTAATGGGATGAACAGGATACCACTCAAATCAGAATTCGAAAACTTTCTACTTCTCTACCTTTTCTACCCCTCTACTCACTCCGTGTCCTTCGCGCCACCCTTTGTGGCCCTTTATGTTTAAACAGAGTATCCCCTAAACCTCTAAACCCTAAACCCTAAACTCCTTTGTCAGAACTTTGATTTATAGGATTAATGGGATGAACAGGATGCCACTCAAATCAAAATTCGAAAACTTTCTACTCTTCTACTCTTCTACTCTTCTACTCCTCTACTCTTCTACTCCTCTAAACCCCTACACTAAACTTCCTCTCAAACCACTCATACGTAATCCCAATTCCCTCCCTAACCGTATACTTCGGGTCATACCCAATCAAGGCCCTCGCCTTATCGATCGAAGCTAGGCTATGCGGGATGTCCCCCGGACGATTCGGGCTAAATTCTGGCTGAATATTCACACCTGCTGCAGCGGCAATGGCGTCCCACAATTGAATGAGTGTGGTCCGCTCTCCTACTGCGATATTAATTACTTCATGCTTGTCCAAATCAGGTGTTGCAAGCATGGCCTTAACATTGGCTTGAATAGCATTCTGCACAAAAGTGAAGTCCCTCGAATAAGAACCATCGCCATTAATTATTGGTGCCTTTTTCTCCATGGCTGCTTTCATAAATAAGGGTATAACCGCAGCATAGGGATTATTGGGATTTTGCTTCGGACCAAACACATTAAAGTATCGCAGACCAATTGTATGAAATCCATAGACTTTGCTGAAAACATCGCCATACAATTCATTTACCCACTTCGTTACCGCATAAGGGCTTAAAGGTTTCCCTTCTTCTCCCTCTACTTTGGGCAGCTTCGCGCTGTCACCAAAGCTGGAAGAACTGGCCGCATACACCATACGTTTAAGGCTAGGTGATTCTTTTGCCGCCACCAACATGTTCAAAAAGCCGGTTATGTTGACTTCATTCGAGATAATCGGATCTTTTACAGAACGAGGCACTGAACCCAAAGCCGCTTGGTGGCTGATGTATTCTATTCCTTCTACAGCCTTTTTACAAGTGTTCAAATCTCGGATATCCCCTTCTATAAATTCAAAGCGAGCATCGTTTATAAAGGGTTCAATATTCTCACGGTATCCATTTGATAAATTATCCAGGACACGTACTTCTGATGCCCCATTTTCCAATAAATATTCTACGAGATTACTCCCAATAAATCCAGCACCACCAGTTATGAGGAAGGATTTGTTTATAAGCATTTTATTAATTCAATTTAAGATTGATAAACGTACAGGTCTTTATTTCTAGTCACTAACAATTATTCTGCACTTTGATAAATGCGTTCGATCATATCAACGACTTTCATTCCTTCCAAAGCATTCGCTGTAATTGTATCTGTTCCATTCAAGGTATTTACCACATTTTCTATCACATAATGATGATTTGCTGCAGATCCTTTGAAAGGCCCATAATCATTCGGCGGATTTGTTGGAGGTAGTTCAGGCATGACATAATCCTGAATATGGCAATATTCAATTTCATTCATATACTGCCCACCAACTTTCAGAGAACCTTTGGATCCAATCACAGTAATGGAGCTTTCCATATTACTGTCCCAAACGGAAGTTGAGAAATTAATGTTTCCGATTCCTCCATTTACAAATTCGAAATGAACAAAACCTGAGTCCTCAAAATCCGTCATATTCTGATGGGTAAAGTCTTTGATGATACTGTGAATATTTTTAATATCTCCAAACACCCAATACATAATGTCAATAAAGTGACTGAACTGCGTGAAAAGTGTACCCCCATCCAAATCTGCTGTTCCTTTCCATCCTTCTTTTTTATAATACCGGTCATCTCTATTCCAATAACAGTTTACCTGTACCATTAGATTTTCACCAATAGTTTTATTGGATACCATTTCTTTCAACCATTTAGAAGGAGGACTGTATCGATTCTGCTTGACAACAAAAACTTGTCTTGACATTTGTAGTGCGGTAAAAATTACTTCTTCGCATTCTACTTTGGATAATCCCATGGGTTTTTCTATAACCACATGCGACCTGTTTTTTAAGGCGGTAACAGCCAAATGGCAATGGGTCCCATTAGGTGTGGCAATATTCACAACATCCGGAAAAATGCCTGCGGAATACATTTCTTCCAGTGTGCTGAATGTTGGTATTCCAGGGGGTAACAATTCATGCTCTAAGGCTTTGGGGTTTGTTTCGATTATTGCAAGCAATTCGCAATCGGGATAGCCGTTAATGATTGTTGCATGCCTACGGCCTATATGACCGAATCCTATTACTGCAAATTTTATTAAGCTCATATTTAGCGCGAAAGTGTTTTATCTAGTACTCTAAAAATCCTGTTAAAATCGTCATCCGAAAGATTTGATCCACTGGGCAGGCAAAGTCCATTTTCAAATAATTTTTCTGCTGTTTTCCCTCCAAAATAGGGTGCATCTTTAAAAACCGGTTGCATGTGCATCGGTTTCCAAAGAGGTCGACTTTCAATATTTACGGCGTCCATAGCCAAACGTAAATCCTCTCTGCTAAAACCGGCTTTATGGGGATCGATTGTCAGGCTGGTGAGCCAACGATTGGAAAAAGCGCCTGGTAAATCCGGTTGGAAATGAAACCCAGGAACATCACCATAGCGTTCGGTGTAGCGCGAATAATTTGCTCTACGCTGTGCAACGCGGTGAGGTAGCACTTCCATCTGTCCTCTTCCAATACCTGCCACGATATTGCTCATTCGATAATTGTAGCCAATATGCGAATGCTGGTAATGGGGTGCATTGTCTCTTGCTTGTGTAGCACGAAAACGAGCCATTTTTATCCACTCTTCATTTTCAGAAAGGAGTGCACCTCCGCCACTGGTAGTTATAATCTTATTTCCGTTAAAACTCAGGATTCCAAAATCACCAAATGTTCCGCATGCTTTGTTCTCATAGGTGCTTCCCAAGGCCTCGGCAGCATCTTCAATTACAGGTATTTCATATCTGTTGGCAATGGACATAATTGCATCCATCTTTGCGGGCATGCCATACAAATGGACCGGGATAATGGCTTTTGGCTTTTTGCCTTTGGCTATTAGCGCTTTTATGGATTCCTCGAGAGCATTTGGGTCCATGTTCCATGAGTCCACTTCTGAATCGATAAAGAC
Organism: Bacteroidota bacterium; assembly: GCA_006226545.1. Classification (GTDB taxonomy): domain Bacteria; phylum Bacteroidota; class Bacteroidia; order UBA8524; family UBA8524; genus M1806. The sequence goes on along the minus strand of SBGR01000031.1, from coordinate 11,470 downwards.
AGGAATGCCCCCCTGGTAGGCGATGGGGTTGGCTGAAGCAGAAAAGGTAAAGCTTTGGCAGATGACCCTATCTCCGGGACCAACGCCCAATTGGATTAGCGCAAGATGGATGGCCGAAGTACCTGAACTTAAAACAGCGGCATGGCTGCTTCCAGTAAAAGCACAGATGTCCTTTTCAAAATTATCGACATTCGGACCCAAAGGCGCCACCCAATTGGTATCAAAAGCTTCGTTCACATAGTTTTTCTCTGTGCCTCCCATGTGCGGGGAAGAGAGCCATATTTTTGAAAGTTCACTCATTCTAGGGGTTTCAATTGATGTAATTCAGGATTCGAATAAATTTCTTTGTGTCCGGGATAAATATGCATACCCTGAACGATTAGGCCTTCAATTTTCTTGAGGGAAATCGCATTTAATTCTTTATTTCCGCCTTTCAATTTGGTGATTACAGGATGACCAGGAATAAAGGAATCGCCTGTAAATAGTAATTTATCTATAATGTATGACATACAGCCCGGGTTATGACCCGGGGTCTCCATACATAAAATTTGCTCGGTATGATGCAAAAATATCAGATCCCCATCCTGAAGAACATGAACATTTAAATGAAGGACCTCTACTGGCATTTGTCTGTAGAAGGAAAGGTTCTTTCGCGCATCCTTTATACAATCGAGCGTGTACTTTGAACCATATATTGTAATTTCCGGGAAACGAATTATCAAATTATTTAGTCCATAAATATGATCATAATGATCATGTGTTAAAAAAACTCCTTGAACTTTAATACCTGGTATTTGAAGAACTTCATCTACAAATCCGGCATCAATTAACCAAGCGTCTTCGTGGTCATCAATTTGAATCAGATAGGTATTCGAGGTGAACTCAGGATGCTCGTATCTTGTAACTTGAATCAAAGGAAAAAATAATATACTAGTTAATGTTAGTCTGCGAGAATAGTATCTTCCCGGTATTTGATCTAGATATCTCGGTCACGATATTCACTTCAATGGCGGCATGAAAAATGCCCGTTTTGTTCTCGATAAACTTTCTAATATCCATTTGCTCCACACTTTTTTGTTCAATTATTTTAGGCACTATAACAATTAATTTATCATCCGTCCCTTGACAAAGGCATTCTACTCCGAATTCATTTGATACCAAGAATTCAGTTTCATCCAGGCTAATGCGCAGTCCATATATCTTTAAGAAACGTTTTTTTCTGCCGATAATAAAGTAATACCCCTCCTCGTCACGTCTTACTATGTCACCTGTTTTAAGATATCCATGATGCTCATCGCCCTTCATTAAATCTACCTTGCCCTCTGCGTACCCTAAGGTTACATTTTTTCCCTTATAAATCATCTCCCCCTCCACCAATTTATTCCTTTCCTTTATCTCTTCCCCATTTGAGTTAATTACTCCTAAATTGCCCCCTGGGATTGCCTTGCCAATGCTTCCCAACTTATCTAAGTTCCTTTCCGGATTCAGAAAGGCCATTCTGGCCGTGCCTTCTGTTTGACCGTAGGTTGCGATAAATTGAATTCCCTTTTCCTCCGCAAGCAGGGCAAATTTCTTAAATAAGTCTAATCTTAACTTTCCACCACCTTGAGATAAGATTTTTAATGATGGTAAATCCATCCGTGAAAACCGAAGCTTATCAAGCACTTCAAAGGTGTATGGAACCCCTGTCAAATTGGTGATGTTCTCCTCTTTAATTATTTCCCAAAACTTCCTTTCGGTTAAGCTCCTATTCGTTAGTACTACTTTAGCGCCATATCTTAGGTGACTATTTATGATGGATAATCCCATTGTATAATACATTGGCAAAAAAGCAATGGCTGCATCATTCGAATCAATATGAAAGACCTGACCGACTTTTTCGGCACTGAACTCAAGATTTTCTAAACTATGCCGAACCAACTTTGGACTTCCAGTGCTGCCAGAAGTTGGAAGCAGCATTGATAAAAGTGGATTCAATAAAGTCCCATTATAAGCTGTTTTAGCTAATGTAAAACCACCTACTTCAACAATAGGCGTAAGCTCTAATTCTTCACGTCTTTTTGAAGGGAGAAATATAAAGTCTGGTTCATATTTATTGTATAAGTTCCTTAGCAAACCGCTGTCAATAGAATTGCTAAGCAACAAAGGCACTAGCCCATTATTCAAACACATATAATAACAAGTGTATGAGTCTATAGAATTGTCTGCAAGAATAAATACAAAACCTCTCTTACCCAGTTTGGTAAACAACTCGTTCGACCTGAGAATTAACTCACCGTAAGTTATTTGCCTTTCATCATCTACAAGGGCAATTTTATTCGGCTTTTGTCTATCTAACTCTAGAAACATGTGAGCTCTTACATTATTGTACTTCCGTCAACACCAATGATTTGACCTGTTACAAATGAAGACATATCAGACGCTAAAAACAAACAAACATCCGCAACTTCTTCTGGAGAAGCAACTCTTCCGAATCCGATATCATTCTCTTTGTGTTGGAACTTTTCCCCCATTATCGATAGTAATCTTTCTGTACCAACCATACCCGGTGCAACGGCATTAACTCGTATGGTATGTTCCGCAAACTCCTTTGCTGCCGCTATGGTTATCGCATTAATTGCTCCTTTCGTAGCCGCGTACGATACTTGGCCTTTGACTCCTTTCGTACTCACAATAGATGAAATATTGATAATTGAGCCTGAATTTTGACGAGCCATTATCCTGGAAACCAATTGTGTAATGCGCAAAACAGCGACCACATTAGTTTCAAGCATCTGATGGAACCTTTCAAAGTCTATTAATGCTACCAACTCATATGACACTATACCGGCATTATTAACCAGAACATCAATTCTTCCATGAAGTTTCTTCACTTCTAGTATGGCCGACTTTACTTCATCAGATTTGGTAACGTCATAATATTGAATCGTTAAATTTGGATAATGCTTTTCTGCGCTTGCCAAATCGTCGGAAAGACTTTCGGCATTCCTAGCATTTGCAAAAACAAGTGCTCCTTCCTTAACAAATTTAATTGCAATCGCTAACCCAATACCTCGAGAAGCTCCGGTAACAATACATACTTTTCGATCCAAAATTAAATTTGAACTCATTCCTCTAAATCAATTTGATATTTCAAAAGGATCGATCTGCCTTCAGTATAGGATTTGAAATTCAAAATATCTTCGGTGTCAAACATTATTTCAAACTCGTCTTCCAATGCTTCTACCAATGCCAACTGCGTTACAGAGTCCCATTCTGCAATTTCATCTGTATTAAAATCATCATTTAATTCTGATACTTCAATATTGAAAGTATCTGTAAAAACTTTATTGTATCTCTCTAAATTAGTCATGTTCTGAACTTTTAAAATCTCCTTGCGTATAGATATCATCGGTAATAATGATCGGCAATATATCTTTCGTATCCATGGCAATTGAGCCACAAGCCCAGGAAAGTCCGGCGCCAAATCCTGAAATAAGAATTTTAAGGACCTGACTCTTACCTTCAAAGTGGTCAGCAAGTAGCAGTGGAATTGAATTGCTACTATTGTTTCCATACCGGTCAATTGATACCGGAATTTTTTCAAATGGTATCTTTACCTTCCTGGAAATTTGCTTTAAGATATAAATGTTCGCCTGGTGTAGTGCAACCACATCGTAATGAGAAGTTTCAGTTTTAGTAGCTTCAAGGAAATCAATAATGAGATTGGGAACATCCGTTATCGAAAAACCAAATACATCCATTCCTTTCATGTGTGTATTGTAATCGGAACGCTTTATTCCATCAGCCCATTCCTCTACTTTATTGGGCAAATCTCTGTTTCTAAAGGCACCGGCTGGGGTAATAATGCTTTTGAATTTATATCCATTGGAGCGCAAACCGAATTGGAATACAGCATTACCCTGATCTTCTTTTTCAAGCAAAACGGCCGAACCGCTGTCACCAAACAACATAATCATAGTTCTATCTTCCGGTGAAAGGGTTTTATTAGACGTGTCGGCTGTTATCAGTAAAGCCTTTTTCTTGGAAGAATTTTTCAATAAAGAAAGCGTGGTTTGAAGACCATAAACAAATCCTGAACAAGCTAAATTAATGTCCAAACAAATAACTTCTTTCCCCAAACCAAGTCGATGTTGTAATACAAAAGCGGTGGCTGGCGACCGATAATCAGGCTTTTGACTCACAAAAACCAAAACACCAATTTCATTGGTGTCAATATTTTTTTCAATAATCAATTTCTTGGCCGCTATATACCCCAAGTCGGATGCCGTTTGCTGGTCAATACTTCTCGTTATCTGTTTAACTCCAGCCATTTCAGAGAATTTCTGAACAATATCCTCACCAAAAGAAGGATAGAAGCTATCTACCGAAATTCGTCCCGAAGGCACCGCTACAGCTAAGCCCTTAATGCTAATATTATGATGTGTACTTAAAAGCATATTCTTAAATTTCGTGACTTACCCTATACTCCTTAAAGAATTCAGTAGAAACAGCAGTTGGCAAGATACAATTGGAGTCAATAGATAGCTTTAGAAAGCTCAACTCTAAACCTTCACCAAATCCTATACAGGAAAAGTGTACGGGCTCAGCATTTGAATTATTATTCAATTGCTGAGCCATTTGCAGTGGAATATTGCTGCCATATGTATTACCATATTCCTTGATTACGGAGTCACTAGTCAAAGAATTAGGAATAATAGTTAATAAAGCCAATTGACTATGATAAATAACACTATCTTTTGGATCAATATGCTTATTTATTTCCTCTAAGAAGCCCTTGGTATGTTTTTCTAAAAAATGTTTCACCTGAGTTTCATTAAAAATCAATTCAAAACTCTCAGGTTTAGTGGCATCGAACGGGGATTGAGGATTATAAAATCTAAATCCTCCTTTAGGTACTGAAAAAGCCTTAAACTCTTCTCCAGATGCTAGATGTCCGCTAATCAATTCCGTGCTACCTTCACTATCTTTTTCTAATAAAACGGCTGTTGCCGCGTCACTATCTATTTTAGAAAAAAATCCGGTAGCAGTAAACTTACTTGGCGTATCACCAATTAACACCAATGCATACTTCTTATTTATGGTATTGAGTATGGAAGCTCCTGTAATTATACCCGACTGGAATCCATTGCTCCCTTTATTAATATCATAACAAATACAGTCAATAGAAAGCCCTAACCTTCCTTGAAGGATAGCTGCTGTATTTGGACTTCGATAGTCGGGGGTGCGAGAAAGAAACAAAACTGCCCCAATTTCTTCCAAATCAATCTCTTTACTTGTTAAAAGACGCTGGGCAGCATTAAAAGCTAAATCAGAGGCCGTTTGCTCAAACCCTGATTTCCTGACCTTAACCTCCGTGAATGAATCAAAACGCTCGACTGATGACGCTTCGGGAATCGTGGTACTCATTCCCGCAATTTTAATTCCTATAGTTCTATTGATCACCATGTTAAATTCGTTTAGCAGGCATTCCAAATACGGTAGTTCCTGTTTTTACTTTGTTAAACACCACACTGCCCATACCCACAACCGCAGCTTCTTCTACCAGTACATTCTGTATAAGCCTAGCACCTGCATTTATTGTACACAGATTTTCGACCTTCACGTAACCTGCAAAAAAAGAAAAGGAGTTCACATGGCAGAAATCACCGATGTGCACATCATGCCCAAGAATAACCGAACCTTGTAAATAGGTAAAATCACCAATTGCCACATCACTGGCCAAGGAACAGAACGCTTTTATGGCAATCCCTTTACCTAGTTTAGCACTTGGTGAGATGATGGCAGTTGGATGGATTAGATTAATAAATTCGCCCCCTTTTGATAGAATAATCTCTACCGTTTTTTTCCTATCATGAACATTGCCAATCCCACAGAAAAAAACATCGCCAGGGGCAATCTCATATTCATCAACTTTAGCCAATACCGGAGGATAACCCATGGCTTCAATATTAGATGGGCCATCACTCAAAAAACCTTTTACTTTGAAAGAAGGATTATTACCATAGCATATATTCGCTAAATCAAATACCTCTCTTGCTAAGCCGCTGGCTCCAATAATCACCAAGTTCATTTTAACCTTATTTTAATGAAAAGCCTCCGTCTATGGGGATCAAACTTCCCGTCATCCATTCTGATGCATCGGAGAGTAAATATTGAACCAAATAGGCAATATCTTTAGGTTCACCAAAGCGCCCCATTGGATAATTCAGCCTATGTTTTTTTAAGTCTTCATTTTCAGCATTACCCACTCCTAATATATTGGTATGAACAAATCCGGGAAGTACGATATTTACCCTTATTTGTCTAGGTGCTAATTCCAAAGCTAAGGTCTTTGCAAAGGCATTCATTGCTCCTTTGCTCGCGTTGTACATCGCATTACCTACCGTAGCCTTTTGGGTAGAAATTGAGGAAATGAACACAATAGAAGCCCCTTTTTTGATCTTTTTGGCTTTCAATAATTTCTGAACCAACAGTATGGTACTCTTAATATTAACTTCAAAAATTAAATCTAAATCAGACTTTTTTATAAAAGAAACAGGCAACAACTTCACCATGCCTGCATTGAGCACCAAGCCCTCTAATTCAAAACATTGTTCGCAGAGGCTATTTAGGTTTTCCTCATAGGCAAGGTCTCCAATCGAATATTTGCTTTCAGATTCATCAGAAATTTCCCTAAGAGAATCTTTTAAGCGGGCTTCATCTCTTCCAGCCAAAAGCACCCTAGCGCCATTATCAGCACAAGTAATTGCAATCTGCTTCCCAATTCCACTTGAAGCACCAGTAACCAAAATACTTTTCCCTTTTAAAGAGAAGACGTTGTTCATTGCTTATTTGGTTCTTTTCTTGATTTCGGCCATCAATTCACCCAGGGTTTGGATATTTTTGAATTCTGAATTATCAATAACCACCCCAAATTCTTCATCAATCATGGCAATTACCGAAAGGTTGGCAAGAGAATCCCATTCTGAATATTCTTTAAATTTATCATTTGCCGATAGCTCTCTATCTGTGATTTCAAGAATTTCTTTCAGTTTTTCGAAAAATAGTGCTTCCATAATTTATTGATTTTAATTGTTACCATTAAAAGACTCCATGGTTTGAGTAGAGGAAACATTAACCCCTTCTCGCTGAAATACCTTTTTTAGTGTTAAAAAGATAATTTTTATATCAAACAAAAATGAATAATTATCTACATAAAACACATCGTATTCAAACTTTTTCGCCCATGAAATTGAATTTCTTCCATTCACTTGCGCCCAGCCTGTAATGCCCGGCCTCAATTCGTGTCTTCTATGCTGTTCGGGTGTGTACAAGGGCAAATACTTAATTAAGAGTGGCCGGGGGCCGATTAAGCTCATATCTCCCAATAATACATTAAAGAGCTGAGGTAATTCATCCAAAGAAGATTTCCTTACAAAGTTCCCCAAAGGGGTAACTCGCTGAAAATCGGGGAGTAGATCTCCTTTTACATCCTTGATGTCTCGCATGGTTTTGAATTTAATCAGCTTAAAAATTTTTGCCCCTTTCCCCGGTCGGTTTTGAAAGAAAAAAACAGAGCCTCTATTGTATAAGGCTAATAGCAACATGAGCACTACTATCACCGGGCTGCTCACCACTAAAGCTGAGAAAGAAATTAAAACGTCAAAAAAACGTTTAAAAAAGCTCCTATACATTCCTTTCCTGATAGATTTTATCCAATTCCTTCCAAATAAATTCTCGGTCAAAATGCTTAGCCCAAATCTTGCCATTCTCCCCCATCTTTTTTCTTGTGCTTTCGTCATTCCTGAGAAGGATCATGGATTCTTTGAGCCTTTCAAAATCCTTAACGGGAACTAAAATCCCGTTAAAACCCTCCTGTACCGCATCTTGGGTACCTGTTGCCTTAGTAGATATCACAGGAATTCCCATAGCTGCTGCTTGAATTAATACATTCCCAAAGCCTTCCCACCATGCCGGAAGTACAAAAACATCAATAAGGGCTAAATATTCAGGCACATTACCTTGCATTACTCTTCCTATATTCATTATCCCCGGGTGCTGATCGGCCTTGTCTTTGAGTTGTTTATCGGAAATTTGATCCATTTCAAAAGGGCCGACCAATAATAGCCTTACGTTATTATCTACCTTGTACAAGGCATCAAATACTTGAATGAGTTCATTTATGCCCTTTCTGTCTACAATACGCCCTATAAAACCAAAAACAAACTTCTCATTCAAGCCGAGCTCTGTCTTTAGCGCTAGTTGGGCGTCTTTGTTTAAGCGCGAAGCATCAAATAAAGAGAGGTTTACCCCATTGCTGCTCCCCTTCCCTATCACTAGTGATTTTTCACCTTCAAATATTTTAAAAGCAAGACCTAGGTTTTGTACTGAATGACTAATACAAATAACCCGATGTGCTAAAAGAGAAGTTAAGCGCTCCATCATGATTAGCACTTTACGCTTTTTCCCTTTTTCATGTTCGAAGCGAAAGCCTCGACAGGTGTAAATTCTTGTCTTTACTCTTAAAATAAATGCCGCAATCATTCCCAATAACGAAACTTTGGGTGTACCCAAGTTCACTATATCGGGTTTGATGCGATGAAAAATGCGTATAATCTGCCAAAGAGTTTTTATATCACGCCAAAGCGAAATTTCTCTTTGAATATTAATTACCAAATGTTCACAACCCTCATCCTGACAAAACTTAGCCGAACGTTCACTATAAGGTGCCAAAAGATAGGTTTTATACCCTAATGATTTAAAATAAGTGAGTTGTCCTAAAAGTAAATTAACGGAACCCTCAGCAGTAATTCCAATGATTAGTTTCTTCTGTTTATCCACTGGTTAATGTTAATCTCTAAATTTTTCCAGATTCTCTAATTGAAAATGATCCAACACTGCCCGAAGCTGTTGGTCATTGCCCCCATCAAAAACATTTTTGCTAACCAATTTCTCTAATTGGCTCTTTCTTACGGTCAAGGGGTCTTTGTTGTACTTGCTATTAGTAACCACCCTTTTCCCTACCAATAGGGTCTGCACCTTCATCCAAAGGTCATCGGCAAAGGGAATCAATGCTTTGATTAGTTCGGTTTGATTATAACTTTTGTCTACATCCTCCTTTGTGTATAAAGTTCCAAACCCACCGGTTTGTACTAATAAATAAGAAGGCTCCGAATGGGTGGAATTATGATGCCAATCTTTATAGGCGGCAAGCTGTCCTGTAAATTTGAATTTCAATAGATGAGCACGATTGCTTACTACGGCCTCCGGATGGTTTTCTTTGAGGTGGATAAGATTTTCCAATAATTTTTCATCATAATACAAATCATCATCGACTGTAACTATGAACTCTTTAGGATAAAGGTCAAAAGCATAAAGATATTTCTTATGCGCCTTTAAATCCTCCTCAACAAATCGAATTTCTAAGCCCCTATTTTGCTGACTTAATAAGCTTTCGGGAAGCTTAATTCCCTCAAACTGATTACGAGAAAGCCAAAGAATAATCTTATCCGCCTGATAGGTTTGCCGAAACAAACATTCCACTACTATCCAAACATCTTCTATCCTTGCCGGGAAGGAGGTGAAGGAAACAATAAGCTTCTTATCCCTTGGCTTTTGATTAAGGCCGGATGGAAATTGATCCATCGTCTTTATAAAATAAGAAGGAACAATTCTATCCAAAACCCTTTTTAATATTCTGGCCATTAAACGGTTGAAAGCTTTGGATATAATTCCAAGGCTATGGTCAGAAGGCAGTTTAAAATAGAAAAATAATATTCTATTCATCATATCTGCATAAAGCTTACTACCTCATCTGTAATCTTAGAGGCTGAAAAGCGCTCTTTTACTTGGCTAGCTTCTTTACCTAAGGTGTGCCTTAGCTCAGGTAGATTAATTAAGGTAAGCATAGCTTCTGTTAATAAATTGGGTTCTCTTCTGGTTAAAACTATGCCATCTAATCCGGGAGCTATAATATCTTCATACGGAATGTCGGAGAAACAAATACAAGGCAGTCCGGCAGCCATTCCTTCAATTAATGTATTAGGGAAACCCTCGATAACGGAAGGCAATACTAAAATGGAGGCTTGGGCATAATAGTGTTCCAGTCCATCTACCTTACCTAAAAATATCACTTGATTTTGAAGGCCTAAGTTTTTCACCAATATTTTCATAGGCTCCAATAAAGGACCTGTACCTGCCATGACTAATTTCCATTCCGGGTGAGCCTCAAATACCTTAGGCATACTTCTGATCAATATCTCCGGATCTTTCTCCCAGGCAAATCTTCCGGCATAGAGTATAGTGTTTTCTCTAGCCAATGCTTCAAAGTGCATTTCAGGGAGTGCATTAGGAATAATTTTGATATTGAGAGCTTCTCCAAATTGTTGTTTTTTAAAATTACTTGCTCGCTGTGTCTGCGCGATAAACCCTGCGGATTTAGGATACAGCCATTTTTTAAACAGAGGAATTGGAAATTTAAACTTGTAGTTAGGGATTGTTCTATCGGATATATACACCGGGTATTTTGTACCCAGCAAAGCCAATAAAGTAACAGGGCTAAACCAATCCCCAAAAACCAATACCCGATCAGGGTTTAGTTCTTTTACCTTTGTACGAATATATTTTAAGAGCCTTGGATAATAGAATAATTTATTCAAAATAGAAGCGGTTCTAAAAAAATCAGGCTCATGAATTCGAACTGATTTGGGTAATTTGTAAAAATGCTCTCCGGCTAAACAGCAAACAAAATCTACTTGAAACCCCTTCTCAACAAACTCTTTTGCTAATACCGTTAAGGCTCGTTCAATACCGCCTAATTTGAGTGAGGGAGAAATAACGCAGATCTTAGGCATATTTATAATTTTTCCCTTACCCAAGTAATATTTCTCTTGACAACTTTACCTGGGATGCCTGCAATAATAGAATTATTATCGAAGGATCCTTTAGTTATAACAGAACTTGCAGCTATAACTGAGTTATCCCCAATTAAAGCACCTTTATTAATATATACTCCATTACCAACCCAGCAATGATTTCCGATGATGACATTTTGCGGAGGATTAATCCGCTGCCCATTCCCTAAATCAATAATTGAATGGAAATCTGAAGTATTAATTCGAATATTTCTGGATAGCATAGAATCGGTTCCAATTTCTACTCTAGTATTTGACTCCCCAAATTGTATTACAGCTTGTCCAATTGTTGTACCATCTCCTATTGATAACATACAATCATTCCCTTCTATTAAGATCTTAAGACCATTGTAAACTGCAATTGACTTGTTAAAAACAACTGAATTATTCTCTCCATTCACAATAATTTCACAATTTCTTATGACGCAATTCTGTTTAAATAATATTAGATTATTCCTCCCTTTAATGCGTAATTTCTTAAATAGAACAATTGAGTTGCTATTAATCAAAATACTATTTTTAGAAAAAGTGAATAAATAAATTATCTTATACCCAAGATTAAAAGCGCTGGGTGA
>SBGR01000023.1 GCA_006226545.1 Bacteroidota bacterium | reverse complement strand
CCTAACAAGGGTGGCTTGTTTACCATTTTTTCTTTACGGCTATGTTGTTGTTTGTCTAGCGACTTAGCCAATTTATCCCGTATTACATTTTAAATCAATTAGAAAACAAACATGAAAGCAAGAATTCTAGCCATTGCATCGATACTGTTTATTGGCTTATCGGCTAAGGCCCAATATTATTCCTTTACCCAAAGTACAGAACCTTATACGGAACTTGTCAATGCCGAAGTCGAATTTAAAGACTCAACGGCTATGAATAGTTACTTTAAACTGCTCGGTAATTTTAGAGCTTATAATTTGGATTTAGATTCGGAGCTCACCATCACGAGGAATGCCTACCTACATAACATAACAGATTACGGTAATGTAATGATTATGGGGGGTGTTGGAGCTAAAACGAAGCAAGGTGTTTCACAGGTAAGCACAGTTGTGGAAGGCACTGGGTCTACTCGAATTTTCAAAGTCCAGTACAAAAATTTAATGCACGAGTCGGAAACGGGAGACACGCTGAATGTTCAAATTTGGATTTATGAGTCAACACAGAAAATTGAAATTAGGTTTGGCTCTGGTACTAGTAACAGAACCTTTAACTGCGGATTGGTACTCTTTGCTCCTCAAAATGGCGGTGTTTACGATTATTTTGTACTCCAAGGTAACCCGAACAATCCCAACATCAATACCTCGGGCATCACTACCATTAGCGGTTGGCCTGCAGAAGGAACCGTATATACTTTTAACATTTTGACAACGGGAGTTCAAACCTTGTCAGATAGCGCGTTTAAGGTTTATCCTAACCCTACTACGGGAACCTTCCAACTTGAAGGGGAAAACATCGCTGAAGTAAAAGCCTACGATGCGACCGGAAAAGAAGTGAAGCTATCGGTGAACGCAAATGAATACCAACTTGTTGAACCGAAAAAGGGACTATACCAGCTTCAAATTAGAACAAAAGACGGGGGGATTCGTTCCAAACGGATCACCGTACATTAAACTCAGAATTCTGGCGAATTGGAGTAGAGCCATCCTAACAAGGGTGGCTTTTTATTTTTAGCGTTTAGTACTCAATACACACGTTCTTCGGCTCGGTAAAGAAGCGCAGGGCTTCCCAGCCGCCTTCGCGGCCCACGCCTGAGCTTTTTACACCGCCAAACGGGGTGCGTAGATCGCGTTTCAACCAGCAGTTAATCCATACAATACCAGCTTTGATTTCCTCAGCCATCTTATTAGCCGTATTGAGGTTGCTGGTCCAGATGGTGCTGCTCAATCCGTATTCGGTGGCATTGGCCATCATCAGTACTTCTTCGATGGTATCGAAAGGAGTGAGGGTTACTACCGGCCCGAAGATTTCTTCCATATTGCAACGGTCGTTGTACTTCAGGTCTTCAATGATGGTAGGTGCAATGAACCAACCATTTTGGCAGCGTCCTTCCGGATGAAGGGCCTCGCCACCGGCTAAGATCTTGCCCCCTTCTTCCTTCGCTAAAGCGATATAGGAAAGGACCTTCTCGTAATGCATCTCAGACACCACAGCGCCTTGTTTGCTTTCTTCCAACATGGGATCACCAACGGTCAAGCGTTTCACCTTCTCTACAAAAGCATCGCGGAACTTCTCGTAAATAGGTCTTTGAATAAACACCCGACTGCCACATAGACAGATTTGACCTTGGTTGGCAAAGCTGCTGCTCACGGTAGTGCGTAAGGCTTTATCGAAGTCGCAATCTGCGAAGATGATATTGGGGTTTTTACCGCCCAGCTCAAGCGATAGCTTCTTGAACATCGGAGCGGCAACCTTAGCGATTTCTTTACCTGCTCTTGTGCTGCCGGTAAAGGAAATGGCTTTGGTGCTTGGGTGTGAAACGATGGCAGCGCCGGTTTCCGGTCCTGTGCCGTGCACGATATTCAAAACACCGGCAGGCAAACCTGCTTCGATGCATATTTCTGAAAGTAGGTAGGCGGTATAGGGCGTAACCTCGGAAGGTTTGGCCACCACCGTATTTCCGGCAGCTAGAGCCGGCGCAATCTTCCAAGTGAAGAGGTACAAAGGCAGGTTCCAGGGACTGATACAACCTACTACGCCAATGGGTTTGCGCAGGGTATAGTTCACGCCATCGGCCATGCGGTGCGATTCGCTAGCGAAGTGCATGATACCGGTTCCGAAGAATTCAAAGTTTTCTTCTGCTCTGCGGATATCTACCTTCTTGGCTAACCAAAGTGGCTTTCCATTGTCCAAGCTTTCGGCTTCGGCAAGGCGGTCGTGGTTTTTTCTGATTAGTTCAGCAATCTTGAGTAAGAATCGGCCACGCTCCACATCGCTCAAAGCGCTCCAAGTTGGGAAGGCTTCTTCGGCAGCCTTAACGGCGGCTTCTACGTCGCTAGAATCGGAATCCGGAATGGTACCGTATTGTTTTCCGGTGGCAGGCTCCATATTCGGCATGGTCTTACCTTTCAGGCTCTCCTGAAGTTTACCGCCGATGTAATTCTTAATCTCAATCATGGTTTGTAAAAAGTAATGGATTCAATCATCTGGTAGGCCAGCACAATCTCGTCCTTGAGGTTTGCATCTGTGCGTTTCTTGGCTTCGTAAGTGAAGCTGCAATGCAATACTTTGTTTTTATAAGCGATGGTCCAATGGTGCGTTTCCATGTCTTTACCACGAAGCAGGCTCATGGTTTTATACACTACCATACAACGGTCGTTCAGGGCACTGAAACGAGCACCGGCATTGGCGGTTTCTTCGCTTTTTAATACTGAAACAGCTTCGCTCGAATCACTTTTTTCTTCCACCCAAAGGCGAAAAGATCCGCGCTCAGCCACTTCGTTTTTGAAGGTATAGTCGCCATTGCCTTTCTCATTCATCACCCAGCTATCCGGGTATTTCATGGAGAAACCAAAACGGTCAGTCTTGAAAATATCCCACTGGCTAAAGGCCGTTTGAGCCTGCAGCGAAGCAGTTCCAAATAACAAGAAAAGGCAGCTTACGACTAAGTTTTTCATCCTTCGAAAGTTAATATTTTTTTCCAACTGATTTCTTCTGCGAGGATGGCTCTTAGCTCAGAAATCTTGATGCGTTTTTGCTCCATGGTATCGCGGTAACGGAGTGTTACGGAGTCGTCTTCCAAAGTCTCGTAGTCAACCGTAATACAGAATGGCGTACCAATGGCATCTTGTCTGCGGTAACGTTTTCCAATCGCATCTTTTTCCTCGTATTGGCAGGTATAATCGAGTTTAAGGTCGGCAATGATTTCACGAGCTTTCTCAGGCAGGCCGTCTTTCTTTACCAACGGGAAAACAGCCAATTTAACCGGAGCCAATACGGCCGGGATACGCAATACGGTACGGGTATCGGTTTTTTCACCATTGGTAACTTCTTCATCTACCAAGGCGTGGAACATCGTCAACAAGAACAAACGATCTAATCCGATAGAAGTCTCCACCACGTATGGAACGTAGTTTTGGTTGATTTCCGGATCAAAGTATTGAAGTTTCTTACCGGAGAACTCCTGGTGTTGTTTTAAGTCGAAATCCGTTCTGGAGTGAATGCCTTCCACTTCTTTGAAGCCGAATGGGAAATCGTATTCAATATCCACAGCTGCGTTGGCGTAATGCGCTAATTTGCTGTGCTCGTGGATGCGGTATTTCTCAGCAGGAATGCCCAAGTTAAGGTGCCATTTGAGGCGGTAGTTTTTCCAGTAGTCAAACCATTCCATCTCCGTGCCCGGGCGAACGAAGAACTGCATCTCCATCTGTTCAAACTCACGCATACGCATGATAAACTGGCGTGCGATAATTTCATTACGGAAGGCTTTACCGGTTTGTGCGATACCGAAAGGAATCTTCATGCGGCCGGTTTTCTGTACGTTAAGGAAATTCACAAAAATACCTTGAGCCGTTTCAGGTCTAAGGTATACCTCATCAGAATCATCTGCCACGGAACCCATCTGTGTGCTGTACATCAGGTTAAACTGACGCACTTCGGTCCAGTTGCGGGTACCGGAGATAGGGCAGGCTATTTCCTGCTCTTCTATTAAGGTCTTGAGCATCGCGAGGTCGTTGTTGTTCAGCGCCTCGTCCATGTCGTTTTGCAATTTGGCAGCTTTGTCTGTTTTGCCGTCGCGTTGGTATTTATCGATGCGGTCTTCCAAGAGCTGGTCTGCGCGGTAGCGTTTCTTGGAATCCTTGTTGTCGATCATTGGATCATTGAAACCGTCAACGTGTCCGGAAGCCTTCCATACCTTAGGGTGCATAAAGATGGCAGCGTCGATTCCCACAATGTTCTCGTGCATTTGCACCATGGCTTTCCACCAGTATTCGCGTAAGTTTTTCTTAAGCTCTATACCGTTGTGGCCGTAGTCGTATACCGCTGAGAGACCGTCGTAGATCTCGCTACTTTGGAAAATGAATCCGTACTCCTTGCAATGGGAGATAATGCGTTTCAGGCTTTCTTCTTGTTTCGACATAATGAAGGCGCAAAAATACGTTTGTCGTTTGTGATTTTTGTGCATAGAAGGGAAAAAGTCCATAGCCCATAGACCATGGACCATGGTGAGAATTTTATAATGGTATTTATCCTCTGTTAGGGTAAGTTTTGGGGCATGATTCAAAACTATGCCCAATCGTCATTCCTCTTGTAGGGGCAGAAAATTTTCTGCCCCTACAAG
>SBGR01000034.1 GCA_006226545.1 Bacteroidota bacterium | reverse complement strand
GCCATGGTGGCGTTAGCCACAAGAGTAAAAAGTATTTAAATTTTAAAAAAGATTGAATTAATTATTAAGGGATGTGATTTTGTAGAAAAGTCGTGAGAAGAAAAATTTGAAAATTGAGTTGTTATGAAATTATTAACAGAAGGCGAATCTATCATTTGCTTGATTTTCAATGGTTGATTCATATAATGTTCACAGCTCATTTTGGAAATTCACGTTAGAATGTGAGTAATTCACAATGTGTTTTTCTGTTGGTTGGACGTTGATGAGTATCGGTTTTGTACACAGCTTTAAACACTCGGTTTTAGGATTGTTCTTATACTGGAATTTGTCCACAGCAATACCCGTTTATAAACAGGCTAAATCAATGAATGTGGATGAGTACATCCTTAATGGTCCAAAGCCCTCTGAGCTCTAGTGGTTTAGGGTAATAATAGTAAGGTTCAACCTGTGTTTTAAAGGGGATAAGACGTTCGGTTGAGCGTTCAGAAACAACACTAATTCTAGCGTAATAGGTACCGGCGGGAATAGAAGAAAAGAGAACGGAATCTGTATTGGAATACAGGGTGAATGCCGGTTTTTCCTTCTTATCTTTCAGTAAATCAATTTGATACATTAAACCTTGCTCACCTTCCCAATTGATTTGAAGGGATCCGTAGTTATCTGCCTTTGGTGTGATAAAGGAAAGGCTATCTTGTGAATTGAGTGAATAGGCCACAGTTTTGAAGGCTCCAGGCTCGAGAATAAGAAGGTAATTTGATTCATAAGAGCGATCAAATAGCAGGTAGCTAGCAAAGCCCGTATTGGCGATGTTTAGTTTAATACGTTCTGTACTGTCTTTGAATAGCTTGATTTTAGAAGTATCAATGGCCAATAATGGTTCATTAAACTGAATAGTCAAGGTATCGAAAGGTTCTAGCTTCTGTTGTTTGGTACCTTTAAGAGAATAGTGGTGATATGGAGTGTTCAAGGCAGTATAATCTACTTTAATACTGTCTTTCAATACATTGTCGAGGTAGATGAAGTAAGTAAGGATAGTATCCTGATTAGACTTGTAAGTATCATATACCATCAAGGTATCTTGATGAATCTTATGTGTATATACCTTTTGTGTTTTATCAAATGATGGTAAACTTGATTTAAGCGATACGTTTCCCGGAATATGCTGAGTGTAAGGTAGTTTAAAGTGTTTTGTTCCAATTGCTTTTGGACTACCAATTCTATAAGGGGAACGTAACTCATAATTGGCTAAGCGCAGTGTATATTCAAGAGAGTCACCCGCCACTACAACTGAGTCATGGTATGCGAATTTTTCGCCTGTTTCAAAACGGTTATTGAAGTTGATGTCTTCAAATGCATAGAGTGTATAGGATCCAGAAGCTATTCCTTGTAAAAGAAAGCTACCGTCTGCTTGGCTGCGTGTTGTTAAAAGAGGATATATCTGACTATCAGGATATTGATTTACATCAGCATGAAATAATGCGATAGTAATGTCCTTTTGTACCTCGTCTGTTGCATTTAGAATTACTTGACCACGAATGGTAAGTGTATCTAATATAGATCCGGTACTGAAGCTTAGGTTTTGCGAAGGCAGGATATTCTTTTCGGTTATGTCTTGAATAGCATTCGATAATTGAATGGTATAGGTGGTATTGCTTCGTAAAGTATCCTTGAATTTGATTTGAAGGCTTTTTCCTTTTACAACATAATCAGGTTTGTTAATAACAGGAGGGGAGATGATTATGGCATTCGGATCCTTTATCTCAATGTATTCATCAAAGTGAAATACAATCTTATCTCCGGTAAAATTAAGTTGATTGCTATCCGGACTATGACTTAATACTTGAGGAGGCGTTTGATCGACTGGACCACCTTTCGGATGATCAATACTCGCACAAGCATAGAGAAATACAAATAAGATAAGGATGGAATACTTCATCGGCCGAAATGTACAAGAAGAACAGAAATATCTGCCGGTGATACGCCACTTATTCTGCTGGCTTGACCTAAGGTGCTCGGTTTTATTTTACTTAATTTTTCACGTGCTTCCTTAGATAATGAACTGATATTCTGGTAGTTAAAATCAGAATTTAGCGAAATATGCTCCAGTTTTTTCATTTTAGAAGCCATTTCCTGCTCCTTTTCGATATAACCCTCGTACTTCATCAGAATTTCTGCCTGTAAAACGGCTTCATCATCTGCGTTTTGAAGTATGTTTTCTACCGTTGGTAGCTCAGCAATATCTGAAATGGTAACTTGAGGACGTGAAACCAATTGGAAAATTTTATAATTCTGTGGAATTACAGCGCTGTCTAATTTTTCCAATGTTGGGTTTATTTCATTCGGTGTGATGCTGGTTTTTTTGAATTCTTTAATGATACGTTCAGCATCGTTTATTTTTTTAGTGACGTTGTCAAAACGGGATTGATCTGCCAAACCAAGTTTATATGATTTTTCCGTCAGGCGTATATCTGCATTATCCTGACGAAGTAGAATGCGGTATTCTGCTCGAGAGGTAAACATACGGTAAGGTTCTTCTGTGCCTTTATTGATTAAGTCGTCAATCAATACTCCAATATAGGCTTCAGATCTATCTAAGATGAAGGCTTCTTTTTCCTTCACTTTCTGATGGGCATTGATACCTGCCATTAGACCTTGAGCTGCGGCTTCTTCGTATCCTGTTGTTCCATTGATTTGTCCAGCGAAGAATAGGTTTTCAATAAGATGAGTTTCTAAACTTAGTTTTAGCTGGGTTGGTTGGAAAAAGTCGTATTCAATAGCATAACCTGGACGGAACATTTTAGCTGTTTCAAAGCCGGGTATCAACTGTAAAGCTTTGAGCTGAACATGGTCGGGTAGGGAAGTTGAAAATCCGTTGACATACACTTCTACGGTATCCCAACCTTCAGGTTCTACAAAGATTTGATGACGTTCTCTTTCTGCAAATCGGTTGATTTTATCTTCAATGGAAGGACAATAGCGTGGACCTAATCCTTTAATTGCTCCACTGTACATAGGAGATTCATCAAAACCTTCTTTTAAGGTATCATGTACCTGGGCATTGGTATAGGTAATATAACAGCTTCTTTGTTTCGTTAAAGGTTGAGTATCGGAATAGGAGAACTTACCTGGATTTTCATCGCCGGCTTGTTCTTCCATAGCTTCCCAGTTCAATGATCTTCCATCTACTCTGGGTGGGGTACCCGTTTTCATTCTACCAGATTCAAATCCGAGTTGAACTAATTGCTCAGTAATCCCGAATGCAGCTGATTCGCCCATTCGCCCACCACCAAATTTCTTTTGACCTATATGGATTATACCATTCAAAAAAGTTCCATTGGTTAGAACAACGGCTTTGGAATGAAAGGATATTCCCATGCTGGTTTTAACACCTTTCACTTTTTGATCCTCGACGATGATTTCCTTAACGGTATCTTGCCAAAAATCTAAGTTATGTGTTCTTTCCAATGCTAAGCGCCATTCTTTGGAAAATTCCCAACGATCACTTTGTGCTCTAGGAGACCACATAGCAGGACCTTTGCTTTTGTTGAGCATTCTAAATTGAATCATGGTTTTATCCGTAACTATTCCGGAATAACCACCAAGTGCATCAATTTCTCTAACGATTTGTCCTTTCGCTACACCACCCATGGCCGGATTGCAGGACATTTGAGCGATGGTATTCATATTCATGGTTATGAGCAAAACCTTAGATCCAAGGTTTGCTGCTGCAGCGGCTGCTTCACAACCGGCATGTCCACCACCTACAACGATGATATCGTAATTATCTGTTTGCATGTTTCACGTGAAACTTTGAAAGAGGTCGAGGGCTTTGTCCTCGGCCGACCGCATTTTTTTACTATCTGATTCTGATTTATCCTTATGTCCGAGAAGGTGCAGAACACCATGAGCCATAACTCTTCTTAACTCGTGTTCAAAAGGAACTGCAAAGTTAAGGGCATTTTCTTTTACCCTATCGATGCTGATGAATAAATCGCCTGAAATTGTAGTATCATCACAGTAATCGAAGGTGATTATATCTGTATAATAGTCGTGATTTAGTGCTGACTTGTTCAATTCAAGCAGTTCCTCGTCGCTTTGAAAGATATAATTGATGTCGCCTAATTGCTTATGATAGGATTGAATGAGTTCTTTAATCCAGTTTTTAGTCTTGCGAATCTGTTTCACGTGGAACTTTATCTGTTCGCTGCTATGAAAATGTATAGCCATTAGTAAAGAATAGTGATGTTTCCTTTAAATCCTTTTCTATCTCCGTTTAAGAAATAGATTTCTGCGTGGTACAAAAATACAGCATCTTGATAAGGAGTTCCATCTTTATGTAGTCCATTCCATCCTGTTTGAAGGTTTGAAGACCATACTCGTTGACCTGTTCTGGAATAGATTTCAATTTTACTTTTTTCTTTATCAATCGATGTTCCCACAGGTAGATAGGTATTATTGATTCCAAAGGGTGCAAATGCAGTTGGAAAATAGATATTGGGTTCTTGCAATAAACAGATTGGATTTGAATAGGAAACACCTTGAAAGCCGAATGAATTGATTCCGTTTTCTGTTGCTTTAACTATAAAACAGCGGATGTTCATATCAAGGTTGTTTACAGTATAAGAATCTGAACTGTCGGGATATGAATCACCAATTATGTTCCACGTGAAAACTTGATCAAGTGATTCACCAAGGTATACTTCATATTGTCCAACGTCATTCAACCAGTTCTGGTAAGAGGTCCAATTAAGAAGATAATTATCGGTATTGGTCTCAGTTCCTTTCAGAACCATGTTGTGATGAGGTAAGGAGGTATAAATTCTACCGCATCTATCTGTGGCAATTTGAGTAAAGGTATACCTAATACTGTCTGTGCTGTTAAATTGAAAAGGGTAAAGCGTAGGATTCTGTTGCTCTGAAATGAGTACTTGAGTATTTCCATTGAATTCTTGAACCAAGTAAATACTGTCCCAAAGCGAACTTTGATTGAACAAGGATTTGACTTCAAAAGTATTTGCTGCGATCCAAGAAACGGATTCTATGTAGTTGCTGTCAGCTGAATAACGCGCATCAGAACTTAGGGTAATCGGATTACTTCTAGAACTGGCTCCATTGCTTAAGAATACGCGGATATAGTATTCCCTGGTTTCACCATCCGGAATGGTTACTTCATAACTAAGCGAAGGTGGGTAAAGTATCGTGTCTAATACAAAGTCTTGTGCACCGGTTTTGTAGTATATGCGGTAACTCACATTATTTAATCCTTCATAGGCATTCCAGGATAGTATGCTTTTCGTTTCACAAGGATTGCTTTGTTTAGAAAGGTAACATGGTTTTTGGCTGCTTGAAATAACACTTTGGTTGATACAACTGTCAAAGGCAGATAAACTATAGGAACTTGCAGAACCTAATGGATTTGAACTATTATCCGTATAAAATTGATTAGCAACGCTATCTAAAGGGCTATTGTTAGCACCAATGGATTGCCAAATAATATACCCCTTTAAATCTGTAGCTGGATTTGCAGACCATCCCATCACCCATTTTTGTGAAGTAGGATCATAACTAATTGAATCAAATGAACTGGTAATAGGCTGTGTTAAATCAATAAACAGTGTATCTGATATTGTACTTGAATTATCGCATAAATATTTGAATACCAGATAGTATGACCAAGTATTCCCCTGTGTACCTGCCCCGATATGGGTATAGTTGAGTTGGGCAACCTGACTTATGCTATCAATGAAAGTATAGGGTGTGAGTGTATTTAATCTACCGTAGATGCTTAAACTAAGGAAGTTACCACAAGGATTGGATAAAGGCGCCCAACTCAATTGAATATCATCGCCGCTGTTGTATAGACAAACACGACGAAAGTCAACCTGTGCGCTAAGCGACAGACTGCTTAAAAAAAGGAATAAGGCGATATAGATTTTACGCGGTATCAAAATTTCCTGCTACTACTGTATAGAAGCGTTTTGCATCGAATTCGATGCTTGCAATTTCTTGGAGGTAATTTGCATTGAGCTCCAATATGGAATCAACGTATTCTTGGAAATAGTTCATCGGTAGACCTAAATCCAATAGGGTTTTGTATCGATCCATCAAATTGAGCGATCCGTCAAATGCTCTTTGAAGCGAACCAAGCATGTAATTACGAACAGTTTCCAATTCAGAATTGTCTATGAGTTCCGTTTGAAGACGCTTAATCTCTTTTCTAATTTCAGCCAATGCCTCATCGCGAACTTCGTTTTTCACATCACTGCTAATTTGAAATAACGCTAGATCTGGGTAATTCGTATAAGCCGAGTGAATTCCATAGGTGAAACCTTTTTCTTCCCTGATGTTTTTCATCAGTCGTGAACCGAAATAACCTCCTAATACAGTGGAAAGAAAACTTCTGGCTGGATAGGTTTCTTCTTTTCTACCGGCACTGATAAAACCACTGATCAATGTAGCTTGAACAGCATCCGCTTTGGGTAAGTGAATTTCATGTTGCTCTGGATAGATGCCATTCCAGGTAAAAGGTGTAGCAATTGTTTCACGTGAAAACTTTTCAAGCGACTTTAATTGATGTTCAGGAATGTAGGTATTGGTGAAAATTCGGAATAAAGAATGTTTGAATTTTGTATTGAAGTGTTCAATTAAATCCGATTGATTTATTGATTCAATATCAGTTGATAGAATAGAACTACCATAAACAGTATTTGTTCCGAAAATATGTCCTTTGAAGGCTCTTTTCGCTAAAAAGGAAGTCTTCTGTTCTTTTACTTTTAAATTCTCTTGAACTCTGTTTTTGTAGATGCGAATTTCATCTTCTACAAAGCTCAAGGTATCGAGTACTTCAGCAAGTATGTCGAGTACTTTTTCAGCGTATTCTTTCAAACAGAATACCTGGATATAACTGCTGCGAAGTCCACCTTCCAATTCGATAAATGCGCCAAACTGATCCAATTTTTCTTGGATACTGTGCGCACTCATTTTTTCATTACCACTGAGTAATAGCTGTACACAGGCTTCATTTAAGCCAAGCTTGGATTCGTGAATTTTCCCGCATTCGAATTGCAGGGTTATGCGCAGGAGAGATTCTTCCTTCTCCAAAAAATGATATTCGCTAAGCTTACCAAAAGCCAATTGCTTTACCGGTAACTGAGGAAGACTTTTGGGAGTAATTATATTCGGTATTTGATTTCTGAAACTCATTTCTTAGCAACATAATAGAGGATGGAACAATTGCTCATCTGGAGATAATCCTTTGCGGCGGCATGCAAACTTTCTGTCGAAGTCGCTAAGAATTTAGCTTCTTCTGAATTCACAAGATCAGCGTCGCCTAAGTTTTCAAACATGGCCAAGTTCATCGCTTTGTTTAAAACTTCAAGTTCTTGGTAGTTCAAGACGGTTCGTTTTTTATTGCAAACCTTTTCCCATTCACTTTTTTGAATACCGTTTTCTAGAACTTCATTTACAATTTTCATAACGGCTTCTTCGGCTTCTTCTAAAGTTTTACCCGGTAAGATGCGTCCGCTGATCAACAAAAGGCCTTCATCAATGCTTTCTGTTGTGTAAGCTCCGATATCGGCGAATATCTCCAATTCTTTAATCAGCGATTGGTAGAGTCGAGAAGAAGGTGATCCACCCAATACATCCATCAATAAATCGCAGGCATAAAAATCTGATGCTGTTCTGCGCGGACCATGAAATGCTAAGGTCAAACAATCCATAGGCACTTCACGTTCTACCGTCAATCGGCGGAGTTCGGTCTGCTTTGGTTCAACGGTGTAGTTATTCAAATTGGCTTCGCCGGAAGGAATATCTAGGAACCATTTCTCAGCCAAGGCTTTGCACTGGAATTCCGGAATATTACCGGCCATCACCAAAATGGCATTCGACGGATTATAGAATCGCTGGTAGAATGAACGTAAAACCTCCAAATCGACTTTTTCTATATGACCGATTTCTTTGCCTATGGTTGCCCACTGATAGGGATGTTCTTTGTACGCCAATTCCCGAATCAAAGCCCAAAGGTCACCGTAAGGCTGATTCAAATAGCGTTGTTTAAATTCTTCAATCACCACACTTTGCTGAACCTTCATGCTGTTTTCATTCAGGTTCAACTGAAACATGCGGTCCGATTCTAACCACAAGGCCGTTTCAATATTCTCAGCCGGAAGGGTTACATAATAGTTGGTGATATCGTTACTGGTAAACGCGTTGTTTTCTCCTGAGGCTTTTTGCAAAGGCTCATCGTAACTTTCTGCATGGGCAGAGCCACTGAACATCAGGTGTTCAAAGAGATGCGCCATGCCGGTATAATCCGGGTCTTCGTCTCTGGCGCCAACATTATACAGTATGTTTACTACGGCTAGCGGGGTCTGCGGATCGAAGTGATGAATCACGCGTAAACCATTCGCTAAGCGGAACTTGGTGTATTCTAGCATTGATGCGAAATTAGCTAATATTCACAGAGCAAGAGTCATCCCGAAAATAAAGACGCTGACAAGCTGGCTTTTATCGTAATTTTGCAGTTCATGAATAAACGATCACATAGCGATAAGGGTAGACCCGGTAAGAGAAGAGACAGCAGAGATTCGGGCGAGAAGAGAGGATTTGGAAAGGACTCCGGTCCTAGAAAAACGTGGAAAAAAGATGATTCTGAAGGGAGTTCAGAACGGAGATCTTATGGCAAACCTAAGTCAGATCGCTTTGATTCCGACCGCAGAAACAGCAGTCGCGATAGAAATGATCGTTCCAGAGATTCGAGAGGCAGAGACGAAAGACCAAGAGACGGTCGTTTCCGCGATAGCCGTTCCAACGACAGAAGAGATCGCAACGAACGCTCAGACGATAGAAGAGATCGTAGCGACCGTTCAAGAGATGATAGATCCGGCGACAAACGCTTCCGCGACGACCGTTCTGGCGACAGACGTTTCCGCGATGATCGTTCAAGCGATCGCAGAGAACGTAGTGATCGTTCAGACGATAGAAGAGACCGTGACGACCGCTCACGCGATGATAGATCTAGCGATAGACGCTTCCGTGATGACCGTCCACGCGATGGCCGCGGCCGATTTAAGAAAAAACCGGGCTTCAATAAAGACAGAAGAAGAGACGATTCTTCTGAAGAAAAGTCTCCACGTTTAAAGAAAACCAGAAATTACCGCGATAAAGACCGCGAAATCATTGGCAACTGGCGTGAAGATTTACCGGAAGACCGCAAAACCTCCAGAAAAAAACCACAAGATTCAAAGCGTCAGGTGGAGCCTAGGCAAATCACCGAAGAAGTACGATTGAATCGCTATATCGCTAACTCCGGTATTTGCTCAAGAAGAGAAGCCGATGAGTTTATCGAAAACGGTGCGGTTACGGTTAACGGACAAGTTATCAAAGAATTAGGATCACGAGTGCAGCCGGGTGATGAGGTTCGCTTCAAAGGCAGAATCGTTTTACCTGAAAAGGCGGTTTACATCATTATGAACAAGCCGAAGGACTGCATCACAACCGTAGATGATCCGGAAGGACGACGCACGGTAATGGACATCATTAGCGATGAAGTTCCGGAGCGCGTATTCCCAATAGGTCGATTAGACCGCAATACCACCGGTGTTTTATTGCTTACCAACGATGGCGACTTATCGCAGAAATTGACACACCCTTCTTTTGGTGTCCATAAAGTTTACCAAGCTACCTTGAATAAGGCCTTGACCAAGACGGATATGGAAACACTTTTGAAAGGCGTGGAACTGGAAGATGGAACGGCATTTATGGATGAGATTGCTTACCTCGACGAAAGTAAAAGTACCGTTGGTGTAGAAATCCATTCCGGTAAAAACCGCATCATTCACCGCATGTTTAATCACTTGGGTTATCTGGTAGACAAACTCGACCGTGTAAGCTTTGCAGGCTTAACCAAAGACCGCATCAAACGTGGTGAGTTTCGCTATTTGAACGAAAAGGAAGTTCGAATTCTATTCAAAGAAACCGGGAAGAAGCAGGATTAAACCTGCGCTTCCTTCAGCACTGAGCGATATACCGCTTCGTATTTCGGTAAGATATTCTCGATTTCAAATTCGTGTGCGCGGAGAAGTGCGTTCGCTTTGAATTCAGCTAA
This sequence comes from Bacteroidota bacterium, assembly GCA_006226545.1. Classification (GTDB taxonomy): domain Bacteria; phylum Bacteroidota; class Bacteroidia; order UBA8524; family UBA8524; genus M1806. The sequence goes on along the minus strand of SBGR01000034.1, from coordinate 99,924 downwards.
GCGATCATCGTCTTCTAGAATTCGCAAGGCATTGGCAGCCATGTCTTCTACATCACCTACATTGGAATTGAATCCTGTTAACCCGTGGACATTCAGTTCCGGAATACCGCCGGTATTGGTAGAGATAACCGGTACTTGACAGGCCATCGCTTCCAAAGCGGCTAAGCCGAAACTTTCCGATTCAGACGGCATCACAAAAAGGTCGCCTACAGACAGAATCTCTTCTACCATTTCTTGTTTGCCCAAGAAGAGCACACGTTCACAGATTTCCAAATCGCGGCAGAGCTTTTCAATGTTCATGCGCTCCGGTCCATCACCAATGAGGAGCAACTTAGCCGGGATTTTATCTTGAACCAATTTGAACACCCTTACTACATCATCCACACGTTTCACTTTTCTGAAATTGGAGGTGTGAACGAGGATGCGTTCGCCAAATGGAGCGATGGCTTTTTTGAAGTGTTCTTTTGGCTTCTTACTGAATCGGTTAAAGTCGATGAAGTTTGGAATTACTTGAACTTCTTTACTGATTTGGAAAGACTCGTATGTCTGTTCTTGCAGACTTTTTGAAACCGCGGTAACCGCATCCGACTGATCGATAGAATAGGAAACAACCGGCTCGTACGTAGCGTCTTTTCCTACAAGTGTAATATCGGTACCGTGAAGGGTAGTTACTACGGCTATTGATTTTCCACGTGTAGCCAAAATCTGCTTGGCCATAATGGCTGCCGAAGCATGTGGAATAGCGTAATGTACGTGAAGGATATCCAGGTTTTCAAAGAGTGCAATGTCTACCAACTTACTGGCTAAGGCCGTTTCGTATGGTGGGTATTCAAAGAGCGGATACTTTGACACGCTCACTTCGTGGTAAAAAAGATTTTCAGAGAAGAAATCCAACCTAGCCGGTTGGGAATAAGAGATGAAATGAACTTTATGTCCTTCCATCGCTAAGGCCTTGCCTAACTCAGTCGCTACAACACCTGACCCGCCAAACGTAGGGTAACAAACAATCCCAATATTCAACATAGCAATCAAACTTAGTTTAATTTAAAATAGTTTTGTCGGGTGGAGAATTTATTTTCTGACGACTTTTTTATGCAGCAGGCGCTAAGGCTAGCTGAACGTGCATTTAAGGAAGATGAGGTCCCCGTAGGGGCCGTGGTTGTTTCGAATAATCGCATTATCGGTAAAGGATATAATCAAACGGAACGTCTAAACGATGTTACCGCTCATGCAGAGATGTTGGCTTTAACTGCCGCCTTTCAAAGCATGAATGCCAAATACCTCAAAGAGTGTACCCTGTATGTCACGCTAGAGCCCTGTGTCATGTGCGCCGGAGCCCTGTATTGGTCGCAGATTAGCCGAATAGTCTATGCAGCGAGCGACGAGAAACGGGGTTATTCGCGTATGAACAGCGGAATTCTTCATCCTAAAACAGAGTTGGTTTCGGGCATTTTGGCAGAAGAATCGAGTCAGCTGTTGAAATCCTTTTTCCAAAAGAAGCGACAATAGTGCAGACTAAGGTATATTCGAATTTTTAAGTGAAGTTCCACGATCTCAATTTTAGCGATAAACTGCTTGATGGCTTGGATGCCATGGGCTTTGAAAATCCTACTCCCATTCAGGAGCAGGCTATCCCGCTTATCTTAGAAGGCCACGACCTGATTGCGTGTGCCCAAACAGGTACAGGAAAAACAGCGGCTTACCTTTTACCGATGCTGAACAAGCTTCACCAGACGGAATCAAATAAGGTTAGAGCGATGATTATTGCGCCGACGCGTGAGTTGGTTTTGCAAATTGATCAGCAGATGGAAGGCTTTGCTTATTTCACGCCGGTGAGCTCCATTCCTATTTACGGTGGTGGCGACGGCATTGTTTGGGAGCAGCAGAAAAAAGCCTTGAAGCAAGGGGCCGATGTAGTAATCGGGACTCCGGGCCGCATCATTGGCCACATGAATTCTTTGAATACCGACTTCTCCGGTGTGGAAGTATTGATTTTGGATGAGGCCGACCGCATGCTCGACATGGGTTTCCAAGAAGATATTTTGCGTATCGTAAATGAGTTGCCGAAGACCCGTCAGACTTTGCTCTTCAGCGCAACCTTCCCGCCGAAAATTCGGGCGTTTGCCAATACGATTTTAAATAACCCGCAGTCGGTAAATATTGCTATATCTAAGCCGGCAGCGAATATTGTTCAACAAGCTTACCTGGCTTACGATAACCAGAAAACCGGACTCTTAAGTAAACTTCTGAAGAGTAGCGATTTCCAAAGCGCCATCATTTTCACGTCTACCAAAGACAAGGCAAAGCAGTTGGAGCGTGAGCTTAAGCGACTCAAGTTTGAGACGGCAGCAATTCACTCCGACCTAGAACAGAAGGAACGCGAGAAGATTATGTTGGCCTTCCGCAACCGACAAATACCGTTTCTGATTGGTACCGATATCATTTCACGTGGTATTGATGTAGACGGTATTGAATTGGTGGTGAATTACGACGTGCCACCAGATCCGGAAGACTATATCCACCGTATCGGCAGAACGGCGCGTGCAGAGAAAAATGGCATCGCTATTACGTTTATCAGCGACAAAGACGGATTCCAATTCAAGCGCATTGAAGACTTAATTGAAAAAGAAATTCCGAAGTTCAACGTGCCGGCCAGCATGGGTGAATCACCTGAGTACAAAACCCGCGACCAAAAAGGAGGATGGCGTAAAAAGCCGTTTAACAAAGGAAAGCGAAACTAAGCAGCCTTTTGTTCAAGCCTAAGTTTTAAAGCCCTTACCAGACTCAGGTCTCTGTAGGTAACACTTTCGGGTAATTTGGATTTCAAATCGGATAAGTAAGCAAAGCCTTCAACTTCCATTAGTTCTTGAATAAGGTTAACTAGTTCGGGTTGAATGAGCTCCTCTATTTCGAGCTCTCCGGCGAAGACAAGAAACTCCAAGTGTTTAAAGATCGTACTTTCAGTTAATCCGGATTTGATGGCAGCCTCTTCTGTAGTTAATCCACTTTTCACTAATGCCAATGTATTGCGAGCAGTGCTTGATTGACTGCCCTTGGCTAAATCAGCACGGAGCTTTTCAAGAATCCGGTCTTGGCTGTTTTCCCGAATAATAGATAGCAAGGACCTACCGTATTTTTCAATTTTAAATTTTCCTAAACCTGTTATGTTTTCTAAAGCGTACTCTGCGCAAGGCTTCTTTTCTATTAAGTTTTCAAGCGTTGAGTCGTTGAAGACCACATAAGCGGGCACAGACTCTGATTTGGCCTGCATTAAACGCCAGGCTTTGAGTTTTTCACGGAGTTTGGTTTCTTCTTCGAGCAAAACCCCTGACTTAGGAGCGCTCTCCGTTTTTTCAGTGGCCAAAGAACGTTTTACGAAGGCCTCTCGCGACAAACAGCGGTCGCAATTCCCGCATTGCCCGGAATGTGATTCTTGGAAATACGCCAAAAGCACTTTACGCCGACATTCAAACCCTGTGGCGTAATTCATCATGTCTTGTAGCTTTTGCAGCATCAAACTCTGATGAGCTTGGTCTTCGCCTTTGAATATAAAATAGCGCAACCTAGATGCATCTTTTGGTGCGAAGAGCAGCAAGGCCTCAGAGGCTAACCCATCTCTTCCGGCCCTGCCCGTCTCTTGGTAATAGCTTTCTATGTTCTTCGGCAAATGGGTGTGCACTACATAGCGAACGTTAGGTTTATCTACCCCCATACCGAATGCAATGGTGGCGACGATAATTTTGATTTTATCGTGCTTGAAGTCTTCTTGCCGCTGACTGCGCACCGATGGTTCTAATCCGGCGTGGTACGCTTCTGCTTGGAAGCCCCATTGTTTGAGTTTATAACTGAGCTCTTCCGTTTCATTTCTTGAAAGGCAGTAGATAATGCCACAGTGTTCTTTTCTCGTTTCAATAAAGGACTGAAGCTGGTAATCCAAGTCGCCCCTGGCCTGAACGCTATACCGAATATTTTCACGGTCAAAGCTCGTTAAAAAGCAGGCTACCTTTTTTCCGAAAAGCTGTTCTTGGATATCATCTCGGGTTTGCTCATCTGCCGTAGCCGTCATCGCGATAATGGGGGTCTTGGGGAATTCGCTTTTTAACCTGGATAGCTGTAAATAATCCGCTCGGAAATCATGCCCCCAATGAGAAATGCAATGTGCTTCGTCTACGGCGAAAAGCGATATAGTATGATTCTTAAGTTCTTCGATAAAGGCCGGACTAGAGGTGAACAAGCGCTCTGGACTTAAATAGAGCAGTCGCAAGGAATTGGATTTCATCGCTTTTAAAACCTGTTCCTTGGCTGTCCAATCCATTGCCGAACTAAAGCTGGCGGCCTGAATTCCCTGCGCACTCAACCCGTCCACCTGGTCTTTCATCAGAGCAATCAAAGGAGAAATGACAACGGTCAGTCCCGGGAGCATGAGCGCCGGAAGTTGATAGCAGAGCGATTTACCGGCACCGGTTGGCATAATCGCCAAAGCGTCCTGTCCGGCCAGAATATGTTGGATAATTTCTTCTTGTTTACCCCTGAAAGCAGGGAATCCAAAAACGCGTTGAAGTAGCTCATGTTCATTTGTTTGGTTCATGAACACAAAGGTCAAATAAGCGATAAGAAAAGCTTTGTTTTAAAGCGTTTGAAATCGATTATAAATGCTTTCAGTCCTCTTTCTTCCTTCTTTTGATGATGTACTCCGGTCTGTCGCGTACTTCATCGAAGATGTTTCCAAGGTATTCTCCCAAAACGCCGATGGTGATGAGCTGTACTGCGCCAAAAAGAATAATGGTAAGCACGGTGGATGCCCAACCCGGAACCACGTCTAAAACGCCGTTAAACTTCTCGTAAAAGACTTTTATCGCTAAACCCAATCCTACCAGCAAACCGATGATGCCGAGTCCTAAGGAAAGCTTGAGTGGCTTTTTGGAGAAATAGAACATGCCGGTAGATGCCAGTTTCAAAAGTTTACCGATGCCGTATTTGGTTTCGCCTTCGGCTCTGCCCGGCCTGTCGTAGTAGAAAGGCACTTGTTGGAATCCCATCCAAGCGATGATGCCTCGAACGTATTTGTTCTTCTCTTTGAATTCTTTGTAAGCGTCAATCACGTGACGGTCTATCAAGCGGAAGTCGCCGGAGTCTAGAGGCAGATTTACATCGCTCAATGAATTCACTAAGCGATAAAAATAATGGTAGCCCAATTTCTTGAAGAAGCCCACGCCTTGGCGGTTTTGTCTTACACAGAAGACTACGTTACTGCGGGTTTCAAAATAGGTTTTGAGGATATCCGGAAAAAGCTCCGGTGGATCTTGCAAGTCAGCGTCAATGATAATGGCTAAGTCGCCCGTGCACTCGTTGATGCCCGCAGAAACCGCCGGCTGGTGGCCAAAATTTCTAGAGAAGCTTACCACGTTGATGTTCGGATTCTGAGCAGCCAATTCATCCAGGATAGACAGCGTGGTGTCTTTGCTGCCGTCATCGATGTACACTACCTCGTAACGGTAACCATTGTCTTCCATCACCCGCATCAATCGCTCGTGGGTAAGGCGAATCACCGCTTCTTCATTGAAGCAAGGGACAATGACGGATAGCTTAAAATTATCTCTGCTGATGCTCATTTCACTTTCTCCAATACAATAGCACCGAAACGTTGATCCGGTGATACAAATTGATTTATAACTTGGTAATTACCGTTGTTTTCTTGAATGATGCCATTGATGGCTCCTTCAAAACTGCGGGTGGCCAAATACTGATCTCTGATCTGGGTAGATGGTGCCGGGAAGTCTTTTCGCAAAGAATAGTGGCTTTCTACAATGAGCAATGAACCAACAGGCGCTTCGTGCACAAAGGCACTATCGATGCTGGTTTGATGCGGATGTGGTTTACCTGATTCCTTCTCGTAGAAGTATTGGAATAAGGTATGGTTGGTTAGAATATTTTGCTGGTCTTTTTTATTCTTTATCGTCCATTTCACCAAGTTCTGCATGGTTTTGTCTTCCGGTCCGAACTTCTTCGGTTGTAGCAAGATGCCACCACCAATCAAAGCCAAGGCCCCGTAGATAAGGGTTTTGTTAGTCCAACTTAGGCTAACAAATAAAAGTCCGGCGGTGATTAAAGCGATGAACCAAGGCCCATACCAGTTGTCTTCTTCACTCAATAATACCACGCCGTTATCGCGGTAAGCCATGTAAAGCGCAGCAATCAACAAGAAAATTCCCAGGCCGGCGATATACGGAGTTGCCTTCGCTTTGACTTCCGGCCAAGCCGCAACTGCGAGCGCAGAGAGTATAGCAGCCAATGGCCCAACAGCATTCATGTAACGCAAGTTTGGCGATGCCGCTAGTCCAAGCCCTTCGGTATTGAAGAGGCTATGAAGCAAAAGGTAAATCGCTAAAGGCACCCAAACAAAAACCGGGTTGGTTCCAAAGAGCCGGGCAGCCTCTCCTTTTTTAGCATTGAATCCTTGAATCAAGAAGAATAAAACGGTTAAGGCAACGGTTACCGGTCCCCAGTATACAAAGGAGGTTTTCCAGAAGTGGAAGAAGCCGTGTTTACCAAATTGGTCAGCGTAGATTTCAGATGTTTTCTTGGCATCGGCTAACAGGTAAAGCAGCTCACCGGTATGCAGGTAACCCCAGATATTGTAAAGAATCGGGAAGAGCGCCAGTAAAAAGGCCGGAGCCCATTTTTGTTTCACTAACAAATAGATTCCGTAAACCACGCCAATGATGTAAAACTCTTGGCGAATCAAACAGCCGTAGGAAAGCAGAAGCGCCGCCGGAATCAGTTTCTGTCGGTAATGCAATAAGACAGTTCCCAGCAGCACGAGGCCGGAGAAACTATCGGCATAATTTCTAAAAGACAGCTCAATCCAGAAAGGTTGAGTGGCTAATAGTACAGCTGCCAGAATTGCGTATTTTTTGGTGAAGATGGATGCCGTTTTATAGGTCAGGAAAACGGTTAGCGCGCTCACCAGACAGTTCAATAAAAGTAAAAATTTGGAACCCAAAAGAGCCGGAATGACGTAGACCAGCTTGTATCCGGTTTTTGCCCAGTTTCCTAAGATTTTATTGGGGTCGTCCCAAAACTCCAGCATGCTGAAGTAATGTGCTATTTCGTCGTGTTGGTAATAGCCTGGCGACTTGGTAGAGTAAAAATAGTAGCCCAAGGCCGACAATCCGGTTAGTATCCATGCGGCCTTATCTCCCCAAGGAGCAGCTTCAGATGGAGGAGTGGTGGTTTTGGTATCTTTATTCGCCATGTGAGTCTTTTTGAATCGCAGCCAAAAGCGAGGCTCCGGTGAATGGGTTTGAGAATAGGCTATTTTCGAGTTGCAGTAGGGAATAGAATGCAGAGTCGATCAGTTTATTGGGTGGCACCAACCCTTTTTCTACCACTTGAGCGATGTCTTTTTCCTTTTGCTTTACAATGTATTTTCGAGCGATGAGTGCCGGAACCAAGCTTAGCGCCCAATAACGTTGTCCAAGCACTTTTGCCGGTAGGTTTTTAAATTCTTCGGCCATCATTTTTTTATCGTAGCGACGAATATGCCCTACCACGATATCGTAATCACTGCGGTATTTATTGAGCGATGGTACGTTGATGTAAAGCATGCCGCCCGGTTTGAGGTGAAACAGACAGGACTCCAGAAACTCGGTAGTATCCGGAATATGTTCCAATACGTCGAAGAGAATCACCACGTCGTATTGTTCTTTGAGCTCGGCTTTGCGCTCATGGATATTGTAAAGGAAAGTCTCGCCTTTAACGCCGGTATTGAGTTTCAGTGCCTCATGACTGATATCTGCCCCATCGGTTTTCCACTGGGTAAAAGATTCGAGCTGGCGGCGAACCAAACCGTTGCCACAGCCAATTTCCAAAACCTTTTTTGGTTGTGAGAAATCTTCAAATCGGCGGGCGAAACGTTTAAAAGCTTGAATACGTGAGCGAAACCAAAAGTGGTCTTCACGGGCAATGGCAAACCAGTCGAATGGAAAATCGTCTGGGTCTACTTGAGAAAGAATCGTTACTTCTGCAAACAAAACGGAATGTCTTTAGGTTTCAAATGTAGAAGATTTTCGCCAACGTCAGAAATCACGTAACTTCGAGCCACAATTAAAAAACAGTATAGATTATGTCATTTGAACTTCCAAAACTTCCGTATGATCTGAACGCGTTGGAACCCCATATTGATGCGAAAACCATGGAAATCCACCACGGTAAACATCACAACGCCTATGTTACAAATTTGAACGCTGCCATTGAAGGTACCGATGCCGCCGGCAAATCCCTAGAGGAATTGATGGCTGCCATCTCTAAATACCCTGCAGCAGTTCGCAACAACGGCGGCGGTCACTACAACCACAGCTTATTCTGGACGGTAATGTCACCTAACGGTGGCGGAGCTCCTTCCGGTAAATTGGCTGATGCCATCAACGCTGACTTAGGCGGATTTGATGCGTTCAAAGATGCATTCAGCAAAGCAGCAGCTACTCGCTTCGGCTCTGGCTGGGCTTGGTTATGTGTTGAAAACGGTAAACTGAAAGTTTGCTCTACGCCAAACCAAGATAACCCAATGATGGACGTGGTTAGCGATTGCAACGGAACTCCAATTTTAGGTCTTGATGTTTGGGAACATGCTTATTACCTGAACTACCAAAACCGCAGACCGGATTATATCGGTGCTTTCTTCAATGTGATTAACTGGGATGAAGTATCCCGTCGCTATGAAGCTGCGCTTTAATCCAATTATGTGATTGATTAAAAAAAGCCGACTCTGATGGGTCGGCTTTTTTATTGGCTTAAAGTCTAGTCTTTTATTTGAGTGTGTCTAGATTCACGTTAGGTGGAATGCCTTGTGGGAATCGAGCGAACATTTTAAGTTTTTCGTAGGTCATGTCGTCTTCGCTGTATTGAAAGGCCTTTTCGCCTGAGACGGTCACAGAAATGGTTACAATTAAATTCACGGGCATGGAATAGAGTGCATAGAATCCATGAGTAATCGTCAAAAGGCTGAATACAGGAATAGTCCAGGCATAATGTTTAGGCTTCGCATACCGCAGTTTGAAATATTCGATTTCGCTAATAAAGGCCGTATCGCATTTTCCGGTTTCTTCATTGAGCACAATCAATAGTGTTGTGTCGATGGCTATTAATTCTCCATTAAAATTGGGTTTAGTTTTATTGGTTAACTTGATATAAGACCCGTGCTCGTTAATGTCTATGGTACTGGTACTTGGCAAGTAGTCTGGTGTAATACAGCTGCCCATGAAAAGCAGGAGTACAATAGGTAGGATTAGTTTAGTTTTCATAATAAGAGAAGCTTTTGGTATCTACTTTTGAGTTCCAGAATTGTTGTTCCATTGTGGTTTCATAGCGCTTGTAGTTTGCTGCTTCTACACGCAGGTATTTTTTTGGGTTCTCAAGCAATTGGCGAAGTTTTAGGAGGTTTTTGTCTTGGAGCCAGCTTTCACGCATCCATTCGATATAGTAACCTTTTGAATACAAGAAGAGTTCGTAACGGGTATTGGCATGTGGAAACCTGAATTGAAAGTTATATTCATCGCCCGGCATGGATATTAGGTGCTTTGCGGTATCCAGAACGGCGGTCAGCGCTTTGTGGTCTTTTTTCCCTTTGTTGAGTATTTGTATTGGCTGGATTTCTAATGGCTCAACTTCTTTTTTAATGGGAGCGATAGCTGCATAGTCTAAACGCCAAAGCCCTTTGTTTAAAACTAGTTTAACCTTGAGTTTTTGGCTTTTCTCTTTGGCTTGGAGAGGAATGATTTGGCGATTGATGGCAATGGGGCCGGTTTCATAAAAGCCGTCTTGGTAGACCCAGCTTTTGGTAGATTCATTCCAAACGTAGATGTCTACATTACCCAGTTCTTTTTTTAGTCCACCGTTTAGTTTCTTAATGGCGCTTTTGTCGGTTTCAAGTTTCGCGAAGATGTCGCCTACTTGATCTCCCATATAACCAATGGCGCTGTAAATGAAATACGTGGTCATTAAACTTTGGCGGAAGTTGAGAACCAGTCCCAGGTCTTTAGAGCTGTTGAGGTTGTCAAAATCCAGAATAAGTTCTTCTTTACTGCTGAGGTTATGTTCATCAGATAATGAAAAACGCTCAAGGCGATCTTCTTTTTGAAGGAGTTCAGTGATATTGCCTTCCGGGCCATGGGCTTTTACGAGTTCAAGTGGTTTCTCGCAGAGGTAGAATGTATTGTTTGGCGATTGAAAAACACGTTCACCATCTTGAATAGGGTAGCTTAATAGGTTCACTGATTTCACACAATGCGTTTCAAGCGCTTCATTCTTCATGGTGAGGTCAAGGGTATTGCCGGTAATGGTTTTGGTGTTTAGTGCATCGATATCGAAGTATTCCATGGACGGAGAAATGGCATTGGAAAATCCTTCGGCATCGGCGTAGTGAAAATTATCACGTTCGTCAAAGTAGAAGGTAGGGCAAGAGCCGAAGCAGGCTTTGGGATTGCTGATGCAAACTAGTCCGAGGCCAAGGTCTAGGCCGGCAAGAATACTTAAGGCTCTGATTCTTTCTGCCTCGGTGTTTTGAAGTTTAGTATTGGTCTCAAAAATGGCAACGCTATCAATTTGAATGGTGAGAGCACCTTGGTAAACGAGTCGTCTATTGAAATCAAATTGAGATCCTGTTCCACTTACTGTATTGACCGCCGTATCGATAACCCAAGTGTCTTGTAGAATACAGACATCACCGTTTTTTAAATGGGCCTTCAGAAAGGGTTTAGTCTGAAGATTTTTCGTTTCATGGATGAGGCTATTGGCATTGTCGTAGTTTGATCGAAACGAGTGGAAATAGGTATTGCAGGCAATTGCGCCAAATATAATAATGGCTAATAATAAGCCTTGAATTGTGGGATTTTTCATGGTGTTCATTGACTCTAGGTTGTTGAACGGCAAGTTAATAAGGGATGAAGTATGGGTATGTCATCAAAGTGTCACAATTTAAAAGCACTATAGGCAACATAGGTGTGTTTTCACGCATCTATCCTTTAACCAAACCAAATGCTCCCATGAAAAAGCTGCTTTGCATGCTTAGCTTGGGCCTCAGCTGCTTGTACACGCAAGCATTTCCGGGCCTGATTGGCACAGAAATCACCTACCGAGATCTGGGCAATAACCAGTATGAGATCAATATCTACATGTTTGAGCCATGCAGCGTATCCTATAATTTTACTCCTCCAATTGTTACTGCTCGATGCAGCAGCACCACGCTATCACTTAGTCCCGTTTTTGTTAGTAAAACGGATATTTCAGCTGCCTCTTTAAGCTGCAATTTCACTTCATGCAATGGGGGTATTGGGTATTGGAAATGGCGTTTTTCTGACACCCTCGATTTAAGCGGACAACCGTGTTGTGAATGGACTATTGGAACCCAAATGATAAGTGCACGCAACGCCACAACAGGCTCAAACGGACAAGTATTCTACAATTACTGTACGCTAAACAAATGCGTTTCCAATATGTCATTTGAGTTCAAGCAAGAGGCCGACTTCCACCATGCTTACGACCGAGATATTGCACTAGATTTTGAAGCTGAAAATCCGCTGAATAACCTGGATAGCATTTCCTACGAGCTTGTAGCGGCAATGCAGAACTTGAATATGAGCGTGACCTATTCAGGTTCTTTTTCACCAAGTCGGCCTATGACCTTCTTCGGTTTTCCAAACCAAAATTTGCAATGGCCAGCGGGTTGCCGACTCACTTCTACCGGCACTTTGTTATTTCGCCCGAAGCTAGCAAATCAGGTTTTTGTAACGGTGGTGGAAGCAAAGCTGTGGCGATTGGTGAATGGAACACGGCAAGTGGTGGGAATCATCCGACGTGATATTGAAGGAAGAGTTTATCAAAGCTCTTCGAATGCCGCTCCTTTTTTAGAAAGCGCAAGCACAAGTCCTTTTACCGGGCCCATCTATTTATCCGCAGGTTTACCAAAAGCGTTTAGCCTTTATGCGTCAGACACTACTGCCACCGATACAGTTCGCATTGAAATAGTACGTAAGCCGGCCTATTTGAATTCCTCGTTGGTAACAAATTCGCTAAGGGATACCTTGCATATTGATGCTCAAGCCGGTTTAAACGATACAGCAGTTGGCATTCCGGATACCCTCCAACTTCGGCTTTACGACCTGCGTTGTCCCAATCAGAAAATCATTTTATTGAACCTGCTCATCTATGTTTTGCCTAAACCGGATTTGCAGTTTGTGAAGGACTCAAGTTGTGCCCGCTGGACCCTCACTCAGTCGGTTTCAGTGCCGGGCAATAGCCTTTTGCCTTTGAGTAGCCGATGGGACATTTTTGATCCTGCTAGACAGCAGCTTGTTCTCCCTAACCCAAATCTGGCACAACAAGAACTCCAGCAGGGTCCTTATTACGCTTATGTTTACTATGGCTACCAAGGCATGCAAGAATGGGTGGATAGTTTTTACCTGAATAATTTAAATCCGTATTTGAATGTGTCACACACACTTCAGAGACAGGATACAGTTTGCTTTGGCGATACCGCTTTTCTTTCGCTCAACTTGATGGGCGATACAAACAAGTATAAGTCGCACTGGTTTTTGGCTTCCGATAGTAGTAATCGCTCTTTTCAAGCAGAGCCAAACGGATTACATGTTTTCCCTTCTGCCTATACCGCATCGGAATGGGTGAATTATTGGGTTTACGATGCCGCTGGATGTGTCTATATCAAAGACTCTGCGCGGGTGAAACAATTCACTGTACCACAAAGCCACATCGCGGATACCTCCTTTTGTGAGGGAGATAGTTTCAAATTACAAATCAATCAACCCGAAGGCTATCAAATACTATGGAGCACTGCATCTACAGACACCTTTGCGGTCTTTACACTTGGCGGAAATGAATGGCTGAAGTTTGAGCAAAACGGATATTGTCCTGATGTAGTAGATAGCTTTAAGCTTACTTTGGTTCCGAAGCCGGAATTGCAAAGGTTTAGCGATACCCTGCTTTGTCTGAATGAGGCTTTCAGCGTGGGCTTAGTGCGGGGAGCCGGAAACTTGGATTTTTACTGGAATGGTAATCCAATCAGTGCTCAAAATAGCATGACTTGGGGAGTTCCCGGAAACCATGTTGCATCTGTTAAATGTGTTAACCGAGTAGGCTGCGCGGATTCATTTTCATTTACCGTGACTGTTCAGGAACCACTAAGTGCGGTGGTAGCCGGTGGGCTTTATCACGGTGTATGCAATGGCGATTCGCTCTTGGTTAATGCCGGCATTCCAGCGCCGGGTTATTCCTTACTTTGGACTAACGGTTCTTCGGATAGTTTCAATTACTTGACTGCCGGGCTTCATGAGTTGGTGAGCATTAGTCCGGAAGCATGTAAAAAATCTGTTTTCATCAGAGTTAATTCCTTGCAGCGCCCCAACCCGGGCTTTGCGGTTAGTGGAAATTCGTTGAATTACCAGTTCTCTGCCTTTTCTGGATTTCCTTTTAAGCATTACTGGGATTTCGGTGATGGTGCCACAGATACGATCAAAACACCGAGTCACCAGTACCCGGCCGGGGGAAACTATACTGTCAAACATAGAATATTAGATGACCAAGGCTGTGATAGCACTGCCGAACAAGTGATTAGCGTGGTGAATAGTGTATTTAGCGAAAAGGAATCGTCGTTACGGTTTTATCCTGTTCCGAGCACGGGCAGACTCTTTGTGGATTGGCAGGGCAATGCACCGGAGCTGTTGTCACTATCCGTTTACGATATCGCCGGAAAACAAATTTGGTCCACCAATTTAAATGAAACAGAATACGAAATGAACCTGAGCGAATTGGCTCCCGGTAGTTATTATTTGACTTGGCAAGGCGCCACCCTCAAAGGCATGCGTGCGATTCAAATCTCCCCTTAAGTATTCGCTTCATGTCCTTAACCCGACTGAGTTCCATGTGACTTGGTCGGGTTTTTAATTGAAAAGGACTCAAACTATATCGAATTGAAGGCTTTAGTTTATTCTGTAATTGAAGCCTATCTTGGTATAGAATGGTATTAAGGGTGAAGTCTTAAAATCTTGCGACAAAACCTTTCCAATATTTAGGGTAATATCAGACTTCTTAAAAGAATAACCCGTTTGCAAACCATACGAGAAATTTCCACCTGTAGCAGGTTCATACCACCCATCTTTTACATCGCTATAAACCGATTCGCGGAAAATGGAGGAGTGTTTGAAATGTGTAACGATGGCTTTATCGAACCCAATTTCACCGGCAATAAACCACTTTGATTTATAGTATCCAATTGCTCCCTTCAGCTCACTTCCAAAATTTTGCATGCACACAAAAGGGCTGTCATATTTACGGTAAATTCCATTAGCGGTGATACTTCCTTTTAGATTTGGGCTGTTTAATAGTAAGAGGGTCACTCCAATTTTACTGTTAAAATCATCGAAAGTCTTCTCCCCTGATGGAATAGAAAACTGTGCATTTAAGACAATTGGTGCCTTGGTTTTGAGTTGAAATCCATAGCCCACGTTGTAAGTAAGTCCGTAGTCCCACCCAATGGCTGTGTTGAGTATGTGCCTTGAGGATTCAAGCGATTTCCAATTTATGGTTTGAGCTTTAGTCAGTTGAAATAGGCTAAAGAACAGGACGATAAGAATCTTATATGTTTTCATTTTCTTATTTTATCGAGGTGAGGTAATTAAGCACTTTAGGGTATACGGAATTCCAATTGAAATGAATCATTTGATGACCGGTATTTTCTATTTGAACTAATTCGGCAAGGGGAAAAAAGGCAGCTTCCTTTTTAGCGAAGCTTAACCCATAGGATTTGTTCTTTTCCCCGTAGATGAAAAGAACCTTTTTTTGAAATTGATCTAAATCAGTGGTAAAATCGAATCCTTCGTTTTCTGATATGGAACTAAAGGCTTGCAGAACAGCGGCACCATTTCGCCAAAAAGGGAATGGACCTTCAACGCCTTCATCATTTCCCTGTGCATAGGAGAAACTAGACATTATGGCCAGCTTATAATCCAAAACTTCATGTTCATTTTCTCTTCCGGTAAGGAATTGGTCGTAGTATAGAACATCGCTCGTTTTTTCCAATAGAGGGTTGAGTTTTCTGCTGGCACCTCCATATTCATTGAGTAGGTCTTTGTTGAATCCACCTGGTTCAGCGAAAATTGCCCCATGGATTTGGGTAGGATATTTATTGATGTAGGCTGCGGCGAGTATTGCGCCCCAAGAATGGCCGAAGAGAATTACTCTTTGATTTGGAGCTTTTTTGTAATGTTCGATTACTGCGGATAAATCATCTAAATAAAGTTGAATAGAATAGGTGTGCTTTTCGTGTCGTTTAGACAAACCTGACCCCCTTTGATCGTAGAATACCACATGATAGCCATCTTCTGCTAGCCTTTTTACATTAAGTCCACTTCGGTAATCTCCACCCGGGCCACCGTGCAAAAAGATAATAAGTGCACTATCAGGATTTCCAAAGGTCTCGGCATGAAGGGTTGTTCCATTTACTGAAATAGATGGTAGGCTAGGGTCTCCTTCCACTGTTTTAGGAACCATGTTGCCTGGTTCATTAATGTAAAGTTCCTTTTCACAAGAATAGAGTGTAAGGCAGGCCAGTACGGCAACTGCCATAATTTTTAAATTCATTTTTTTCAATACTTATTTGGCGCGAAGAACCACGCTTAACACATGTCATTCGCCCCAAAATGAAAAGTGGAACTTATTTAGAAGAGGTGATTCTGTGGTTTAAAGAGTCACCATACTGTGCATTTTGAATAGAAAGTCTTACTTCTGAAAGAACAGGTTGAATAATCAATGGGCTTTGATTTCTCTCAGGTATTCTGATGGGGACTTGCCGGTGAGGTTTTTGAAGTTTCGATTAAACGATGTTTTTGAATTGAAACCACACTCATAGGCCAATGTAAGGAGGGTGAATTTTTGGCTGCCTGGCATACAGACTCGTGCTTTGAACTCATCAATCCTCAAGGTGTTGACATAATCAAAGAAGTTTTTTTGCTCAACAGAGTTAATCACCTGAGAAAGGGTATTTGGATGAAGGTTAAGTTCATCCGCAACCATTTTTAAGGTTAAGTCTGGAATGAGAAATAGTTTCTTTTGCGTCATTACCAGGTTCAAGTCGTAATGATAAGTACTGAGCTGGCTTTGCGACAGTGCCGACTTTTCGTATTTGACAGATTCCGAAGGGAACATAATTGGGTCAGATGCGTCCTTGGATTCGCCAGAAGGAATAAATGAGATTGCTTGCGAATTTGTAAATACACCGACCTGTTTTATGCCGTAGTATCCAATAAAAAGCACAAATCCGACAACGGATACAAAAACGGTATTGTCATCTGCAAAGAATACTAGTATCCAAATACAGGATAAACCAATCACCAACCGGTACATCCAGTTCAGGTTTATTTTTTCAATCGATGAAAAGTTGTCCTTGATTTGCCTTTTGTAGCGTTTCAAGGCCCGAATCGTTAAAAAAGTATAGGTAATGCCAGACAGTAGAATCCCAATAAAAATAACAGCTAGGTTCATCTCAAATCCTTCACCTCTATTTTGATAGGTGTAAATTTTCTCTTCTGAGCTAAGTAAAAAGAAAGGAATAAGTGAAAGCAATGCGGTTGCAAAGGGTAGAAAATGAAATATAATTTTTAGTCTACTAACCTGCTTGGCTGTAAGAGATAGAGTATATAGAAATAGAAAAGGCCAATGAATTAGGGGAATTGGTAGCTCCAGCCCCAAAAGAAAGGGGTACTTCAAGTATGAATTGGAAGAAATAATTGAATACAAAATCAAATGAACGAGTATCACACAAAGCCAAGAAACCAATATGCGGTCAGCCGGACTTTTCCCTTTTTTACCCATGAGAATGAGGGTTAAAAAGGATGTTATAATGATACCGATTATGTAGATCATTTGTTTAGCGAGTCATTTATAAGTGAACCTTAAGGAATTAACAAAAGTCAGTATTTCTTTAACATAACTATGCGCTTCCCTTTCTGGCCCGTTCGCGATTCAAATATCATACTAAGTATTGGCAATATTTCCTTGGCCTTAGTGAGTTTCCGGCGGTGTGGTCGGGTTTTAATTGGAGTATCACCTAAGCCTGATTTGCCTTAGTAAACAACTGGTGAGCAAGGCTTGTATTCACAATGATTTTGAATAGTTCATAGGATATTCCACCCACCAAAAAGACAAAAGCTTCTTGGTAGAAAGGTCCTTTGAATAGGATGTATACAAATAACACAGCGGCATGAAGTGACCAGAAGTTTTTGTTGATCTCGGAAAGTCTTTCGGTAAGTGCCAATAAACCAATGGCACCTAAGACATAGAGCGTAGCGATGGGAAATACCTGAACAAATTCGTTTTACATCAATTCCACTGCCACTAAAATGACGAGGTTGAGTAAGGTAAGAACTTTCCAAAAGGGCTTGTCAACCTTATTCCCAAGCAGGTTTCCTAGGATGAGGATGATGCCGTGGATTCGAATATAGAGCTCGTCAAATATGCCAAAGCCAAGACTCAAGCCGAGAAAGGCTAAATACGAGATTAAGAGGAGTAAGGTGATGCGGCGTTTTTTGCCGGGGAAATCGTCGAGGTAATAATCGGCAATGGCAATAAAGGAGAAATGCAGCAGCTGCCAGATAATGAGTTTAAGTGGAATCACCTCATGGATGCCAAAGGTGAATAGTAA
Source organism: Bacteroidota bacterium (assembly GCA_006226545.1). Taxonomy (GTDB): domain Bacteria; phylum Bacteroidota; class Bacteroidia; order UBA8524; family UBA8524; genus M1806. Next base: position 82,214 of record SBGR01000034.1, on the reverse strand, counting down.
GGCAACGAGAGAGGTTTGAATCACAAGGTTGACTTTTCTTCTAAGCTGGTGGGCTTTCGAATAGGTATTGTTCATAGCAGGATTAGCGCGGTATTTCCCGATTCCGTATTGGCAAGGTTCAGTTTACAGATACGAACCGGTTACTTTATTTCACGCAGACAAAGTAAGGCATTATCGGTTCATTGATTTATGAGGTATATCAGGAATGGTCTATTTGAAAACAGCGGTTCTTTCTTTTTTGGGATAGGATTTAAAGATTCGCGAGTTCCATTTCCTCGAAATTTTAACCCTAAGCAGCTAATAAAGTGCGCATTTGTCTTTAATATTACATTGCTAAACTCCCATGAAGAAGATACTCCTGCCCTTGATTGCGGTAACGGTACTCATTAGTGCGTGCAAAAGAGAACAGCAGTTCTCCCGCTTTTCTACCAATATTTTGGCGCCTATAGCGAATACTTCGCTTGATTTAGGCGACCTGGTTAACGACAGTGTGCTCGTTCCGGATGCCAATGGTGCGCTCCGATTGATGTACGATTACGAGTTGTACAAAGCAAAGCTTGCCGATTACTTTGTGGTGCCGGATACACAAAGACAAAGAACCTTTTCACTGCAACAATTGAAACTGGCAGACCAAGAAATTACCTCTTCGGTGCCTTTGTTTTTAGTCTTTAATCAAGCCATCAGCCTGCACGGTAGTTCAGCACCAATACCGGCTATGTCGATCTCCAACGTGGCTGAAATTCCCATCGATGGATCGGCGTTTTTCAAAGAAGCAACATTGAATTCAGGCACCATGGAGTTGACCATAGAAAATGGTTATCCGGTAGAACTCAAAACCTTAATATTTACCCTTCGAAATGAAACGGATAAATCAGTTATCCAAACCGATACGTTTACCAATATCCCTCCGGGAACCAAACAAACGAAAATCATCAACCTAGCCGGTAAGAATGTTTACGCCTCTATGGAGGCAGTTCCGCAGCTTTTGGAAACCTATGCGTCTAATGGAGCAGTGACTATCAATGCCTATGCAACAACCAGTATTACGGTTGCCGTTAAAAACCTCAAGCCGCAAACCGCCATCGCTAAATTTCCTCCGCAAAGTGTAATCTCTGAAGACCAAATTGTGGTTTATGAGTTTGGTGGGCCACAAGTAAAATACATGGATGTGAAGTCGGGACGCATTCGTTTCGATGTGGTGAGTACCGTAGAGGAAGAAATGAACGTGGATTACCGCATACCGTATGCAACTAAAAACGGTATCCCTTTCCATGAGACCTTCAAGGTTCCTCCTGCACCGGCAGGCGGCACAGCACGCTATACACGCGATTTTGACATCAGCGGATACAAAGTGGACTTACGCGGAAAAAACCCGGCTTTGGATGATACAGTAAACTCTTTCTATAACGTGCTGGACGTAACAATTGACTCCACCGGCATAGAACGAAACATCAGTTTGAACGATTCTATCTACGTTTACCTTGGCTTGCTAGACATCATTCCTTCGTATGCTCAGGGCTACTTCGGACAAAGCGTATTTGATATTGGTCCGGCAACTCTGGATTTCGATTTCTTCCAAAACAGCTCAGGCAGCTTGTCGTTTGAAGACATTGATGTTTCACTGATTCTTAAAAATGGCATAGGGGCAGATGGCGAAGTCGACTTCAATCAAATCATCGCTCGAAACACACCACAATCGAAAGCCGTGCAATTAACCGGAAGCGGTTTGGCCGGTCCACATCTTTTGAGCAAGGCCACCTATCCTCCGCTTACGCCAAGTACCAAGGTGATTAACTTGAATAGCAGCAACTCCAATATCAAACCTTTCTTTGAGCTGTTCCCGGATAAAATCGATTACGATATTAAACTTCGAACAAACCCTAACGGTTTTAACGGGCTGTACAACGACTTCATCACGGATCAGTCGGAATTCTCTGCCGCACTGAGTGTAGATGTTCCGATGTCTGTAGCAGCAGACGAGTTAACCCTTATGGATACCGTCAACTTCGATTTTGCTTCGATGGAACGTTCTGATAAGATTTTGGAAGGCGTGCTCAATATTGTGGCAGATAACGGCTTCCCTTTGCAAGCCAAGCTTCAAATCTACTTGTTGAATGAGAATGACTTTATCATGGACTCACTCGTAACCGATGGTTCTTATGTGGCGGCAGCACCTACCGATGCCAACGGGGTGGTAACTCAGAAGCTTCGTTCTGTAGTAAAAGCCAAAGCCTTGGGAACCAAAATGGAAACCCTTCGCTATACCAAAAAGATCCTTATCAAAGCCGTTTTGGATACACCAAAGACTGGTGGAACCTATTGGAAAATGTACAAATCTTATACTTTTGACCTGAGCATCAGCGGCGATTTTATCTATGATCAGAATTACTAAACTCCTGTTTTTTGTGCTGCTGGCACAAAGTGTTCAAGCGCAAGATTCCCTCTGGAACCGCTATCCGGATATGTACAAAAACCCTTTCCGCACCGTGATGGGCTCGTCTTATGTGCAAGTAGGTGGCGAGGTGTGGTTGAATGGAAATACACTCAATAACGACTTCCTCTACAAGCTGTACAATAGAAGCGATTTGAGCAATGATGTGATTGAGGCGAATGCCCAGAAGACGAAAATGAAAAACCTTGTTGGGGGTGAAGTTTCTTGGGAATTGGCTTACCATAACTTGAAGTATAAGGTGCTGAAAAAGGACAGTCTATTTTGGAACCTACGTTACGGTTTTAGAGACCATACTTCCGCTAATTTTTCGGATGTTTTGTTCCGTCTGATTGGCCAAGGCAATAAACAATACGAAGGGGATACCGCCGATGCCAGCGGCTTCAACTTCATCAAGCAACGCTTCGATTATTTTGAGTTAGGCATCACTAAAATCTTCTCAAACCGCAGCAACCTGAGTGTATCGGTTGGTCCGGCAAGGGGTATGCGGTATTCCGAGGTAAACGGTCAGCGCTTTAGCTTGTATACCGAGTCTTACGGTACCGGCATGTATTGGGATGTAAATGTGAACGCAAGACTGACGCCTGCTTTAGAATCAACCTTAGCTGATTTTCACGGCATGGGAATGTCGGCTAGCGTGGAATTCAACGGATTGCTTTCAGCTAATGGTGCATACAGTGTGGGGGTGAAGAACTTTGGTTTTATCAGCTGGACTGCCGATAACTACACCAAAGTGGATACCTTTCAATACAACGGTTGGAATCTCCCTTCTTGGTCTGATTTGAATACGGAAGGCGCCGGACAGGCAGCATACGATTCTGTGGAGCAAATGTTTGTGCCGAAGAAGGATTCAGCGGTGCGTTCATCATCGGCTTTGCCGGCCTATTTCTATGCCGCGTATACCATGAAGGTGGGCGAAAAAGGTGCTGCCGGATTTAAATACGATCAGGTCTTGTTTACAGAAATGTTACCGCGTTTTACGTTCTCCTATCAGCATTTCTTCAAGAAGTTCTATACCCAAAGCGAATTGGTTTTTGGCGGCTACGGCCGAATGAACATTAACCAACAGCTAGGCTACCGTGTGAATAGGCATACACTGATGCTGAAAGTCTACGGTTTAGATGGAATCATCAGGCCAACCCAGGCCTCCGGTTTTGGTGGAGCCCTGAGTTATAGCGTGATGTTCTAGTGATTAAGGAAGAGCTTCCATGCTCGACATACCATTCAATTCGCTGTGTTTGATTTGCGGTTTGCCGGCATAACGTATTTTGGATGCGCCATTGGCTTCTGCACTTAATGTTTGTATGGCGTGCACTTGTACATTGGATCCGCCGTTGGCTTCTAGTTTAACATGTTGCGATTGAAGTTCTTGGAACTCAATAACTGCTCCGCCGTTGGCTTCTAGGTTAAGTTGATTTACGCTGCCTTGCAGATAAGCAGTATTTAAACCATTGGCTTCCAGGTCAAGGTGTTCGCAAGTGAGGTTTCCTTTTAGCGATGTTGCGCCATTGAGTTTAGCACGCAAGGTTTCTTGAGTCTGCTGCATGTTGAGGTGGGTGCGTGTATTGCCATTGACCTCTATTTCGCCTAGCCTAGGCATGTACACTTGAATGCGTACGCCACTGTTACGCACCGGTCTTTTATTGGTGATTTCCAGCTGGTTGCCTACTTGATTTATAATGATTTCATCTTGATCACCTTCCAATAAGCTGATATGGAAATCATCACTTTGGTAAATTTCCAACTCAGCAATTCCATTTACTTCAACGGAGCTGAAATTGGTATTGTTCCAAGAATAACGGCCGTGTTCCAATTTAGAAGTTGCCCGGTCTATCTTCAATCCTTTTTCGCCCATGGTAAAGGATTTGCCTTCTAGGCGACGGTTTGGAACAGACTGATCGGTGCTGATGTGATTGAGGAAAGTGGATGTATTTTTATCGAAAACGATAACCGTTCCCACCGGAACCTGTAGCTCGTAGTAGAGCTTTTGATTACGGAATAAGCCGCTTCCAGGTAAAGCGAAATAAGGATTAAACACCAGCTGTTTGTTTTGTACGGTAATCTGGTGTTCGATATTTCCTGCGAGTTCCTTGGCCATTTCATAAGTACCACCATTGGAAACCTTGTGTTGGCTTAACCGAATCGCTCCTGTTACGCTAGGGATGATATCTAACTTAATGGGTCTTTTAAGCGAATCGTTATCGTAAAAGTATAATCCTTTGATGCCCCTTCTTCGTCCGAATTGAATGTCGACATAATCTTCTCTAACATAACCGATATTGGCGGAGGAGATGTACAAGGTATCACTCGTTTGTATGGAGATTTCTTGGCTCAGTGTAGCGCTGTCTCTCCAATCTTCTGCCAAGTAAAAGCCAAGTCCCATGCTACCTAAAAGAGAAAGTAACCAAATCGAACCTAAGGCTCTATTAACCCAGACATTGCTTGGTGTATTAGGTAAGAGTAAACGAACGCCAAGGTAAATTAATGAGATGATTGGGATGAGCACTAAGGCAAAAAGACAAAGCGAGAGGAGAATACTACTTAGTTCGCTATCGTATAGCATCCCAAATAAGGGAAATAAGGGTGAAGGCAGAATATCTGTGATGATACCGAAGTAAACACCCAAGAATCCGATACCCAACATGGCACCATTGAAAAGCAGAAACAGGCCAAGGAGTTTCATGCCAATTTGCAGCACTAGTCGGATCGTTTTGTGAATTCCATCGCCTGCATTGCGTACCGTGCCTTTTATATTCTGCCGAAGGTCCTTTTCATTGAAAGTTTTTTTTAGCCTTTCAAACTCCTCTTGCACCTTTTTTTCTATCGATTCAATGGTAACGTTCTCACCGCGCATAGAGAATTTCTCAGCCGTGGTGCGGGCTTCCGGCACAATGGCCCAAAGGATTACATACAAGAGCAACCCAGTTCCAAAAGCAATAAAGGTAAGGGCAAAACCCAGTCTAATCCACAATGGATCAATATCGAAGTAGATGCCCAAACCTGAACATACACCACCTAAAATACGGTCGTCCGGATCACGGTATAGTTTACGTTTACCTTGGTAACTGCGCGAATTGTTATCGCTTGGTTCTTCAGGCTCTTCAGTGGTTTCCGAGTCCATGTCGGAGGGGTTCCCCATTATCTCCAAAACATGGTCTACATGCTTCAGGGTAACGCAACCGTTTGTGCCCGGGTTCTCTGAAAAGATTTCGGCAATACGCGCTTCAATGTCTTCTAGTATTTCATCTGCTCCTTCGGTCTGACTGAAATGTTTTTTCAGCCTGTCGAGGTATTGGTTCAGTTTGTCAAATGCGTCTTCTTCGATTTGAAAAACCAGTCCTTTGATGTTGATGCTGATGATTTTGTTCATGGTTATTTAGTTCTTCCTGTGGCACTGCTTACCGCGTAGTTAAGCTCGTCCCAGGTTTGGTGTAGTTCATTTAAAAAGAGTTTTCCATTTTCAGTGATGGAATAGTATTTCCGTGGTGGGCCTTGTGTGCTTTCTTCCCAGCGGTACTGCAGGAGACCCGCGTTTTTTAGGCGAGTCAGAATAGGGTATAGTGTTCCTTCCACCACAATTAGTTTCGATTCTTTCAGCCGACTGATAATGTCTGAGGCGTAGATCTCATCCCGAGCGATGATGCCCAGTATGCAGTATTCTAAAATGCCTTTTCGCATTTGCGACTGTGTGTTTTCTACCTTCACAATGCAAAGATATATGCATTGTTTGGTATTATGCAATACATAGTACCATATAAATATTTAAAGTGCAGTAAATCAGTTGTTGAGGAATTTAATGTGAACATTGTCTAAGTAAGAGCGAACAGTTGAATCACTAAAATAGAATCAATTTGAGCAAGCGAATCTTTGTTGGTTTTTGATGGTTGTGTTGAATACAAGAGTTTACTGGTTAAGTAAAAACATATATTCATGAGTTAAGGGGTTTACCGGGTTAATTGATCAGAATGGTGCTGATACCAAGGGGTAAATTGCATGTGAGATAGAAGCCAATGGTATAGATTCGGCTGAAATTCTTAATCCCAAGCCCCCGCTCGTCGGGGGTTTTTTAATGTGTATGTTCTTTCTGGCTGTCTCTTAACCTAGAGCCAAAGAAGTTGAAGAAAAGTGCTGCGAATAAGAAGAACATCACAATCTGAGAAATCACCAGGGCCTGGGCCAAGGGCGACAATGGAACAATATCACCATACCCGACTGTAGCCGAAGTGACAATGGAGAAGTAGAGTAGATCAAGTCGACTCAGGTTATCTTGATTGAAGAAATGTGGGTAGTGAATATTGCAATAGCCGTAGATCAGAGCATAGTCCATGGCTATTTGAAAATAGTTGATGAACAAGGTAGTTAATGATCTGCGGTAGCTAGCCGGAACAGCATGGTCGTGGGTAAAGTAAATGAGTGAACTGAGGTAGACCAAGGTTTCCAAGGTCATGTAAGCTGCAAAAAGCGGAACCCAAGCTCCGTATTCAAAAACGCGGTAGTAAATGAATACAAGAGGAATCAACAATTTGAGAAGCACATAAGCCTCTACGCTAATTTTCTTCGCTAAATAACCGTGCCTACTGAAGTAATGTTTCCAATACAATCCGGGAAAGGCAAACTGAAGTGTTGCCAATAATAAACGTGTTATACGCTCTAGACCAAAATCACGGTAAGTTTTGTTGTACCAAATGATCAGTACATTCCGCCACTGCGCTTGTATTTCGTTATAAGGTTGTCTTGGCGGACGAGCATGATCCTGTCCAAAGATTAAAATACGTAAGAAGCGCGAGGGTCTCATTTCACTCTCAAATATCGCATTAGAAATCACTATTGCTGAATTGTGTTTGCTTTTCTGCTGAATTCTATTTTTACTTTGTAGTGCAAAGTTAATTCCTATGGAAAAGCATTTGGAAGATTTAAAAGAGATTCGGTCAATGATGGAGCGTTCTTCTCGCTTTATGTCGCTTTCCGGATTCTCCGGTGTTATCATCGGTATCATGGCCTGTCTCTATGTGGCATGGCTTCATTACGGTTTAGGCTACCACTTTTGGCAGAAGAATGTTTTGAGCATTATGGAAGTGCGCGGACAAGAATTGATGATTGGTTCGATGCTCTTGCTCTTGCTTTCACTCCTGTTTTCTATGGCCTTAACGGTATACAGAACCAAACGTAAACAACAGCAGATCTGGACTAAAAATGTCAGAGAAATGATGCTGTCTATTGCGTTGCCATTGGGTGTTGGTGCTAGTTTGATTTACCTGGATGGCTACGATTATTTTCTCGATTCTTTCTTTCAGATTACGCTTTTATGCTATGGATTAGGCTTATTTGCAGCCTCGCGCTATACTTACTCAGAGCTACGTTACATGGGAGCTGCTCAAATTGCCTTAGGCATTTTAGGCACCGCTTTTCAGTCGTATGTACTTTTGTTTTGGGTATTGGGCTTCGGACTTTTGCATATCCTTTACGGCGTGCAGATGTATAGAAAATACGAAAGATGAAGAATATACTTCAGGAGCTGAATAAAGCCTTCGAAAGCAAGGTGAGGCTGGGTATCATGTCGGCCCTGATGGTAAACGAATGGATTGAATTCAAGGAACTCAAAGAACTACTGGAGTTGAGCGATGGCAACCTGGCCAGCCACATCTCTGCCCTGGAGAAACTAGGTTATGTTCACGTAAAAAAGGAATTTAAAGGAAAACGTCCGCTAACCAGCTATACGGCTACGGTAGCCGGAGTTAAGGCTTTTGAAAAGCACCTGCAGGCATTGGAGCAGCTTATCAAGCGCTAAATTTTTTTGTCTTTATACTTTGAATCACAAAGCACTTTGAAATATGAATTACGAACGATTTTTACATTGGCTTTCCTTGGTCGTGTATTTCCCCATCATCCACCGGAACTACGGTGGCAAGCCGGATGAAGTATATGCCTACCAAGCCACATTCCAAGCGAATAGCCTGGGTTTCGCTTTACAAGAATTCTGGAAAAGTGAGAACATCATGGAGATGCCGGGCTACGAGGAGCACGACGTTAAGCATGTCTTATTGCAGTATGGCCTTAGTTTTAAAGACGAAGTAGCCATGCAGTATTTTGAATTTGCCAATGGCAACCGAAGCTTAACCGTTTGGCTGGTTCTACTTTTCGGTCCCTTGCTTCAGCCCTGGAGCGTTGTCCATTATATCAAAGCTTTTCAGCGAGGTAGAAGGGCAGAAAGGGTTTGGACAAAATCGCTAAAAGACTACCTGACCCAGCCTTTAAATGCATTGAGAAAGGAGTGGCGTTTATGTTAAGCCTCATCAAACACAGGAACTTCTTGTCGTGGTATATGGGCATCAGCAGTATCGTTTCTTTTGTTCCATTAATCATGAGTGTATTTTGGATGGGACTGGGAATTCCGCATTGGTTTTTCCTGTTCCACTTGCTCTACGGTAGCTTCAAAGACAACGAATTACAGCGGTGGTTCATCGCCTCTATGCTAGTTTATTACAGCATTGTCTTGGGCTTTCTAATCCTCGTTGTCAGCGAAGTATTTTCCATTCGTGCTCACTTCAGTTTCAACTTCAGAGACCTATTAGAACTGCAAGTAGTGGCGCTCTACGTAACTGTTCCACTGGGTATAATCTTATTGTTCATCAAAATGTTTCAAGCTTCAAGTAATGAAACAAAAACTGCATAGCCTCTACTTCGCTGTACGAGCTGCAGCTATCCTGATTCTGGTTTTTCTCATCGCTAAAAAATAAACACATGAACTATTTTCAAAAACAACTGCTGTGGATACTCGTCTATGCTATATCCATGGCCATGCTGGAGGCCGCTGTGGTCATTTACCTGCGATTCCTCTTTTACCCTGATCCGCAATTGCTTTTTCCAATTCAGCCCATGCCGGCACTCATCATCCGAGTGGAAGTATTCCGTGAAATTGCCACTCTACTTATGCTGGCCGGAATTGCCTTTGTCAGTGCAAAAAGCTTCTGGAGCCGATTTGGTGTTTTCTTGCTGAGCTTCGGAATTTGGGACATCTTCTACTACGTTTTCCTCAAGGTCTTTTTAAACTGGCCTGCCGGTTTGCTCGATTGGGATGTGCTTTTTTTGCTTCCGGTACCTTGGTTTGGTCCGGTTATCACGCCATGCCTTATTGCGATGCTGATGGTTTTCTGGGGCGGCTTACTTTTTTACCACGAGCGTCATCCGCAGTACCTCGCTCCAAACCGGTATGAAACAGCCTTGCTCCTTTCCGGTACCGCCATGGCCCTAGCCGCTTTTATGTGGGATGCTATCTCGCTGCTGTTTCGGGGAGATGTACAGTGGAACGAACCCAATATGCTGGGCGATATGCCGCAGTTTATTCCGGAACAGTTTCAATGGCCGGTATTCCTTATTGGGTATTTATTGATGTGTTTGGGCGTGCTATTGCAAACCAGGCGACTGCGTTTGTACGGCTCTTTGGTTGTCTAAAAATCAAATTCAAAATTCCGGGCTTTGAGTTCTTCTTTGCTCGGATTGGCCAGGTAAAAATAGGTGTCGGCGATATGCACGTAAGCGCTATCGTCCGGCACATTGCCTGTATCCAGTTTTCCAACTATGGCGCTGTGTTGGACTTTGGCTTCATAGCGATGTTGAACCTCCTTCAAAAAAGGCATATACCGATCCTCTCGGTTGCGGTAACGTGCAATGATCTCTTCTTCGCTGTAGAACATGATTTGCCATTGCAGCTGTCCGCCCTCACTCCAAACGGCATTAATCTTATCGGCTTTCAGCTTTCCCATCATTTGATGAAATGCTGCAGGATCATCGTAACTGAATCGGGTATAGCCAAGTAAAGCGATGGCTCCAATGGGCAAATAGGCTAGGCTGGTCCAGGTTTGCACTTTCATCAACTTGTTATGACTCAATAGAAAAAGGGCCACAAGGAGGTAGCCGCTGAGCGGAAGCAGGTAGCGCGGGTGTATTCCCGGAATAAGAAGCATATACGCGATGCTGCCAACCAACGAGAGCAGTATCGCTAAGTCTTCCGTTAGCTTAAAGCGATTTCTTAAAGTTCGCCAAAAGGCAATCCCGAATGCGAGTAGGAGCAATGTACAGAAAGTCCATGCTACCGCAGCTGCAGCCCAGCTTGGGTCGCGGAAAGAGCTAAAAAGGTAGCTGCCGCTGAAATGAGCAAATACCTCTTGGGGCAAGGTTTCTAGCGATGCCCAGTCGCGACAGCGTAAGGGAAAAATCTCGGCATGCCAGAAGTCGATCAAGCCTGCTTTATGCCACTTCAACAAAAGGTAAGGAATGGCAAAGCCGAGGAGTTGCAGTGGAATGGCTTTCCAATTTTTATCGCGCCAAAAGCGATAGGCCAAGTAGGGCAATAATCCCGCTAGCCACATGGATTGCGACTCAAATAGCAAAAGCAAAAGAAGACCTATAAGCAGCTCTTTCCACCTGCTGTTCCAGCCTTTCCAGAAGAGGAGGTAAAGCAGAAGATTACCGAGGAAAAAGGCACTGACATAACCGCCGCGGGCTTTCAAAGACCAGATAGCCCAAGAAGGCATAAAAATTAAAACGAGACTGAATAGAATAGGGGCCCAAGATTTGGTATCACGCGTTTTGAGTGCCTTGTAGAAAAACGCGATGCCCAAGCTCCACATCACCACCATCGCTAGCTGAACGGCAAATTGCCCGTAGCCCACCAATTGGTAAAAGAGCCCGATAAAAGCCACTTCCAAAAAGGCAAATCCGTAGGTCTGTCCCCAATAATACAGAGGCCATTCATCGGTATGAATCAGGTGATTGGCCATGAGTCCAACAACCACTTCATCGCCGTCTAACATCTGGTAAGGCGACAATAACTGAGGCAGTCGGCTAAGTACAGCCAAAAGAAATAGCCAGAGGCCGGAATGTTTCGGAATCTTCAATCTGGACATCCGCAGGCAATATACAAAGGACTCAACGAATGCAAGAAGCTTTCCGCCCCAAGCTCTGTGCTCTCGGCTCTTTGCCCTTTGCCCTACGCTTTATCGCTGTACTGCAAGCGAAGGTTTTTCAGCATATCGGCGCTCATCTTATCCAGATCAAACTCCGGCTTCCAATCCCATTCTGCAGCAGCAACGCTATCGTCGATGCTCTTAGGCCAAGAATCGGCAATCTTCTGACGGTAATCCGGTGCATAGCTGATTTCAAATCCCGGTACTTCCTTGCGGATAGCAGCAGCAATTTGATCCGGTGTAAAGCTCATGCCTGCCACGTTATAGCTTGAGCGAATCTTAATGCGGTCGGCCGGGGCATCCATCAAAGAGATGGTAGCGCGCAAAGCGTCCGGCATATACAACATCGGTAACTCGGTTTCTTCAGAAAGGAAACACTCGTACTGACCTTTCAATAAGGCTTGGTGGTAGATGTCTACCGCGTAATCGGTTGTTCCTCCTCCCGGAGCAGATTTATACCCAATCAAACCCGGGTAACGGATGCTGCGCACGTCAACACCGTATTTTTCAAAGTAGTATTCGCAGTAGCGCTCACCTGCCAATTTAGTGATACCGTAGATGGTGTTCGGGTCCATCACGCAATGCTGTGGCGTATTGACACGTGGCGTATTTGGTCCGAACACAGCAATGCTGCTTGGCCAGTAAACTTTAGCGATTCCGCGTTCTTTGGCAGCATCCAAAACATGGAATAAGCCATCCATGTTCAAGGTCCATCCGAACTTCGGGTTTTTCTCTGCAGTAGCAGACAGAAGTGCAGCCAAATGGTAAACCTGAGTCGGTTTATACTTGTCTAAAACTTCAGTGAAACGTTGTTTGTCTAGGATGTCTAATACCTCAAATGGTCCGTTTTCAGATAAGGGTCCGCTAACCGGTTTTACATCTGAAGCGATGACATTTTGATTACCGTAAATACCCCGAAGGGTTTCGCATAACTCGGTGCCGAGCTGTCCGGCCGAACCGATGATAAGTATTGTTTCCTGACTCATTTCGAGGGCGAAAATAGTGCTTTTTTTAACGTGAAGGCAGTTCCAAAAAATTGCCGTAAGATTCCAAGGTTTTGATGGCCATTTTTTCTTTGCTGAAGGCGTCGGCGGTTTTACGTCCGGCCGCCATCCAGAGTTCCGGTTCGGATTCTTCCAGCAAAATCATGCGCAGTCCGGAAGCCAGTTTAGCGGAGTCGCGCACATCAGCCACATAAGCGTTTACCCTGTGTTGAGCCACTTCTAAAATTCCGCCGGCATTGGTGCAGACTACAGGCACGCTGCAAGCCATGGCATCCAGCATACTGGTACCTAAGCCTTCGGTTTCTGAGCTAAAGAGAAAGGCATCGGCCTCTGCCAACATATCCGGAAGGTCTTCTCTAAAACCTGCGAAGATGACCTGATCGCTAATTTTTAAACGTTCTGCGTAGGCTTTAAGCTCAGCTTCTTGGTGTCCTTCGCCAAAAGCGATGAAACGGGTATTCGGGAATTCGGAGAGTATGATCTCTGCCGTATCCAGAAAGGTGAAATAATCTTTTTGTTGGGTTAGGGCAGCCACGTTCACCACTACTTTGGTCGACTCTTTTAGTTTGAAGGTCTTGCGTAGTTTGCCATTTACCGGATGCCTAAAGCGATTGGTATCGATGCCGTCGTATACCAAGACACTCGGCTTTCTGCCTTGCAAACTCTCTTCAAGCATGTTTTGCACAGCCTTGCTCACGCAGATATACCCGGCAACGGAACGGTGTAAATATTTTGACCCTGAAGAAGCAGATACATGAAAGTCAACCCTACGGTGAACCACAATTTTACTGGGGTTGCCAAAAAGTCGGGCACTTAGCCAAGCCGCAGTATGCCCTTTGGAGTCGTGCACGGCGAGCAATTGAATATTCTGATTTTTGCAGAAGCGAGCGAGCTTATAGAAAAAACGGAAATCGAGGTTTCGCTTAAAGCTCCAGGCTTCATGAGCGATGTCGTTGTTCACAGCATAGGCCTCCAAGGTTGAGCCTTTGGCGCAGATGAGCAAAGCATCTTCACCTAAACGAGCACTTTCTTCCAGCAGGTAAGCCAATTGCTGTTCACCCCCGCGCCAGTCGGTGGCCATAGCCAAATGTACTATGCGGGGTAAATTGCTCATTCTTCCAATTCAAAGAAAGCCAACATATCGTCAATGTCGGCAAAATCGCGCAAGCCCGGTCCGGTTTCATCGCCACCGTTGATTTGGATAGCGAAAGGTGGCTTAGCCTGCAGGTCTTTCAGTTGCTCCATGCTGTAATCGGTGATGTCTAGCAGGTGTTGTCCTTCGGCGCTCTCCGGCGACAAGGTATAATCGGCTTGTCCGACTCCTTCCAAAATCACTTCGTAGCCAGCCAGTTTCCAGGCATCTGCAGCAGCTTGACTGCTCACTTGTACCGTATCGATTTGCAAAACCTCCAAGGCAGATAGTATGTCGTCTGGCATCAATGTACCGAGTTCAGCCACCAAGCTAGAGCCTGAAATCCAATCGATGATTTCTTTGGCTTTGGCCGGATCAATATACCTTGGGTGACTAGGATCCAGTCGGAAGCCAATCCAGTCGGCATAGACAGCGGCGGCATAACGCGCATCTGTTAAGTTGGTTACTGCCCCAAATTTTAATTTACAAGCATGGTACATGCTGCAAAGTTGCTCTATGTATGTTTATTTTGAAAATAGAGGATGAAAAAAGACGAGAGCTTTTTTGAGATGGTTTACGAGGTAGTGAAACTTATTCCACCCGGACGAGTTACGTCATATGGCGCCATCGCTAAATATTTGGGAGCCAAAGGATCTGCTCGTATGGTAGGTTGGGCCATGAATGCTTCGCATGTGATGGACCATGTTCCGGCACATCGGGTGGTGAACCGAAACGGCATGCTCACCGGCAAAGCCCATTTTTCTCCTCCCGAACGAATGCAAAGTCTCTTGGAAGCAGAAGGAATTCTGGTGGAGAATGACCAGATTATCCATTTTCAACAGCATCTTTGGGACCCGGAAAAAGAACTAGCTTTATAGCATTATGCCATCACCTATTGTAGAAGAATTCAATGCCTACCGCAGCAAGATGAACGAGAAGATTCTCGCTGCCGACAACCTGGTGCTTAAGCGCATCTATAACTTAGATACCAACGCTTACCAAGAAGGGGCTTTACCGGTAAAAACCAAAGAGATGCTGGGTTTGATAGCGAGTATGGTTTTGCGTTGCGATGATTGTGTACGCTACCATTTGGAAAAATGCTACGAAGCAGGCGTAAACAAAGACGAGGTTTTTGAGGTTTTCGCCATCGCTAATTTGGTGGGAGGTACCATCGTAATTCCCCATACCCGAAGAGCAGTAGAATTCTGGGAGGCCTTGCATGCATAAGGAACGGAAGTTTCTCTTCTTGTTCTTTGGCGTAGCCCTCTTTTTCTTTGCTTGGCTAGCCTTTAATTCAACCCGGTTGGCCGGTGGTGAAGATGGAGTACAACATTACCTGATTGCGCGTTATGCGGTGCAACATCCGGGCAACCTCCTCGATCATTGGGGTAAGCCTTTGTTTACTTTGTTTGCCATGCCGTTCGCTCAGTTCGGCATGTTAGGCGTTCAGTTTCTGAATATTTTATTGGGCTTGCTTTCTGCCTATTTGGTTTACCTATCGGCTAAAGAGTTGGGCTTAAAACAAGCGTGGCTTGGTCCGTTATTTCTGCTGTGTTCACCCTTATACCTCTACAGTCTTCCATCGGCTATTACGGAAGTCTTGTTCAGCACAGTAGGAATAGGTGCTTTTTACTTGGCCCTAAAGCAGCGGTATACGGCCTCAGCAATACTCATTTCCTTTATTCCCTATGCCAGAACGGAAGGCAATATCATTATGCTCATGTTCTTCGTGGGTTTTGTGTATGGCCGGGCATTCAGAGCGATTCCGTTTCTGATAACCGGAACCCTTATCTATTCGCTGGCGGGCTATTTTTACTTTGACGATTTCCTTTGGATCTGGCATCAGAACCCTTACAATAACTCGGCAAGTGCAATTTACGGCAGTGGTCCATTTTTACACTACTTCCAATCAGGCAGAGAAATCTGGGGCAAAGGTTTGATGTGGTTATGGGGCATTGGAACGGTGGTTTTTACCTGGGTGATGTTGCGAAAGCTGAAGCTCAAACAAAGCTGGACGAAACCGGAAGGACTCCTGCTTTGGATGGTATTCGGTAGCTTCTTCGCTTACCTCTTTGGACATAGCTATGTGTGGTGGAAGGGACTGAGTGCATCGCTAGGACTTATTCGCGTGATGGCCGGTACAATGCCTTTTGCCGTCTTGATTGCCCTTTATGGTGTTCATGTGGTTTTGGCTTATTTGAATCCTAGATTACAAGGACTCAAACTAGTCTTATTGGCCTTGGCCACCTTGTTTGTGGTGCGCACCGGAATGCAGAATTTGCACATGCCATTCACCGGCGATCGAGAAAGGGAAGCGATGTTGGATGTGGGCCGCTGGTATAAAAGCTCACGCCATTACCGGGAAGGGCGAAAAGTATACTATTTTGCACCTACGGCTGCTCAGGCTTTTGGGGTGGATCCATTCAATCCGGAAGAACGAGGCAACCTAGATGAACTGCGCTGGCAACGCGATATACCGGAAGGCAGCCTCATTGTTTGGGATGCGCATTTTGGCCCAAATGAATGCCAGCTTCCATTGGATACGCTTATGGCCAGGCCGGAATTAATGCCGGTTTACGCTTATATGCCTGATTCTTCCATGGAAACATTAAATAAATACATCTATCAGATTCAACTTTTTATAAAGAATACCGACGATCATTAGTTTTGTAGCGATCATGATGAATTACAAAAAGATTAATACCTACCTCGGGTGGCTTAGCTTCCTGATAGCCTTTGTGGTCTATGCCATGACGGCCGAACGTACAGCCAGCTTCTGGGATTGCGGCGAATTCATCTCCGCCTCTGCCAAATTGCAAGTGGTACACCCGCCGGGAGCACCGCTCTTTTTGCTCTTGGGTAATTTCTTCAGTCACTTGGCCGGTTCACCCGATACGGTGGCCTTTATGGTCAATATGCTTTCTGTAATTACCAGTGCCTTGTGTGTAATGTTCACCTTCTGGACCATCACCCACTTCGCTCAAAAGCTGGTTGACCCGGAACGCACTGAAAGCAAAGAGAAAAACCTACTTATCTACTTTGCAGGTTTGGTAGGCGCGCTCACCTTAACATTTACAGACACCTTCTGGTTCTCTGCTGTAGAAGCAGAAGTATATGCATCCAGCTCCTTCTTTACCGCTTTAACGTTTTGGTGTATTTTGAAATGGGAACATGCATGGAAAGAGAAAGACGCTAATCGTTGGATCATCTTAATCGCTTACCTCATTGGTTTAGCGATTGGTGTCCATTTATTGAACCTCTTGGTTATTCCGGCCATTGTTTACGTGGTCTACTTCAAATTCAAGAGCTTCGACATGAAGGGTTTCTTGGCTTCATCCATCATCGGTGCTGTTATTTTAGCGGTTGTTCAAGTGGGCATTATCCCGGGCATTCCAACGTTGGCAATGAAACTAGACATCGCCATGGTAAACGGAATGAAAATGCCGTTTGGCTCAGGTGTATGGGTAACTGCCTTAATCATCTTAGCGATTATTGGCTTCGGATTATGGTATAGCCACGCTAAGAAAAACCAGCTCGTCCACATCGCTACGCTTTCCTTTACTTTTATCCTGATTGGTTATTCTTCGTATGCTATGGTGGTGATTCGCTCTTTGGCTGAGCCTACCATCGACATGAACAATCCGGAGAACCCGATTAACCTCGTTTCTTACCTCAACCGCGAACAATACGGCGATCGTCCTTTGGTCAAAGGTCCTTATTTCAACGCCAAAGCCATTTCCGCCGAAGCAGGTAAACAAGATTACCGCAAAGGCGATAAAAATTATGAAAAGGCGGGATTCCCGCAGCCGGAACTCACCTGGGATCCAAAATATGTAACGCTCTTCCCTCGTATGGGAGACCAGCAGAAGTCAAGCAGCCCTGCGGGTTATGCCAATTGGGCAGGCGTTGACGAGAAAAAGGTTCCGACCATGGGGCAAAACCTGAAGTTCTTTTTCAAGTACCAGCTCAACCACATGTACTGGCGCTATTTCTTGTGGAACTTCGCCGGCCGTCAAGACGATATACAAGGTGACGGCGACGTGCTGCACGGTAACTACCTCACCGGAATTCCATTTTTTGACAATAGCCATCTTGGTCCACAGGCGGAACTGCCGGAACATTGGAAAAACAACAAAGCCCGAAACACCTATTTCCTTTTGCCTTTGATCATTGGATTGATGGGTTTTGCGCTTCAGTACATTCGCAATAAATCAGATTTCTTAGTCGTGGCGATGCTATTCCTTTTCACCGGAATTTTAATTGCCGTATACCTGAATGCGCCACCGTACGAGCCTCGCGAGCGAGATTATACCTTGGTGGGTTCATTCCAGATCTTCTGTATCTGGATAGGCTTGGGTGTGATATTCTTGGCTCAACTGCTGGAGAAATACCTCGGTAAAACCAAGTCGGCCTGGGCCGCTTTTGCTTTAGCGATGTTAGCTTCACCGGTATTGTTGGCTCAACAAAACTGGGATGACCACGATCGTTCAGAAAGAACCATGGTGGTTGAGTTCGCTCGAGATTACCTCATGAGTTGCGACTCCAACGCTATCCTCTTTACCAATGGCGACAACGATACCTACCCGCTGTGGTTTGTACAAAACGTGGAGAACTACCGTACCGATGTTCGCATCATCAACTTAAACCTCCTCAACTTCGATTGGTACGTGGAATCGCTCACCCGAAAGGTAATGGATTCAGAACCGTTTAAATTATCGGTTACCAAAGACAAGTACGCAAAAGGCTTACGTGAACAGCTTTTGGTTTACAATAACCCCAAAGTCGGTTTAGATCAAAACAGGTACTACGACTTCGGTCAGATCATGAAATTCATCACTACGGAGAACGATAGCCGTGCTACGATCAACATGTCGATGTACTATGGTCCGGAGTACAGCGCTTACAACGTGAACTACTTCCCGGTTCGGAATATTGAGATTGATGTAAACAAAGATATCGCGGCGGCCAACGGAACCTTGCGACCGGAAGAAATGCCTTATGCCGTAGATAAGATTCGCTTTAGCATTCCGGGGACTTCTGTATTGAAGGCAGACTGGGTATTGCTCGACTTGATCATGAACAATAAGTTTGAGCGTCCGGTATACTTCGCTTCCAACTCCATTTCAAATAACCACCTTGGCTTGGGTGCCTATATGCGTTTAGACGGTTTAGTTTACCGCTTGATTCCTGCTACATTACCGGCGGATCAAGAGATTCCACTTCGCTTAAACAAGGATATTATGTATTCCAATTTGGTGGATCAGTTTGAGTTGGGTAACATGAAAACGCAAACCGTTTTGGGCGATGAAACCACCTACCGTATGATTCGCACTTTGCGCACGTACTTTGGTTACTTGGCCTTGAAACTCTCGCGAGATGGGGAGAAGGAAAGATTGGAAAAGGCCATCAACAGATGTATGGAAGAAATGCCTGCATCGGTAGTTCCGTATGATGAGTTTACCATTATGGCGCCATTGGCTTCTGCGGCCTATACTCAGAAGTTGAATGAACTTGGCGATAAGCTATGCAAGGAGTTTGCTGATGAGCAATTGGATTTGCTAGAATACTGCCTGAGCTTCAGTGGAAGACAGGAACGCCATGTGAGCATGTTGGAAAAGAAGACCACAGAACAATTAGGACAATTACTCGGTATGTTGAATCAATACCAACGTGCAGAATTAGTGAAGGAAATAGAACTTAAGATGAACAGTTATGGAAGATAAGCGGCCCGATCAGCAAATCATTTACGGGATACACCCGGTTTTAGAAGCCTTAGAATCTGGGGCTCGCATCGACCGTGTTTTTATGGAAAAGACCCATAAAGGCCCGAATATCGATATGATTCGCCAGCGTTTGAAGGAGCAGGAGATTCCACTTTTGTTTGTTCCTTCCTATAAGTTGGATCGCTTAACGCGCAAAAACCACCAAGGCGTGGTAGCGATGATGGCAGCGATCGAGTTTATGGACATCGAAGAGATTGTGAGTGCTGTTCAAGAAGAAGGCAGAACGCCGTTTATTCTGGCTTTGGATGGCGTTACCGATGTGCGCAATTTTGGCGCGATCGCCCGTACTGCTGAATGTGCAGGCGTTGATGCCTTGCTTATTCCCATGAAAGAAACGGCACCGATAAATGAAGATGCGATCAAGACGAGTTCAGGTGCCTTGTTGCGCATGCCTGTTTGCCGTACCAAGAATTTCAGAAAGACCTTAGAGAACTTGAAGAACTATGGCCTAAGCCTGGTTTCGTGTTCTGAAAAAGGCACAGAAAGCATCTACGATGACGTGCTCAGTGAAGCAACTGTTATCGTAATGGGCGCTGAAGGCACAGGTATTTCAGATGAAGTATTGAAGATGTCAGACCACGTAGCAGCCATTCCAATGAAAGGGGTTACCGCATCACTGAATGTGTCGGTAGCTTGCGGGATCATCCTCTTTGAAACCTTGCGTCAGCGTGAGCTAGGCAAGAGCTGAAAGAAATAATGTAATTCGTTTAAGATGAGTTTGGCCGTGGCGAGGTAAGCTTCTGCGGCCTGCTCGGTTCCATCGTAAGCTCCAGGGTCTTCAAATGGGATGAGGATACGCGCTTTGGCATCCGGGATAAACGGACAAGCAGCATCGCCTTTGGAGCAAACCAAGATGGCCACATAAGGCTCGCTGGAGCTGGCATCATCAAAGGTTTTGGAGAACAATTGCAAAGGTTGGGCATCGCTAGCGAATCCGGCTGTATTCACCGGGTTATTTCCGGCTTTTACTTCCTTTACCTCAAAACCAATTTTCTGGAGTAGCGCTAAGCTATTGGGGTGGATGAAAGTAGATTCAGCACCGCCGGAATAGAACTGCATTTCGCTAAATCCATACTGGTGAGCTAAAGCGGCGGCCAGCGATTGACTGATTACGCTTCTGCGCGCGTTATGCGTACAGATGAAGTTCATCGCTTTTGCTTCTTTTTCTACAACAGCCTGAGCGGCTTTTTGCCACAGTTCCTGCCTTTCAGCAGAAAGGCCTTCCCCGGATGAGGTTCCGAGGAAGGCTTGTAATTCTGTAAGGAGCATTAGCAGCAACCTCCTCCAGGAGTGCAACTTGGTGCATCTAAACTGCTTAAATCTTGCAGGTTGATTTTGGGTTTACTGCCCGGCTTTTCAGCATATACGGTCACAGAGAAAATACCGTGTTCGCGTTTAGCGAAAGCCTCGATCTCTTCAGCGCTCAGGTAGTCTTGCAGGATATCATCAGGAAGCAATACCACTTTTTCTTTTTGGATGGTGATGTTCTGGAATCCGGCTGCTTGGATGCGTCCGAGGTAATCGTCTTTTTGCAAAGCACCACTGATGC
This sequence comes from Bacteroidota bacterium, assembly GCA_006226545.1. Taxonomy (GTDB): domain Bacteria; phylum Bacteroidota; class Bacteroidia; order UBA8524; family UBA8524; genus M1806. The sequence goes on along the minus strand of SBGR01000034.1, from coordinate 61,331 downwards.
ATCCGGCATACATTTCAGCATCTTTCTGGAAGGCTTCCGGAAGGTCGCCCTGCAGTACGATATCAGAAATGCTAAAGTGTCCGCCCGGCTTCAATACACGGTAGATCTCGTTCAGCACTTTGGTTTTATCCGGCACAAGGTTGAGCACGCAATTGCTTACGATAACGTCTGCAACGTCGTTGTTTACCGGCATATTTTCTAAATCGCCTTCGCGGAATTCTACGTTGTGGTAGCCTACTTTTTCGGCATTGCTTCGGGCTTTCTCAATCATGGCAGGGGTGAAATCGATACCGATTACTTTTCCTTCTGCGCCTGTTTCATGTCGAGCGATGAAAGCATCGTTACCGGCACCGCTGCCGAGGTCGATAACCACATCGCCTTTTTTAATTTTAGCGAATTCGGTTGGCAAACCGCAGCCTAGGCCTAGGTCGGCATCCGGGTTATAGCCCGACAACGCATCGTAGTTGTCGGCCATGATAGAATATACTTTTCCTGAAACCGGTCCGGCTCCACAGCAGGAAGCGGCATTGGTTTCTTTGTCTTGAAGGGCAATCTCACCGTATTTCTCTTTAACGATGGATTTCAATGTTTCGTTGGTGTTCATGTTAACAACAATTAGGGGTTGGGAATGCGTCGAACAGTTCATTCAGCAGAAGGCGGATATGGTTCCATTTGTCGGGATTGATGCAATAGCAGATAGACACTCCCTCCACGTTACCTTGTAAAATGCCCTGTTCTTTCAGTTCGCGCAAATGCTGAGAGATGGTGGCTTGTGCTAGTCCGAGCTCTTGGACGAGGTCACTGTTAATACACGATTTCGCTTTGATGAGGTGCTGCAGTATGGCGATGCGCGCAGGATGCGCCAAGGCTTTAGCGACAGAGGCTAACTCATTCTGTTCTGTGGTAAATAAGTCTGTTCTAGTTACTCCCATAAATACATTGCAATATTACGATGAATACTTGAATATGCAATGGAATTGGATTGATAATTTGTTGGACTGTTAGAAGTAGGACTGTGGGTAGTAGGATTGTGAGACTGTAGAACTGTAGGACTGAAAGGTAATCTTGAAGTAGAAGTTGGCCCCGAAGTGGTGAAACCTTGAAAGAGCCACCAAGACTAGCAGAGGGCCAAGGCCCCCGTCCATGGTCTATCGAGGCTCTGTTCTATGCCGTGATTGTTATAAAATTTTTGATGTTCTCCAGATAGGAGTTAGGTCAACTATGATGATGAGATGAAGGGATGAGGAGGTGAAGTGAATTCAATTTTCAATCGTACAAAATCAGCAGCACTGGAATTCATTCCAGTGAACGGATCAGAATTGAAACACTATAAACTAGAACAGAGCCTCTATCGACCAAAAAAAAAGGGGACCGAAGTCCCCAGGGATTTAGAAGGTTTATTTACTGCTTGGGAACGAAGGTGCCACAGTTGTATGAAGTAACGGTGAACCGCAGGTCAAGGAATCGTTAAGAATGAAACTTGACTGAATGTAAGTATTGGATGAATGGAGTTTTATGCGACAGGTTTTCTATGATTTTACGTACTTTCGATTTGCCTTTAACCAAACTTATGCGATCTAAACTCTTACTCATCCTTGTCTTATTTGGCAGCTCCGTTTTTGCACAATCGGCATTCCTTGGCAAGTGGTACCTCGTTACCAAAAACAATTACCGCAGCTTTGAAATTAAAGCTGACTCCCTGCTTCTGCATGTGACCGACGGTTTCACGAAAGAAACAACTTGCGGTCTCACAGAGCTGGACTATCACTATACAATTCAATCGAAGGTGATACATGGCGATAGCATGACATGTATCGCAATTAAGGAAAAGTCAGATACAGCCACATTTGTCTTTTACCTCGACTCGACAAAGAAGGAAACAAGGCTATTGGTTAAGGAAAGAAAAAAAGGTGAAGAGGGTCCTTTTTTCACTTTGGTCAATGAAGCTGAACTCAATACTTATCCGGCATTCAAGTCGCTCGATAAAATGAGTGAGGCGGACTTTATCACCTTCGCTCAAAACCTGAAAAAGATAATGGCTGAACCTAATATCAGTAGTTATGGTCGTCACTACATTACATCCAGGATGAAGTATCTCTTGATTGACTTGGGCTATGATCCACGTTTTGCATACAAACAGTTGCCAGAAATACTGAAATCTTTTGAACAAAATGAGCGTACCAAAGGCCTCTATGACGCAGTATTCAATCGAAAACGATAGTTGAAAAGTCCTTCAGGCTTAAACTGTATCTTATTCAACATTATTTCGTTAGGGGGTTATGAATCTTTTCTCAAGAATTGTGTTTTCACTTTTGATAACTCTTCCATTGGGGGCCTTTGCCCAATTGGTTACCGATGATGATCGCGGACAAGAGATAAGAGAGGTTTTGTTAAATTATAGAAACCATGGAGTGTCCAAGGTAAAGATTCGGGGTGGTAGCTATGATAGGTTGAGATACGAATGGCTCAACGATACCTTATTGCAACTTGGAAAGCCTAGTCAACAAACCAAGTTTGTCTTTAAGAATAACGATTTTACCTATATCTGGAATCACCAGGATTCGCTGCGAAGTCAAATGCATGATTCCGGAGAATTTGTTGTCACCTTAGACTCGGGTAATCATTTCTATATCCGCACCTATTCCATTGAAGGAAGTGACACGGTATTGAAAATGGAGCATGACCAATTTAGTGAAGGCAACAGAAATATATATATCGTGAAGTATGAACAGAATGGGGAATGGATTGGTTCTAAGAACATTTGGATAAAAGACTCAGACTCCTCTGTTAGCTCGGAGTATTACAGCAGTATAAATGGAAACTGGACACTCAAGTTTCAGTTTCAGGAAATCAGCACGCAAGATTCTATTCCCTTTGAGAAAACGGTAACCTCCAAAAGCTATTTCACTACAAATTACGATGGCGTTGATCCGAAGGCCGGACTGCTTAAGCGCACAGAGGGTACACGTATTACTCGGTTTTACTACAACAAACTAGGCCTGATCTATAAGCTTGATGTAAGCATTCAATATAATCGGGAGATGACTCCGCTTACCTATACTTTGAGGGTTAAAAGATTTTAGGCCAAACTGGATTAAATATCAATTAAACAAACCAGTCCTACCCCTATAATACACTCCACCTATACGTCTCCTATCCAAAACAGAATCGCCCATGCTGGGCAAAGAACGTGGTGCAATAAACCGTTTCTCATCGCTAAGCGATTCTAGGAATTTAACCAGGTTTTTTTCCTCCTTCTCATTCATGCTCAAACTATCAAAAGGCAAAGTCTGATTCGGAACTGTTGCGCCTGATCCGCTGCCGCCACCTTGGTTGTAGAAGCGAACAACAGAGGCCAAATCCGGGTATTTCCCGTGGTGGAAATAAGGCGCTGTCAAAGCCGAGTTTCGTAGGCTGACGGTCTTGAAGCTGCCCTTAAACACTTCTGCGCTTTGGAAATAATAGCGACCCAAATCTTTGTCAAGCTTTCCCGATTCCGGGTAACTCAAGGTACCAATCACCTCCGATTCCATGTCGGTATAATCCGGAGGAACAAGTCCGGAAAAGAGCGGGGCAAAATGGCAAGTTGCGCACAAGGCCTTGCCCATAAACAAGTTAAAACCTTGTACCACCTCTTTATCCGCTTTGCGTTCTCCTCTAATCATCTGATCAAATGGACTGCTAAAGCTCTGCAGGCTCCTGACGTATTCTGCCAAAGCCAAGTTGAAATTGCGGATATCGATAGCCTCTTTATCGCTTGAAAATGCTTTCCTAAAAAGGCTATCGTAAGCTGTACTTCGCTTCAGTTTTTCTATCACCTGAGCATAGTTGGAGTGAAACTCCTTGCCGTTGCTTAGCACGTGGTCCATCTGGTCTTCCAGCAAGGCTTCGCGTAAATCCCAAAACTGGGCTGTTTGAAACGCAGCGTAAATCAAGCCCGGAGCATTTCGCCCTAAGCTGTCTTTTCCACCCCAGGCCATGCTTTTACTTCGTCCATCGCTAAAGGCCAATTCCGGCTTATGGCAAGAAGCGCAGGCCCGTTCATTGCCGTCAGAGAGAATAGGGTCGAAGAATAGGTATTCGCCCAATTGCCTTCTAGCCTCATTGGCCGGTGCGAGCGGATCGGTAGAATAGGCTGATGCATTTAAGAGCCTTGCATCAAATAGGGAAGTGGCTGTATAATTCACGGTATTCCCCGGTATTTGAATCGCTACTTTTTCATCGATGCGCATTTGGTACCAGTGGCTGAGCGATGACATCAGCGGATTGGCATAATCCTTTATAAACGTAAATCGGTCGAACCGTTCTTGGTTGCGGTGTTTATTTAAGTAACCAATCGCTTTCTTCCAAGCAGTATTCAGCGATTCCGGCAGGCTAATGCCCTCCGTGTGGAGCTGTTCCAAGCAGAACAACATCGCTTTCATGCTAATTTCAGATTCGCTAATAGCCCTACCGCTTCCGGGCACGTCAAATCCGGTTATGCCCATGCTTTGAACACGAAGAACACCTTCGTAGAGCGCTCGGTAAAAGCTGGCCTCATCGATGCTTTCAGGCAAGGAAACGCGGGAAGCCATGTGTTGTGTTTTACGCAGTATGGAAGCGAGTAAATCAAAGTCGAGCGAATCAGCAAACACCGCCTCTTCCATCACTTGCAAGCCGGAAGGGTCTAAGGTGATGTACTGGGCGTTGCTCACGTCCACCTTCGGTATAGGCGCCGCATTCAGCAATGCCGCATGGCCTTTATCCAAGTAAGCGAGCAAAAACTCCATCGCTTTGTAGTCATCTCGGCAAACTTGAAAGGCACGCCTAACCTGCTTTTCGTTTTTAGCCTCAATGGTTTTTTCCAGCGCACCAAGGCTTTCCTTAAAGCGATTTAACTTTTCGTGGGCATAGGTCATGGGGCTTTTTAGCGATTTGCTGCCTGCTTGAAAAGCTTGCATCAAAAAAGTGAATCCCAGAATGAGGGCTAGGCTGAGAATTACCTTTTTCATCAGTAGGCTCCTCCCAGTTTACGTCTGTCTGATGTGCCGGGAATGGCTGGCAGCTGCGACGGTATTTGAAATTTGGTGCTGGTATCGTTCAGGCATTCCAAGAAGCTAACGAGGGCTTCTACTTCCTGCATATTCAGCCCCAGCGAATCAGCCGGTAAAGTTTGGTTTTCCACCTCAAAATGGAAAGCCTGTCCGCCGCCGCGGTTATAAAATTCAATAACCGATTTTAAATCGGGGTAAGCACCGTTGTGCATATACGGGGCGGTCTGGCTCAGGTTGCGCAAGCCTGAGGTTTTAAATGAGCGAATATGCAGTGGCGTGAGGCTGATCAGGTATTTGCCGGAGTCTTGGTCCAAGGTTTTGTTCTGCGCAGAACTCGCTAGGCCCAGTACTTCATTTTCTGTTTTTCGGTAATGTGGCGGCACCGTACCGTTGAAGAGTGGAAAGAAATGGCAAGTAGAACACAAGGCCTTTCCCATGAAGAGGTTAAAGCCTTGTTCAGCTTTTTTAGGTAAGGCATTGAGGCTCCCGCGCATGTACTGATCAAATGGGCTGTTTAAAGCAATGAGGCTTCGCTCATAAGCAGCGATGGCCTTTTGAATGGCGGCACCATTGATTTGTGCGTATCTGCTATTGGGGAAGGCGGCCTCAAAAAGGGCTCGGTAGGCGGCGCTGTTCTTTAAGCGAAGCGCAGCCGTATCGAAGTTACCGTGGAGCTCAGAAGGGTTGAGCGTAACGTCTTTCACTTGCTCTTCTAGCGAACTTACCCTTCCATCCCAGAAAAAGGATTGCTGAAAGGCAACATTGAGCAGGCTCGGCGTGTTTCGTCCTAAGGTAGCATCGCTGGTAAAGTTATCTGAACGCACTCGCGCATCGCTAAAACCCTGTTCCGGTTTATGGCATGAGGCACAGCTGCGTTCTTGGTTGCCGGAAAGCACCGGATCAAAGAAGAGGGCTTTGCCAAGGGCTATTTGCGCTGTGCGTGTATGACTAAAATCGTCGCCAACACCGGTGAAGTCTACATTCTTATAAGAACCTAATGTTTGCCATTCGCCGTTGGCATCTTTTTGTACTTCAAATACGGTCATACCACCACCATCACCTAAGATATCGTTTCTGGTATTGGTAATCTCATGGTTTACGATGATGTATCCGTATGAGCTGCTTCCGTTGATAGGAAGGTAGCCGGTAAAGTCGTGGTTTCCTTTTGCTAAAGCGCTATCGCCTGTTTCCAGGTTAATAACGTAGTTGAGGTCGGCAGAGAAGAGAACTTTTGCCTGAACAGTGTTACTGTGAGTAAAGTCTGTGGTGGCGTATAAGGTGTCTTTTGCCACAAAGGGCAAACTCAAAGGCGCTTGAGCGAATGCAGACAATGCTAATCCGCCGCTAAGCAAGCTGAGTAAAAATTTCTTTTTCATGGTACGTTTCAAATTGCACCGCAAAGCACCCCTAGCCGTGTTAATGGGAGATAATTACCCCATTAAAACTCCATGACTTTTAGGTTAAACCATTACTAAGAACAAAGAGATAGTAAGTATAAAACGCACAAAAACAGCGAATTACTAGTTAAAATTTTCGTCATGGGCCTGTTAACAATAAGACAACATACGGGTAATTTTCGCTTTAATGCCTAGGCCCAGCTTTGCATCAAATTCTAAGAACATGAAACTTACAAAACTTTGGATGACCGGCGCTTTCGCTTCACTTGCCTTGGCAGCTTCTGCCCAGACAGTGACCGTAACCGATGCGTCAATCAATGCCAATGACTCTGTTTATTGGTCAAACAACAACACTTACATTATTTCTGAACCAGTATTCGTTGAAGACGGAGCTCGTCTTTACATTCAAGCTGGTACCGTAATTAAAGGTAAAGCAGGTGTTGATGCTTTCTTAACCATTTCTAGAGGAGGTAAAATCTACGCAGAAGGTAGATCTGATGCTCCTATCATCTTTACTGCTGAGGCAGACGACGTAAACGATCCTAACGACTTAGGTCCGGCTGATATCGGATTGTGGGGTGGTCTTGTAATTTGTGGTAAAGCTCCAATTGAAAGAGACGGTTTGCTTGAATTGCAAGCTGAAGGTGTTGCCGGTACTGAGCCTCGCGCTTTGTACGGTGGAAACGATGACAACGATAACAGCGGTGTTCTTCGCTATGTATCGGTTCGTCATGCCGGTTTCGAATTAGGTTCTGGTGATGAGTTGAACGGTATCTCTTTCTGTGGCGTAGGCTCAGGAACAACCGTAGAATATGTAGAAGTATACGCAAACAAAGATGACGGTATCGAATTCTTTGGTGGTAGCGTGAATGTTAAATATGCGATTGTAGCTTTTTGCCGCGACGATGCATTTGACTGGGACGAAGGTTACCGTGGAAAAGGCCAGTTCTGGTTTGCTATCCAGTCTACCGGTTTAGGTGACTGTATTGGTGAGTTAGACGGTGCTATTCCTGATGGTGGCGCACGTTACTCTAACCCAATGGTTTACAACTGGACAGGTATTGGTCCTGGTTCTGATACAGCTGTAGCGAAAGCCGCTCAAACGATTATGATTTTGATGCGCGACGCAACTGCAGGTACTATCGCTAACTCTATCTTCACACAAGGACGTGGTTGGGCTCTTCAAATTGAAGACTTGACAGACGCTAAGGGTGTAGATGCATTCCAACGTTTGCAAGACGGTGATTTGAACTGGAAAAGCAACTTGGTATACGATTTCTTCCGTGGAAATACCTTGGATACGAACAGCGCTGGTTTGTTGAACATCAACAGCGGTGCTCAAGATGCTTCTTTGGTAAGAAACACCTTGATCAAACACTTCAATGATAGCAACAATAAAATTGCTGATCCGGGTATTTCTCCAGTGAGCCGTATCCAAGACGGTGGCTTAGACCCAAGACCAGCTTCTAACGCTGACGTTACTTCTAACTTGGCTGCTATTCCAAACGATCCTTTCTTTACTCAAGTATCTTACAAAGGTGCTTTTGATCCAAACGGTCCAACTTGGGCTAATGGATGGACCACTTTGGCTAGAAACGGTCACTTCCACTCCACTGTTACTAGCGTTAAGCCGGTAGCTAACGTAAACGGTGTTACTGTATACCCTAACCCAGCTAACAATGCTGCTACTGTAGCTTTCAACTTGGTTAATGCAGACAATATCACTGTAAACGTAATGAATATCTCTGGTCAAGTAATTAGCAACAACGCAATGGGTAACCTTACTGCTGGTTCTCAAGAGTTGAACCTTGACTTAGCAGGTCTTAAGCCTGGAGTTTACTTCGTAACTATCAACGGAAACAACGGCGCACAAAGCCTGAAACTGATTGTTCAATAATAACTCAATAGAATATGCGAATAAGGTGGTGCTTCAGGCACCGCCTTTTCGTCTTTAATACCAATTTTCATGTCATTTAGAAGAAGCCTGTTTACTGTTTTAGCCGCGTTTGCGGTATTGCTTAGCTCCGCCCAAGCTACCAAAAAGGGCACCATCAAAGGAAAGGTCATAGACAAGACCTTTGTGGAAGAACTCACCGGGGTTCAGGTTGTTGTGAAAGGAACCACCATTGGTACCATCACCGACATTTCCGGTATCTACTTAATCGACATCAACCCGGGTACCTATACCCTTGAATTCACCTATGTGGGGATGGCTAAAAAGACCGTTCAAAATGTAGTAGTGAAGGCAGGAGAAGTTACCACGTTGAATGTGGAGATGAGTGATAACTTAGAAATTCTAGAAGAAGCTGTCGTAACAGCCAAGGCAAACACCCGTTCTGCTGCTGCGGTTACCCAACTTCAACGTAATTCTGCTGCGGTACAAGACAATATTGGCGCGGAGAACATTGCCCGCATGGGTACTTCCAATGCTGCTGAGTCTATGAAGCAGGTTACCGGCGCCTCAGTTGAAGGCGGTAAATTTATCGTGATGCGTGGTCTTGGCGACCGTTACTCCATCACGCAGATGAACGGTGTAACCTTGCCTAGTACAGACCCTTACCGTAACGCATCCAGCATGGACTTGATTCCGGCCGGGATGATTGAGAATATCCTCACGTCCAAAACATTTACGCCAGACCAGCCTGGTAACTTTACCGGTGGTAACGTAAACGTGAACACCAAAACTTTCCCAGATCACAAGGTATTTACCTTTTCTATGGGATTGGGCTTGAACAACCAATCGTCTTTCCAACAAAACTTCTTAACCACACAAGGTGGTAAATGGGATTGGGCCGGTTTTGATGATGGAACCCGCAAGTTGAAGCAGGTTTACATCGATAATGCTGATATCCTTAAAAACGACTTATACATCAAGGCACGTAATCCCAAGAATGAAGCTGACCGAGCCATCTTTAACGAAACGGCCAGAGGCATGCGCCCTGAATCATTTGTGAATGAAACCAACCCATCTTTCATGAACAACAGCTTCAGCACCACTTACGGTAACCGTCACCTTTTGAAGAATGGTCATGCCTTTGGTTACATGATTGGCGTAAACGCAAGTCACGATTATTCCTACTACGAAGGCGGTATCTCCAATGCTTGGAAGATTCAAGCCGGACAAGCAGAACGACTGATTGACTTCTTTCAACTTACAGATCGCCGCGCTTCAGAAAATGCCACCATCGGTACCTTGGCTAACTTAGCCTACCAATGGGGAGCAAATGAGGTGAGCTTGAACATTTTATACAACCACGATGGTGAAAAGGTAGCCCGTCAACAGGAAGGTTCTGCACCCCAGATTCTCTCCAACCCGGATGCCTACTTCTTCACGTCCATCAACTATTTACAAGAACGTACCCTTTCCAATATCCAGCTTCGTGGAGAACATAAGTTGGGTAAGAAAAAGAATGTGCTCAGCTGGGTATTAGGAACAACCGGTTCCTCTTTAGACCAGCCGGATATGAAACTTTTCGCTTACAAGATTGACAAAGGATTTACTGCTCCGGTAATAAATCCATCTGAGTTTGACTTACCTTCTAGCTTCTTCCGTAGCTTGAACGACCGTCAGTTTGAAGGAAAAATCGACTATGAAATGCCATTCAAAAAAGAGAAAGGCAACAAAATCGATAAGATCAAATTTGGTGCGGCCTTTAGCACAAAAAACAGAACTTTCTCTGAGTTGCGTTACCGTGTAGCGATGGACGGTGTGGACTTCGATCCAAACAGTCCTTATTATACTCCGAATGCACGTACCATCTCAGATGCGGGCACGCCGGAAGCCTATTTCGTAAGCTCGAACTTCGGTATGGTAGATACGTATGTGGTAGGCAATGATGTTCGTCGTTACCTTCACTCTAACTTTATCTACGACCAGACACGTGCTGAAAACAAATATACCGGTACTGAGAACATTGGCGGACTATATGCTATGGGTGAGTACAATTGGCGCCGTTGGAAATTTATTGGTGGAGCGAGAGCTGAGCTTACCGACATCAATGTTGTTTCTGAAAAGAAAGATACTGCTGGAAACTTTGTTACCGGTAATATCGAAGGCATCGACATCTTGCCTTCCTTGAACATTGTTTATGAGATTAACAGCAAGTCGAATATGCGTGCTGCAGCTACACAGACCTTGGCTCGTCCAAACATGCGTGAGCTTGCACCGTTTGCTGCCCTCGACTTTATTGGTGGTTTCATTTACGAAGGTACCCCGGATGTAAAACGTACTAAAATCACCAACCTCGATTTACGTTGGGAGTACTATCCAAATGAGTTTTCTAGCGATTTGTACTCGGTAAGTGCGTTCTTCAAAGATTTCAAGAATCCGATCATCCAGGTTTTTGACCCATTGAAGCCAAACCCAACCATCAAATTTGCGAACGTAGAAAGTGCACAACTCTACGGATTAGAGTTTGAGTTGAGAAGAAACTTAGGAGCCATCCACAACAAATTGAAGCGTTTCGATTTCAGCGGTAACTTCTCTTATATCTACTCCATCTCTAAAATTAACCCTACCGAGTTGGCTGCAGCTAGAAACAACAATCCTGATTTCCCAGAGTCTCGTCCGTTCCAAGGACAGTCGCCTTACCTCATCAATGCGGCCTTGACTTACAAAGGCGATTCTTCCGGATTTGAAGCGACAGCATCATTCAACTTGTTCGGAACACGTTTGTCGCAAGTAGGTACTTTGGGTACACCTGATATCTACGAAAGACCAATCCCGATGTTTAACATCAACTTGGCTCAGAAGCTAAACAAACACTGGAACTTGACTTTGCGTTTCAATAACATCTTAAACGCATCGTACCAGACCTACCAAATCTTTAAAGGTGAGAAATACATTTCATCTGAATACAAGATTGGTTTCTCCACCTCCTTCGGGGTGTCGTATAAATTGTAAAACATAACAGGCTAAATAAAGAAGAGCTCCCCGAAAGGGGAGCTTTTTTATGTGGTTTGAAACTATGCAGATTGGAATTATGCGGCTCCTCCGGAGCCGTTTTACCTATACCTTTCTAGGGCAAGGATAATGGCACTTCGTTGAATTGCCGGTTTTTGATAGCTGTTTGATGGGATGGGCTCTGTTGGATTCTTGTTTTAGCCTTTGCATGGAACTCTTTTAGTCTTTTATGCCCCTGTTCGGCTCCTCAAGAGCCTTTTTATCTAAACCTTTCTAGGGCAAGGATAATGGCACTTCTCCGAAGTGATGGTTTTTGATAGCTGATTGATGGGATGGGCTCCGGAGGAGCCCCACTACTATTGATAAATGGTTCTGCCTCTAATCACCGCTCCGGAGGAGCGGCATTTTTTTCAAAAAAAAGGGCCCCATTTGGAGCCCTTATCTAAAGTCAAATAAGGTATTCGATTATGCGTTTTCAGCCTCGTCCATCACTGCAGCAACACCCGGTAATACCTTGCCTTCAAAGTATTCCAAAAGGGCACCACCGCCTGTAGAAACGTAGCTTACTTTATCGGTATAGTTGAATTTAGCGATGGCTGCTGCACTGTCGCCGCCGCCAATCAAAGAAAATGCACCATGCTTCTCAGTTGCTTCAGCTACAGCCTCAGCAATGGTGCGGGTACCGTTCTCAAATTTGCTCATCTCAAATACACCCATTGGTCCGTTCCAAAGAATGGTTTTGGAATTCAAAACCACCTTGCGGAATTCTTCCGCTGCATTTGGTCCGATATCCAATCCCATCCAGCCGGCTTCAATTTCCATGTTATCGGCAACTTTTACGTTGGCTTCGTTGCTGAATGCATCAGCCACAACGGAATCTTGTGGTAAAAGAAGGTTTACCCCTTTTTCTTTTGCTGTATTCAAAAGCTGTTGAGTCAACTCAACGCGATCAGCCTCTACCAAAGAATTGCCTATCTCGCCACCCATGCCTTTGATGAAAGTATACGCCATTCCACCGCCTACGATGATATTATCAGCGATGTTCAAGAGGTTTTCAAGGATGAGGAGTTTATCAGATACCTTAGCGCCACCCACAATAGCGGTAAACGGACGCTCGGCATTCTTCAAAATCATTTCGGCATTGGCTACTTCTTTTGCCATCACATAACCGAAGCATTTAGCACCCGGAAAATATTGAGCGATAACCGCCGTAGAGGCATGCGCTCTGTGCGCCGTTCCGAATGCATCGTTTACGTAAATATCGCCGTGTTTAGCCAGTTTTGCCGCAAACTCAGCGTCGCCTTTTTCTTCCTCCTTGTAAAAACGAAGGTTTTCCAAGAGTAAAATGCTACCGGGCTTCAGATGAGCAGATAGGGTATAAGCAGCGTCTCCGATACAATCCGGGGCAAAATAGACAGGGGCATTGGTTAAGGCTTTCAAATGATCCAGCAAATGCTTTAAGCTGTATTTGTCTTCCGGACCTTCTTTCGGTCTGCCTAAATGCGACATCAATACACATGAACCGCCATCCTGTAAGATTTTATTCAGGGTTGGCAAGGTCGCACGCATACGTGCATCGTCTGTAATAGCCAGAGTTTGCTTGTCGAGCGGAACGTTAAAGTCCACACGAATCAAAGCACGTTTACCGGCAAAAGAGAAGCTATCGATGGTTTTCATGCCGCGAAATTAATGCTTTGGCCTGAAACCCAATCGCTAATGCTGCACGCAAATGCTATTTTGACTGATTCCTAGACTGCTTTGTGCACGAATTAAATAGACGCCGTCCGATAGATGATTCAGGTTTAAGGTTTTTTCAGTGCCGTTCACATCGCTAGAAAACAGCAGTTGTCCCTTCATGTCCATGACTTGAATGTCCCAGTTTGCTTCTTGCGGAAATTTGATTTGAAATACTCCCGCGCTTGGATTTGGGTAAATATTCAAGGAAGCTAACTGAGCCTGATTTACAGAAGCGATGTACAAGGAACTCGGTAAGGGGTCTCCAAAAACACCCAAACTGCTTTTACTGTAAACGGGTAATTCAATGCTTTGTCCACCGGGTGAATTAAATGACAAATAAGGTCCACCGGCAAAAGGGAAATAGTGATGGTTGGTTTCTTCTTCAATTCGACTGGAGCCCAATGCAAAATAGGAATATGGAGGGTTTGGGGTATACTGCATATCACTGTTGATATTTGCACTCACGCTCAAACCAAGTGAAGTCCAGTTATCTGCTCTCCAATAATCGAATGTTCTGTTGCTGTCTGAACTGAATCCATACAAACAAGTAACCGGTTTACTGAAAGAATAACTTTCCCAAAGACTTAGGTCGATTTCAACATCTTCGGTATAGAATTCCTTTTTAAGAAAGGTATTCTGTCCGGCATCAGGCCCACTTACGGTATAGCTAAACTGAAAATCGAATACCGAGTCTGTGCGACTAAGCACGTTTCCATTCTGCTGTACCTGAAGGGTTTTTCGAATCCTGTAGGTAGAATCTACCTTGTTGGAATACAATCTCACAAAGGTGCTGTGAATCTCTGAACCGGCTTCATAGGGTAGCATTTCTGCTAGACTATCCGGTAGATTTACCAAATTGATTTGTGGACTTTGTATCAGCTCATAGTTGCCATCTCCTCCGGCTCTGAACAGCTGAGAAAAGGAAACCAAACCATGCGTTTGACCATAAACTATTTGAAGGCCATTGTAGAAATGATTTAGGCCTACTTGATTCGAGTCTTGTACCTGCACGGTTAGCGTCAATAAAGAATCTTGGTAGCGATTGCTAAAGGTAAAGGCTTGCCCTGTTTCGATGGCATAGAATAGATTGGGCCCCTGCTTTGAAGCTATCCATGAGCTATTCGGCTGAGGCATATTCGGAACCCAAAAGTAATTGAGGATAAGCGAATGAGTTGGGGTAACAACCATACGTCCGAAGGAACTATGGCTATCCACCATGATATGTTCTAAAGGATAGAGATTGCCGCTTACCAATGCCGATCCGTTTATGCGATGGTACTGGAGAAAGTTTGCATAAAATGCCGTGTCTCCACGTTGATCGTATTGTGTAAATTTGACACCGGTAACTTTGTTTGGACCCTCATAAACCCTATACTCGTTCTCCGGAATCCAGTTGTTTTGAGCGAAGGCACTGAAGGAAAGCGATATGAGGCCGAATGATAAATAGTATGCAAGTTTCATAGGCTGGGGATTCTATACTTTTACGTAAACACTAAAAACAGGCATTAAGCTGCATGGCAAAATTAAACTGGATTAAAATATATGATAATCAGACACATGGGCCTGAGCCGCAACAGCGTGGTTCCGTGCGTGTGATCAATATTAACGATAAACGTTTTTGCCTCGCTAGAACAGATCAAGGCTACTACGCCATGGACAACCGCTGCCCGCATGCCGGAGCCTGGTTAGGCGAAGGTTGGTGTGAAGGCCAACAGGTGGTTTGCCCGGTACATCGCTATAAATACAATGTGGAGAATGGTCGTGGTGCTCCCGGACAGGGCGATTTTGTTGAAACCTATCCCATCAAAGAAACGGAAGAGGGAGTCTTTATCGGCCTCAAAGCTGATCCATGGTGGAAGATTTGGTAGCCCCTGATTGAAGCTTCCTGTTTATTCTAAGTCTGTGCTCAGAATATAGCGACAGATTCGTCCGTTACCCTTGTCAGCCACAAACAGACGCCTTTTGAAATAGCAAACACCGCTTGGGTCTCTGAACTGGAATGGGCCACTGCCTTCCCCACCGAAGCTGGCGATCACCTGCTTTTTAGTGGAATAGTTTGCCGGTGGCGTTACGCCTTCAAAGCCTAGATTGGTAAACTGAAAAACGGAGTCTTTATCGCTATCCACTACAAACAAGTAGGCGCTATTATCCGGTGCCATATAGAGGTCTTCAATCTTGCCAAATCGGAATGATTCATATAAAAAGCGTCCCGACTTACTCGTATCAAAGTTCAGCAAATGAGGTTTGCCATCGTAGCGCGCCCCAAGGTCTGGGTCAAACTGGTATTCAATGCCAATGCAAGAAAATTCTACCGGGTTCAGCGCGTCATATTGTGCAATCCAGAAATCACGCGATTCGCTCATGCCAAACAAGCGTTGAGGCGGTCCGGCCTCACCGGCCATCGCAACTACCTTATACGAAGAGCGGATGCTTGGATTCTGAGAATTTAAGCCGTTGGAGTTTCCGGTATTGTTTCCGTCTTCATCAAAGAAGAGGATGGTATTGTCTGGATAAGCTACTGATGCAGCAGAATTTTGCGGGCCTTGTCGGCTTACCATCAAGGTATTATCGTGGAGAACAGTTAAACCTGTAAACTGAACTTGTTCTTCGGCCGCTCCACGGAAGGAAGTAAACTCTCTACTTGCGTCGCAGAAAGGCTGCACCAAGGTGTCTACAAAGAAAGGACCTTCGCTGGTTGCTGTATTACTCAAATGGTATATGGCACTAACGGTATAAGATTGTCCGCCGTCTACTACGGTAGAGGTGCCAATTACATATGTATGCAATCTTCTGTCTTGGATTACCTCGCTCGCTCCCGGTATCGCTAGAAGTCGGAATTCTCTTCCGGCCTGATCCATAATGTGAACGCCGTTATCGTCTACCACGTAAATCATTTCATCGTAGCCAACGTATACATCCACTGGATTAATAAATCCGGTGAAAAAGGGAAGAACCGGCACATAACCAATATTCGCCGGAATCAAGTTCGGGTCGATCCGGCCTTGTTCAAAGATTTCATCAACGGTATCGTCTTGCTTCTTGCCACCAAAGAAGGAGCAAGAGTTCAAAAGAAAAAGTACAGAGAGTGCTAGACTTACTTTTTTCATTTTAAAGCGATTCCAAAGGTTAAACGGTGAACAGAGCCCAAGCTCGCTTGATGTTGGTAGGTATAATCCAATTGCATCTTACCAAATTTACGTGGCAGGCGGTAGCCAATACCCAAAGGAGGAAGGCTGCTCACATCTTGTCCGAACTCGTAGCCGGTTCTAACATAGACGGTTCTGCGAATTAGGTATTCAATGCCAAAAGCAAGCGTTTCGTTGTTGTCAGTTGGGTGATTCAACTGGGCACTAAGGGTAAGCTTGTGGTTTTCTTTATCGATGGGGTCGAAGGCAGCACCAATTCTAAAAATGGCAGGAACAGAAACGCGTTCGAAGTCTTCTATTGTCTCTTCGGCATTGTGTTTTAGGATGGTCACCTTGCCTTGAGGCTTCACATTGATACCGAAGTTGCTGAGGGTAACAGCGAAACGGGCATTTTTTATGCCTACGTTGTAGTGTAAACCCAAATCGAACATCACATTGTTTACCGCTACATCGGCGTAGGCTTCTCGGCCGTATTTGGCATTTACGCCAAAGCTAAAGGAGTTGGTTAGAACTTTGCCGTAGCTCATGCCAACAATAGAACTGCTTGATTTGAAAGTTCTTCCCGTGCCGAATGGCTGAAGTTCGGTAGTCTCCATCATTTCGGGAGAATTCAAAGCATAGGTATAGAGCCCCCAAAAATGGTCTCCTTTTGCTTTGTATACGGCCGAAGCTGCAGCCAGGTTAAAGCCACCGAAATAGGCGGTATAGCTGCTAGCGATATTCCATCTATTCTGGCTGCCTGCCAAAGTGATACCTGCCGGGTTCCAAAACATGGAGGTGGCATCGTCGGCTATCGCTACATAACTGCCTGCCAAGGCATTTCCTCTCGCATCCGGAAGGATCTTCAGAAACTGCATACCTGCGGTTCCCGTTCGGGAGTTGCCGAATGAAGGCAATACCTGCGATTCACCTTGAAGGCTAACAAGTAGAAAACACGATATGATTACTGCTTTGACGCGCATCGGGGGGCAAAGATAGTAGATTAGACAATCTCGAATTTTAATGCTGTGTTAATTTCTGCTAAGCTTCTTCTTTCCCGCGCGTTTCCAACCACCAATCGT
The DNA here is from genome assembly GCA_006226545.1 of Bacteroidota bacterium. GTDB lineage: Bacteria > Bacteroidota > Bacteroidia > UBA8524 > UBA8524 > M1806. Next base: position 44,054 of record SBGR01000034.1, on the reverse strand, counting down.
TGAAGGATTTATCGGTGATTTTTGGGAATTCGCGTTGTTCTCCCCACGATTTCTTAAAGAAACTTTTTAGGGTGAAATTTTTGATTTGAGCTCCTTTGTTAAGCCATTTTCTGCTCATCATCGCTTTCTTCCAAGCAATCCAAGCATACGATTCGCCTCTTGGAGCATGTTTTCCGGTAACAGCAAGCTGACGCATGTGTAGCAGAAGTCCTTTGAGGTCTACGTTAACCGGGCAATCCTGACTGGCTCTGCCACTCAATGGAAAATCGAATAGGGCTTGCCAGTGTTTTTCCTGACTTCCCTCCACCAAAGCCTGCTTGATGGCATCAATGATCGCAGGCTTGCTGCTGTTCAGTACCAAGTGATTGCTTTCTTGTTTGCAGGCGCCACATTGAATGCAATAAAGACTCTGACGTTCAGGAATATGTCCTAAGATATCCGTTCGGCCATTGTCTAGCATCACCACATGCATCTCTGTTTGCGGGTGCAATTCACGCTGGCTGTTTCCTGGGCTCACAAAAGTATAGTCGTTGAATTCGCTTTTGCCGAAGCGGTATTTTCCCAGCAGTGAAAGGAAATATTCTGAGTCTGCCATGGTAGGGCAAACCTGTTCAATGCCTACGATGAAAATGATCCGTTTGCAGGTATTCAGTAGGGCATTTACATAAGGGTCATTGTTCGCTAAAAGCAATGAGCCGTTTTCGCTGATATAAAACTCCGGGAAAAGGATGGCGCAGGAGTCTTTATCCGGCTGCGGCCTGGCGGCAATCTGCTTTTGTCCGGCTTGTGCGTCTTGCCACTCCGGGAAGCTGGGATTGTCTGGGTTATAGCGAAAATACGATTCGTCGAAATAGGTCCATCCACTGGGCTTGGAATCTAAAAGTCCAATTTCATGCAGCAGTCGATGTTGCCGCGTATAAACTTTGGGTCCGGCCAACTCCTTGATTTCTTTGAAAGCCCAATCGGATTTAGGCGCCCAAATCAATTTACCTTGATGCTTGGAGAAATGGCTTTCAAACTCCAGAAGCTGCTTGTCCAAGTTTTCCAAGCTTTTATAGCGAATAGTAAACGCACGTTGCCGAGCCAGTTCTTCGTTGCTGAACTCGCCTTTAACGCGGCTTTTATCCTGGAAATATTTTTGGAGCTGCTGAACGGCCATTTTATCTACGTTCAAAGAAAAGCAAAGCCGATGGTATTTCCATGTGGGTGTTTACAGAATCAAATTGTCGATTAACCGAACCTCTCCAGCATAGACCGCGGTAAGGGCTACAGGTTCTTTTAGCGATGCAGTGTTCGGCTGCAGGTTTTCCGATTCTACAATTTGAAAGTAATCTACCGTAAACCCTTCTGCTTCTATGAGGCGAATGGCCTCTTTTTCCAGTTGGGCAATTTGAGGAAAGCTATAGTTTGCTTTGCAATGCTGAAGCGCGCGGTAAATTACAGCAGCGGCATTTCGCTGCGCATCGCTCAAGCGAACATTTCTAGAGCTACGTGCAAGGCCACTGTCTTCTCTGGAGGTTTCTACCCACTGCAATTGGATGGGCATTTCAAGCTGTTCCACCAATTGGCGGATGACCATGCATTGCTGAAAATCTTTCAGTCCGAAGTAGGCTACATCCGGCTGCACTTTTTCGAATAAAAGTTTCACCACGCGGGCTACCCCATCAAAATGTCCGGGACGAGAACTGCCCTCCAATACGCTGTCCAATCCTTTTAAATCGAGCGAAAAAGATTGTTCATCTGCATAAACATCATCCCTATCTGGCGTATAAACCACGTCGCATCCTTCGGTTTGGAGCAAGAGTAGATCAGCCGGAAGAGTACGTGGGTATTTGGCTAAATCGTCTGGGTTATTGAACTGTGTTGGATTAACGAATATGCTGGAAACCACGATATCACAGGACTTTTGTGCTGCATGAAGCAATCGCATGTGTCCGGCATGCAAGGCGCCCATGGTTGGGAAAAAGCCAATTCGCTTTCCTTCTTGCTTGTATTGATCGATCCTTTTTCTCAGGTCTTTTGAATTCTTGTAGATGTCCATCCCGCTTTGCTTTCAGAATTGGCAAAGTTTAATATTTTCCGTAACTTTGCATCCGATTAACGTTTAGCTTATGGGTAGAAAAAAGGTATTGTTCATTTCATCAGAAATGAACCCTTTCTTACAAGGTTCATCCGTATCAGAGATTGCAAGGATACTTCCCCAGGCCATTCAAGAACAAGATAACGAAATTCGCATTTTGGTTCCTCGCTTCGGAGTAATTAACGAACGCAGAAACAGATTGCACGAAGTTGTCCGCCTGTCTGGTATCAATATTACGATTGACGATAATGATAATCCCCTCATTATCAAGGTAGCCTCACTTCCTGAGGCTAAGATGCAGGTTTATTTTCTGGATAACGAGGATTATTTCCACCGCAAATTCGTTTATACCGACGAGAACAATGAGTTCTTCCCGGACAACGATGAGCGTACCATCTTCTTCTGTAAAGGTGCTTTGGAAACTGTGAAAAAACTGGGTTGGGCTCCGGATATCATCCACTGTCACGGTTGGATGACCAGCTTGATTCCGTTGTATATGCGCAGCTTGTACAAGGATGAACCGGTGTTTAAAAATGCCAAGGTGGTATTTTCTGTATTTGAGAATCAGTTTGAAGAAAATCTCGGCAAAGACTTTGCTAGAAAGGCTAGTCTGAACAACATCGACGAAACACAGATGTCAGTATACGATGACGGTGAATGCCGAAACTTGTATATCGGCGCCATTCAGCATGCAGATGCGGTGGTAAAGGTGTCTTCGGAAATTGATCCGGACGTTGAGAAGTTCATTGCCAGCGTATCAACTGATAAAATTGTGATGCAACACAAAGCGGAAGATTTTTCAGACGATTACGCAGAGCTCTATGAAAAACTGCTCACCTCTCAAAACTAGAAAACATTGAGACTAAATCGAATTTTAAGCTGGGTGTTGACACTGCTAGTCTTCACCCATTTTTCTTGTAAAAAGGAAACCGGATCTGTTGGATTGCAAGATGGCGATGACGCTAAAGGCCTTATCCGTATAGATACCTTTACCTTAGTCACCAGAACGGTTATCGAAGATTCCGTTCGAGTTGATAATATCAGCTACAATATGTTGGGGGCTACGCAAGATGACGAATTCGGTTATAATGCATCCGCGATGCTGGCGGCTTTCCGCTTGCCTTCTTCCAATTTCAGTTTCCCGGCAGGAGTACAAATCGACTCGGTTGTTTTGCAGCTTAAGTACTTGCAAGACAATCAATACAGCGGAAATCTCAGTACTCCAATGAACATTAGAGTGCATGAGTTGAACCGTAGATTTTACGAGGATACAATTTACTATTCGAACTTGGATCCGGACCTGAAGTTGGCCACACAGAATACCTTCAATAGTGTGGTTCACAAATTAGGCGACAGCGTAGACCTTGTTGAGAATGGTCAATCTATTCGTTATGCACCGCACATGCGCTTGAAGCTAGGAACTTCATTTGTCGATATGCTGACGAATGCTTCAACCTCGAACCTCGCTTCAAACCAAGCTTTCCAAGATTATTTCAATGGAGTGCAACTTGACGTAGAAGGTCAGAACTTAACCGATGGAGAAGGCAATATCGTATTATTCGATTTGCGCCACAGTGTGAGCGGCATGGCTGTTTACTTCAACGATACCGGAAAATACCTTTTCCCGGTAGGAAGTGATGGTTTCCGCTTGAACCTTTACTCACATGACTTTAGCGGTGCCGCCGCAGTTCAAGCTCAATTAGGGGCCAACGGTCAAGATTTTACCACCACCTACGTTCAAAGTATGTCGGGATTAAAAACCCTGATTGAAGTTCCCCACCTGAATGAATTGATTAACGACGGTACTTACGGTATAGTCAATGCTCGCTTTGAGTGCAATTTTGATGGGTCTCAAGCGGGAGGCGGATTTGATGCTTTCTCTAGGATGTTGTTGGTAAAACGCAACGAAGAAGGTAGAAACGATTTTGTGGTAGATCAGCTGCTGGAGCCTGAATTATACGGGGGTTCTCTAGACGATACCGAAGACCGTTATGTTTTCAATATCAGTAGAGAAATTCAAGACATTTTAAACAATTCAACCCGTTTAGGGTTAAACACAAATACAGGCTTCTTTTTAATCGCCCCAACAGATGGGCCGGTTACTGCTAGTCACTTGAAGATGGACATGAGCAAAGGAGGAAGTCGGGGAATCAAATTAGTTTTAACTTTGGTAAAGAGTAATTAAGTGATCATTTCTTTTCCATCCATATTAACCAATCAGGAGCTGAAACTACTGAGCGATTACTTAGAGTCTCAGGAGTTAGGATATAAATCGGCGATTTATCAGGGTAAAAGCATCTTGATCTTGCGCCAAAACCTGAATATGTTCCAGACCGAATCGCTAAAAAGCATTTTACCTGGAATGACCTTTACCCAAATTAGTACACCTTATCAATTGAGTTCTAGCGAATGGAAGCCGGAACGCACTGTTATTGATGTTAAAGGAGCTAAAATTGGTGGAGATGAAATCTGCATGATTGCCGGTCCTTGTGCCGTTGAATCAGAAGAGCAGATGTACACCACAGCAGAATACATGCGCTCAAGAGGTGTTAAATTCCTGCGTGGTGGAGCCTACAAACCGAGAACGTCGCCGTATGCATTTCAAGGGATGCGCACAGAGGGTTTGAAGCTGCTGAAAAAAGTGGCAGACGACTTTGAAATGCGAATTGTCACCGAACTCTTAGACTTGAGTTTCCTCGAAGAAGTTTACGATTATGCCGATGTGATTCAGATCGGGACGCGCAATATGTTCAACTACCAATTGTTAAAGGAGTTGGGCAAAATCGACAAGCCAATTATGTTGAAACGTGGCTTCAGCGCCAAAGTTGAAGAATGGCTCTTAGCTGCAGAATATGTGCTTTTAGGCGGAAATGAAAAGGTAATTCTTTGTGAAAGAGGTATCCGCACTTTTGAAACGGAAACCCGCAATACCTTAGACTTAGCTTCTTTGTCTTTAGCGAAAGAACTGTCTCACTTACCAGTTATTGCAGACCCAAGTCAAGGAACAGGCGTACGTAGCTTGGTAACTCCCATGAGTTACGCTGCGGTAGCTGCCGGCGCAGACGGTTTGATGATCGAAGTACACCATGAACCGGAGGAGGCATTATCCGACGGACAGCAGTCGCTTAACTTCAACCAATTTGATGACTTGCTGAAAGGATTGAAAGGTCTTTTCAACGACAATGCTCGTTCGTTTGATTTCGAGCAGAATTCTTTTAATTTTACTCCCGTAAAATAAACTCTTTCGACTATGTGTGGTATTGTTGGTTACATCGGTCAACGCGATGTGTTCCCTATTCTGATAAAAGGACTGAAACGACTTGAATACAGAGGTTATGATTCAGCCGGTGTAGCGCTTCTAAATGATTCGCTTCAAGTCTATAAAAAAGCGGGTAAGGTCTCCGATTTAGAGGATTTTGTGGCTTCGCAAAACATGACTTCAGCCACTATTGGTATTGGTCATACCCGCTGGGCTACCCATGGAGAACCAAACGACCGCAATGCCCATCCACACTTATCACAAGACGGTAAGATTGCCTTGATTCACAATGGTATCATTGAGAATTACGGTTCTTTAAAAACCGAATTGGAATCGCGCGGTCACGTCTTTAAAAGCGATACAGATACAGAAGTTCTCGTTCACTTGATTGAAGACATTTACCACAATGCTAACGGAATTGCTTTTGAAGAGGCCGTTAGAATGGCATTGAGCCAAGTGGTGGGTGCTTATGCAGTTGTGATCATTCATACCGATTTCCCAGATTTACTTATTGGTGCTAGAAAAGGCAGTCCTATGGTGATAGGTATTGGTGAAGGCGAACATTATATCGCTTCAGACGCTGCACCACTGATTGAATATACGCGCAACGTAGTTTACCTAAACGACGGTGAATTGGCTATCATTGACCACAATGAATTGACCATTAAAACCATCGATAACGTAATAAAAACACCTTATATCCAAGAGTTGGAAATGCACTTGGAGAGCATTGAAAAAGGTGGATACGAGCATTTCATGATCAAAGAAATCTTTGAACAACCTCGTTCCGTTTACGATAGTATTCGCGGTCGCATCAACGTGATGGATCAATCCGTTGAAATGGCGGGCATCAAGCAATATGAAAACAAGTGGATGAACCTCAAGCGCATCATCATTGTGGGCTGTGGTACTTCTTGGCATGCAGGCTTGGTTGGCGAATACCTTTTCGAAGATTTAGCTCGAATTCCAGTAGAAGTAGAATATGCATCCGAGTTCCGTTACCGCAACCCGGTAGTCGGGGAGGACGACTTGGTTATAGCGATATCACAATCCGGAGAAACGGCAGATACCTTGGCAGCCATTGAATTGGCAAAATCCAAAGGGGCAACCATTTTCGGTATCTGTAACGTAGTTGGTGCTTCTATTCCAAGAGCATCGGATGCAGGAGCTTATACCCATGCCGGACCTGAAATTGGTGTGGCTTCTACAAAAGCCTTTACTGCCCAGGTAACGGCATTGATACTTATCGCTATTGCGGTGGGTCAGCGTAAAGGTTCTTTACCAAAAGACCGCGTACGTACCTTATTGAATGAATTGGAAACCATCCCTTCTAAAATTGAAAAGGCACTAGAATCCAATGATTTAATCAAGGTTATCGCTCAAGAATTCAAAGACTCTAGAAACTTCTTATACCTCGGACGTAATTACGGATTCCCGGTAGCGCTTGAAGGCGCTTTGAAGCTGAAAGAAATATCCTATATCCACGCAGAAGGTTATCCGGCTGCAGAGATGAAACACGGTCCAATTGCCTTGATCGATGAGGAAATGCCGGTGGTTGTTATTGCTACAAACCACAGCAACTACGAGAAGGTATTGAGCAATATCCAAGAAGTAAAAGCGAGAAAAGGAAAAGTAATCGCCGTAGCCACAGAAGGAGATACTATTATGCGCAATATGGCGGATTATGTGATTGAAATTCCGGATTGCGATGAAGTAATGATTCCATTATTGGCCACTGTTCCGCTTCAATTGCTTTCTTATCACATTGCAGTAATGCGCGGATGTAACGTAGACCAACCGCGTAACTTAGCTAAATCAGTAACAGTAGAATAGGATGTCTTCGCATCACGTTGTTCGGGATGAACAAGAGCCTGCTCTGATCATTGCCAATGGCGAAGCGTGCTCAACGGAACTGCTCGGACAACTTCTCGAATGGAGCCCAACCGTGGTGGTCTTAGATGGGGCTGCCCCACGAGTTCACGGCTTGGGCATTAAATTCGATATTCTATTAGGCGATTTTGACCGAGGGCAAACCTGGGAAGAAGAAATTGCAGCCCAACAGCCTATAGAAGTACTTCCTTATACAGAACAAGATTCAACAGACCTGGAGAAGGCGATTGAGTTATTAATCAGACGGAAGTATGCCGCGGCAAACATTGTTTGGGCAACGGGTAAGCGAGCAGACCATAGCGTCAACAATATTCAGAGTTTATTGAAATACAGAGACCAAATTGATTTGGTGATGCTCGATGATCATTCGAGAATATTTCCACTCAAATCCAATTTTAAGAAACGCTACCAACCGGGCACTACATTATCGCTTATTCCAATGGGTAGAGTTGAAGGTATTCAAACCTCAGGACTCAAGTATAATCTATCCAACGAATGGCTTGAAAGCGGCGTTCGCTCGGGAAGCAGCAATGAGGCTGTGGAAGACGGTTGGGTGGAAATCAGATTTGATGCCGGACACCTTCTGCTAATGGAGTGCTGGGACTAACGCGTAAACTGTATGGCTCCTGAGTTTTTTAGGTCTGAACGGAGCCGGATATCTTTTGTTTTATCGCCGTAAATTACCTTGATCAAACAGGTGTTTGGTGGAATTTTACCTTCATTTAAGGCGTGAACTATCAGTGTATTAGGTTTCCCTGGTTCTAGTATGAGTTTAAAACAGGTACCCGCGGCAGTTACCAGTAAGTCTTTTTGAATTAGCTTATTGTTAAACTCAATGGCAATGCTGTCTCCATCCTGCGTTTGATCATCGCTTAAACAGATTTCTAGGGTATCGCCCGGAACCTGCAATTTAACGGGTTCCTTAATGTTTCTAAAGACAAGTTCATCGTAACGGGTTTGCACGTATCCGGTTAAATCAACTGCTTTGGAGGGATAGCGTTTCTCGTGCAAAAGGTACTTTACAGTGAAATGCAAAGCGGATCCATTGCTTTGAATGGCTACCGGTGTTACATAGTCGAGGGCTAGATAGGAGTGTTTTATAAGGTTTTTTCGTCCGTGTGTATAGGCGAATTCAAAACTGAAGGGTGCAGAGAAGGAGCGGTGTACCAATTCAATCCCGGCAAATGCTTGGGGAGTTACTGTTCTTTTCTTTTCCAAGACAAGAACAGCATCTACTACATCAGGAATGGTACTGGCATAGAGCAGGTGGCCACCTATATTTCCTCTAACAGACCAAAAGCTGCCATTCCAAAGGCTTCTGCTATAGTACAGAGGCAAAGAGATGGTGCGGTAGCTTACCACGTAATCACTGCTAAGCTCAGACCGAATAATATAGCCTCTTCCGCCCAATTCAAATCCTGTTACTAGCGCATGTCGGTCATTAAAAAAACGTTCGTATTGAAATCCCATGTGGATTTTTCTTCCCAGGTTTTGAAAGAAAGAATACTGCGGATTGGGAAATCCCCACAAGGTGGAAAGCATGGGCTCAACGTGGTGGGTGCCTGTAATGTTGGGGCTGGATACGGAAGTGACGCCACCAACAAACGTATTTCCTACCGTCAGACTTGGCCCGAAGTGAAAGAAATAGCGTTCTCCGCCCTGTGCGCCTACCACCAGACTACAAAGTAGCAAGCAGGATGAAAGGTAGCCCCGTAGTTTTGACATCAGTGTTCGTATTTACAGTCGACACCAATTTCTTGATAAATGATGCTTTGAATATGGGTTCTCAGGTTTGTTTTTGAGATTCGGTTATTGGCAGCATCCGGGTAAACACGGTTGGAGAGGAAGATGTAAATCAAGTCGTATTCGGGGTCAACCCAAACAAAGGTGCCGGTGAAACCACTGTGACCATAAGATCTCAAACTAGCACAACGGGAACATGGTGTTCCTTTTTTCGGGTCAGGTTCTGGTTTATCGAAGCCAAGACCTCTGCGGTATTTGAGCACATTATCGTATCGGGAAAATCGGTAAACGGTGTTTTCTGAAAACAGCTTCACATTGCCGTAATGGCCTTTATTTAGTAAACACTGCATCAGAATAGCCAAGTCGCCGGCATTCCCAAATAAACCGGCATGGCCACCTACACCGCCTAACATGGCTGCCCCCGGATCATGAACATAACCTAAGAGGGTCTGTCTTCTAAAAATGCTGTCTTTTTCAGTTGGTACGATACGGTCGTGGTTAAAGTGCTCCAGAGGACTATACGCTAGGTTAGCCAAGTTTAGAGGTTCGTAGATGTTCTTGCTCACATAATGATCCAAGCCTTCTTTATCGAAACTCTCCACCACCTTTTGCAGGAGGTAGAAACTTAAATCAGAATACAAATAATGCCCGGGCTTTTTAACCGGACTTTCTACTATCCAGCTCCAAATACTATCGGTAACACGTCTGTTAGCCCATTGATCTTGAGCCACCGGAATACAATAATCATCGTCTCTGCAGAAGCTGTAATAGGCTCCTGTACTGTCTAAGGTTTTGAGGTAAAAAGGAATCCAACTTTGCAATCCAGCGGTATGCGTTAGTAATTCTTGCAAGGTGATATTGCTCTTGTTGGTTCCGCGTAAAGCCTTCACGTAAAAGGATGCTTTCTTCTTTAAATCTATTTTACCCTTATCGTACAAGTGCATGATGGCCATGGTGGTGGCCGCCACTTTGGTGACGCTGGCTAAATCATAGATATCCGTTTCGCTAACTACCTTGCTATTGGCCTCATAGGTATGGTGCCCAAACGATTTATTGAAAAGCACTCGGCCCTGTTGCGCTACCAGTACTTGACAGCCTGGTAATACCGAATCGCGAATGGCCTGCTCGATAAGTGAATCAATGCGCGAAAGCCCATGCATGCTGAAATCTAGGCGCTGAGGATTGCTAAAATTGAGCAGTGCAGTATCTGCTTTGCGTTCTACCCCCAACCCCGCTTCCAGCTCTTCGTTTACCGTAATGGGCAGCTTGGCTTCCCAACGGCTATGCCCGTGGATGGCCGCTGCCGCCTTCTCCATGTTAAGGTCGATGTCTTGGTAAGCCACCACGATATTGTCCAAGTCTTTGAAGTAGCGAAGGTTGTATGGAATGCCAAAGCTCACCAAAACAACTTCACTTTTGGAGCGATCCAATTCTTCTACCAACAAAACTGACTTGGCGCTTAAGCCATACATGCGGGAAACTAGTCGGTTGGTATTGTGGATGCTCACCACAATTAAATCGTAGCGCTCCTGAAGCAAGTACTTTTTAAGTTGAGCGAAGGTAAAATCAGAGGCGTTACGGTCTATGCTGAAGTAATCGTATTTGCCGTAGCGATTCATGGCCTGGTGGAACTGATTACCCGGACGTTCGCCTATCGCTAAACAGGCAATTTTTTTGTCTTTTGGCAAAGGAAGCGCATGCTTATGCCGACGTACAACCGTAATCTGACGTTCGCTGGTTTCATCCAAAATATGAAGTCCCGCGGCATCGTGGAGGTCTTGGTACAAGGAGGCTGTATCGATGGGTTTATAGCGATTCAGGCCCAGTTTGTATTTGGAAGCCAAAACCTTTTTTACCGAATGCTCAAATTCCAAAGAGTCAATTTCACAACTGTCCAAGGCTGTGATTACAGCTTGAATCGCTAAGGGAACATCTTCAGGAAATAGCAAGATATCATTACCTGCTTGCAGGGCTTTCACCGCAATTTCACCTCCTTTGAAATGCTTTTTTACCCCATGCATGTTGAGGGCATCGGTAAAGACCAAACCCTTAAAACCCATACTATCCTGAAGTAATCCGTGAATAATGGGCCTCGATAAAGAGGAAGGTAAATTTGGAGTGGTATCAAGGGCTTCTACATACAGGTGAGCTGCCATCACACTCATCGCCCCGGAATCAATCAAAGCCCTGAACGGCACCAATTCGAGTGAATCCAAACGCTCGTAGCTAAAGTCGAGCAGAGGCAAGTCTTTGTGTGAATCTGTTTCGGTATCGCCATGACCGGGAAAATGTTTGATGCAAGCAATGATGCCTGCGTCTTGCATGCCTTGCATATAGGCATTCGACTTTCTAATCACCACCCATTTGTTCTCACCCCAGCTGCGGTCGTTGATTACCGGGTTATTGGCGTTATTGTTTACATCGACTACCGGTGCAAAGTTCACGTGAATGCCCAAACGTTTGCATTGTTGAGCGATATCAAAACCCATCCGGTAAATTAGACTGTCGTCATCAAAAGCAGCCAAGGCCATCTGCCGAGGGTATTTGAGCGTGCTGTCTAAACGCATGTTTAAGCCCCATTCTGCATCGATGCCTATCATTAAAGGAATAGGACTTTGTGCTTGGAGGTAATTGGTCATGTTTGCTTGGCGCATCGGACTGCCCTTGAAGAAGATGAGTCCGCCAATGCGGTAATGCTGAATCAAGGCTTCGAGCTCAGCTGTATTGTCTTGGTTAGCGTCTGAGTACGCGGCTGCCATTATCAGCTGGCCAACACGCTCTTCCCTGCTCAAGTTCTGGTAGACAGAATCGACCCATTGGTTTGTTGGAAATACATAAGCTTGCCCTTGAGAGATCAGGGCAGAAAACAAAAGGGTGATACTGAATATGAAACGCATGGTGTACAAGCTGTTTGCGAAAATAAGACAAGAAAAATACCTATCTTTGTTAGGCGCTTCGGATATTCACAAATGTTCAAATTTCTAGTCAAATTACCCCGCTACAAGTCATTCGATTATACCCCCATCTACTACGATGAGGCCAAAGAAGATTTGCAAGAAAGGGTAGAGAGAGCGCAAGCCGGCGACAGCAAACGCACGCCATTGCTGCGTGGGTCGCTAAAAGACTCTTGGTCTAGAAACTCAGTTCGTCCGCAAACAATTAACAAAGGGAGCAGCACACGAATTGTTGCCATTGCGGCTATTCTCACCTTCATTCTCTGGTACCTCTTAAAGTAATCCATGCAAGATATTATTGCTGTTTTACCGGAGTCCATCGCTAACCAGATTGCCGCAGGAGAGGTTATTCAAAGGCCTGCTTCGGTGGTGAAGGAGCTCATGGAAAATGCCATTGATGCCGGAGCCACCGAAATCAAAGTGTTGATAAAAGATGCGGGCAGAACCCTCATTCAAGTCATCGATAACGGTAAAGGCATGTCGCCTATTGATGCACGCCTATGCTGGGAGCGCCACGCAACTAGTAAAATCAGAAAAACAGAAGACCTATTTCATATTCGCAGCTTTGGTTTTCGCGGAGAGGCTATGGCGTCTATCGCCTCCGTTGCACAGGTTGAGATGCGCACTCGTCCTGCCAAGTCAGAGCTGGGCAGCATGGTGGTGATTGAAGCCTCGAAAGTGCTGAAGCAACAAGAAGATGTTTGTGCTCAGGGCACCAGCATTGCTGTGAAAAACCTCTTCTACAATATCCCCGCTCGTCGAAACTTCTTAAAGTCGAATGCGGTAGAGATCAAACACATTATGGATGAGTTCACGCGTGTAAGCATGCCAAATCCGGATGTGCGTTTCAGCATTGAACACAACGGAAATCTCCTTCTTGATCTAATTCCCGGCGACCAGAAAACACGCATCGCTCAATTACTGGCCTTGGATTCGGCTGAAATATTTTACGGAGAAGAACATTCACCGGCAGCGGATTACCGTGTCTTCTTAGGCAGTCCGAAAATCGCTAAAAAGACCCGAGGAGATCAATATTTCATCGTGAACGGCAGGTTTATCAAAGACCCATACCTGAACCACGCCATCGCCAATACCTACAAAGAATACCTCCCGGAAGATACCTTTCCTACCTATGTGGTTTTCCTCGAATTGGATCCGGAAAGAGTCGATATTAACGTACATCCTACCAAAACCGAAATCAAGTTTGAGGATGAAAAAACACTTTATGCCCTGCTTAAATCAGTAATACGTAAAGTATTGGCTGAGAATCTGATAGGTTCTAGGGTAGATTCCTTATTTGACGATAGCTCATTCCAGTCTTTCTTGCAAGGAAAAGAGCAGCCCGAGTTTCCAACGGAACCGAAGTTGCAGGTGAATCCTTCGTATAATCCTTTCCAGCTGGACGGTAGCATCCCACGCCAGAAAAAGAATCTCGGAAGGTGGGAAGATCTATACGTTGGCATGGAATCCCAGCCCAAAGAACAGGAAGAAGCGCCAAACTTATTCTTTAACTCAGAAACGCATTCGGCTCCGAAGCAGGTTTTCAATGGTGCCCCGGTGATGCAGCTCCACCAATCGTTTATTGTTACGCAGCTTAACCAAGAGATGCTTTTGGTTGATCAAGAGCGAGCACATGAGCGTGTGCTTTTTGAGCGATTGATGCGCAACAAGGAAAGGCATAAAAGCGCGAGTCAGCAATTGCTGTTTCCACGTGTCATTGAATTTTCTGCCAATGATGCATTGTTGGTGGAAGAACTTTTGGAAGAAATCAGACATCTTGGCTTTGATATCAACCCATTCGGAAATAACAGTTTTATCATAAATGGATTGCCTGCAGAATCAGAAAAGGCTGAGGCTAAGGAACTTCTGGAAGGAATTGTAGAAGAATACAAGATGAGTTCGGGCTTTCAGGGCGCTGATCAGCAGGAGAAGCTGGCACATGCTTTGGCCAAACGAAGTGGGATGAAAAAAGGTCGCGTTATGTCGGGACCGGAAATGACGGAATTATTGAATGATTTATGGAATTGCAGCGAATACCGCTTTACCCCCGATGGTAAGCCGGTGGTGATAGGTTTCGATGCACAACAACTAGCTAAACTCTTTGCCTAATGCTAAGAAGGAATTTAAACGATACACCGGTAGTTAAGAATTTGCTGATTCTAAACGGTTTGTTCTTCGCTGCTAAACTCATTGCCGGTTCCATGTTCCATATTGATCTGGACATGAAATTGGGCTTATTCTATTGGACCTTTGAGGCATTCAGGCCCTACCAAGTGGTAACCCACATGTTTATGCATGCCGATTTCTGGCATATTTTCATGAACATGTTCACCCTTTACATGTTTGGTACAGTGCTAGAACAAGTATGGGGAGGCAAGCGATTGGCCATCTTCTATTTTATTACTGGTCTGGGCGCGGCATTATTGCACAATACTTCGCGCTACTTTGATATCCAATCGGTGATGAGCACGATGAGTCCGGAAGTTTACCAGGCTTATTTAAGTGAAGGAGTGGATTATGCTTTCCGATTTGCTAATCCGATGGAGCAAGCCAGAATTATCCAATTATACGGTCCCGCAGTTGGTGCTTCAGGGGCAGTATTTGGATTGCTCACCGCTTTCGGAATGTTGTTTCCGAATACAGAACTCTACCTCTACGGTGCAATTCCATTAAAGGCGAAATACTTTGTTCTTGGACTGATTGGCATTGAGCTTTACTTGGGCTTCGCAAATCGATCTGGCGATAATGTGGCTCATTTTGCCCACTTGGGTGGTGTGCTCTTTGCGTACATATTAATGAAATACTGGAAACAAGACCGGTCGCGTTTTTATTAAGATGAGTTGGTTAGACGACATACGTTATCAGTTTAACAAAGGCAATAACGTAATCAGGAAACTGATTATAGTCAATGTCTTTGTCTTCTTGCTGGTGCATACCGTCCGACTTTTTGGTCAACTTTTTCTTCAAGACGATTCCGTTGGGGAGACCTTTTTAAGCGGCCTGATGTTGCCGGCGCTTCCAAGTCAGTTTATTTACAAGCCGTGGACTTTGTTTACTTACATGTTCACACAACAAGGAGTGATGCACATCGCTTCTAACATGATTTACCTTTATTTTCTAGGAAATATCTTCCGCGACTTTTTAGGCGACAAGCGTCTGGTTCAAGTGTATTTCTGGGGGGGTATTTCCGGGGGACTGTTCTTCATGCTCGGCATGAACCTGATTCCGGCTTTGATACCGTATAGTGATCGTCCTTTGTTGGGAGCATCAGGGTCTGTTTTAGCAGTTGTGGCGGCCATTGCAACCTTAATTCCCAATTACGCGGTTCGATTGCTGATCTTTAATATTCCCTTGAAGTGGATTGCCGTTGTGATGATTCTCTTGTCTTACTTTGGCATGGGAGGTGGCAATCCGGGCGGAAATCTCGCGCATTTAGGGGGTGCTCTTTTTGGATTCTTGTATACCCGTTACATTCGCCATTATTCCATCTTAGATACTTGGGGTGAGTCGATAACACGTTTGGTTAACAAAGTTTTTAAGCGAAAGAAAGACGAAAAGACCATGTACCGCAGTTATAAAACGGTTTACATGAAAACGGATACTGAAGAGAAACCCAACCAAGATGAGATAGACGCCATCTTAGATAAAATCAATAGCTCAGGTTACGAATCGCTCACCCGCAAAGAACGAGAAGCGCTCTTCAAAGCCAGCAAATAGCCATGTTTATTTTAAATCGCATACTCTGGATACTCAATATCATTGCAGCCATGGCGCTGATGTTAGCCTATGCTGCACCGTATGTGAATCCGATGATTTGGTGGATGGCCGCCTTCTTTGGTCTGGCTTTTCCAGTCTTGTTTATTGCCAATCTCATCTTCGTTATCTATTGGCTCATCCAAGGCAAACTCAAAGTTTTCTTCAGCGCTATTGTGCTCCTAATGGGCTATAGTCACTACAGTAAAATTGTCAAGATAAACGGAGAAGAAGCTGAACATACCGAAGAAAATACGCTGCTGGTAAGCATGAATGTGAAAAACTTTGGCTGGGGAACTAAAGAAGTTTTCTTCGATTCCATGCTTCATTATTTGAGCGATGTCAAGCCTGAAATAGTTTGTTTTCAAGAGTTTCCCCACCGCAAAGGCGACCGCAAGCTGGAAACCAGTGCGGAGTTGAAAAAGAAACTGAAAATGCGTCACCTGGTTACCAATGTACCTTCTGGTGATGGAATTGGTGTGGTCCTGTTTACAAGGTATAAGATGCTGAAATCGGGAATTATTAAATTCCCTGAAACCATTGGCAATGGAGCAGTTTGGGCCGACCTTATCATTCGAAAAGATACGGTGCGCGTTTACTCTGTTCACCTTCAATCCAATAAACTCAGCACGGCAGAACAGTTCCAAAGCGAAGACATGGAAGACCAAGAGAAAGCCGTGAAGAAATCGAAAAGTATCATCAAGCGATTGAAATCCGGCTTTGAAAAACGCTCCGAACAGGTTGAGTTGCTTTTAGAACACATGGAAGATTCGCCTTATCCAATCATCATTGCCGGCGACATGAACGATACTCAGCTTTCCTATACTTACCGTAAACTGCGTGGCGAAGGCAAAGACGCCTTTGTGGAAAGCGGAGAAGGAGCTGGAAATACCTATGTTGGTCCTTTCCCTTCTTACCGCATCGACTATATCTTTATACCGGAAAGCTTCAGCAGCTTCTCCTATAAATCAGGTGCGCATTGGAGTTCAGATCACAAATTGATTCAAACGCTCATCCAACACTAAAAATCCTATATTTGATGCTTTAGCAATAAAAGCATCATGTTCAAAAAGCTCCTTCAGGCCTATGGGCCACACCTGCTTTCGATTCTGGTATTTCTAGCCGTTGCCTCCGCCTATTTCTCTCCTTTGGTGGACGGTAAAAAAGTCATGTTCCAAAGTGATATCCAACAAGCCGAAGGGATGTCGCACGAGCTCAAAGAGTTCCAAGAGAAGACAGGCGAACAAAGTATGTGGACGAACTCCATGTTCTCCGGAATGCCAGCTTACCAAATCAGTGCTAAATACCCAAATAACTGGGCCGGACATATCTTCAGCGCCATAACCTATGGCTTGGGTTACGATCGCTGGCCAATTACCTCGCTTTTCTTGCTCATGACCTGCTTCTTTATTATGCTGGTCAGCTTTAAAATAAATGTCTGGATAGCGATGGCCGTCTCCATCGGCTATGCCTTCTCTACCTTTAATATCATTGGTATTGAGGTAGGTCACTCCAATAAAATCTGGGTGCTCATGTACTCACCGCTTATCCTGGCGGGTATCAACCTGGTGTTCCGAAAGCTCTACTTGGCAGGTGCGGGTCTTACGGCTTTCGCGCTTACCATCAACCTCTACGCTAACCACCTCCAGATTACCTATTATATGCTCATCACCATCGTAATCTTCATGTTGGTGAAGCTGGTTTTCGCTATCCGCGAACAACAGCTGAAAGAATTCATCATAGCCGGTAGCATACTTCTCGGTTCGGCCGTAATTGGTATCCTACCTAATACATCTACCCTTTGGACTACCTACGAATACGGTAAAGTCTCTACCCGCGGAGGTTCTGAGTTAACGTTGGAAGAAGGTTCTAATGAGGATGGTCTGGACTATGATTACATCTTTGATGACTACAGCTATAGTCGTTTAGAACCGCTGACCTTCTTAGTTCCAAATGCCTTTGGCGGCGCTAGCGCGATGGAGATCGATAAGAAAAGTGAACTGGCGCGTATGACGGGCCAAACCGTAATCCCTACCTATTGGGGAGATCAACGTTATGTTGCCGGTCCATTTTACCTAGGAGCGATTATCTGTTTCTTGTTTGTACTGGGATTATTGGTAGCTAAAACGAACTCTAAAAAAGTATGGCTCATCATAACGGCATTCCTAGCATTATCGCTTAGCATGGGCAAAAACAGTCTGTTCTTGAGCGATTTGTTTTTCAATGCGGTTCCACTGTACGATAAGTTCCGTTCCGTTACCATGTTTACCGCTATTACGCAGCTCTGCTTTGCCTTTCTGGGCGCGTTGGGCTTACATGCGGTAATCGAAAACCTGAAAGACGAGCAGTTTATTAAGAAGCTTAACCTTGCCTTCTATATCACGGGAGGTTTAAGCCTAGCCTTGGCTTTAATTGGGTCATCCATTTTCGACTTTCTTTCGGCAAACGAAGCCACACAAAACATCGACCCTCGCGTTTTGGATGCATTAACTGATTACAGAGCAAGCATGCTACGCAACGATGCCTTCCGTTCCTTTATCTTTATTGCTTTGGCTTGGTTGGGTATCCACGGTTTAAAACGTGAGATGTACAAAATGCCGGTATTGGGCGCTTTGTTAGCCTTGTTTATGTTGGTAGATCAGTGGACGGTAAATACCCGCTACGGCGAACAAGACCGCTACAAACGCAAAACCAAAAATGAGGTATTGTTTACGGCAAGTACTTCCGATAAACAAATCTTGGAAGATCCATCCCTGGATTACCGCGTATTGAATATGTCGCTGCGTGGCGGACCATTTAACGATGCCACTACCAGCTATTTCCATAAATCCATTGGCGGTTACCACGGAGCAAAAATGCGCCGCTACCAAGATGTGATCGAACGTGGAATTTCGCCAGAGATGAACGGCATGATTAATCAATTGAACGATACCAACCGCAATTTCATGACCATCGATTTGTACATGAAACAAGGTATGCCGGTATTGAACATGCTAAACACAAAATACTTCATACTCAACCCGGGTGGAGCGCCGCTTAAAAACAACTACGCCTTAGGCAATGCTTGGTTTGTGAGTGAGGTGAAGCAAGTTGGCCACCCGAACGATGAAATTCTATCGCTTAGACAGGGCTTTAATCCGGCTCAAACGGCTGTAGTCAATGAAGAGTTTGCAGACTACCTGAATGGTGTGCAAGCAGATCCAGGCGCTACCATCGTAATGGAAAAATACGAGCCGAATCATTTGGTCTACAAATCAAATAACAGCAAAGAAGCTTTGGCCGTATTCTCAGAGATTTACTACAAATACGGTTGGACAGCCTATATCGACAACCAAGAGGTAGAGCATATCCGCGCTAACTATATTCTCAGAGCCTTGAAGGTTCCTGCCGGACAACATACAATCGAATTTAAATTCCACCCAAGCAGCTTCTATACCGGAGAACAAATTGCCCTAGCAGGCAGTGCAAGCATGGTATTGCTGATTTTGTTAGCGCTAGGTTTAAGCCTCAAGCGCATGATGAAACAAGACGAAGCGGCTTAAGTAAAAACTTGATATCTCACGAAGGGGCGTAAGGAATTGCGCCCTTTTTTTTGTAAGATTTTTCGCTTGAGACACGGATTTTATCGTTTAGATGAAGAGTCAGGCCATGGCCTGATTTTACTTTTTAGAAAGAGCCCTATTTCTATTTTTAATGGCTCAACCTCATTCCTGACTCATCAATCTGATAGTTAGCCCCAAAAACCATCGGTCTATTCAAACTCAAATGGCCGGCTTCGATTCCATAATAAACAGGGAAGCGGTATTTGGAAACAATGCGATGGATGCTTTCCTCTGCGCTATAACCGAAGGGAATGGTATTGTCGTTCATGTCGGTCATGCCACCAATAACAAGTCCCGCCAGGTTTTGGAACATACCGGCTCTATCCAAAGCCATCAGCATACGGTCGATGTGGTAGAGGTATTCATCCAAGTCTTCCAGAAAGAGGATTTTTCCCTTGGTATCGGGTTGGTCCGCGCTGCCAAGCAAACTATATAAAACAGAAAGATTACCTCCGCACAATTCGCCTTCGGCTTTGCCTATTCGGTTAAATGGGTGTGCTTTAAACGGAATGGCTTGCACCTCGCCAAAAAGGGCTTGCCTCAGCAGTTCATTGCTTTCGCTCACGCCATCTTTCACTTCAATCATGTTAATTGGCATGGTGGCGTGCAGGCTTTGCCAGCCGTTGTGCTGGAAATAGGCATGCAAGGCCGTCACATCGCTATAACCCACCAACCACTTGGGAGGCGTATGGTTCAGGTTTAGCTTGTCCAATAAACGAACACTCCCATATCCGCCTCGAACGCAGATTAAAGCCTTTACTTGGGTATTGTTCAGCATGTCTTGGATAAGCGAAGCACGGTTGTCATCGCTGCCGGCAAATTGATGTTCTTCGGCAAAGAGGCGCTCGTCTACGAGTACCTTCAATCCCCAAGCTTCAATAAGCTGCACCGCTGCTGCTACCTTCTCCCTTTCAATCTTGCGAGCGGGGGCAACCAAGGCTATGGTATCGCCTGCTTGGAGGTAGGGTGGACGAATCATCGTTTTCAAAGCTCTACAATTCTATGGAAAAAGCGGAAAAAGTTTTGTCACGGCCTATCTTTGCGCCACTATGTCGAAAAAGCTCATTACCGCTGCACTGCCTTACGCCAATGGCCCCATCCACATCGGCCACGTAGCAGGTTGCTATCTTCCGGCTGATATCTATACCCGTTTTGAACGTATGCGTGGCGAAGACCTGGTTTTCGTGTGTGGCTCAGACGAACACGGTGTAGCCATCACCATGAAGGCCCGCAAAGAGGGAGTAACACCGCAGGAGGTTGTAGACAAGTACAATGCGCAGATATCAGATGCCTTTGAGCGATTTGGCATTCGCTTCGATCATTTCTCGCGTACCTCACGCCCCATTCACCACAAAACAGCACAGGAGTTTTTCCGCAAGCTATACGATAAAGGACTCTTTATTGAAAAAGAGACCGACCAATACTACGATGAAGAAGCAGGCCAGTTTTTGGCCGATCGTTATATCGTAGGAACTTGTCCGGTTTGCTCCAATGAGAACGCCTACGGCGACCAATGCGAGAAATGTGGTTCTACCTTGAGCCCTACCGACTTGATCAACCCGAAATCGGCTCTTAGCGGCTCTGCCCCTGTATTGAAGAAGGCGGTGAACTGGTTTTTACCGATGGATCAAATTGCCGAATCGCCTGCCTTTAAAGAATACGCCAAACGCGTGGAAGGCTGGAAAAGCAATGTGAAAGGGCAGTTTAAGTCGTGGTTGAATGAAGGACTGCAGCCTAGAGCCATGACGCGCGACCTCGATTGGGGTATTCCCGTGCCGGTAGAAGGAGCAGAAGGCAAGGTGCTTTACGTTTGGTTCGATGCACCGATTGGCTATATCTCAGCCACCAAAGAATACTTTGAACAGCAAGGCAATCCCGATGGCTGGAAGGCTTATTGGGAGGGCGATGCCGAATTGATACACTTCATTGGTAAAGACAATATTGTGTTCCACTCCATCATCTTCCCGATGATGCTGATGGAGCATGGCGACTTCGTTTTACCAACCAATGTGCCGGCCAATGAGTTTCTCAATTTGGAAGGCAATAAGCTCTCTACTTCGCGTAACTGGGCCGTTTGGCTGCACGAGTACCTGGATGAATTCCCGGGTAAAAACGACGAGTTGCGTTATACCTTAACCAGCATTGCGCCGGAGACCAAAGACAGTGACTTCACTTGGAAAGATTACCAGTTGAAGGTGAATTCTGAGCTGGTGGCCATCCTCGGTAACTTTGTGAACCGCGTGATGGTGCTGATGCAGAAATACTACGAAGGCCAGGTGCCGGGCGGCGTTTCTGAGCGTCATACAGAACTCTTGGCAGAACAAGCGAAACAAACAGCGCAAATCACCAAACTGCTGGAATCGTATCGTTTTAGAGATGCGCAATCCGAGTGGATGAACATGGCGCGTTTGGGTAATAAGTTTTTGGCAGATTTAGAGCCTTGGAAGCTCTGGAAAACAGAGCCGGAGAAGGTAGCCGGTATCTTAACCGATGCCTTAAACATCTGCGCGCGTTTGGCCATTTTGGGTGAGCCATTCTTGCCGGAGACCACACAGAAATTGAAGCAACAGCTGGGCTTGAGCGATAAGTTTACCTGGGCCGATGCCGGCAAAGCCGAATTGATGGGTGCCGGACATCAGCTGGGAGCGCCGTTCTTGCTCTTTACCAATATCGACGACGAAATCATAGAAAAGCAAATAGCGAAACTGGGACAGATGACTGAAGCACAAAACACGCCAACAGAAGAAACGAATCCGATTGCGCCACAGAAGGCAGAGATTGTTTACGACGATTTTGCCAAGATGGACATCCGCGCAGGTATCATCCTAGAGGCGGTCAAGGTGCCGAAGGCCGACAAACTGCTTCAGCTGACGGTAGACACCGGCTTAGACAAACGCACCATCGTATCAGGCATTGCAGAGCATTTCAATCCGGAAGACATCATCGGACAGCGTGTATCTGTTTTGGTGAACCTAGCCCCACGCAAACTGCGCGGCATCGAATCGCAAGGCATGATTTTAATGACCGAAACCGACGGTAAACTCTTCTTTGTTGATCCGGGAGAGGGAACGACGGCGGGGAGTGGGATTTCTTAGGCTGGAAGTATTTGCTAAGTAATCGGCATCTGAATGATTTGTGATTTCTGATCGTTGATTTTTGATTTGAAATTTCAAATTAATGGCGTCTTGCATAACCTTTATCCCATTCTCGAACGTCTTGTATAGAGAATAGCAGGAAGAGCAGTGTATAAGCAAATGAAATCGACTGCATGGTATTAAATCCATTCATGTACAGTTGGCTTACGGTTAATCCAAGAATTAAGATGCAGGCAAAAAGGGAGAAACCAGCACCAAGGGTGTACAGCCATTTGAACTTTCCGCGTATTTTAAAGTCAAGGATTGAAAGGGACTTGAAGAGGTGATGGCCTATTACAACTAAAATAATCGGTGCTAGTAAGAGGAACTCAATAATACTCGGCCCCCTTGAGCTATTAAAGTTTATTATCCATAAAATTGGGGGTAGAAGGAAGGGTAAGACAAGTAAAAGGCGGAGTATGGCAAGAGCTTGGGGTAGCATAGGTTAAAAGCGAAGTTAGAATCAATTTCTTAAATATTGTAATTAACCTATTCTGGAATGCTGTGCTGAAAAATTGAGCCGGCCTTGATACTAATTGTCTGTTGATCTATGTATACAATGTGTATACGTTTGTTAGTATGCTAAATGAGGCGTTAGTCAAAGAATTTGGGTTACGAATCAGAAATCTTCGAGAACAAAAGAACCTTAGTCAAGAGAAACTTTCATTCATCACAGGCTTTCATAGAACATACATAGGGATGATTGAAAGGGGTGAAAGGAACATTTCCCTTTTGAATATGGCAGTGTTTGCCAAGGCGTTCGAAATGACAGTTTCCGAGCTTCTTGACCTTTCAAAGGTAAATCCTAAACATACATTCAGGACTTATGACTTTAAGACGGATAGATAATGTCAAGAAAACATTCGTTTACATTAACATTGTCTAATAATGTCACTGAAAAGGAAGGGGTAAACTTCCTATTAGAGAACTACACTGGCTTCTTTAAAATTGACTTAGCAACGAAAAAAGAACTCCTTGACTTATTGGATGTTGAACACAAATTCCTTCAGTCATTTGATTTGATATATATACCGAACATGTTAGGTGAAAAAATAGATGCTCAGTTTATTAAGACCTACTTAGAGGATTTGATTTTGGTTGAATTGAAAACAACAAAAAAGTTCCTTCCTGAAAACCCGAAAGGATTTTTCTTCGGAGCTACTGAAAATGAATTCAATTTTGGGAAAATACTCGGGGATAGATTTAGATTCTGTTTTGTAAGCTTACATGAAAAAGGGTCGTCATTTGCATTATTGACCATAAAAGAATTAGAATCAATAATTAAAAACAGAAGGATACAATATCAAATCAACTTATAGAAAGTTCAATTACAAACAACCAGCCTTGAACCTCATTTTTCAATTCCAATTCATCATATTTGAACTGGTTCGTAAATGAAATTTTTTCATTGATGTCGAATAGGTAATAAAACCCGTCTTGTTTGTAAAGCAACCAAGTGCTCGATAAGTAGCCATTTCTTTTTGAAATCTGAAATCCTTTTGATTCAGAACTTCTCAATTCTTTTAATAAACTCTCAATACTAAGCAACAGTTCCATTCGGGGTATGAAAAAGGAAAAACTTGAATCTACACCACAATCCTAATCAGCGTCCGGTCATCCTCGTAGCGTTGGCTGAAACGTTGTGCTTCCAATTCTTTGTCGAGCATCTGGAGTGAAGAAGATGGGCCTTCTTTACGCAGGCATTCTTCTAAGGTTTTCAGGGCGTTCGGGCTTTTTTCTTCCAAGTAGCCATCGGTAAAGAGCCAAAGCATATCGCCGGTATTCAGTTTTAGCTTTTTCACTTCGTAGCGCGCTTCTTCTTTTAAGCCGAGTAGCGGTCCACTCACCTTGATTTCATCAAAGTCATCGCTTTCCTTTTTGTAGTGGATTAATGGCAGCCCGGAGGCGGAGGCCAAATGCAGTTCTTCTTTGCCTTCGGGCAAGTAGACCATGGTTAGGGTGGTAAAGACTTCGGCCAATTTGAAGTCGCGCAACATCACATCGTTTAACTCTTCCATCACCTTCTGCATGTCCCACTCGTATTGGGTCACCATCAAACGGATGGAGCTGCGGATATAAGCCATGTACGCTAGTGAGAAGAACCAAGCTCCCCATTCTTTGCCCATCACATCGCCTAAAATCAAAACCTTGGAATTATCCGGTAGGTTGATGATCTCGTAAAAATCGCCACCCGGCACCTCTTTGTGCGGAATGTGCAAGGTATCCACCAGCCAAGGTTCGGCGTGCAGGTTCATGCGTTCTTCCGAACGAATCGGTAGTTTATTGGCGGCCGACTTCAGCGCCGAAACATACTTGTCTTTGAAATAGAATTCGCGTTCCAGCCTGGAGTTGATCTGTCGGCTTAAGATAAAAGCGGGTTTATTTACCGACATCAAATCATTTCCCCCTTGGTTGAAAAACTCAATAACAGAGGCATCCAATACATTGCTGTTGCGCAAGAGAATGAGCTGAATATCGAGGGCCGGATCGTTTTTGAGTCGGCCTACTATGTTTAAAGCCCAGCGAGCTTGGAGTCCAACAAGTACCATCCAGATATTGCCGGCATAGAGCAAGTGGAAAAGCTCATTTTCATTGGTCACCACATGGGTGATGGCATTCAGGTCTTGGGTAGGAATATCCAGTATTTCCTTCGAGGTACTGCACAAGATGATTTCGCCCTTCTTCTGGTTCAAGTCCTTTCGTAAGAACTCGGTTTCGGCAAATTGTCCGTAGAGGTCGCGACGTAAAAACAGGTTCAGGTAGGAGTGAATCACCTTTACGCTGGTGGTTTCTGGCAGCACCGCATGGCAGCCGTCGTCGAGTAGTTCTGCCGTCTTTTCCGGTCCGGTATCCGAGCTTAGTGCAATCACCGGCACCTTTTCATAACCGCGGATATTGCGCAAATTCCCCAAGAAGGTACTGTTCCGTCCGTGAACGGCTTGGGTATTATAAAGTATAAAGCTATAAAAGCGTTTGCTAAGTAGGGCTTGAGCACCACCAGAGTCGGATAAAGTCTCGCATAGGAATCCGAAGTTGCGGCAGGCTTCTTTGATAAGGGCCTGTATGGATTCGCGAGGCTCAATAGCCAGCAGTCGTATCTTTTTCTGATTGGAGAAGCCGCTGGCAGACATGGTTTAGCAGGTGATTTGCAGGTAGTTGAAGGAGTTAGGGACGAAGTGGTAGCTGAGGTTTTTAGCTGTTTTCAAGATGCTGATCAACCCGCGGTGGTTTTCTTTGAGCTCCGGTTCGAGCTGAGCCATCTCTTCCGATTCCAAGTAGAATCCGATGGTATGTGGAGCTTCGAGCTTAGCACGAACCATGGTATCGCGGTCAACTGCCAATTTCCAGGTTTGGCCAATGGCTTTTTGGTCGAAACGGCTGAGCATCTCCGGTATGGCGAAGCCACGGCCGGTATCGGTTACTACAATTTCTATGTTCTCCTTTCGTCTAATCATAACGATGATGGAGTTGTCCGGGTTATCGGAATATTTACATGCATTCACAAAGGCTTCGTGAATCACAAAACGCAATCTGTTGTAGGAGATAACTTCGAGGGCGGTGGCTACTTCTTGAAGCCACTGGGCTAGCTGCTCTGTTTGATCGAGCTTGCAAGGGAAACTTCGAATAAAAAGCATGGGCTGGTTCAGTTGAGTGATGCCAAGGCTTCTTTCTCAGTAGGCTTCACCTCGAAGACGGTGAGCAACTGCATGAGGTCCATCAATTCTTCCAACTCATTACTCACGTTGAATAAAATCAATTTACCACCCTGACTTTTCATGGTTTTTAGAATCGCGATTAGAGCGCCAAAGCCGGTACTGTCTACAAAGTGGATTGTGCCCAAATCGATGAGTAGGTTTTTAATTCCCGGATCCAAGATACCGCGAACCTCACCTTTGATGCGGTGAGCATTGTTTGCGTCTAAATTTTTGGTGTCTTGAAAACGCAAAATGGCATTAGAGCCTTGTTTGTCAATTTTTATGGACTGTGTCATGGGTTTCCCAAAGTTTCAAAAACTACAACAGCTATGCAAGTTAAAACTTAATTAAGAAAGGATTAAGTGTAAGCTAATCAAGGAGCAACTAAAATTTACCGATGGTATTGTTGGGTTTTCAGGGTGCGTGATTCTGTTTGCTGAGGTGTATTTTGAAGCGAAGAGAATTTGAATTTTGAATTCAGGCCGCACAAAAACGCACCAAATCTTTCGTCTACGTTAGAGGCTTTTGAGGTGAAGGTCCTGTTCATCACCAATCACTTAAAACCTAACTCTTCAAACTTTCAAGCTCATTCATCCTGCCCTTCTTGGGGCGATTTCGTATACTTGCAGGCTGAAATAATGATAGATAAATCACTTCTTCTACAAGTATTTACCACCATGAGCCACGCCAGGGCCATGGCTGATATTTATGACGAGAACCGTCAAATCACCAAATACGTTCACTCAACCTCCAAAGGCCACGAAGCAATTCAGTTGGCTGCAGGGATGTTATTGAAACCGATTGACTACGCTGCTCCGTATTACCGCGATGAGGCTATGTTATTGGGAATGGGTATGACGCCTTATGAGCTGATGCTTCAACTTTTAGCGAAGCAAGACGATCCATTCTCCGGAGGCAGAACGTATTATGCTCACCCTTCGCTACGCCGTGAACACATGCCAAAGATACCGCACCAAAGTTCGGCTACAGGCATGCAAGCTATTCCGGCAACAGGCATGGCGCACGGTATCGCTTATTTGGAATCGCAGAAGCTGATAGAAACGCTAGAGAAACCTATCGTGCTTTGTTCTTTTGGTGATGGTTCCGTTACCGAAGGAGAGGTGGCCGAGGCTTTCCAGATGTCGGTTTTGAAAGACTTGCCAATCGTTTACCTCGTACAAGACAATAACTGGGGAATCTCCGCTACAAGCGAAGAGATGCGCGCCATGGACGCTTACGAATACGCTTCAGGCTTTAAGGGCATGAAACGCGTGCGCATGGACGGCACGGATTTCTTAGAATGCTACGAAGAGTTAACCAAGGCCTTCGACTACGTGCGTAGCAAACGCAAACCGATTTTGGTCCACGCTACCGTGCCTTTATTGGGCCACCATACCAGCGGGGTTAGAAAAGAGTTTTACCGTACCGATGAAGATTTAAACCTGCATTCGCAGACTGACCCATATCCGCGTTTGAGACAAACTTTGCTCGACCTTGGCGTGGAAGAGGCAGAGCTGGATGAGATTGTTGCGGAAGCCAGAAAAAACATAGAAGCCGATTTTGAAAGAGCGAAGGCTGCCGATGATCCAACACCCGAATCGCTAACGCTGCATGAGTTTGCGCCAACGCCGATTACAGAAGAACAGGGCGAACGCAGCCCATCAGGCAAAGATCCGGTTATCATGGTAGATGCCGCTTTGTTTGCCATCGATGAAATTTTAAAGAAACATCCGGAAGCCTTATTATACGGTCAGGATGTGGGGGCACGTCTGGGCGGTGTTTTCCGTGAGGCAGCAACTCTGGGTAAAAAGTACGGCGACGACCGTGTTTTTAATACCCCTATTCAAGAAGCTTATATCATTGGCTCAACCGCCGGTTTCAGTGCAGTTGGGGCAAAGCCGATTGTAGAAATACAGTTTGCCGACTATATCTGGCCGGGCGTCAACCAATTGGTAACCGAGCTTTCCAAGAGCTGTTACCTCTCCAATGGTCAATATCCGGTGCAATCGCTAATCCGCGTGCCAACGGGTGCTTATGGCGGCGGCGGTCCATACCACAGCGGTACCGTTGAAAGTAGCATCCTACCGATCAAGGGAATCAAAGTAGTATACCCAAGTAATGCGGCCGACATGAAAGGCTTGATGAAAGCGGCCTACTACGATCCAAACCCGGTGGTGATGTTCGAGCACAAAGGACTTTACTGGAGCAAGGTTCCGGGAACGGAATCGGCTAAGATGGTGGAGCCTTCAGAAGATTATATCGTGCCTTTGGGCAAAGCCAATATTGTGGTAGCAGCCGATGCAGAAGCCATTGAGAATGGCGAATCTGTGGGCGTAATCACCTACGGTATGGGCGTTTATTGGGCCAAGGCAGCAGCAGCTCGCTTCAAAGGCCAGGTAGAGATCCTCGATTTGAGAACCTTAAATCCTTGCGACGAAGAAGCGGTGTTTGCTCAAGCAGAGAAGCACGGTAAGGTTTTGGTCTTGACCGAAGAGACTTTACGTAACTCCTTTGCAGAAGCACTCGCTGGACGAATCGCTAGAGAATGCTTTACCAAACTGGATGCACCGGTTCAAACACTGGGTAGCGTAGATATTCCGGCTGTTCCATTGAACATGGGCTTGGAAAAGGAAATGCTTCCAAATGCCGATAAAGTGGCTGCTAAATTGGAGTGGTTGATTAACTACTAAAAAGGGCCATCAAAGGCTTCACCATCGATAGAATTCCTACCAGGCAAATCAGGTAAAGGCTGATGGTGCGGAAGCGGTCTTCGCTAACGTGATTCAGGATGCGTTTACCCAGGTAACTGCCCACAAAGCTTATGGCGATGAGCCAAGGCAAGAGTACCCAATTTTCTGCTTTCCAATAACCGGCTTCCAAATAAATCACGGCCCGGCTCACGTCCACCCCCATGTCTATGGCGGCTGAGGTAGCGATGAAAATGCTTTTCGGCATAGCGAAAGCAGCCATGGTAAGTCCGCGGATTGCTCCACCGGTACCAAGGAAACCGGCCATGAATCCGGAAAGAATGCCGCCGCTAATGGCATTTCTTCGCGTGGCTTCTACTTTATCGGAACGGTTTATTAGAAACCAAAGGCTGGTTAATACGAGGAAAATGCCCAGGAATAGCTCGAGTTTGGTATTGTCGAAATAACGAGTTAGAAATCCCCCTATCAGCACAAAAACGACAGCGGGAATGCCTAACTGCATTAGTAATTTTTTATCGATGCCGTGGCGAAAGAGCAGGAGTTTGCTCAGGTTACTAAACACGTGAAGCATGGCGGTGATGCCCAATACTTCATGGAAACTGAAGAATTGATTCGCTATCGGTACAAAAAAAACAGAAGAGCCGAAACCACCAACGGTACCTACAACCTCCGCAAAAAGCGCTAACACATAAAAGAGTAGGTACTGCATGGGCGCAATATAGCTATTTTGAGTTCCGTTCAGAATCACTGAAATTGCAGGCCATGTCAACAAAAAAGATCATCACCTATAACGTGAACGGTATAAGGGCGGCCTTGAACAAAGGCTTTGCGCAATGGCTGCAAGAAGAAAACCCCGACGTTGTTTGCATACAAGAAACGAAGGCCTTTAAAGAGCAAGTAGATACTGCCATCTTTGATCACCTCGGATATAAGCACTACTGGTATTCTGCCCAAAAACCGGGCTATTCAGGGGTGGCTATCTTAAGTAAAGAAGAACCGATCCACGTGGAATACGGTTGTGGCGATGAGCGTTTCGATAGAGAAGGCAGGGTGATTCGTGTAGATTATCCAACCTATTCTGTGTTGAGCATTTACCACCCCAGTGGTTCTTCCGGAGACGAACGCCAGGCTTTCAAAATGGAATGGCTAGATTTCTTTTTGAACTACGCCAATGAATTAAGAGCGAAGTTGCCGGCCTTGGTGCTTTGTGGCGATTATAATATTTGTCATAAAGCGATAGACATCCATGACCCGGTGAGCAACAAAGATTCTTCGGGCTTCTTACCTGAAGAACGTGAATGGTTCGATAAATTCGTTGCAGAAGGTTACCACGACAGCTTCAGAATGCTGCATCCGGAACCGGATAACTATACCTGGTGGAGTTATAGAGCGAATTCGCGTGCAAGAAACAAAGGCTGGCGCATTGATTATATCATGTTAACCGATAACCTTACCTCTTCACTTGAAGGAGCAACTATTTTACCGGAGGCTAAACATTCGGACCATTGTCCGATGAGTATTGACTTAAAGGCATAAAAAAAAGCCGGCTCTAGGTGCCGGCTTTTCTATTTATTGGTATTTATTCTAAGAGCGCTTAGTATTTCGCGTAGAACTTGCCTTCAGAAATAGTGAAGTCAGTTGGAGTCTGCGCGTTATCAGTAGTAACAAAGCTGAAGGTACCTTCCATGGTACGGGCAGCTTTATCGTTGCTCGTAATGATTACAGAACCACTTTTTCCTACGTACAGGTTGCCTCCAATTTGAAGGGTAACACTGGCTTCGAGCGGATCAGTAACGTCTAAGTTACCGTCGCCGTTTACGTCTAAGAACAAAGAGAGAACTGTTACCTGGTCAGAACCATTCGCTGTCAATTCAATAAAGTTGCTGATTTCATCGAGGTCTTGGTTAAATGTTCCAACGCTGAAGTCAGATCCGTTAAGTTTAAAAGAGATAGCTTCCGTTTTTGCTGTAGTTCCACCTGTGCTTGGATCATCGTCTTTTGAACAAGAAGAGAAAGTAAACAGGCCAACAAAAAGGATAGACATTAAGAGGGTAATGTTCTTTTTCATAGAATTATCATTTCGTCATCACAATATTAACCAAAGCAGGCAGATTGCAAAATTTATAATTCGATGAGCGCGAGCCTTTTCCCGAAATGCGCAAATCTATTCCGCATGTCAAACATCTTTTATTCGATGCTGTTGTACCATTGTATCGGGGAATTAATAATGAAAGACATCATTCAAAATCGCTTGAAAAAGGCGGTAGACAAGAAGCAGGTTTCTGCGCCAACCTTACAACGGTACTTCAAGGTGCATTACAAAATCAACCTGAGTCCGGAGGCACTTCAAAACAGATTAGACATTCTTACGCGCAACTTGAACTAATCGGCATGAATATTGGTTAACAATGTTAACTAATGTCATGACGGTTAAATCAGGCGACTTTCCGGGATTTGAGTTTCACCAACTCAGCAAGGCTTACTACAATGTGCTGCGCGATGAGATGGAGGGCTTCGGTATTGACCGAGGTTTCCGCATGCTCCTGGAAATAGCGGCTAATGACGGCTGCATAGTACAGCACGACCTCACGCAGCGCTTGAAGTCGGATAAGGTAACCGTGAACCGTTTCACGCAATACTTGATTAAAGCAGGTCTAATCCTAAAAAAGACCTGTACAGATGATCGCCGGAAAGCCTACCTGCAACTCACCGAGGAAGGCAAAGCGCTGGTGCCCGAAATCAGAAAGGCATTGGAGCGAACCAATCAACAGTTTTTTAAATCCATCAACGCAGAAGATCGGGATGCATTTATCCGGGTGCTTCGGCTTATAGCAGTATCTGAAGAATGAGCAAGAGAATCTTATTTCCCCTAGTTATCAGCGCCATCCTCCTTGCGCCAAGTTGCAAAGACGGAGAAGCCACACAAGAAAAAGGCAAATCAACGCCACCGGGATTGAGCGTGGAAGCCAATAGGGCGGAGAATATTTGGGTAAGCCAAACCATCAACAGCACGGGTAGCTTATTGCCGGCTGAAGAAGTGACCCTTAGGGCTGAACAAGCCGGCCGAATCTTATCCATTGGGTTTAAAGAGGGCGCCGATGTAAAACAAGGTGAACTCCTGTTTTTAATCGATGATAGAGAATACCAAGCGCAACGCGATAAACTCAAGATTCAGTTGAAGCTGGCAGAATTAGAACACCAACGCAACAGCGAATTGATTAAGATCGAAGCAGTCAGTCAGTCTGAGCTGGATGCCACGGAAAACAAGGTTTTGGAATTGCAATCTGAGTTGCAGCTTGTTCAAGCCAAAATTGATAAATGCAGAATCACTGCGCCCTTCTCCGGTAAAGCCGGATTGCGTTATGTGAGTCCGGGGAGCTTTGTTCAACTCGGTGAGAACCTTGGCGGACTAACACAAGTGAACCCATTGAAATTGGAGTTTGAGGTGCCTGAACTGTTCGCGGCATCGATAGAAAAAGGACAAGTCATCAAGTTTAGATTGGATGAAACGCCCGATACGTTTACGGCGAAGGTTTACGCTACTGAGCAAAGTTTAAACCGGCAAAGCCGAAACTTGAAAGTACGGGCCATCGTAGATAATCCATCTTCCCGATTCGTGCCGGGTAGTTTTGTGAGCTTAAGCGTTGCCATTGCGGAAGCCAGAGAAGCAATCTATGTTCCGGCCGAATCCTTGGTGCCTGTATTGGATGGACAACAAGTTTGGTTGGTACGCGGAGGTAAGCTCGCGCCGCAAAGGGTAAACATCGGTAGAAGAACCAGTCAATCGGTACAAATAACCGATGGCTTGCAAGTAGGCGATACCGTTTTATGTACCGGTTTACTTCAGGCTAGACCGGGTAGAGAGGTTTCCATCGCTAAATGGGTTAAAGTACAATGAACGTATCATCTGTAAGCATAGACCGGCCGGTATTGGCAACGGTCTTTAATATCTTTCTATTACTCTTTGGATTCATTGGCTTCAGCTACCTCGGTATCCGTGAGTTTCCGAGTGTCGATCCGCCCATCGTAACGGTTAGAACAGATTATACCGGTGCGAATGCTGATGTGATGGAGGCTCAAATCACCGAGCCTTTAGAAGAGTCCATCAGTGGTATTGCAGGTATTAAATCGATGTCGTCAATCAGCAGCGAAGGCCGAAGCACCATCACCATCGAATTTGACTTGGAGCTTAACCTGGAAGACGCCGCCAACGATGTGCGCGACCGTGTTTCCAGAGCGGTGCGTAACCTGCCGTTAGATGCAGATCCGCCGGTGGTAACCAAGTCGGATGCCAACGCCGAAACCATTCTTTCCATCACAGTACAATCGGATAACCGCAGCTTATTGGAGCTAACGGAAATTGGAAATAACATCTTTAAAGAGCGATTGCAGACCATTCCAGGTGTTTCAGAAATACGCATCTGGGGGGAGAAAAAATATGCGATGAAGCTGCAAATTGAGCCGGATAAGCTTGCTGCCTACAGCGTAACACCGCTCGATGTGCGCAATGCCTTGATCGCTCAAAACGTGGAGTTGCCTACTGGGCGTATTGAAGGCTACAATACCGAGTTGACCATCCGCACCTTCGGTCGATTGGAAACGGAAGCCGATTTCAATAACCTCATCCTCAAAGAAGAGAACGGGGCCATTATCCGTTTCAAAGACATCGGCTCTGCTAAACTTTTGCCAGAGAACGAGCGTACCTTATTGCGTGGCGACGGCGGTATACCGATGATTGGTGTGGCGATAACACCTCAGGCGGGTACCAACTACATTGAAATTGCCAATGCGGCCTACGCCAAGGTGGAACAGATTAAGAAAGAGCTTCCGGCCGACTTACGCGTTGGGGTAGCGCTAGATACCACAGAAAGTATCCGCGACGCCATCACGGAAGTGCAATACACCATTCTGATGGCCTTCTTGCTGGTGGTAATCACCATCTTCATCTTCTTGCGCAACTGGCGTACTACCTTGATTCCGGTCATCGCTATTCCTATTTCACTGATTGGAGGCTTCTTTGTCATGTACCTCCTCGACTTCTCCATCAATATCCTCACCTTACTCGGTATTGTATTGGCCACCGGATTGGTGGTAGACGACGCCATTGTGGTAATGGAGAATATCTACTCCAAAATTGAAAAAGGCATGAAGCCTATGGCGGCGGCCCACGAAGGAAGTAGGGAAATCTTCTTTGCGGTTATCTCCACCACCATCACCCTAGGGGCGGTTTTCTTACCTATCATTTTCTTGGAGGGAACCACCGGCCGACTCTTCCGTGAGTTTGGTATTGTGGTAGCCGGAACGGTGGTCATTTCCACCTTTGTTTCGCTCACCCTCACTCCGATGATGTCAAGCCGCATCTTGAAGAAGTCGACAGCCAGCTCCAAACTTTTCCAACGAACTGAACGCTTTTTTGATCGCCTTACCGATGCTTACCAAGCTTCGCTACGCGGCTTTATGCGGTATAGACGTTCTGCCTGGGTGATTATCGTAGTCTTGTTTGGCGCGATTTTCTTGATCGGGTCTCAGCTTAAATCAGAATTAGCACCATTGGAGGATAAGTCGCGATTGCGTATTGTGTCTACCGCTCCGGAAGGGGTTTCGTATGAGCTAATGGACCATTTCGTTGAAGACTTGATTGAGCTGACAGATACCTTAAGCGAAAAGAAATCCCTGCTCAGCGTAACCTCGCCGGGCTTTGGTTCTTCGCTGTCTATCAACAGTGCCTTTGTGCGCATCATGTTGGTAGAACCGGAACACAGAACAAAGTCGCAACAGCAGATTGTAGACGAGCTAGGCGCAGCCTTGAGCAAATACAATTTTGCCCGCAGCTATGTGGTGCAAGACCAAACCATCGGTGGTGGCCGACTATCAGGCCTGCCGGTACAATACGTTTTGCAGGCACCGAATTTCGCCAAGCTGAAAGAAATGCTACCTCAATTTTTGGAGAAAGCACAAAGTCACGGAGCCTTTGAAGTGGTTGACGTAGACTTGAAATTCAATAAGCCGGAACTGAAAATTGAAATCAACCGTGAAAAAGCCCAAGAACTGGGCGTAAGCGTGTACAATATTGCGCAGACCTTGCAATTGCTTTTTGCCGGACAGCGTTTTGGCTATTTCATCAAAGACAATAAGCAGTACCAGGTTATCGGTCAGGCTTCTCGCGTGAACCGCGATGAGCCGGTCGATTTAAAGACCATCTATGTGCGCAATGCCAACGGCGAACAGGTGCAGTTGGAGAACTTGGTGACGGTGACCACAGAAAGCAGTTCACCGCAATTGTACCGCTACAACAAATACGTTTCAGCCACCGTGCAAGCTAGGCCGGTAAAAGGCCTAACTGTTGGCGATGGCATCAAGGCCATGGACGAGATAGCGAAAGACTTATTGGATGAAAGCTTCAGCACAGATTTGGCAGGTATATCCAAAGAATACAAAGACAGTTCTGACAGCTTGATTTTTGCCTTCTTATTAGCTTTGGTATTGATTTACTTGGTCCTTGCGGCACAGTTCGAAAGTTTCTTTGACCCACTCACCATCATGTTTACGGTTCCGTTGGCCTTGGTGGGAGCCTTGTTATCACTTTACCTCTTAGGTCATACCTTAAACATCTTTAGCGAAATTGGTATCATCGTACTGGTGGGTATTGTAACCAAAAACGGTATCCTCATCGTGGAATTCGCCAAGCAAAAAAGAGAGAAAGGTTTGGATGCGAAAGAAGCCGTTATCGAAGCGTCTACCCAACGTCTGCGTCCGATTTTGATGACCAGCATGGCAACCATCTTAGGTGCATTGCCAATTGCCTTGGCCTTGGGTGGAGGGGCAACAAGCCGTATTCCGATGGGTGTAGCTATCATCGGCGGACTCCTGTTCTCTTTGGTATTGACGCTCTACGTGATTCCGGCGCTGTATACCTATATCACCCCAAAACGTAACCGAATTTCAACCTTACAAAAAAGTTAAGATGCGCAGAATATTCATCGCTATAATTGGACTAATCAGTTATTCAGTTGCCCAAGCGCAGACGGCCTATAGCCTAAAGCAGTTGGCCGATAGCCTGATTGAAAACAGTTTCCAGCTGCGCATCAACCGCTTGCAGGAGGAAGAAGCACGATTGCAAACAGGGATGGCCGCAGCAGGGGCCTACCCAACGGTGAGTTTGCAGGCAGGTAATTCACAGGCCTTCAACAATACGCGACAGGAGTTTTTTAACGGCGATATCCGTGAGGCTAGCCTAGCCGCTAACCAAGCATGGAACGCCGCTGTTCGTGCAGATTGGACTTTCTTCAATGGGTTTCGTGTTTGGGCACAAAGTGCGATAAACGAAACTCGTCATCAGTTGAGTAGTTTGATCACTCGAGCTAGGATGGAAGAGGAATTGTTTCAACTAGCGAGTCTATATGCGGAGTTGCAAGCACGTGAGCAAATGTTGCAGAACCTGAAAAGCACCTTGAGCGTGTCAAACGAAAACTACCGCTTAGCCGAAAGTAGACAGCGAATTGGCAAGGCCAATAAACAAGATGTTTTACAAAGCCTTACCAACTTGAATAGCGACAGTTCAAACTACATCAAAGAGGAGAACCGTATCCTATACCTCAAACTGGAGCTTAAAAAGTTATGCGGATTGAAGTCGGGAGGGATGATTCAAGTAGGAGATACCACCAATGAAACTGCTGTACCTGCTTTGGATAAGCTTATTGAAAACGCCCTTGCTCAAAACACCGATATCCGACAACAGAAGGCGCAGGTCTTGATAAGCCTGAAGAATGAAAAACTGCAAAAGGCAGATCGTTATCCTCAACTTGGACTTTTTGCCGAATACAATTTTGTGCAATCTGCAAACCAAGTGGGCATTCTGAAAAGCAATACTTCCCTTGGCCCGGCCTTCGGTTTAAGTTTTCGCTATACCTTGTTTGATGGCTTCCGCGTGAGCCGGAACATCAGCTTGGCAGCCCTGCAAACCAAACAAAGCAGGTTGAACGAAGAACAGACCTCTTTTGAGTTACGCATCAGCATGGCACAAGCTTACGATACCTA
The DNA here is from genome assembly GCA_006226545.1 of Bacteroidota bacterium. Taxonomy (GTDB): domain Bacteria; phylum Bacteroidota; class Bacteroidia; order UBA8524; family UBA8524; genus M1806. The sequence continues at coordinate 7,199 of SBGR01000034.1, read as the reverse complement.
CCTCTTAAACCGCAGATTGTCTGAGTTGGAGCGACAGAATAGCCTATTGGCTGAAGAGAACTTAAGCCTGGCACAAGCCCGCTTGAACAACGGTGTGATTAGCGCCTTTGATTTCCGTCAAGTGCAGGAAAGTACCTTGGCTGCCGAGAGCAGAGCCATTGAAGCCAATTATGAACTCAGACGTTCGGCTTTGCAGCTCATGTTGTGGAGTGGCGATTTGCTGAAAGCTATTTATCCTGCCCCATAAGTTGTTTGATAAGCTGGCCAGACTGGGCTTCGCTAAACAACTGGTGCTGTGCTTTAAGTTTGGTTGCCGCTGATGGCATGCTGGGATACATGGCGTCTTTCGGGTCCTGAACAAGGCATAGTCCTCCTTTGAGTTTCATGCGACGAAGTCCTTGAGCGCCATCTTGGTTGGCACCGGAGAGCAGAATGCCGCAGGCCTCTTTTCCGGCTGCATCGGCAACCGAATCAAACAAAACATCAATGGCCGGTTTGCAATGCCAGAGTGGTTCACCGGCGTCGAGTTGCCAGCTGAAGTTTGATTCCAGCAACAAGTGATAGGCAGATGGTGCCACATATACTACTCCCGGCTCGAGCGGCTCTTTGTCTTCGGCCTCTTTCACCTTCAGCTTACAGTGGTGCTGAAGCAAGGAAATCAAGTTGCTTTTCTTTTGACTATTCCGATGCAATAATACCACCCAGCTATGCTGGCTGGCAGAAGGAATGGCTTCCAAAAGTGCGAGCAAAGGATTGAATGAGCCGGCTGATCCTCCAATCGCGATGAGTTTTCCTTTAAAGGGTTCGATATGGATATTGGACTCAATCAATTTTTTTAAAGATACGGGCTTCGGCGTTCACCTCTTCAAACCTATTAACAAGGCCGGTAAAACGAATGGATTCTTTGGAACCCAAACACAGGTATCCACCCGGGTTTAAACTGTCGTATAAAAGTTTCAAGACCTTCTCTTGCAAACTCAATTCAAAGTAGATGTAAACGTTGCGGCATAAGATTAAATCGAATTGGCCGGGAGAGGTATCGCTAACTAAATTATGTACTGCAAAGCTGCAGCGCTCGTGGATGGCCGGCAAGATGCGCAGGTTATCGCGTTCATCTTGAAAGTAGTCATTCAACTGTTTTTTTCCCGGTACCTCCAGGTAGTTTGCGGCGTATTTCTCAATCATGGCCTTTTTATACAGCCCGGTTTTCGCTTGAAAAACAACGTTAGGGTTGAGATCGGTGCCAATGAAACTGCTTTTGCGTAAGAGTCCGGCTTCTTCAAATAAGATGGCCGTGCTAATCACTTCTTCGCCAGAGGAGCAGCCCGCATGCCAAACCCTGATTTTTTCTTGGGTTGCCAGTTTAGGTAAAACATCTTTTTCGAGCGCGCTAAAAACGTAAGGATCACGGAATATCTCCGTAACGTTAACCGTCAATTCGGTGATGAATTGTTGGATAAATGCGGGCTTCGACTTAAGACTGGTCAGAAACTGGTTCAAGTCCATGTCGTAGCGATCCATGATGCGAAGGAGTCGGCGTTTTAGCGATGCCTTGGCGTACTCGCGGAAATCGTATCGGTAGAGTTTATGCACTAACTCGGTGATTTCCACCAGTTCTTGGTGACTCAGATCTTCTTGTTTGCGGTATGCGATCATGGGGATTTAGCCTCAGCCAAGATAAGAACCGCAGCCTTGCGGTGCAAGAGCCAGAAAGGGGAGCTTTTTATCGGTTTTTATATCTTAGTGCAGAATCTTGGGATTTCAGTACCGGATTGAACCTGAATCATGAAAAAGAAACAGCAGAAGTTATTATTCGGCTTGGGTGTCTTAGTTATCGCTCTATTTTTTACTCCAATACGCGACCTGAAATGGCAAGGCAGCATTGACCATAGTTCAGTGTTCAGGGATGGAGAAATAGACTTCGCGCGATTTCTGATCTATTTAGGCCTTTGGGCTAGTTTAGTCTACCTTGTTTTTCCCTATCTCTCGCTGAGGTTTCTAAAGCAAACAAAGTATGCCCTTTTTGGCCGCCGCATTCTTGCGAGGTGTATTGATATGGCCTTTTTGAGCGGATTGGTTATCGTATCCATGTTTGTTTTTTACCGTTTCACTAACTCCATAGAGCTGACGGATTATATCTTCATGCCTTTGGTTTCATTAGTTTATTGGTTGCTCTATTTTGCCGTGTTTTTTAAAAATGGAAAGACGCCGGGGATGCGTTTGATGGGGCTATCCTACCTCGATGGTAATGGCGATGGCGCTCCGTTATCTAATCTCCTTTTGCACGAGTTTGTGGTCTTTGCGCCAGCCTATTTCTATGCGCAGGCCGTCGGACTTGTGAACTACTACGATGGGCTGGAAGAAGGGTTTAAACAGCAGAATATTGAAGATACCTATTGGTTTTGGCCGGTTTTAATATTGGCTTATGGAATTGTGCCATTTACCGCGCTGATTGGTAATCGTTTTCAATCGGTGATTGACCGCTTGAGTGGATTGCAATTGCGACGAATCCCTAATGCTTTAAAGACATGAAGATTTTTCTGTATGGATTGGTAACTCTGCTGAGTTTCAATGCCATGGTGGGTGGGCGAGAATTGGAATGGAGCGATAATCTGATACTAATTGGTGATTACAAGGTGCTCAAGGTAAAAGCTGATTTAGAAGGCCCTTGCTCTGTAAAGATTTGCGATTCGGTATGGGGAAATGAACTGCATTTTGATTCGCTGGTGGGATTTCTCCAAAAGTGGGATCCCGATAGGGTGCGCATTCAAGCGCATTATGCTTGGGGCGACTCCGCTCATTGCCAAGAAACCAGCGATAGGTATGCTCGAAATGTGCGTGATATCTGCGTCAAACGTGGGATTGACTCCACTAGAATAATGACAAGAGGTTTTGGCGATACCCGGCCCTTGGTGAGTCAGGACTCTATCGCTCGCTTACCCAAAGAAGAGCAGTATTTAGCGAAGCACAGTAATACAAGGATTGAAATGGTGATAATGGAAATAAGGTGAGCTGAACATGGAGAAAATACTTGAAGATTCCTCTCGGATTATACTTCACATCAAGCGCATCCGAATCGGTATGTGGGTGAATTCGATTTTAATTCCGATAGCCCTTGTTTTCAATGGTGAATACCCCGTGATAGTAAAATACAACGTGGATCTTTGGGTTGTTGGTTTCACCTATTACCCGGTCTTGGTATACTGTCTTTGGCTAAACTGGAAAATGCTACCCTTGACCAAATCACAGAAAAAGGACAATACCTGGAAGCTGATTGTTTTAGGCATTATAGGCATGTGGCTTTGGTTGCCGAATAGGAAGGAATTGGACGCTATGTTTGAGCCATCGACAGAACAAAAGAGCTAAGAAGACGCAATCAAATGATATATCGGAATGTAATTTTCAGCACCCTGCTTTTGCTAGAGCTCCTAGCCTGCAATGCTAGTCAGCCTGACATGAAGGAAGAAACTCGGGAGAAAGCTTTTAGCGATTCACAAATCGTTTATCACCCGCTTCAAAAGGATAGTTTTAAAGTTGATACCCGAGTCGATTTAGAAAGAGGGTATCGAATGCAAATCGACCGTGTGGCCATAGAGGCGTTTTCTGAGAAGGAAGAAAAAACTGACAGCCATACTCTTGTTTTGAATCGCTTCAGAGACTATAAATCGACTATACGATTATTTAAAAATGATTCATTGCTTGGGGAGCAGTCCTGGGTTAAAAGCGATTTTTCTCAGATTGGCGATCCGGAATTTATTCAGCAAGCAATTACGCATAACACATGGTATTCAGGCTATGATAGGGAAAAACAGGCTTGGCGAGTGATACATGCTATTGCAGTTCCGGATACGGATTGGTCTTATTGGTTTAGTATTTATGTGACTGATAAGGGTGAGTTTAATGTTGAGTTGGATGAAATTGAATAAAGGTCAATGTTTGCTTTTAACAGAAGAAGAACGTGGTTTAAACCTTAATAGAAGTTCGCTCTCAGAACTCGAACTCCGCACTAAAAAGAAAAGCAGCACGGAGGCTGCTTTCTTTTTTTTGGTAGCCCTAACGAGACACGTCGAACTTTTTAGGATAGTATCAAATTAAGATTACTAAAAATACGTCAGGTCTTCCGGACATTACCCTCGGAAAGGACGAATTTTTCAATGGACGCAGTATGCAGAAGCCCTTTTAACCATATTTAATCTTGATAGATTTAGTTTTAATTTATCAAACCGGAACATTTCTTCAATACACTGAGGTATTGAATATGGTCTTGTATAGTGGTATATTTGAAATATGACAGTCGTCGAAATAAAAAAATCGTTACACACCAGCATTGACGGCATCAAGGACGAAAATTTCCTGAAGGCTATCTACGCCATGATTACCTCGTTTCAGGACAACGAAGTTATTGGCTCTTTAGGCAAGTCTAAACTTACCCGAGCCGACATTCTGAACAGAGAATTAGAAGCTGATGCGGACATCAAAGCTGGCCGAGTTTATTCTACAGACCAGGTCAAGGAAGCATTCGGCCTAAAATAATCATGCGGGTTGAATACACCGAACTAGCAAAGAAAGACCTTGCGAAGGTGCGGGAATATTTTTCCGAAGTTGCTCCTCATAAAACTGACGAAATCCTACTTGAAATATTAAATAGGGCACTCCAGCTCGAATCATTTCCCATGTCCGGGCCTGAGGATGATTTTTTGAAATCCTGCGGAATCTCACGGCGTTCACTAATAGTAGGGAACTACAAAATTATATACCGGATCGAAGAGGAAACGATCTATATCACACAGGTCTTTGATGCCCGACAAGACCCTGAGAAAATCATATCAGGTGAAACTGAATAATTCTCTATGGGAGCAAATAACATTAAAGGGGCTTTTCTGATCAACCGGATGAGCACTTTTAGTTGAAGACATGGGAATTTTCACATTAATGGCAAAGGTGCCACCCAAGAAGTAGATATAATCTTCCAAGTTGAATCAGGACTGGCCAAGGCCAGCGGTAGGTTTAATGGCGGTGGGGAGATGGAGATTTGATGCTTAATTATAAATCTTTGAAAATTAATGTCCGGTTAACCGGATATCACCGTTGGAAAAGATGAATTTTCCGAGGGACAAGGGTTCTAGAAGTTATTCTCGTGGTATTTGAGCTTGAAAAATTGAGATTCAATTTACCAATCCAAAACTTCCTGCACCCTCGGAAAAAACGAATTTTCTGAAGTACTAGGGTTTTATAAGTTATTAACCTCTGTTTAGATCTGAATTTGGAGAGTTCTCATATGCCTAGACTTAACCTTCTTCCCTGCTACTTGTGTTTATTGTCCTGAGTTACAAACTCAGGACAGCGGGGGCTAGGGTTCTAGAACAATAAAACTTTACTTTTTAAACAAATTTAATTGGTTCCGACGGATCGAATCCCTCTCTTTCCGCTGCTTTGCAGCCGTTTAGGACGCTATTGATAATTCAATATTCTTCAATTCCATGAGAATAATCAATTATCATATCCGTCTGCATATCAACTATAATAATCAACTTTGTCCGGAAAACAGCATCCAAATGATAATAAGGGGGAGTTCTACTTAAGTAGTATATATATATTCTATGTCCTTTTCCATCATATTTTTGAACATCACCGAACCCCATTCCCAAATCCAGCGCAAATTCCGTCATTTTAATTCCGGTAATCACCGGAAAACAATAGTCCTTGATCTTTTGATAAAAGCAAGATCTGTAACCATTATGACCCATTGTATCGCTTTTCCAATAAAACGAAGATCGACTTAACATGGCTGTACATTTCTTATATTCATCAATAAGTGAAATTTCCTTATTCTTTAGTTGCGTATGCGTATTACACGAGAAAAGCATATAAAACACAGCATAAACTAAAAATACATTACGGTTTTGTTTCATTTTCTAATATTTCTCTAGTTGATTTTTCAAACGATGTTGAATCTTGAATAAAAACAGAATTATTCTTATCCCCAATTTCATAACTACTACCAGGTAAAACGTACTTTGATAACCCTTTACCATTATTCAATCCATCAACATCCGATTGGAGAGGTTTTCTTTCCGCATTTGCTGGAACAGATCCATAACTATTTCGACACATTGCACATATTATTTCACCATCAGCAAATTCAATTTTAGGAAGGAAACGATGATACGCTTCAGCATTATCTTCATAACCAGACATATCACTTGATGGTCGAAAACCCAGTAAATGACCGAATTCATCATTAATTGTCCCACTTGTATTTTTAATTTGGTCCACATTCCAAATTCCCACATTCCCATAAGATTGTGATGTTTTTGTTTCCGCAGTGTTATCAGTAAGCGCTATAAAATTTGCAGATTTAGATTTATTTTCACTAAACAACTTCTTTGCCTCATCAGCTTTGATAGCTATAACTGTCACTTCAAATTCAACTTCATATTCAGTTTCACCAATTTTAACTTTTGCTGGAATTGGTTTTGCTGCATCAGATTGTGAAGTATTAGAGCCAGCATTATTCCAATTTTTATTTAATTCTTTTTGATAGTCTGTGGCTAAATTCGTTGCCGATTCCATGGTCTGGGTAGTAGTTCCATATACATATATTGTAGATTTTACTTTAATTTTTGGCGTTGGATTTTTGCTCGTTTTCGGAATTATTGAAACTTCAGCCCCATTTCCCGCAATATCAATTTGTGAAATACAAGAGTTTTTTGCGAAGTTATAAACAGATAGGTGGGGATACCGATTTTCCCAAGGATCCACACTCAACCACCTCCCCAACCTACTATCATAAATCCTGGCTCCGAAATCCAAATTATTACCTTGCCCAGAAACCTCGTTATCCCGTTCCATTCCATTAAACCCAAACCTATAATTGGATGAATCAGAATTAGCATACCATTGCCTATCAGGGATAAGCATACCAAATGGATAGTAGTCCATAGCAGAAAGCACCTCCGCCTCAAATCTATCAACCCCAAGGTACTCATCACAAACTGAAACTCTTTTATCTGAGATAACGACCTGAACATTACCTAAGTGATTACTCAACTCATAATGGCGTTTACCGCGGGTGAAGGTGGTGTATTCTGAGCTTGTTCTAGTGTAGACAATTGGATTTTGGTTATCGCGTGAAGCAATAAGTTTATTGGTATTGTGCACGCCTAGTCTGCTGGATCCATAAATATGGTGTTCCGCTA
>SBGR01000079.1 GCA_006226545.1 Bacteroidota bacterium | reverse complement strand
GGTCCAGTAATATGTGTAATGACTCGTGCATAAAATATATCCATGCAAAAATCATCTTTTATTAATCAACCCCACAGGTTTTGTTCCTGATCCCTTTTTTATTTCCTGCTCGCTGAAGCCTACGGCTTAGACTCGCCGTAAATAAAAAAGCCGGACTGCTTTGCAGACCGGCTTTCTGTTTTGTTTGTGGGAGTTGAGGGATTCGAACCCCCGACCCTCTGCTTGTAAGGCAGATGCTCTGAACCAACTGAGCTAAACTCCCAACATGTCAATTTATCCTTTGATAGCGCGACTTTCGTCTAGTGCTGTTCCTCAAAGGGAGTGCAAAGATAAGTGTGGAATGGATAAAAGCAATAGGGAAGAAAAAAAAGTGAAAATATTTTTTTCAGTTCCTGTTTTAGCTTGATTGGGTGTGGTGCCGGGGCTAAGAAAAAATATCTAGTTGTGAACTCGGGCAACTTGCTTTGCTTATTTTTGAGCTAGTCTATCCACGACTTTCAATGATGAACCTAATCAAAAGATGTGTGCCCTTGGTTGTTGGGGTGCTTCTCAGCTTGTGTTTTCAAAACCAATCTGTGCATGCACAGAATTTGGATTATTTGTTTAATCCCTTGCAGAGGGTTGCCTATCCTGAGCCTGCAGATTTCTTGGATGAGGAGGGGAGAAAGGAGTTCTTTCCAGACAGCATTAACCCTGTATCCATTAAGTATTACAGTGAATACAATACCCTCCAAAGGCATGCTCAAATTGCGAAATACAATGGTGAGTGGGTGCATCACGGACCGGATACCATTTGGGAATGGAACTCTTATAAGCTGTTTAAGGTGAAGAAAGGTGTGCCGGATGGGGAATTTGTAAAGCTAAAAAGAACCACTAAAACAGATCCATTTGAGCTTGAATATTCCGGGTTATACTCGGATGGTAAAATCCAGGGTGAAGTGAAATGGACTGATGGCTCCCACTTCCAAGTAAAAAATGGACTGCTGGAAGGTCCCTACCGTTATACGGCATATTCGCAAACCGAAGAGGGAGAATTCGAGCATGGCTACCGAGATGGCAAAGTGGAGTTGCGACAGAAATACGATACCATTCAGTTGAATTACAAAAAGGGTATTCTGCTATCGGTTAAGAGTTCTCGGTTTCTAAGTTATGATTTCGAATGGGATGAAAAAGCTAAAACCCTGCATATAACAGAACAGAGCAAGAAGGGAGAACTCATTCGTAGTTTGGATATTTACGGTATTGCAGACTGCAGAGATTTTAAACTGCCTCAGGGAATTAGTCCGAAAACCTTCATCTACCGGCACAAGGATAATCGCTTCAGTGGCATTCGAGAAGTAAAGTACTATACCTTGGATACCTTCAGCAAACAGGAAGTGGCCTGGTTTGATTCGGCCGAAACACGTTTTAATGATACACTCTACATTATAGGAGAAAATTCGCGTTCAGCCCTGGTGAGCGATTCCAACGATATTGTTTACCACTTGAATGGAAACAATCAATTGATTCAGGTAGACCGCCAGCTTGAGAGAATACACCGTGCGTCGGATTGTTTGTTCGGGTTAGTGGATGCCAAAGGAAGACAGGTATTGCCCATAGCGTTTGAGGAAATAATCTGCGCTCCAGAGATTGGGATTGTAGTCAAGCGTAATGGTCTCTACGGGCTGTATGACTGGCGCGGACAACAGGTATTGAATGAAGCTTTCGAAGGGATAAGGATGATTTACGATTACAAAGATGACTTCTTCAGACGAGATAATGAATACACATTTAGCGTTTCAGCTGACAATCGATACATCGTTCAAAAAGAAGGCAAGTGGGGAGTAGTGAATGATAAACAACAGTGGCTGGTGCCCAACAGGTATGATCGTATTTGGGCAGTGTTTGATGGGTTCCAAGTATTCGATAATTCAGAAACATTTCTACTGAAAAAACTAGGCGACACCTACGTAAGGCTTGAGCTGACCGCCGATGCCTTTTTCACTAAAAAGAACTGGGTTATCTATTCACAAGGAAAAAAACAGGGCTTACTGAGTCGCGACTTTGAGTTAATGACGGAGGCGAAATACGACAAAATTGAAATTGCCGATGCTTGCTTTGTACTTGGCAATCTCACTCCTCGCTATGAGTGGGAAATTTCCGTTTTGGATACCCTGCTTAAAACGGAAACGAATTATAACACGAAGACTTTTCCGGAAATTTTCAAGTATCAAATCATCATTCAGCGAGCAGATGAAAATGGGGATGTACTGTATCAGTTGCTATCCAGTGATGGCAAGCTTATTAGCGATAAGTTTTGGAACATGCTTAGCCGTGGTAACATCAAATCGACCGATACCAAGGAATACCCTTGCATAGCGCGACGTGGTAAGAACTATTTTATCTTGAGTTCCTATAGCCCGGAACTTGGTCCGTATGAAGAAGTCAGTATTATCCGGGCCACCTCTACTCAGTATTTTCCGGGTAAGCTTCCGGATGCCGCCATACTGGTTAAAACAAAGTTGGGCTATAAGGTGCTGAACTTGCTGGGTGAGGTGCTTTTAGATAAGGATTCAACAGGTAAGGCGATTAAAAACGCCAATTTAAATTACCAGACTTTGGTAGTTGAATCGAACAAATTGTACAGTTATAAGCTGGTTAAAGGAAAGTTAGAAGGACAAAAAATTCAACATTATAACTACTCGGGAACAGGCTTCATTCAAAAAGCCGGAACCAAGTATGGCATTTTTCAAATGGCGCACAATGCGTTTGGTGTGATCAATTCAAATTGCGAGGTCATTGTGCCTGCGCAATATGCGAGAATCACGTTTACGGGAAGTGATTTTATCCTGTACAAAAAAGACGGTTCTCAAACAGTTTACAACCCGGATACGACCAATGGCCTTGCATCGAACTATGTCTTCCGGAAGGAAGGTGGATTGGGAAATTTTATCGTGGGAACTGCAACGGGTAAAGTGGGAGTGTGCAATGCGGAGATGAAGCTCATTGTGGATACGCATTATGTGTCCATCATTCAACATACTCGTTACCCTGCATCCAAGTATTATGTATGTCAAAAATCGAACTTGCTTTTTGAATTGAGATTGAGCGATGGTTCGGTGGTTAAGGATAGCATTCGCGGTGCTTTTGTAGAAGTTGTAGCGGAAAAATACCTTCTGATTCAAACGGTATCAAAGTCGTACGAGCTGCGTGATTTTCAGGGCAAGCTTTGGATGGAAGCCGACCGTTTTTTTGAGTTTGGTTTTAATGCACCCATCATCGGATTACGCAATGGTAGGTATCAATTCTTTGATCCGGTATCTGCAACGAAGAGCAAAATGCTGGATGGCATTGGTAAATCGGTGAATCGGTTTTCATGGGAAGGAGCGAACTTGGTCCTCTTTGATGAGGATTTGAATCATTCGCTGGCCTTGGATAGTGCTGCTTTCTTTAACTATGAGCTGAAGGGTAGGGATTTAAAGCTCGGTAGATTGGGTGATAGCTCTGAGCTATTGGAAATCAAAAATGTAGATTTTACACGGAAACAGGCCGTGCTGAATAATTGGCAAAAGAACCTGATTCTCCTCAAGTGCGCCCAGGTTTCACAGGTGCAGAATTCGGATATCAAACACTTCCAGTTTTTCTCCTTGAATCAAGTGCTGAAGGGAAAGATGACAGAGCTCTATTCGAACATGCATACCATTGAAAATCGCTCTTATTTGCCGGATATTAATGTGAGTGCATACGGGGAATCAATCATCAGTTTTGGACTTATGCCTGATTACTATTTTATGCCGGAATCCGATCAGGCTTTTGTGGCTTTTAGCTTTATTAAAATTGGTCAAATCCCTCAGCAAATAAGGCTTACTGACCTGTTTTCCGACATGAAACAATTCAAAGCGAAGTTCATTTATGAGTTCGGGAAGAATTTGCTTAAGGGCGAAGAATGTTCAGATATTGACATATTGTTTGAAGCAAACAAAGACAATTTTTTCATCACTCCCGGCGGTGTGAATTATGTGGTAAAAATATCCTACGACAAGACAGCCAAGGTGCAAATTCCTTGGTCTAGTTTAACGGGTATTATCAAAAAGAATCAGGTAACTGAGCTTCTGTTTAAGGAACTGAAAAAGGCAAAGTAAAGGGTACTTTGAGAATATGGAGAGTAGTTCAAATCGCTCTTAGCAAATTAAGTCGAGAAGGGTAGCAAGAGCTGTCTGAATAGCTATCTTCGCAGTATGAAATTTGGAACGAAAGCTTTGCATGCCGGTGTGCATCCAGATCCAACTACCGGCGCCATCATGACCCCGATTTACCAGACCTCCACCTACGTGCAGGCTTCTCCGGGCGATCACAAAGGATACGAATACAGCAGAACCCATAACCCAACCCGTACTCAGTTGCAAGATCAGCTTGCAGCATTGGAAAATGCCAAACACGGCTTGTGTTTTTCAACCGGCATGGGCGCCATCGATGCGGTGTGTAAATTGTTCCAACCGGGCGATGAAATCGTGGCTACCAACGACCTCTACGGCGGTACCTTCCGTATCTTCACCAAAATCTACCAACCGCTGGGAATCAAATTCACCTTCGTGGACATGACCAAGCCTGAATTGGTTGAAGCAGCCATCACGCCGAACACCAAATTGATTTGGGCCGAAACGCCTACCAACCCAACTCTGAAAATCATTGATATCGCAGCCTTGGCAAGCATCGCTAAAAAGCACAATGCACTATTGGCTGTCGACAATACCTTCGCTTCACCATACCTCCAAAACCCAATGGATCACGGTGCCGATTTAGTGATGCACTCCATCACCAAATACATCGCCGGACACTCTGACGTGGTAATGGGTGCTTTGGTGTGCAGCGACGACGATTTAAAAACACGTCTGGAGTTTATCCAGAATGCTTCTGGTGCCACTCCTGGTCCAATGGATGCATTTTTGGTTTTGCGCGGAATCAAGACCTTGCATATCCGCATGCAACGCCACTGCGAGAACGGAGCTAAAATCGCACATTACCTGAAAAACCACCCGAAAGTGGCCAAAGTATTCTGGCCGGGCTTCACCGATCATCCAAACCACGAAGTAGCCAAACGTCAGATGCGCGACTTCGGCGGTATGATCTCCTTTGAATTGAAAGAAGATTCGATTGAAGCTGCCATGAAATTTGCTTCCTCTACCCACTTGTTCGCTTGTGCTGAATCACTTGGTGGTGTAGAATCACTATTGGGTCACCCTGCTTCCATGACGCACGCTTCCATCCCGCGTGAAGAGCGCATGAAAGCCGGTTTGTCTGATTCGCTTATCCGCTTGAGCGTGGGTATCGAAGATGTAGACGACCTCATTGCTGATTTGGAACAAGCCATCGGCTAATGAACTGGCTCCTGCTGGCATTAACTATCGGTCCGGGTATGCTCATCTTAGGCTGGGTATACCTGAAAGACCGCTATGAGAAGGAACCGCTCACCTTGGTGGCGCTCTGTCTGCTGGCAGGTTTGCTTAGCCCTTTGGCCGTTCTCTATTTCAATTTGCTCTGGCAGAACGCGGGATTTGGCGTGAGTCGCAATTGGCTGGACACAGCTCTTTATGCTTATGTCTCCGTAGGCTTAACCGAAGAAGGGGTGAAGTGGCTTTTGCTTTTGCTGGTAGCCTATCCTCGTAAGGATTTTAATGAACCCTTTGATGGGATTGTATATGCCGTAGCGGTGTCTATGGGCTTCGCTATTTCGGAGAACCTGCTTTACGTCTTTTACAATTCACAGCCCCACGAAGCGTATTGGGTAGCCATACTTCGCGGGTTCACCGCCGTACCGGCACATGCCACCTTTGCTATTGTGATGGGCTATTTTGTAGGGATATCGAAATTCAGTCCGATGCGCCCGGTTTACCTTGCCTTAGGTTTGCTTTCGGCAGTATTCTTCCATGGCTCTTACGATTTCTTCCTCTTCCTGCGCAATATTCCGGGTATTTCCATCGGTGCATTCCTTTCGCTTTACTTCGGAATTAGGTTATCGCGCAGAGCGATTTTGATGCACCAAAAAGACTCACCGTTCCGACTCAAATTTTGAATCTCAACAAGCTACAAATCTTTCTGGATGAACGGGTACATCGTTACGAGCATCCCGATTTCATACTGAACGATCCGATTCAGATTCCGCATCGCTACAGCAAAAAGCAAGACATTGAAATTGCTGGTTTGTTCGCGGCTACTTTGGCTTGGGGACAAAGAACCACCATCATTCGGAATTGTTTGAAGCTGATGGAATGGATGGACGATGCACCACACGATTTTATGGTAAACCACCAAGAGCAGGATAGAGAACGCTTCTTGGGTTTTGTGCACCGCACCTTTAACGATACCGACCTCCTTTACTTCTTGGAGTTTCTTCAATATTATTACCGCAAAGCGGATAGCCTCGAAACTTTATTCTTGCCGGATTCCTCGCTTGAAGTACCCATGGAAGCCGGATTAAAGCGATTTCACGATACCTTCTTCAGTCTGCCTTTTGCACCGGATCGTACCCAAAAACACATCGCTACCCCAGCTAAGAAGTCGGCTTGCAAGCGATTGAACATGTACCTGCGCTGGATGGTCAGACCATCAGATAAGGGCGTTGATTTCGGTATCTGGAAACAAATCCATACCACTGATCTCATCTGTCCACTGGATACCCATGTTCACCGCGTAGCCTCGGGTCTAGGCTTGCTTACTAGAAAACAAGCTGATTGGCAATCGGCCGTAGAACTGACGGAAGTACTCAAGCAAATGAGTCCGGAAGATCCTGTTCAATACGATTATGCTCTGTTTACTTTGGGTGAGTTGGAGGGGTATTGAGTCGATTGGACTTCATTTTCGATATTAAAACGGCAAACAGCATCCCGGAAATTGGTGCAATAAAATATATCCAAAGTGAATCCAGATTTCCAGATACCAATGCTGGCCCCAAAGACCTAGCGGGGTTCATGGACGCGCCGGTAAAGGGTCCGCCGAAATAGGCTTCCAAGGCTACCACGATTCCAATACTTATGGCTGCCAGGTGCAGCGAACCTGAGCCTCGATTGGAAACATAAAGTATCCAAAACATCAGCAAGAAACTCATCCCAAATTCAATGGCGATAGCATTGCCAATGCTGGTTTGTGGTAAGGTAGCGCCCAGCGTAGGGTGTTGAGGTGCGACTAGGGAAAGTAGGAGACTCGCTAGAATGGCTCCGGTTGTTTGAGCAAGCAAGTAGGGAAGAACGAGCTTCCGCTCCAGCTGCTTGTTTGCCCAGAAGGCTAGGCTTACTGCCGGATTAATGTGCGCACCGGAAGTACGAGCAAAGGCATAAATCATGATGGTAACGGCCAAGCCAAAACTGAGAGAAACACCAAGGTGGCTGAGTTGGCCATCGCTCAAGTCATTCAACACTATGGCCCCTGTGCCTAGAAAGACCAAAACAAAGGTGCCAACCGCTTCAGCTAGAAATTTCTTCATGGAGATCTGGCTTCGAAACTAGGTCGCGAATTTTAAGCTAGTATTAAGCCTTGGAATTGTGCCTCCACAAAAGCTTAACTCTTAAAACTTAACACTTAAAACTTTCCTCAATAAGCCTTATGCTCCAACAAATACCCTTGCACATAATCCTTCACCCCATCTTCCAAGGAGATGAACTCATGCGGATACCCGATGCCTTTCAGCTTGCTCATATCGGCTTCGGTGAAGTATTGGTATTTGTCGCGGATGTCAATTGGGGTGTCTACAAAGTCAATAACAGGCTCGATGCCCATAGCGTTGAAGGTGGCTTTCGCTAAATCCAAGAAAGGGCGAGCCGTACCCGAGCCTAAGTTGTAGATGCCGGAGTCTTTGCGGTGGTACATCAGCCAATGGCAAACCTCCACCACGTCTTTAACGTAAACGAAGTCGCGCATCTGTCCACCATCGGTATAGTCCGGGTTATGGGAGCGGAATAGCTTCATCTTACCGGTTTCTTTGATCTGATTAAAGCCGTGCATAATGACCGACGCCATGCGGCCTTTGTGGTATTCATTTGGACCGTATACGTTGAAGAACTTGAGTCCGGCAAAGAAATAAGGTTTCTTTTCCTGTCTCAGGGCCCAGATATCGAAATCGTTTTTAGAGTCGCCGTAGGGGTTAAGTGGCGTCAGCTGCGGAATCAAAGATTCATCGTCTTTGTAACCCAATTCACCCATGCCGTAGGTAGCCGCCGAAGATGCGTAAACGAGCGGAAGTCCATATTCCACGCATTTCTCCCACATGGTTTTGGAGTAGTTGAGGTTGAGTTCGTTGAAGATGTTCACATCAAACTCGGTGGTATCCGTTCGGGCACCTAGGTGAAAGATGAACTGCACTTGGTCTTCGTTGGCGTCGAGCCAATTGAAGAATTCCATGCGGTCTACTTTAGCTGCCAGCTTTTTGCCTTCGAGGTTTTTGTTTTTGTCGGCACGGGAGAAATCATCCACGGCGACCACATCGAAAAAGCGATTCTCATTGAGCTTCTGAACCAAACAACTGCCGATGAATCCGGCTGCACCTGTTACAACTATCATGATGTGGCAAAGCTAAGCATTTCGCATCGCTAAAAAATGAGAAGGGCCCCCAATTGGAGGCCCTCACTCGGATATAGGGTGACTTGATTATTGCACGATAATTTTGGTATTGCTTTGCATGCCGAGCCTATTGGTAAATTGCACGTAATAGGTGCCTGGTGTCAATTCACCTGTGCTTACGGCCTGCTGACCGATGTTTGTATAGTTCATTTCTCGGATGAGCTTGCCATCGATGCTGTAAACCTTCAGATTGATTGGCTCTTGCACATCAACCCAAAGTGTTCCGTTGTTTACAGGATTAGGGTATACCTGAGGGGTATTCATTTCAGGCGTTTTAGAACTCAAGAGTGAAGCACTGCGGTATTCCACCAATGCGCCGTTTTGGTCTTCCGAAACCTGAGCCAGGTTGTAGCCGCATTTTTTGCTGAAGAACCTGTATTCGTCGGTACTCACTTGATCTTGCTGAATCGGTGTCCAGCCTATGATGCCATTGTATACTGAGGCAGAGTAGTCAACAAAGACGGTAGACTTTAAACGGAGTACATCCGATTCGCCAATGGCTAGTTTGAGTTTGCCCCAAGCATCTACCACATTGTCTATGGAAACGTAAACTTCAATTTTGATGGAATCAAAAGGGATATTGAAATCGCTTCCCGGGTAGACCAATACGGCGGTATTCGAATCATTCCAGCCGTCGCCGTAGTTCAATGGAAACTTCATCATGGTAGACCTTGAAAGTTCTCCACCCATGGTGTCTTCTGATTGTCCGAGGAATTTGAAGATGAAGTCTTGAGCGTTGATGTATTCGTAATCGTCGTAGCGGCTATCGCTCTGAATAACCACGTTACATGAATCGTATTGGGTACCTCCGTTGGCTGCGCTCGGTGTTAAAAAGCGAGCTTCAAAGCTGCCATGGTTAGCGAGGGTAGAAAAGTCCCACGTTTTATTTGGACCTCCTAATGCGAAGTCGGCCGGAAGGATGGCATTGGTATCTTCTGCCATTTGGAAGGTGGCAGGGGCATAACTGAAATCACTCCTATCCAGTTCAATCTGGCCAAATAGAGTTGAGAGACTAAAGGCGCTCAAACTCAAGAGTAAAATGATTTTTTTCATAGTGCTGTTTCTTGTACCTGTTACGCAGGTGATTTACTAAAGGTTACAGCAAAGGGAAAAATTTCTGTTCAAGGCTGAAAACAAAGAGGGATGAAGTGTCTTTGTTTAGCGATGGGACGGGGTAATTTCGGTTCAAAGTCAAAATTGTCTCTGCATTTAGGCACTTGAGGTTGGGTAGCTGAATAGGAAGCTACCCATGTTTAGGCAGGATGAAAGGCTGTAATTAAAGACAAGAATAATTGCTGAATAGCCGGAGAGGTGTACTTGGGTTGAATATTACACCTACAATAGTCTTTTAGAGCATATCGCTGCTTTCACCTAAATCTCCATATCTTTGCCGCGCAACAACGGATAACCTACAGGAATGGCTGAGAAACCTAAATTGCTTTACATCACCCGTAAAGAGCATTTTAATGCCGCACATAAACTCTATAACCCGAAATGGACAGAAGAGGAAAACGATGCGGTATTCGGACGCTGTGCTAACAAAAACTGGCATGGCCACAACTTTGATCTCTATGTTACAGTAAAGGGTACGCCAGATCCGGAAACAGGATTTGTCATCGACCTGAAAGTACTGAAACGCATCATTAGAGATCAGGTAATTGATAAGCTGGATCACCGGAATATCAACGAAGACGTGGATTTCATGGCGGGGAAAATGGCCAGCATTGAAAATATTGCGGTGGGTATTTGGGAACAAATTGAGCCACATTTGGCCAATTGTGACCTGCATTGTATAAAATTGTACGAAACAGAACAGAATTACGTCGAGTATTATGGGTAGCCCTTACGAACCGAATCCGAAGCAATTTAAAATCATCTTCATCTCTTCCATGATCTTTTTGGTCTTCATGGCCATCTTGATCATTTACCGTAAGAACCAAAAAATCAAGGCGAGAAATCAAGCAAATCCTATATCTGAGCAATACCATGAAAGCATACGTGTTTCCGGGACAGGGTTCCCAATTCGTTGGAATGGGTAAAGACCTCTATGACCAGCATAGCCTGGCCAAAGAGATGTTCCAACAAGCAGACGAAATCCTCGGCTTTAGCCTGAGCAAAGAAATGTTTGAAGGCACCGATGAGTCTTTGAAACAAACCAAAGTGACTCAGCCGGCCATCTTCCTTCACTCTGTAGTAATGGCCAAAGTATTAGGCGGCGATTTCCGTCCTGATATGGTTGCCGGTCACTCATTGGGAGAGTTTTCTGCCTTGGTTGCAAACGGTACTCTTTCCTTCGAAAACGGCTTACGCCTGGTTGCTCAAAGAGCGATGGCGATGCAAAAAGCCTGCGAAGCAGAGCCTTCTACCATGGCGGCTGTGCTTGGTTTAGAAGATGCTAAAGTAGAAGAAATCTGTGCTGCTACTCCGGGAATCGTGGTAGCTGCAAACTATAACTGCCCAGGCCAGCTGGTAATCTCCGGCGCCATTGATGCAATCAATGCAGCCTGCGAAAGCCTGAAGGCTGCCGGCGCTAAACGTGCCTTGGTATTGCCTGTAGGGGGTGCTTTCCACTCTCCTTTGATGGAGCCTGCTCGCCAGGAATTGGAAGCGGCAATCAACAATACCCCATTCAATAACCCAACTTGTCCGGTTTACCAAAACGTAACAGCATCTGCAGTTTCCTCTGCCGATGAAATTAAGGTAAACCTCGTAGCTCAGCTTACCGCTCCGGTACGCTGGACGCAATCTGTACAAGCCATGGTGGCCGATGGTGCTACCCAGTTTGTTGAGGTTGGACCGGGAAAAGTTTTACAAGGACTCGTTAAGAAGATCGCTCCGGAAGTGGAAGCTGCCGGCGCCTTGGCTCAATAAGCCATGAAAGAACTGAACTCCAAACAAATCAGGTGGGTGCTGCTTTTGGGCGCACTCATCGCTTGGTTTATGCATCAGCCTTTTCTACATGATGCACCGGCCAGTCAGCACGTTTGGAGGCAAACCTTTACCCTTTCGGTAGTAGACAACTACTACTACGAAGACAATAATCTTTTTCTACCTCGGGTAGATAACCGTGGCGCCACACAAGGCGTTACCGGAATGCATTTCCCACTTTACGAATGGGTGGTGGCACAAACCTACCATATCACCGGAGACCAACTCTGGGTGCACCGCGTTTGGTCCTTCCTGTTTACTGTATTAGGGGCTTTAGCCTGTTATTACCTCACCCGTCTCTGGTTTAAATCAGAAACAGCGGCTGCGGTGGCCTTTTACTTTTACCTCTTTTCGCCGGAGATGTTCTTCAACGGCTTTATTGCCTTGCCGGATACCTTGGCTTTGCCTTTGGTGCTTTGGGGACTGGTATTCTTCTACCAATGGTGGTATAAGAAGAAGGAGTTTCAATGGGTGCTTTCTGCTTTGCTTTTCTTGTTAGGCGGATTGGTTAAACTGCAGTACCTCGGTATTGGGTTTATTGTGGCAGGAACCGTTTTGCGCGATTGGAAACCTTTGAAATGGCAGGAGTGGACTCGCTTGGCGGGCTTCGGATTGATTTCCGTGGTGCCGGTATTGATGTGGTACCGCTATTCTAAAAAACTGATTGAAAGTTCCGGTATGTTGGAGGTTGGGCTCTCTATCAAGCCGGCAGATAGCCTCGATTTCGCTTTGTATGTGCTGAAAAAGAATTTCTTGAGCGATTTCCCGGAGCTGATATTTGGCTATGTAGCTTTAGTAGGCTTTACGGCTGCAGTATGGTTCTTCCTCAAAAGCAAGAAGCGCGCAGACCATCCTTTGTTTTTGCCATTCGCTGTTTTCGTAGGCGGATTCAGCGTTTACCATATCTTGGAGTTGCGCGTATTGGAGCACCACCAATACTACATGATGCCTTACTTGGCGTTTTTACTTCCGGTGGCGGCATTTGGACTCACCAAGTTGCTCAAGAATAAGCCGGCGCTTTTGGCGGGTTTCCTAGTTCTGCATATTGTACTCTGTGGCTTCCGCATGATTCCGGCCCGTTTTGCCAATGAGAATCCGGGAATAGAAAAGGAATTCTGGAACGACAGCATGCGTACGGCCTTGCAAGTAGCCATTCCGAGCGATTCACTGATTGTGGTTGGTCCGGATGAAAGCAAGTGCATTCACTTTTATTTTCTCAAAAGCCAAGGCTGGAATTTCTTAAATGAAAAGCAATTGGTTGGGGTAAGAGTGAACGGTGAAGTTCCACTGGATTCCATGATTCGCCGTGGGGCCAGTTATTTTGTTACGCACGACACAAGCGTTTTGAATAATTCGTCCATCCGGGCTAGGTTGGGACAAGAAGTTAAAACCGTTGGCGATTTCAAGGTGTTCCGTCTTCGCTCTTTAGCAAGATAAATTCTACCCTTCGGTTTAAGGCCCTCCCTTCTTCACTGCCATTATCGGCTCTGCTTTCTGTACTGCCTTTGCCCACGGCTCGTATGTTGATTTGAGCGATGGATTGTTGCACGTAATGCGCTATGGTTCGTGCACGGAGTAAAGAAAGACTGTCGTTGTAAGCTGCCCCACCCAAACTGTCGGTATGGCCAATGAGAATAAGGCTATCGGCCCCTGAACGTTTGATCAGTTCAATCAAGCTATCGCAAACCATCAAGGAGTTTCCGGTCATGAGTGTATCATCAAACGCGAAGTGAATGCCTTGCAACACCTGTTTCTTTCCCCAGTATTCTAAGGTGTTCGGTGTTTCTTCTTTCGGCTGTGGCCAGATATGAGCAAACAAGCGATTCATGTCAATGGCAACGGTATCGCTACATGCGCCGTAAAAGGTATGCCTTCGGTTTAACCGATCGAGGATTTCCAGCTGTGCTTCCGTTTCGCAGGCTATGCCTTCATCGCTAAGCAAACTTACCTCGTATACTTCCAGCAAACAGTCATCGGCTTTGCCTGAAAAAGGGTAATGGTAGAGCGATGTGGAGGCGTCGTTTTTAAAGTTTCCTAAGATGAGAAATCGCTCTTTTCCTGTGGCCTGAAAGCGGTAGTGGAGTTTGATTTTTTGAGCGAATAAGCGGTTGCCAGGTTCCAGTTCCAAGTTGGTATCAGGTGATGCTCGCAAACAAGAATCAATGCGGTAGCCTCGAAACAATCCACCAACGGAGTCTACCGTGTATACGGTAACCGATTCTTGGTTCACGAAAGTATCACTCAGCCAAATGCCCAGTTCTTTTGGAAGGTAGTTTCGTCCGCGCACAGTCATCGCTAAAGTATAGCTGGCCCCCGGTGTTAATGGGCATAAGATGGGCGCTTGAATATACGAGCGGTGATCAGGTAGCTTATGCGAGAGAATTCGCATCATGGCCGGCTTATAAATCAGCTTTCCGTTTTTGTCAAACTCGTTTTTCTGAAAGTTGAAGGTGCCGCCTGAGCAGGTCCACCATCCCATGGGGGCGCAGCTTACGTGGTATTCGCAGCAAATGTTTACATCGCTAAACTGCGGGTTAGGAAGCAGGTTCTGGGCCTGACTAATGCCCATCCACAAGAGTGCGGACAAGAACCAGAAAATGCGCATTAAAAGTACAAGGAAAGATGAACCGAATGGGTATTGATTCGGGTGATGTTTTCAAAGCTTGGGTGAACATCCGTCAACGATAATCCCGGGTGTGTTCCATTGTTGGCTCCTTTGGTGAAATTCTCAAAAGGCTCATCAATATTGGTGATGCCGTGGTGGTAAGCCAACTGAAGTCCGACTGTACCGAAGTTTAAGAAATAGCCCACATTGAAGGTTATATCGTAATTCTTTATAGGCAACTTGTCGAAAGAAGGAAAAAGCTCATTGGTTACAAACAACGATGGTCGAATCAGGTAGTTAAAAGAGCCGCCCAACATAAGGTTATGTTTCTCCGCTTTATCGAGGTTAATCATCAAATACTGCGGAAACTCAATGTAAAGTAGGCCAAGTCTGTTATAGTAGTAACCTGTATCGGAATAATCGTATTTGGAACCTTTAAAGGAAGCCGCCAACTCAGTTTGGTAATGAAAACGGCCACCCAGTTTTAGTCTGAAATAAACACCACCTTGTACACCGAACATGGGTTCGCTTTGAGGTAAGATATCGGAAGTAAGCCAGTTGGTGCCTAGTCCGGCGCGGATGCCAACACGTTTTGGACGTTCAGTTGGGTCTAAATCGGAATCACGGTACAGCTGAGCAGAACAAAGCTGGCTGAAAAGGAGCATGAATACTCCCAACGTCAGTATATGTTTTTTACGAATCAATGCTTTTTCCTTTCAAGGCTTCAGAGACACTCCGGTCCATTAGTCTTTCTGCAAACGGACGAGTATACTCGTTTAACTCATCTATATGACCCAATATTATATCCTTATCGTTGCTTTCCAATGAATTTTTCAAATCATTCAGGAGAAGCGAAGTGCTCTGAATCTCTTGATCGCTAAGTAAATTCTTGTTTTTAGCGATGAAACGCTCTGTTACATAAAGTATCTGCTCCGCTTCGGTTTTCGCTTCTACCACCATGCGGGTTTTTACGTCTGATTCAGCATGTGTGATACTATCGAGCAACATACGCTCCACCTCTTCATCCGTTAATCCGTATTGTGGTTTAACTTCAATATGCTGTTTCACGCCGGAGCGTAGTTCGGTGGCTTGCACTTGTAAAATGCCATCGGCATTGAGCATAAAGTTTACCTGAATCTTAGGCATGCCTGCCGGCATTGCCGGAATACCTTGTAACGTAAATTCGGCCAGCTTACGGTTTTCGCTCACCAATTCTCTTTCGCCTTGGTAAACGCTGATTTTCATGTTAACCTGTCCATCTACCGAAGTGGTATATTCTTTCCCAACACGGTTCGGCACCTTGCTGTTTCTTGGAATAATCGTATCCATCAATCCACCCAAGGTTTCAATGCCCAATGAAAGCGGTGTAACGTCGAGCAATAGGATGTCTTTTCTATTACCGGCTAGGATATCGGCTTCGATGGCAGCACCCAGGGCAACCACTTCGTCAGGGTTCAGGCTATCGTTTAATTCAGAATGTTTAAAGAATCCGGCTACGGCTTCTTTCACGGCCTCGCTGCGGGTTGAACCACCCACCAATACGGCGCTGTCAATTTCTTCCAGCTTCAATTCGCTGTCTTTGAGGGCGCGGGCACAAGCATCCAAGGTGCGTTGGAGAATAGGAGCGATAAGCTGATTGAATTCGGCTTTGCTCAGTGAAAAGTGGTATTGCTGTCCTTGAATCTCTAAACTGCTCTCGCTTAAATCGGCTTTGCTGAGTGCTTTTTTTGCTTCTTCTGCTTTCAAGCGAAGGGCCTGTGTCTCCGAATTGCTCAATTCCACGCCTTGCGGAATCTGACCAAGCCAATGCTCCACTACAGCGCGGTCAAAGTCATCGCCACCGAGGTAGGTATCACCGTGTGTCGACAATACTTCAAATATCCCATTGCTGATACGCAGGATTGATACGTCGAAGGTGCCACCTCCCAAATCGTATACCGCAACATGATGGTCTTGCTCTCTGTCCAAACCTAAGCCATAGGCTAAGCTAGCCGCGGTAGGTTCATTCACGATACGCAGTACCTCTAAACCGGCTAGTTTGCCCGCGTCACGCGTTGCTTGTCTTTGAGCATCATTGAAATAAGCCGGTACGGTAATCACCGCCTTGCTAACGGAGCCACCGAGCTCTTGCTCTGCTCTGTTTTTCAGTTCTTTGAGAATGAGCGAAGAGAGTTCAATTGGAGTATAGAAGCGGTCGTCGATTTTGATTTTCACCAAGCTATCGTCCTGCTCATCAATAATCTTATAACCGAAGTAATCGGAATGAGAGCCGAGGTCGCCATACGATTTGCCCATCAAACGTTTTACCGAATACACGGTGCGCTCCGGGTGGTCTACGATAAAAGGTTTTGCCGCTTCACCAACAATCACTTGGCCTTCCGGTCCGAAGTGAATCAACGAAGGCACAATCACGTGTTGGCCTTTTCCTTTTAAAGCCTTTGGCTCAGCTTGGTCTCCATCCATCACGGCCACCAGCGAATTGGTCGTTCCTAGGTCGATGCCTAGGATATAGTCTTTGTTCTGAAGGGTTCCGGATTTTATGTTGATGGAAATACTCGGCATGTCAAAATAATTTGCGCAAAATTAGGCTTTTCGGCTTGCTAAACCTAGTTGGGCCTTGGGTTTAAAATCTGAGCGAAATGCCTGTAAATGCCTGTTTTTAAAGGAAAAAAATAAATGTATCTACATCATTGCGTGGCAGGAAAATTGTTACCTTTGTAGAACGATTCTAAATAATATGGAAAAGGAACTGATCAACATATACGCGGAAGCAACTCCAAATCCGGAGACCATGAAATTTGTGGCGAACCGCATGATATTACCGAACGACAGCGCTGATTTTCAAAGTCGTGAAGCTGCACTTCGTTCACCATTGGCAACAGCACTTTTTGAGAAGCCTTACGTTAACGCGGTGTTCATCATGAACAACTTCGTTACGGTGAGCAAGGTATCCACATTTGAATGGGCTACCATCATGCATGAGCTTCGCGATTTTGTGAAAGAATGGCTGGAAGAAGGCAAAGAAATTATGAGTGCTCGCGAAGAGAAGCTGAGCGAAGAAGAGGAAAACGAGGTAGTGATGAAAATCAAAGACCTTTTGGATGCACACGTGAAGCCGGCTGTGGAGATGGACGGTGGCGCCATTTCCTTTAAATCCTTTGATGAAGGTGTGGTGAAAGTGGTATTGAAAGGATCTTGCAGTGGTTGTCCTTCGTCTACCATCACCTTAAAAGCAGGTATTGAAAACTTGCTTAAGCGCATGATTCCTGAGGTAGAATCAGTAGAAGCAGAAGCTGAATAAGATTTAAGGTTTAGTGTTTTATAACAGAAGAGCCGTCGCGAGACGGCTTTTTTTATGCCCTGAAAAGTGCGGCAATATGGCTGTCGGCCAGAAGTTTCCCGGCACGTGTGAGGGAAAGTGTTGATTCAGTCAAACTAAATGCAGAAGCTACAGCTTCGCTACCCAACTCTGATCTATAGAGTTCCAGTTCGCTTAAAAGCAAAGGCCAAGCATCTGAGCCGAAGCGTTTTTCTAAATCTGCCTTCGTGATGCCGGCAGAAGTGCGCAGGCGGGTCATGAGGTACTCGTTGTACTGGTCGTCTTCGCTTAAATATTCTCTTTCTTCAGCTAGGTTACCTGCCAGAAGGCTCTCCATGTATTTGGCATTATTAGCGATATTCCAATAACGCTCAGGGTTGAGGTACCCGTGCGCCGATGGGCCGATGCCGAGGTAGGCTTCGCTTTGCCAGTAGGAGGTATTGTGCCTCGATTGAAAGCCGGGCTTGCAGTAGTTGGAAATCTCATAATGTTCCCAGCCGGCTGCTTCCATGGCCTCCATCAGCATAAGGTATTGTCGGGCTGCCTGTCCGTCTTCCATCGCAGCAGTTTGTCCTTTTTTTATCTGGTAACTCAAAGCCGTGCGGTCTTCCACCGTCATGCTATAGCAGGAAAGGTGTTGGATAGGGAGGGAGAGGGCTTGTTGGATATTGGACGTCCACTTTTCATCGCTCAGTAAAGGGTAGCCAAAGATGAGGTCGATATTGAGTTCATCAAAACCAATTTCCACGGCATCTTCAATGCATTGCAGGGCTTGTTTGGCTTGGTGGGAGCGGTTCATCCAAATCAGGTCTTCGTTGTGAAAGCTCTGAATTCCGATGCTTAGTCTTTGTATGCCTATCGCTTTTAAAGCCATCAAGCGATCAAAGTTTAAGTCATCCGGGTTGGCTTCCAAGGTCACCTGCACATCGTTTGCTAACTTGAAATGTTTGTTTAGCGATTGAAGAAGGGTGGAGAGTTCAGCATCGGTGAGGAGACTGGGAGTTCCTCCGCCAAAATAGATGGTATGTACTTCAGGCAGAAGTCCGGCGCGCAATTCAATCTCACGGTGCATGGCCTCTAGAAGTTGGTCTTTGTAGTGGAGGGAGGTGCTGAAATGAAAATCGCAATAGTGACAGGCTTTTTTGCAAAAGGGGATATGTAGATAAATTCCTGCCATGCTTAGGGCTCTCCGTGTATATTTGAGGCAAAGTTACGTGGAAATTCGCCGTCGCCTCTTATTCGTTTTGTTTTTCGGTCTCTGCTTGACCGGGCAAATGGCCCATGCTCAACCGGAAGAGCCGGATACTTCGCGCAATTGGGAATCGGCATGGAGGGCTTATCCCTTTTACCAAGATACTTTGGTAGAAGAGCTTCTACTGATGCGATTGGATTCCTTGAGTGAGTTGTATGAAATGCCTTGGGTCAGATCAGAAGACAATTACGGCACTCCGGTAGTCCGAAATTTCGTGGCCAATAACTGGCGTTTCGGACTCATCTTCATCTTGCTACTGGTGATTGGCTTTGCCAGGCTTTTGTTTCCGGGCATCTTGATTCGCTTCTTGCGGGCTTTTACAGCGCCGAAGGCATTAGACGATTTACTGGAAGACCAGCAATCGGAGATGAGCAGCTTTGCTTTGGTCTTGAGTTTCTTTTTCTCTTTGCTTTATGCTTTTCCATTGCAGTTGTGGTTTTGGCAACTGGGCTTCATGATGACTGATTATGCATGGGGAGATTACATTGTTTTAGCGATGTTGATTTTTGCCTACTTCATGAGTCGCTACTTTTTGGAAGTGGCTATAGGGCGGATTTTTGAAGCACGCTATTTCACGGCAACCTTGTTCTACTATACGGTTGTTTTGAACTTTATTTTAGCGGCTATTTTACTTCTAATTTTCCTGTATGTTCTGTTAAATGGTTGGCCAATTGAGGCTGTTAATGTGGTAAATTGGATGATTGGAGCGCTTGTTTTAACCCTGCTTATCAAGTTGATACGTACTTTTTTACATGCGGCCTCTTCATACACCTATCCGAGGTTCTATTTAATTTTATATCTTTGCGCCCTTGAAATCATGCCTTGGTTTGTTGCAATCAAACTAGTGGAGATGAACCTGAATTAAAAGAGAGAGAGAGCCTTGAAAGTTAAAACAATCCTGGTTTCCCAACCGCAACCAGAGGGACCGAAAAGCCCATTTTTTGACCTTGCAGAGAAGCTGAACGTAAAAGTCGATTTTCGGCCTTTTATTCAGGTGGACCCCGTACCGGGAAAGGAGTTTAGAAAAACAGAGAAAGTCAATTTCTTAGACTATACTGCTGTTATCTTCAACTCTAGAAATGCAGTTGATCATTATTTCCGTGCCTGCGAAGAATTGAAGCTGGAAATGCCTCCTGAGATGAAGTATTTCTGCATCAACGAGGGGATGGCTTATTACCTACAGAAGTATATCGTGATGCGCAAGCGTAAGATATTCTTTGGTAATGGATCGGAGCAGGAACTGCTGAAACTCATTAAAAATCATTCTTCAGAGAAGTATATTTTCCCTTGCAGTGATATCCGTAAGCCTAGTATTCCGGATTTCATGACCAAGAACAAGATCAAGTTTGCGGAGGCGGTATTGTACAAAACGGTATCAGCAGATTTGAGCGATTTGGCCGACGTATACTACGATATCATCGTATTCTATTCTCCGGCAGATATCAAGTCCTTGTTTGAGAACTTCCCTAGTTTCATACAGAAAGATACGCGCATCGCGGCTTGGGGTACAACTACGGCTATGGCTATTGAAGAAGCTAAGCTGGCTTTGAATATCCCGGCACCTACTCCAGAGGCCCCATCCATGACGATGGCATTGGAGAATTACATCGTACAGGTGAATAAGTAACATTAGCATGTGAATAAGTATGTATAGGCGTTGCTGCCTATATTCTCTTGTTTTTTTATCGCTTGTATACGAAATACTGCCCCGCTTCGTTTAATTTTCGATAGGCATTGTTGTAATATTGTTAACAATACCTAATATTTGCGATAAGACTAAACTTAAATCTTGCGCTACATGCAAAGAACCTTTACTCGATTACTTTTTCTGGGCACTGTATTTTTTTCTGTACAATCTTATGGGCAGTTCGCTCCCTACTACACGCATTATATGCTGAACAAGCTTGCGTACAATCCGGCAACAGCTGGTGAGAAAGACGCAATCTGTGTGAACGCATTATCGCATACACAGTGGTTAGGGCAATCTGCACAAGATCCTTCAGGATTTGATTTAGGGAATAGCACCGCTACCAATTCGCGTGTAAACCCTACAACACAATCCATTAGCATTACAGCTCCGATTCTCAAGAATAAAAACTTGGGTTTAGGTTTTGTTGCGGTGAATGATAAGATTGGTTATCTCAGCACGCTATACCTAAGAGGATCAGTAGCGTACAAACATGGATTTGGTCGTAAGATTCCTTCCGACAATGCCAGAGGTTATAACTACGATCAGACCTTGTCTATCGGTATGGACTTCGGTATGGTTAACTTGACACAAGACGGTAGCAAATACATGCCAATTGATCCAACAGATCCACAGATTCCAAACACCAAAGTAAGCGATGGTTCATTTGACCTCGGTGCAGGTATCTACTATTCCAATCAGTCTTTGTTCAATGGTTTCTATACGGGTATTTCCATGGCTCACTTAACCAAGCCTGTGGTAACCGCAGAGAACGCCTTTAGTTTTACAACTGAACGATACATTCACTTCTTGGCTGGTTCAGAACACGATTTAGGCAGTATTTCCTTATTGCCTTCGGTTATGGTAAGAACCTTGGGTGGTGGAGGTGTTCAGGTTGACCTGAGTGCTAGAGCTAAGATGGGACAGAAGCTTGTTTTAGGAGCCGGTGTTCGTTCTGGTGATGCTATTTACCTCATGTTAGGCTATTACATCAAGAATAACTTGTATGCCGGATACTCTTATGATTTCAACGCTTTGAGCTCTTCTACTTTGAAGTATACCAAAGCCGGAACGCATGAGATATTTATTAGCTATTGCTTTGATATGTCATTCACTCCTCCAATCAAAACTGTTAAGCCGCGTTATAACGTAAGATACTTGGAGGGCTATAGCTATTAATCGCTGATTTCACGGGCGATATATACTAATGCGGAAAAATGTTTCGTTATACCGATTAAATGATGGCTATTCGTTGCATGTTTAGCCGAATTGTATAAACTTGTAAATTCAATTCATATTGACTTGATATGAAAAATATAAAAAGTGCACTGTTGATTATTACCGGAATGACGTTGTTCGGATGTGGGCTGAACAGCGACAGAGGGGAACTTGTGGGTGTGCAGGGAAGGAGACCTTGGTTTCATCCCCAGCCACTGGGTACGGTTTACGTACCAACTGGAACCTTCCATGCCGGTCAGGCGGACAATGATGTTTTTCAAACACATATTGCTCCAAACAAGCAAATTACGGTTACCGCATTCTACATGGATGACACCGAGATTACAAACAACGAATACCGTCAGTTTGTAAACCACGTGATCGATTCCATGGCGCGTTACCTCCTAACGGAACCTTACATTCAAGAAGATGAGTATGGCGACATGCACATCAACTATGAAGAAGAGATTCCATGGGGTGATCCGGATGAAAAGGAAAACCTAGAAGATGCCTTGGGTCCAATCATGTTGAAAGAGAGCGAGCGTTACTACAAGAAACGCGCTATCGACACCCGTAAGTTGGTTTACTACTACGAGTGGATCGATATCAAAGCTGCTGCTTTCGCAGATCGCGACGCTGAGCGTGGTCAGTTTATCCGCCGCGAAGCCGTTCGTATCTACCCGGATACATTGACCTTTGTAAGAGACTATGCTTACTCTTTCAATGAGCCAATGACCCAGATGTACTTCTGGCATCCGAAATACGATAACTACCCTGTAGTAGGTGTAAACTGGGATCAAGCTCGTGCTTTTGCTGCATGGAGAACAGGTCACTTGAATGAATACTACGAGTCTATCGATGAGCCGATCGTTAACCCTTTCCGTTTACCAACGGAGTATGAGTGGGAATACGCAGCTCGCGGTGGTCGCGATGGATCCATGTACCCTTGGGGTGGCCCATATACCCGTAACAGTAAAGGCTGTTTCTTGGCTAACTTTAAGCCAGGTCGCGGTGATTACCAAGCTGACGGGGGTGTGTATCCTGTAAGAGCTTACTCTTACTTCCCTAACGACTACGGTCTATACGGTATGGCTGGTAACGTAGCTGAGTGGACAATCTCTGCTTATGCTGATGAGTCTCACGTTTTCACAGACGATTTGAACTCAGACTACCAGTTTGACGCAAACATCTATCCTCAAGCAGATAAGTACTTGAGCCGTCCAAACCCGGAACTTCCATATACCATGAGAAGAAAAGTAATCCGCGGTGGTTCTTGGAAAGACATCGCTTACTATATCCAAAATGGTACTCGTACTTATGAGTATCAGGATACTTCTAAATCGTTCATCGGTTTCCGTTGCGTAATGTCTTACATGGGACGTTCCAACAAGGACCGTGAACCTTGATGAGTAACAACACAATTTCACATATTTTTAATTTTTACTAACCCAATCTTTAAAAATTTCACACATGGCAAACTTTTTTGAAAGTAAAGCGGGCAAGAAAATCATGTCAATGGCCTACGGTCTAGGTGCGGCAATCGTAATCGTAGGAGCCCTATTTAAAATTATGCACTGGCCTGGTGCAAACGAAATGTTGATTCTCGGTATGGGTACTGAGGCTGTTATCTTCGTGATCTCTGCCTTCGAGCCAATCCACCAAGAAGTTGACTGGTCTTTGGTTTACCCTGAATTAGCAGGTATGGAGCCAGACGAGAAAAAAGCTAGCAAACCAGAAAACAAAGGTTCTATTTCTCAGCAATTAGATCAAATGTTGGTTGAAGCTAAAGTTGGTCCTGAATTGATTTCCAGCTTAGGAACTGGCTTGCAAAGCTTAAGTGATAACGTAAAAGGTATGTCTAGCTTGGCTAGTGCTTCAGTTGCTACCAACGAATACACTGAAAACGTACAGAAAGCTTCTAAAAACTTGGAAGGTGTAACCGCATCTTACAACAAAGCAATCGACGCAATGAACTCTTTGGCTTCTATTTCTGAAGGTACTAAAGCTTACCAAGATCAAATGGAAACCATCAATACCGAAATCGGTAAATTGTCACGTAATATCTCTAGCCTCAACGCTGTATACGGCAACATGTTGTCTGCAATGGGCGGCGCTAAAGCGTAATTTT
This sequence comes from Bacteroidota bacterium, assembly GCA_006226545.1. Taxonomy (GTDB): domain Bacteria; phylum Bacteroidota; class Bacteroidia; order UBA8524; family UBA8524; genus M1806. The sequence continues at coordinate 89,627 of SBGR01000079.1, read as the reverse complement.
TATTCTTATTATTTGTTAAACCTTAAAAAAGTAAAGGAGTAAAATTATGGCAGGAGGAGGTAAAGTCTCTCCACGTCAGAAGATGATCAACATGATGTATCTCGTGTTAACGGCGATGCTAGCGTTGAACGTTTCTGCGGAGATCTTGAAGGCATTCTACCTGGTTGAGCAAAGCATGGTAAAAGCAGGTTCCAATATTGATGCAAAGAACAATGACATCATGGTGAACTTCGCTAAGCAGATGAAAAATCAGCCGGAGAAAACAAAGCCTTACTACGAACAAGCTCAAAAAGCTGAAAAAATCACGAGTGATTTTGTTAAGTATGTTGAAGACTTAAAGACGCAAATTGTAACCCATGACGGTAAAGTAACAGATCCAAAGAAGATCCGTGAAGAAGACGGTCAGTTGGTTTCAAAATCAGATATCGAAATTCACGCTTTCTTGATGATTTCTCCGGAAGGTCCAGGAAAAGGTAAAGAATTAAGAGAACAGGTAAACAAAACAAGAGATGGTTTATTAGCACTCTTGAAGCCTTTCAAAACATTGGATGGTGATGCAAAACGTATCGGCGAACAAACAGACTTGAAAGCAAATCCTGAAAAAGGTAGCACCCAAACTTGGGAAAGTGAGTTGTTTGAACATTCACCTCAAGCTGCTGTAGTAACCTTGTTAACTAAAATTCAAAACGATGCAAAGAATACCAATGCTGAAGTTTTGACTGCTTTGTTCTCAGGTATTACTGCTGCGGATGTGTCTTTTGACCAATTGGTAGCGAAGTTTATTCCAGACAAATCTGCTGTTGCCTTAGGCGAGAAATTTACAGCGGACGTAATCTTGACTGCCTACGATTCAAAACAACAAAACCAAGTTGTGATCAACGGTCAAGAGTACAAAATGGAGAACGGTGTTGTAAAATACGAAGTACAACCTAACTCTGCTGGTGAATTCAAAGTAAACGGTCACATCGTTGTTAAAAGTAAAGAAGGAGATAAGCCTTACCCATTTGAGTCTACTTACTCAGTGTTTAAAGGTGAAGCTTCAATCTCTGCTGACAAGATGAACGTATTGTACATTGGTTTGGAAAACCCAATTACAGTAGCCGTACCAGGTGCTAACCCGAACGACGTTAAAGCGTCTTTGCAAGGTGCAGGTACTTTGATCAACAAAGGTGGCGGACGTTATGTAGCGAAAGTTTCTAAAAGAGGCGATTGCAAAATCGTAGCTACCGTTACTGTTGACGGAAAAACTAAATCTTACAATATGCCTTTCCGTATCCGTTCTATACCTAAGCCTGAAGCTCGTTTAGGTACTTTGGAGAGTGGTACTCACTCTGCAGGTGCTGTAAAAGCTCAGAGCGGTGTTTACGGTACATTAGGTGAAGGATTCGCTTACGAAGGTGTTAACTACAAAATTGTTGATTACACATTCGTATTCGCTCCTAAAAAGGGTGATGCAATACCTATTCAAGGTAGAGGTACTGCCCTGCCAGGACAAGCTAAGGCTTTGATGTCTCGTGCACGTACTGGCGACAGAATTATTATTGACAATATTCGAGCTAGTGGACCGGACGGTACTCGTCCTTTGTCACCGCTTGTAATTACAGTTAGATAACATGAAAACATTAAGGATCTTTTCGTTCATGCTTGTAGCTTTATTTGGTGTTGCTGCTTATGCGCAACAACCGAACTACGATGCTACAATATTTGAAGACTGGACTTATGAAAAAGCTGCGGTTAAACAGCGTAAAGTAGTTCCGTATCCATACCTCCGTGAAGCTGATGTTTCATACCAGAAGCGCATTTGGAGAATTGTTGATACCCGTGTTAAACAAAACCTGGTAATGAACTGGCCAAAAAGCCATTTCGGCAGAATGATTTACAACTCGGTTAACGACGGAATCTTAACTCCTTACCGTAATGATTCTTTGGTTTCCATTTACACACCTGAAGAGGTAAGTGAATTGGGTGTAATCAGAGAAAATCAGCAGATCATTAATCCAGAGAACCCGGACGATCCTTATGATTTGATTGATACGGTGATCACAACAGATTACGATCCTGAGAAAATCAAAAAGTTCTTCGTAATGGAAGACTGGATTTTCGATAAGAAGCATTCTGTATTCTTCGCTCGTATTATCGCTATAGCTCCGGTGTTTAAACCAGTAGCAGGTGGTATTGAGTTGAATGAACAGGCCTTATTCTGGATTTACTATCCTGAATTAAGAAATGTGATGATCAACTGGGAGATCTTTAACCGTAAGAATGACGCTTCTCGTATTTCATACGATCACTGGTGGGAAAAGAGAATGTTTGATTCTCATATCTACAAAGAGTCAAATGAGTTCGATTACCGTCTAAAAGACTTCCCTGAATATGAAAACGATGGTCTAGCCTTGCTTTTGAAAGCAGAGGAAATCAGAAATGAGTTATTCATTACTGAACATGACCTTTGGGAATTCTAATCAACTGTAGAACATCTTATAAAAGCCTCGGATCTATTCCGGGGCTTTTTTTTTATTTTCATACTAAGGGAAGAAGAGCCAGCGTTATCTCAATACCAACCCCTAATTAGCTCTATTACATGGTATAACGTTTACTCTACTAACCCCTAATTCTTTTGTGTTATGAGTGGAAACAAAACGTCTCCAAGACAGAAGATGATCAATATGATGTATCTCGTCTTGACTGCCATGCTAGCCTTGAATGTTTCGGCAGAAATCCTCAGGGCATTCTTCCTGATGGAACAAAGTATTGAAAAGACCGGGCAGAACATGGATGCCAAAAACGGCGAAATCATGATGGCTTTCCAAAAGCAAATGGAAACGCAACCCGATCTAACTCGCGAATACTATCGCAAAGCCAAGCAGGTTAAAAAACTATCGGAAGACTTCAATCTTTATGTAGAGAACCTAAAGAACCTATTGATTGAGCAAACCGGAGGAAGAACCTTGGATGATTCCGGGAATCCGGCGGAATTAGTCGGAAGGGACGACATTGAAAAACATGCAAACTTCCTGATCAATGAAGGCAAAGGCAAAGAGTTGAAAGAGAAGATTAACCAGACTCGTTTAGCGATGCTTGATTTGCTTAAACCGGAAGAACGCAAGAATATTCTTAGCGACTTAATTGCGGAAGACTACGGTGAACAAGCATGGGAATCTTTTCATTTTGAACATAGTCCACTAGCTGCCGTGGTGGCCATGATGGGTAAGCTCCAAAATGACAATAAAAATACGACCTACGATGTGCTCTATGCCTTATTTAAAAACATAGGTGGTAGTCCAATTCCAATTGATAAAATAGAAGCGGCTATCGTGCCTAAGTCTTCCTATGTGATGAGTGGCGATAAGTTTCAGGCTGATATTTACTTAACGGCCTACAGTACGAGACAAGCCAATGAGGTATACATTAACGGAGAGCGCTTTTTAGCCGAAGATGGTAAAATCAATTATACCGTCCCTTCAGGTACGGTTGGTCAGCATGACGTGAAAGGGGAGATTTGGGTTCGTGAGGCTGACTCACTTAGAAAGTATCCTTTTCAAACCACCTACAATGTGTTTAAAGGCGGAGCCAATATCTCGGTAGAAAATACCAAACAACTTTTCATTGATGCGCCAAATCCGCTAACTATTACGGTGCCAGGTGTTGCACCATCCAACGTGAAAGCCGAATTGGTAGGTGATGGTATTCTAGAACGTACAGGACAAGATACCTACAATGCCAAGGTGAGAAAAAGCGGTAAAATCAAAATCAGGGTTTCTGCTAAAGATGACTTTGGCAACTGGTCGGTGATGAATGCAGAAGAATTCAGAGCTCGACATATTCCGCCGGCTCAGGTAAAACTTGGAAGCTTAGAAGACGGAAAGTCTTATCCGGTGAACGTAATCAAATTGCAACGTTTAATGGTGGCTAACCTCGGCGAGCTTGTGATTAAAGGCCTTGAGATGAGAGTACAGTCGATGGATGTATTGATTGTAGACAAACGCAATAACGTGGTGGGAAGCTTCACCAATAATGGACCCGCCTTGAATGGAAGTGTTCAGACAGCACTTCAAGGAATTCGTCCGGGTTATAAGGTCATATTTTCCAATATCAAAGTGGACAAATACAAAGACCGCGTATTCAGTTGTACCGTAACCGCACGCTAAGTATGAGAGATATGAAAAAGAAAATGTTATTCGCGCTGGGATTGCTTCTCGCTTGGAGCTACCAGTCTAAAGCACAATCTACCGCGATTGTTGAAGGATATGATATTGTAGAAGAAGTGCCTGAGTCGATGCAAATCAACCAATGGCTTGAAGAATATGACCCCATGGGTGAATTGAATGAAGTGAGTCCTTATGAGCGAGTTCGTGTCCCCAAACAAAAGGCTTGGGATTACCCTCACTTGAGGGAAGCAGATGTAGCCTACCATACCCGCATGGATCGAATTATCGACATGCGCCAAAAGATGAATATTTTACTTCGTCACCCAAAACACAGTTTGCCTAAGTTACTTTATGGCTTGGCTATCAGTGGTGATTTCCCGGTATACTCCGACCGAGATATGCAGAATTTCATGGACAAAGACGCAGTGGTAGACCGTATGGTAGACACCATCTATGTAGACGTTATCGATCCCAATGATCCGTATGGCCCATCCATCTCTACGCCTCAGCCGGAGGTTCAGGATTATACCAAAGTAGAGAAGATACGCGTGCAGGAAGACTGGATCTTTGACAAAGTTCACGGTAGAATGATCCCACGCATTGTGGCCATTGCACCAATGTACAAGCCTACGGTGGCAAATGGCACCATCGACCTGCCTGAACAGCCTTTGTTCTGGATGAAATACGAAGACCTGCGCGGAAGTTTTACCAACTTTGAGGTATTCAATAAAAACTTGGCGGCCCGCATCAGTATGGACCATTACTTCCAAGCCAGAATGTTCGACTCCTACATAGTGAAAGAACAAGATGTGAGCGATATGGACATCCGTTTCTATCCGGAATTTGAAGACAATACCCTAGGTGCTTTGCTAAAGAGTGAAGAAGTCAAAAACGACCTCTTCATTTTAGAGCATGACTTATGGGAATTCTAAATCGAATAAATGCTCCTTTTCAAATTGAGGGTCGGAATTTTTCCGGCCCTTTTTTGTTTTTCGCTCGGGCCAAGCCATTTTTGTCGCAAAGTTTAAGACATGAAAAAGATTATCGAGTGTGTTCCGAATTTCAGTGAAGGAAATGATCTGAATGTCATCCGTCAGATTACCGCTGAAGTTGAGAAAATTGATGGGGTAAAACTCTTGGATGTTGATCCGGGCAAAGCAACCAACCGTACCGTTGTCACCTTTGTTGGAGAACCGGAACCGGTAATCGAAGCCGCGTTCCAAGCTATTAAAAAGGCTTCTGAGCTAATCGACATGAGCAAACATACCGGAGAACATCCACGCATGGGGGCCACCGATGTTTGTCCTTTGATTCCGGTTTCAGGCATCAGCATGGAAGAAACAGCAGAATATGCGCATAAGCTGGGTAAAAGGGTAGGAGAAGAGCTCAACTTGCCTATCTATATGTACGAAAAGGCACAACCCAACAAAGAGCGCAGCAACCTGTCTATTATCCGTGCAGGTGAATACGAAGGCTTTTTCAAAAAGATCAAAGAACCAAAATGGACGCCGGATTACGGTCCTGCAGAGTTTTCTGTGAGAGCCGGCGGTACCGTTATAGGTGCGCGCGATTTTCTTATCGCTTACAATATCAACTTGAACACGACAAGCACACGTTTGGCCAATTCCGTAGCATTCGACGTAAGGGAAGCCGGTCGTGTAAAAAGAGAAGGTAACCCAATCACCGGCAAAGTGGTGAACGATGAAAACGGCAATCCGGTGCGTATCCCAGGAAAACTCAAAGAGTGCAAGGCGATAGGTTGGTTTATCGAAGAATACGGCATCGCTCAGATTTCCATGAACCTAACCAACCACAAGGTTACTCCGGTACACATGGCTTTTGATGCCGTGAACGAGTCGGCGCAATCACGTGGTTTGCGTGTAACCGGTTCTGAACTCGTTGGACTTATTCCACTGGGTGCTTTGCTTGAAGCAGGAAAGCACTACCTCAAGATGCAAAATCGCTCTTTGGGTGTTAGCGAAGAAGAACTGATTCACATTGCGGTGAAGTCGCTTGGACTGGATGAACTTGCTCCATTTGATCCGAATAAAAAGATTATAGAATACCAGCTTCGCAACATGGAAGACGAAAGACTCGTATCCATGACGGCCAAGAAACTCGCTTTTGAAACGGCTTCTGAGAGTCCGGCGCCGGGTGGCGGATCAGTATCTGCTTATGTTGGTGCTTTGGGCGTGGCCTTGGGAACGATGGTAGCTAACCTCAGCGCAAATAAACGCGGTTGGGAAGATCAAGCACAACGTTTTGGCGATGCGGCGGCTAGCGGACAGTCAATTTTGGATAGCCTACTTAAGGCCGTAGATGAAGATACCCGTGCTTTCTCTCGTATTATGGATGCCTTTGCTTTGCCTAAAGGAAATGAAGCGGAAACACAAGCTAGAACCCAAGCCATTGAAGATGCTACGGTTTATGCTTGTGAAGTTCCTTTCCATGTGATGAAAACTGCACATGCAGCCTTGGATCTGATTGAAGACATGGTGGCCAATGGAAATCAAAATTCCATTACCGATGGAGCCGTGGGTTCTTTGTGCATTCAAACAGCGGTAGAAGGTGCTCACCTAAATGTGAAGATTAACGCCTCCGGACTAAAAGACAAAACCAGGGTGAATCAATTGCTTGAGGATGCGAACAAGCTGATGTCAGATACGCAGAACAGGGTTCAAGCGATTCGATCCAAGGTAAACGAAGTAATTGGATTATAAGATAAGGGGCGAAAGCCCCTTTTTTATTTTCGCTTGAAGATAGGAACCGTAGAGCAAGGTTCACCGTACATGATGCTCTTGGCAACCGGTGCAAGCTTACGTGTAATTTCCATGTAGGCTGTGGTAGGAATAGGTTTATCGAAACAACCTTTAACAACCACGGGTTTATCACGGTATTCTTCCACTTCAAAATGATTTAACGCATCCATAAACAGATGCGATTCCAATTCGCTCAAGGAGCCAAATAAGACGTAATTGGCATAAGGCTGGAGCTTGGAAGCGATGAGCATATAGGCCCAAGTAGGCACAATGGCATCTGCACTGCAATACACGGCAACATAAGCATCGCTGTATTGAGTCCAGTCGTGGGTTTTAACAAATTCTCTGAAGTCCTTTTCACGCAAGATCAAACCTTGAAACAGTTGATCTTTGATGTCGAGTTCCATGCGCTCACCTGCCGGATACAAGTCTTCCAGGTTAAGGGTTTGCAATGCACTTTGAGCAACGCGGTTAATGATTTCTTCAGGCATGGTGCAAAGATACAAAGATTAGAACGTTTCTAAATAACGAAAAAGCACGGCCTAGACCGTGCTCTTAACTCAGTATTTTGTGAATGCTTAGCTAACCGTACTCACTTTAATGGCATTGGTTCTAGCCTTCTCGTGAATAGGCATACTGGCCGTATTGATAACCAAATCACCTTGTTTAACGAATTCGTTTTCGCGTAAAATTTCGATTACGTCGTTAAAGGTTTCATCGGTTGAATGGTATTTGTCGTAGTAGAATCCGCGCACACCCCAAACCAAGTTTAAGGTATTCAAGAGCGGAAGGTTATTGGTAAAGATGAAGATATTGGCTTCCGGTCTGAAGCTGCCAATCTTGTATCCCGTATAACCTGATTTGGTCATGGATACAATGGCTTTTGCATTCAGGTGAGAAGACATCCGCACGGCTGTAAAACAAACTTCATCCGAAAGGAAGGTTGGAGAATCTTCCGTAGGGCGCTGGCCTTTGTAGTATACATTGCCACCGTTTTCTACGTTGCGTACAATTTTCTCCATCGCTGCAACTACTTTCAAAGGATAAGCTCCTACACTTGTTTCGGCAGAGAGCATAACGGCATCGGCACCATCCAAAACGGCGTTGGCTACGTCGTTGGCCTCGGCACGGGTTGGGGTTGGAGAAGTGATCATGCTTTCCATCATTTGGGTAGCGATGATTACCGGCTTAGATGCTACAATGCATTTTTTAACGATGCTTTTCTGAATCAAAGGAACTTCTTCCATTGGTAATTCAACCCCGAGGTCGCCGCGGGCCACCATCACTCCATCTGTCTCAGCGATGATGCTGTCGATGTTTTTAACGGCTTCAGGCTTTTCAATTTTAGCAATGACTCTGCTGCTGCTTGCATTGCGTTGAATGATTTCTTTCAGTTGAACAATGTCTTCCGGTTTACGAACGAAAGACAAGCCCACCCATTCTACTTCATGTTCTAGAGCAAAATCAAGGTCTCTCAGGTCCTTTTCAGTTAATGCCGGAATAGAGAGGTTACTTTGTGGTAGGTTGAATCCTTTTTTGCCGGAGAGTTTTCCGCCATGGATCACCTTCGCTTTAACCGTAGTTTCGTTTACAATTTCGGTAAACTCTAGTTCCAGTTTACCATCGTCGAGCAGAACTCGTTCGCCGGGTTTTACATCTTGAGCGAGGGCTTTGTAGCTAACAAAGATGCGCTCGGCGGTGCCAATGCAGTCTTCTGTTGTTAAAACGAGCTCATTTCCTTCTTCCAAGACAATGGCATTGTTTTCAACTTCACCTATACGCAGTTTCGGTCCCTGTAAATCGTAAAGAATGCAAATATTGGAACGAAGCTCTGCGTTGATGCGTCGCACGTTTTCAATGATCTGCAGCTGATTTTCATGGTTGCCATGAGAACCGTTGATTCGGCATACGTCTACGCCCAAAAGAATGATTTGCTTCAGCATTTCATAGGAGGACGTAGCCGGACCGATGGTCGCAACGATTTTGGTTTTGTTGAATTGTGTTTTATAACTCACAGTATCAAGTTTTTCTTAGATTTTAATGTTTCCGGATTTACCTCAAATACATGTTGTAATTCCGGTATCAAAGATAGTGTATATTTTACACTATCAATATCCTTTTCGCTGAACTCGCCTTCCAGTTTGAGGTAATAGTCTACCACTTTTTGTTCGGGGATAAGGAAGCCGTTAGAGGTTTTATTTCCGACAAGCGTATACCTCAAGTAGTTTTCCTCTTCCTCTATGGGAGGTTGGTGTTCAAAGAGCTGGAAATACAAGGTTTGTTTGTCGCGCTTCGAAGTTAACTCTAAATCGTCCAGTCTGTGTAAATGCAAGTTTAATTTTTGGTCAAGCATCCAGCAAAGCCTGAATCCCTTCATGGGGCCAACAAGGGCAAAAAGGCTGAAGTCGTATTCTGGTTCGAACAGGAGAGAGTTCTTTTTCACGCGGAGGCTCTGTTTGACTGCAAATAACAGATTTTGAGTGGAAACTTTTTGTTTGGGATTTATTTTCAAAAGTCTGTTATTTGCACCCAACAAAAAAATTGAACACAATGTCAGATATCGCATCTAGAGTACAATCTATCATCATCGACAAACTTGGTGTTGAAGCAAGTGAAGTAACTCCTGAAGCTAGCTTCACTAACGATCTTGGAGCTGACTCACTGGATACAGTGGAGCTTATTATGGAATTCGAAAAAGAGTTCAACATCGCTATCCCTGATGATCAAGCCGAAAAAATCGGAACAGTTGGTCAGGCCATCTCTTACATCGAAGAAAACGCGAAGTAATTTATTTAAGAAGATAGAATGCAGCTTAGAAGAGTTGTAGTTACAGGTTTAGGTGCACTTACTCCAATTGGTAATTCCGTTGCAGAGTATTGGAATGGATTGTCTAATGGAGTAAGTGGTGCCAATCTGGTCACTAAGTTTGATGCCAGCAAGTTTAGAACGCGTTTTGCCTGCGAGGTAAAAGGTTTTGATCCGCTGGATTTCATTGATCGCAAAGAGGCCAGAAAGATGGACCCTTATACCCACTACGCTCTAGCAGTTGCAGAAGAGGCTGTTGGTGATTCCGGTTTGGTATCCGATCAACTTAACCTTGACAGAGTTGGGGTTATCTGGGGATCAGGTATTGGAGGTTTACGAAGCTTTTTGGATGAGGCAATTGAATTTGCCAGAGGAGATGGAACCCCGCGTTTCAATCCTTTCTTTATTCCAAAAATGATTTCGGACATCGCCGGTGGATACATTTCCATCAAATACGGTTTCCGTGGCCCTAACTTCACTACAGTATCAGCTTGCGCATCATCTAATAACGCACTGATTGATGCTTTCAATTATATCCGTTTGGGAATGGCAGATGCTATTGTTTCCGGAGGCTCAGAAGCTTGCGTAAACGAAGCGGCCATGGGCGGATTTAACGCCATGAAAGCCCTTTCAGAAAGAAACGATGATTTTGCTACGGCTTCTAGACCATTCGACCTTGACCGCGACGGCTTCGTTTTGGGTGAAGGTGCAGCATGTTTGGTTTTAGAAGAGTACGAACACGCCAAAGCGCGTGGTGCAAAAATTTATGCGGAAGTTGTTGGGGGTGGAATGAGCGCCGATGCTCACCATATTACAGCACCGCATCCGGATGGCCTTGGTGCCACCATGGTAATGAAAAATGCCTTGGCAGATGCCGGAATGAAACCGGAAGACATTGATTATGTCAATGTGCACGGTACCTCCACCCCGCTTGGAGATGTAAGCGAAACCAAAGCCATCAAGGCTGTTTTTGGTGATCATGCTTACAATCTAAACATCTCCAGTACCAAGTCAATGACCGGTCACCTTTTGGGAGCTGCCGGAGCTGTTGAAGCCATTGCCTCCATTTTGGCTATTCAACATCAAACCGTGCCTCCTACGATCAATCACTTTACAGATGATCCTTCATTCGACCCTAAATTGAACTTCACCTTCAATAAAGCACAGAAGCGCGAAGTACGAGCTGTCCTGAGCAATACATTCGGATTTGGCGGACACAACGTTTCTGTCATCTTCAAAAAGGTGGATTAAGGAGTACGATTTTGAAATCGACACTCTTAAGCAAACTATTTCCCTCCAAACACCGAAGCAAGAACCCTAAACTTAAAGGACTCAGAACTTTGCTGGGTTTCAAACCCGGTAATAAGGCCTTGTACGAACAGGCTTTTCGGCATAATTCCTATGTAAATCCGGGCAATGTCCAAGTAGACGGTGTTCAAAGCAATGAACGCTTAGAATACCTTGGAGATGCCGTATTGGATTTGGTGGTGGCAGAAATGCTATTCATGACTTACCCAACCAAAGGAGAGGGCTTTCTTACCGAGACAAGATCCAAAATCGTAAGCCGCGAGAAATTGGCTGATTTGGCCATTAAAATGGGCTTGGATGAAATGATTCAGTACGGAAAAGGCCTCGGTAAAAACCGTCAAGTGATGCGTTCGCTAGCCGGTAATGCCTTGGAGGCTTTAATCGGTGCTATTTACCTCGATAAGGGCTATAACTTCACCAAAGAGTTGGTGATCCAGAAGATATTGAAGAATTACCTCGACATGAATGAATTGGTTCAAGTGGAGGTTAATTTTAAAAGTCGCTTGATTGAGTGGACCCAAAAGCAGAAAAAAGACGTAGAGTTTGTGATGCTCGAGGAGAAGCTGAATGGCCGACATAAAACCTATGTGATGGAGGTTCGTGTAGACGGAGAGACCATGGGTAATGGAGAAGATTTCTCCAAGAAGAAAGCGGAACAATTAGCAGCAAGAATTGCCTGTGAAAGGCTTAATGTAATAGAATCATGAGTGATAAGAAGATTAAATCAGCCCTCATCTCTGTGTTTTACAAGGATGGAATGGACGAATTGGTAAAACTACTCCATGCCCAAGGAGTAGCTATTTATTCTACCGGTGGTACCCAAGCCCACATTGAAAAATTAGGTATTTCATGTATTCCGGTAGAGTCCGTTACTGGTTACCCTTCTATCCTCGGCGGTCGTGTGAAGACTTTACACCCGGGCGTATTTGGCGGTATCTTAGGTAGAAGATACGAAGAAAGTGACTTGAGCGAAATGGCCGAATTCAAAATCCCTGAATTGGACCTTGTGATGGTTGATTTGTATCCGTTTGAAGAAACCTTAGCCAACACTTCCGAAGAGAAAGCCATTATTGAAAAAATTGATATCGGCGGACCTTCCATGATTCGCGCTGCGGCCAAAAACTTCCGCGATGTAGTAGTGATTGCGGATAAAGCAGACTACAGCAAATTGCACGATATGTTGGCAGTATCCAATGGTTCTACAACCTTGGAAGAGCGTAAATCTTTCGCTGCAAAAGCATTTAACGTAGTGATGAACTACGATATCGCTATTAACAACTACTTCAACCAAGATTTAATCCGTCCATTGCGTCATGAGCGTTCTTTGCGTTACGGCGAAAACCCACACCAAGCATCCGGATTCTTCGGTAACTTGGATGAGCTCTTGGAACAATTGAATGGAAAAGAACTTTCATACAATAACTTGGTCGACGTAGACGCTGCAGTGCAGTTGATTGATGAGTTTAACGTAGGAACCTTTGCCATCATCAAACACACAAATGTTTGCGGTATCGCACAACGTGATACCGTAAAAAATACCTGGGATGCTGCCCTAGCCGGCGACCCGGAAAGTGCTTTCGGTGGCGTTTTGGTGAGCAATAAAGAGATTGACGCAGAAACAGCATCGGCTATCAATGAAATCTTCTTTGAGGTACTGATTGCTCCATCTTACAGCGAAGAGGCTTTGACTATTTTGAAGAGTAAAAAGAACAGAATCTTACTTCGCCAGTTGAAGTCTTATCCTAAAGCAGATCAGTTTAAATCTATCTTAAATGGCACCCTTTTTCAAGCCCAAGACGAAGGCAACTTCAGTGAATGGACCGAAGTAGGTGCGCGCAATAGCAGCGATGCAGAGCGTAGCGATTTGGAATTTGCGAACATCGTTTGCAAGCATTTGAAATCCAATGCAATCGCTTTGATTAAAGACAAGCAATTAGTGGGTAAAGGTTGCGGACAAACTTCGCGCGTAGATGCCTTGCGTCACGCCATTGAGAAAGCCAAACAATTCAATTTTGACTTGTCAGGTGCGGTGATGGCTTCCGACGCTTTCTTCCCATTTGACGATTGTGTAAAATTGGGTGACGCGGCCGGAATTACCGCCTTCATTCAACCGGGTGGTTCCATCCGCGATGAAGATTCTATCCAATATTGTAAAGCCAATAATTTAGCGATGGTAATGACGAAACAACGTCATTTCAGACACTAATAAATACCAACGTATTCCAAGGAAGCCGGGTCTAGATTGTCCCGGCTTTTTTGGTTTTTAGCGATTCCGAAAAAAGACTGAATTACCTGCTTGATTAGTGGAGTTTGCTTTTTAATCCCCTAGCCTTAATGAATCAGATTTTCCTACTCATTTCAGCACTTTGGATGGGCTATTTGAACCTCCTTTGCTATACCGGGGAATACACATCTTTTTTTATATGGGGCATTCCTTTTTAAAAATTGCAAATTTTTTCGGCCTAATTCCCGAAAACTGCAAACAATTGGTAATTTGCGGAAATTAACGTGAGGTATATTTTCGGGGTATCAGATAATGGGAATTTTTAACTTTTTAGTTCAGGAATTGGCGATCGACTTAGGAACAGCCAACACCCTGATTATACACAAAGATAAAGTGGTGGTAGATCAGCCATCAATTATCGCTATCAATAGAACAACAAACCAGGTGATTGCTATTGGTCACCAGGCGATGCAAATGCACGGTAAAGTGCATGAAGATATCAAAACCATCCGTCCACTTAAGGATGGAGTAATTGCCGACTTTAACGCAGCAGAACAGATGATTCGCGGAATGATTCGAATGATCAATCCGGGAAAACGCCTTTTTGCTCCACAGTTACGCATGGTAATCTGTATTCCTTCCGGAATCACGGAGGTAGAAAAAAGAGCGGTTAGAGACTCTGCAGAGCGTGCAGGTAGTAAAGAAGTTTACCTCATTCATGAGCCTATGGCTGCGGCTATCGGTATTGGTATCGACGTGAGTGAGCCAATGGGTAATATGATTATCGATATAGGGGGTGGTACAACAGAAATCGCGGTAATCGCCTTGGGCGGTATTGTTTGCGATGAGTCCATCCGTGTAGCCGGTGATGAATTTACCTTGGATATTTTAGAGTACATGCGCCGTCAGCACAACTTGTTGATTGGTGAGCGTTCTGCTGAGCGCATTAAAATTGAAGTTGGTGCAGCCTTGCCTGAGTTGGATAATCCACCTGATGATTTCGCTGTAAATGGCCGCGATTTGATGACCGGTATTCCAAAGCAGATTACCGTTTCCTATTCGGAAATCGCCTTGGCCTTGGATAAATCCATTTCTAAAATTGAAGAAGCGATTCTCCGTGCCCTGGAGCTTACTCCGCCGGAATTGTCGGCCGATATTTACCAAACCGGTTTATACCTGACCGGTGGTGGCGCCTTATTGCGCGGCTTGGATAAACGTATCTCAACCAAAACAAAACTCCCTGTTTATGTAGCTGATGATCCATTGCGTGCAGTAGTACGTGGAACCGGTATCGCGCTCAAAAACATCGATAATTTCAAATTCTTGATGACATGATGAGGTAGGAAATGCGTAACCTGATTTTATTTTTCCAGCGATTCTACGTATTCTTTCTATTCCTGATCCTTTTTGTCCTTTCCTTGAGTATCCTGGTGAGTAATAACAACTTCCAGCGTGCCTCTTTTCTGAATGCCTCCAATACCGTAACGGGTACCGTTTACGACGGTGTAAGTGAGGTGAGATCCTTCTTTAACCTTTCGCAGGAAAATGAAAGGCTAAGGGCTGAAAATGCTGAGCTCAAGGGTATTTTACGTTCCAGCTACTATGTAGACACCATTACAGCGGTGGAGGTAAATGACAGCGTATTCAAACAGCAGTATGCCTTCATTCCGGCAAAGGTGGTGAACAATTCCATCGATAAGAAGTACAATTACATCACCCTTAACCGTGGTTCTTTGCATGGCGTTAGAAAACACCAAGGTGTAATTAGCGATAACGGTGTGGTAGGAGTAGTGATACACGTTTCTGAACACTACTGCACAGTAATGAGTGTGCTCAACCGAAACTTGAAGATTTCACCGAAAATCGATAGCAGTAACTACTTTGGTACCTTGAGTTGGGATGCTACCAGCGTGAAATATGCCCAGCTTACACAGATCAATCGTTTTGCTGAAGTGGAAGTGGGTCAGAAAGTATTGACCTCAGGATTCTCTACCAATTTCCCGGAGAATATTTTGATTGGTAAAATCGACAGAGTGGAGCTGAAAGAGGGTGGTAACTTCTACGATATTGAAGTCGAGTTATCAACCAATTTCGCTAACCTCACTACGGTATACATTGTACAAAACCTGATGAAGGATGAGCTGAATCAGCTGGATGGAGAAAGAGAGGAGGACGAAGATGGCAACTAACCAGATCTTTGGACTGCTTATTCGCTATGTTGGCTTATTGCTCTTACAGGTTTTTATCATCGGTAAACTGCATATACACCCTTTTGTGCAGCCGAATATTCTGATTCTTTTCTTCCTCATGTTGCCAGTCGATTTGAAGCCCGGAGCGACTTTGCTTTTAGGTTTTCTCGGCGGATTACTGCTGGATGTCTTTTCTGATTCAGCCGGATTTAACAGCACGGCGGTTTTGGTTATGATGTTTGCTCGAATCTATTATGTCAGAGCATTTGCAAGTATTGATATCCAAGAGGCAGGTGTTCGTCCGAATATTGGCAATACAGGCTACCGCTGGTATATCTTCTACAGTGCTTCCATGGTGCTGGTTTACCACCTCGTTTATAGCTTCATTGAAAGCTTTAGAGTGGTTTATTTCTTGAGCAATATTGCCAGTGCTATCATGAGTGCAGCCGTGAGCTTGGCGCTCATCTTCTTATTTCAGCTGTTATTCTTCCGCACAAGAAAAGGAGAACGAGTATGAGAGGCTTAAAACGCAGGCAATGGTTCTATATCATCACTTTTGCCTTTTTGGGATTGATCTACGTTACGCGTTTGTTTTTTATGCAGGTGCTCGACGAAGATTACAAGGCGTTTGCAGAAGACAATTACCTGCACAAAGAGATTCAGTTTCCGGCCCGCGGACTCATGTACGACCGCAACGGGAAATTGCTTGTTTACAATGATGCTACCTTCGATTTGATGGTGGTACCTAAAAAGGTAAAACCCTTTGACACCCTAACATTTTGCAAATTATTGGGCATCGATACGGCAGGTTTCAAGTCGCGCATGTTAAAGGCGCAAAAGACTCCACAGCGTCCAAGTGTATTTGAAAAACAAATTTCGCAACGAACATTCGCCTTGTTTCAAGAGCGCTTGTTCGACTTTCCGGGATTCTATGCCGAACTACGAACAGATCGTCGCTATAGAACGCAAAGTGCTGCGCACGTTTTGGGCAGTATTGGCGAGGTAACGAACAAAGACATTGATGCTTCAGAAGGCTACTACCGCCAAGGCGAGTACATGGGCAAGTCGGGTATTGAAAAAAGCTACGAAGACATTCTACGCGGTACCAAAGGCGTGAAGAAAATTATTGTGGATGTTCACAATAGAACCGTAGGAACTTATGCCGAAGGAATCTACGATACCATGGCCATTGCAGGTACCAGCGTTTACACAACACTGGATGCTGATTTGCAAGCCTATGGTGAGTCGTTGATAAACGGAAAAGTCGGAAGTATTGTGGCAATAGAGCCCTCTACCGGTGAGGTTCTGGCCTTGGTAAGCTCTCCGGCTTATGATCCTAATTTACTCATTGGCAGAGAACGCGGTAATAACTATATGGAACTGCTTCGCGACCCGATGAAGCCATTGTTCAATCGCCCACTCAATGCGCCTTATCCTCCGGGATCCATTTTTAAAGCGATTGAGGCTCTGGTAGCACAGCAGGAGGGAGTATTGAGGCCCGAAACCCAATACCATTGCGGTGGCGGCTATAGAGTAGGAAGCCATACGGTAAAATGTTCGCACGGTCACGTGTCGCCTTTGCCATTGCGTCCGGCTTTAATGCACAGCTGTAACCCGTATTTCTGTTACGTATTCAGAAGCATCGTTGATCAAAAGAAATTCAAAACCTTTGAAGAGGCTTACCAGAATTGGTACCGCCACATGCAAAGTTTTGGTATCGGTACCAAGCTCGGCATCGATTTATACGGAGAAGCTAAAGGCATCCTAAAAACCTCCGATTACTACAATAAAGTTTATGGCAAGGGCTCATGGAAGGGCTCAACCATTATTTCCCTTTCCATTGGACAGGGTGAGCTAGGAGTTACGCCGCTGCAAATGGCAAACGTGATGGCCATCATCGCCAACCGCGGTTTTTTTATCACGCCCCATGTACTCAAGTACATCGGTAAAAAAGGAGGAGAGACCCGCGACTTTGAAAAGAAACGATGTTCTGTAGATTCTATCTATTTCCCGGTTGTGGTTGAAGGCTTGGCGGATGTAGTGAAAAGCGGTACGGCTCGCGTAGCACAAATTGATAGTGTGGAGGTATGTGGAAAAACCGGAACGGCACAAAACCCGCACGGTAAAGACCATTCCATTTTTATGGCCTTTGCGCCAAAAGACAATCCGAAAATTGCCATTGCAGTAGTGGTAGAGAATAGTGGCTATGGCTCAACTTGGGCAGCGCCAATTGCCAGCTTGATGATGGAACGTTACCTGTTTCCTGAGCGTGTAATTAAACGCAAGGCTCTCGAAGAGCGTATGCTTAATACAAATTTGATTAACCCCAGTACCAGCGGCAATGGCGTACAATCCTCGCACTAAAGAAGCATTTGAGTCGGGAGGCCTAGACTGGTTAACCATCTTCCTTTTTTTAGGGATGGTTTTGTTTGGGTGGTTAGCGATTTTCTCTGCGGTCTATGATCCGGAGTTTCCCAATATTTTTGATACCCGTTTGAACTCCGGTCGCCAACTCATCTTTATTGGCATTGCAGCATTTATTGGTTTAATCCTCTTGGTGATTGATGCCAAGTTTTACTCGGCCTTTGGCTATGTCTTTTATGCCGTCGGGGTAATACTTTGTATCAGTGTAATCTTTATTGGTGCCGAAACCAAAGGGGCTAAAGCCTGGTTTGCTTTGGGGAGTTTTAAATTCCAGCCGGTTGAAATTGCCAAATACGGGACAGCCTTAGCTCTTTCCAAATACCTCAGTTCTTACGAGGTAAGTTTCAAAGAATGGAAGACAAAACTCATTTCCATTGGCATTGTAGTTCTGCCAATGCTGGTGGTTTTGTTGCAAAACGACACGGGTAGTGCCATGGTGTTTTTGGCTTTTTTCATGGTGCTCTACCGTGAAGGACTGCCTTCGTTTTTGATTGTTATGGTAATCATGGCCATTGTGCTATTTGTGATGACGCTGCTCGTCGATAAGTTCTTATTAGCTTATATACTGGCGGCCATTGGTGCCTTATTCGTTTTTATTCTTCGATCCAACCGCACGGCTATACTCATTGTTATTGCAGCTGCTGTTTTAGCGATAGGTTATGTCTTTTCGGTAGAATACGTGTACAACGACGTTCTGCAGCCCCATCAACGTGGACGGATAGACGTATTGTTGGGTAAGGGAGGCGACGATTGGAACATCAGGCAGTCGAAGATTGCCATTGGTTCTGGTGGTTTCTTTGGCCAAGGTTATTTGGACGGTACCCAAACCAAATACGATTTTGTGCCGGAGCAGTCCACCGATTTTATCTTCTGTACCATCGGGGAGGAATTTGGCTTTGTAGGTAGTGCCGGGGTGGTGCTGGGATTTGTGTTTTTAATGATTCGGTTGGTGATCATAGCGGAGCGACAAAAGAACAAGTTCAGCCGAATCTACGCTTACAGCGTGGCTTGCATCTTCTTTATCCACTTCACCATCAATATCGGTATGACCATTGGGCTTGTGCCGGTAATCGGTATTCCGCTTCCTTTCTTCAGCTACGGGGGCTCCTCGCTCATTGGCTTTACCATTCTCTTATTCACCTTATTGAAGTTGGATGCCAACCGCGTGAACGAGATTCAAAGCTTGAATGATTAAGCACTTCATCT
Source organism: Bacteroidota bacterium (assembly GCA_006226545.1). Lineage (GTDB taxonomy): Bacteria > Bacteroidota > Bacteroidia > UBA8524 > UBA8524 > M1806. The sequence goes on along the minus strand of SBGR01000079.1, from coordinate 70,564 downwards.
TCGCTAAATAGAAAAGGGGCATTTAAGCCCCTTCTCGTGTATCTTTTATTGAAGTCTACGCCTTTGTCTTAGCGTTCTCAAATGCAGCTCTTACAAAGCGTACAAATAGCGGATGCGGGTTTTCCACGGTGCTCTTGTATTCCGGATGGAATTGTACACCAACAAACCATGGATGATTTTCTACTTCTACAATCTCTACCAAGCCCGTATCCGGATTCACACCTGAACATTTCATGCCTGCTTTTTCAAATGATTCTAAGTAGGCATTGTTGAATTCAAATCTGTGGCGGTGACGTTCCGATATCTTCGTTTTACCGTAAGCTGAATAGGCTTTACTGCCTTTGGTAACGGTGCAAGGGTATGCCCCTAAACGCATGGTTCCGCCTTTTTTAGTGATGCTTTTCTGAGACTCCATCATAGCGATAACCGGGTTTGAGGTATCCGGATTCATCTCAGTTGAGCTGGCGTCTTCCAAATGCAATACGTTACGGGCAAACTCCACAACAGCACACTGCATGCCTAGGCAAATGCCTAAGAAAGGCACATTGTTTTCGCGAGCGTATTTGATGGTTGCGATTTTTCCTTCAATTCCACGTTCTCCAAAGCCCGGGGCTACAAGGATACCATCCAGTTGACCGAGTTTTTTATCGGCATTTTCTTCTGAGATAAGTTCAGAATGGATATAGTGAAGTTTAACCTTCGCTTCATTGCTTGAGCCTGCATGGATAAATGCTTCTGCGATGGATTTATACGCGTCTGGCAATTCAACGTATTTACCCACTAAACCGATGTTCAATTCGGCCTTAGGGTTTTTGAGTTTCCACAAGAAGTCTTTCCAGCCTTCGAGGTCCGGCTCGGTTTTGCTCGATAGTTTCAAGTGATTTAAAACTACTTTATCGAGTTTCTCGCGTTGCATTTTCAACGGTACATCGTAGATGGTTTCTACGTCGATACTTTCAATAACAGCGCTTGATTTTACGTTACAGAACAAAGCGATTTTCTTTCTCAGGTCTGTGCCTAAGTCGTGCTCTGTACGGCAAACCAATACGTCCGGCTGAACACCGTATTCCAACATGGTCTTCACCGAGTGCTGGGTAGGTTTGGTTTTTAATTCTTTGGCTGCTGCGAGGTAAGGAACCAAGGTTAAGTGAATAACGCAAGTATCTTGGTCTTCCTTCTCCCAAATGATTTGTCTCACCGCTTCAACAAACGGCAGAGATTCAATATCGCCAACCGTTCCGCCTAATTCGGTGATGATAATATCGTAATCGTCGTTTTCGCCCAAAAGCATAATGCGACGTTTAATCTCATCGGTAATATGGGGAACAACCTGAACGGTTTTTCCTAGGTAGCCACCTTCACGTTCGCGCTCAATTACCGCCTGGTAAATTCGTCCGGTAGTGATGTTATTCGCTTGCGAAGTGGGGATGTTCAAGAAACGCTCATAGTGGCCTAAGTCTAAGTCGGTTTCAGCGCCATCGTCTGTAACGAAACACTCGCCGTGTTCATACGGATTCATGGTTCCCGGATCCACGTTGATGTATGGATCAAATTTTTGAATGGCTACTGAATACCCTCTAGCCTGAAGAAGCTTGGCAAGAGAGGCTGAAATGATTCCTTTTCCGAGGGACGATGTTACCCCGCCCGTAACGAAGACATATTTTGTTTTTGACATGGTGATGCCGCTATGCGTATACGGGATGCAAAGGTAGGCAATTTAGTCGGAGGAGCCCGAGCTGTTTATAAGATGTGGTAAGAAAAATAAAGCCCCCTCTCGTGAGGAAGGGGCTAACCGCAAACTATGAAACTAAAAAGAACCTAGTTATCAGATAGGTGCAGTCAAGTCGCATAGGGTTGCGCCCGATAAACTTTTTTAGATGAATGGAGAAATTAGTTCAGACGGTGCTTTGGTTTCGGTTGGAAAAGTTTCCACTGGAATCCGAAATTCCAAGAAATAGCATACTGATGTTGATCCACCGGATACGATTCGCGGAAGGTGGAGAATAAGCTGTATTTGATGCTTGGTCCGGCCAAGAAGCTGAGGTTTTCACTGCTTTGGAAGCGCAGTTGAACAGCAGCCATTAGATTGGAATTCCATGTTCTGAAGATGCCCGGATCTTTCACGTAATGGCTCATTTGGTAATCGTAGTTCAAGCAGCTCCGTGCATCATTGTAGATGGCAGACATTCCCAAACCGGCACCTAGGCTGAGGTTTTGTCCCACCGGTCTTTCGGTAAAGAACATCAGCGGAATTTCTACGTAACGGTATTGGTTGCTGTAACGGTGTGTAGTGCCCGGACGGTACATTTCGGTTGGATTATGTCCGTTGGCCCTGCCAAGTGAGTCGTAATACGGTGTGTGAATACCGTTGGTGATGCCTAAGTTTTCACCCCAACTTCCGTAGTGGAATCCAAGACCTACAGAAAATGAATTGGTGAGGTAATAGCGTAAATCTGCGCCAATGCGGTATCCGGTAAGCATTTTATCGCTTGCTTCTCGGCGGTTTACTACTTCTGCCGACAAATCGTTTTTAGCAATCATGTTGCGGTAGCTTTGGTCCAAGCTACTGCTGATGACTAAATTTAGTCCATCGCGGTTAAACCAACTACGCTTGTTGAATTCAGTGACGCTGGGTTTTGAAGCGGCTATTGCAATAGGGGAGCTTGGGCTTAGCTGAATTTCGGGCTCTGCTATCTGAGCAGTAAGTCCGGTAATCTCGCTAATGGGTTGCCAAACGGAAATCAGACTAGCTTCTTGATGGCTAACTTCGGCCTCCGATATCAATTTAGATGAACTAATGATAGATTTTGTTCTTGGCTTTGTTGTGGTTTCTGAAATTGAATTGGCAGCGTCGAGAGTGAGTTCGGTACTTTGAACAATTTCCTCTACTACAGGAGTATTGGGTTTAGGATTTGGAAGTAAGAAGCTCAAAGCGGCGATGGCCGCTACGCCGGTGCCTAAGAATACTTTTTTAAAGGGGAAAGGTTTTTTAGCTGGCAATTGGGAAGCAACAGATTCCCAGAGCCCTTGGCTTGGCTCCACACGGAAATCTTCGGCCTTGCGGGCCAATTCTTCTTCCAGTGATCTATTGATGCGAAGCCTTGTCATTTTCAGCTATACCGTATTCTTCCAGTTTCTGTAATCTTTTTTGAAGTAAGGATTTTGCACGGGTATACTGGGAACGGGAAGAGCTCTCTTCGATGCCCAGCATCTCTCCGATTTCACGGTGAGAATACCCTTCAATGGCATACAAGTTAAGCACAGTTCTATATCCCAGCGGTAGGTCATGCAGTAATTGTATTACCTCACGCGTATACATGGACGCAATTGCATCCGAACTCGCTGCAGGAATATAGTAAGCTTCTTCTATTTCACACTCGTATTTAAGATTTTGGTACTTGCGAATGTGATTGATGGCGGTATTGACAATAATTCTTCTGATCCAGCCTTCAAAGGAGCCTTGAAAGCGAAAGGTGTTCAATTTTTGAAAAATGCGGATAAATCCTTCCTGCAACATGTCTTCAGCCTCTTCTCTCGAATTGGCATAGCGGAAGGCGACACCCAGCATTTTGGGTGAGTAGACTTCGAAGAGCTTCTGTTGAGCTGCTCTGTTGCCCTGGATACAGGCTTGTATCAGGGAAGTCTCATCGTTGGATAACCAAGAGCTTTTTATTCCCACAACTTGAACAATTAAATCAAAGAATTAGGCTTGTCAATTAAGTAAACGCCTAGGTGCAGGGAAAGGTTGGAAAGGGATTAAATTTTTTTTAATGATGTGCTAATAATAGGTATAGCTGTATTGAAAACACCTGAAAGTACCGTCAGTATACTTGGTAATCCGTGACTCCATTTTGAATTTATCTATCGATGTAAAGGTCTTATAGGATCTTTTTAGTTTTCCTTTTCTGTAAACCATGTAAAGGTTCAAATAGGTTTCACCTAATCTTAGGTTTTCACTACTCATCTCCATTTGATTTTTGTGGTTATACCGTTCTATCATGGAGTATTTTGTCTTTTCATTGTACGTGAACACAGACCGTGATACTCTTCCTTTATCATCAATGTTCTCGGTCACCCTTTGTTTGGATCCATCTGGCAAAACAGTCGTATTGGAACATACATAGGAGGTATCGTTTTTTTTCTTTTTTACACTTTCATCAATCCCGCAAGCATAGCTATAGGTCTGCTTCAGCTTGTTACGTTTGTCAAATACCTTGGTTTCTTTTTTAGTTCCGTTTTCATAATAGCTGTATTCAAGGCGTTTTACTTGCTTGGCATTCTTATGAAATGACATCTCTGTGAGTTCCAACTTAGAATTATAGTTGTACTTATAGAAGTATGCGTCGTGTTTTGTTTGCCCTTTAATCGCTGCAATAAGGCTGTCGTTAAAATACTCATACTCGTAAAGGGTCTTTCTTTTTCCGGTGCCGTATTGAATGGTTTTGATGCGGCTTTCATCATCGTAGCTGATTCGAATTTCATTGGAGATTCGTCCGCGTCTCCATAAATTTTGATACAGGATAATGCGACCTTGTGTATCCAATTCAAGACGGGAATTCATGCGTGACCGAATGAGAACGGAATCTTCATCAAGTTTTGAATAGGTGCTCGTTAAATAATGAACTTTGGCATTTTTGTACGTTTCAGCCTGTTTGTTATGTTGTTGCACCCATTGGTAATACCCTTGTCTGAAATTATCTTCAGGTGAAATTTGAGCGAATAGGGCGATTGAGCACAAGATCAATAATGTGCTTAGTAAGGTTCTAAGTTTCATGGTTTCAAAACGTAAATTTACTTGTTTTAGTACATAAAAAAAGCCCTCCGAAGAGGGCTTTTAATGAATATGTTTGAATGATTAAATCTCGCGGTTGATGTCCCACTGCTCGAGGTAGTCTGCTACCCTGCGAACAAACATGCCGCCCAAAGCACCGTCAACCACGCGGTGGTCGTATGAATGCGAGAGGTACATGAAGTGACGGATGCCAATCATGTCGCCTTGTGGTGTTTCAATAACAGCCGGCTTTTTCTTGATGGCACCTACAGCCAAAATAGCCACTTGAGGTTGGTTGATAATAGGGGTTCCCATTACGTTGCCAAAACCACCTACGTTGGTTAAGGTATAAGTACCGCCTTGGATATCATCCGGACTCAATTTATTCGCTCTGGCTTTGTTAGCGAGATTATTAACGTCTTTGGTCAAGCCCAATAAGTTCTTTTGATCGGCATTTTTAATTACCGGAACAATCAGGTTGCCGCTTGGTAAGGCAGTTGCCATACCTACGTTGATGTCTTTGCGTTTGATAATTTTATCGCCGTCAACCGAGATATTAATCATCGGGAAGTCTTTGATGGCTTTAGTTACAGCCTCGATAAAGATTGGTGTAAAGGTGATTTTTTCTCCTTCACGTTTGAAGAAGGCATCCTTTACTTTATCGCGCCACAATACCATATTGGTCACGTCCGCTTCTACAAAAGAAGTAACGTGCGGTGAGGTACGTTTCGACATCACCATGTGGTCAGAGATGATTTTACGCATGCGGTCCATCTCAATGATTTCGTCGCCGGCATTCATCGATACAGCTGGAGCAGATGGCTCGCTTACTTTCGGCTGACTAACCGGTGCAGCAGGAGTGCTTACCGGAGCCGCTACAGGAGCGCTCACTTTTCCGCTTTGCTTGTCTTTAACGTAAGCTAAAATGTCTTTTTTCGTAACGCGACCTTCGTTTCCTGTTCCGGAAAGGGCCTCCAACTCAGTCATGCTAATGCCTTCTGTACGGGCAATATTCAAAACCAATGGAGAATAGAAACGAGAACCTTCGCTATTGCTAGGCGCAGTGGTGGTGGCTTCTTTGGCTTCGCTTACCATCTTTTCTGCAACAGCAACCGGGTTAGCATTTGCTACCGGAGCTTCTGCTGCTGGAGCTGGAGCGGCTTCAGCGCCGGCTTCACCTTCCAGTTCGATGATGGCCACAGGCTCACCCACTTTTACCACGTCGTTTTCGCCGTAGAGTTTCTTTTTCAGGATACCTCCCTTTGGAGAAGGTACTTCAGAGTCTACCTTATCGGTAGCAATCTCCAATACCGATTCATCGGCTTCAATGGCTTCGCCCTCTTCTTTGAGCCAGCGAATTACCGTTGCTTCTGCAATACTTTCGCCCATTTTGGGCATGATCAATTGAAACTCAGCCATGCTTAATCTTAATACGGTTAAAAGGACTGCAAAAATGCACTTTTCCGAGGGTTGTTCAAAATGAAAGCTTAGATATCCTGAGCCTCAATGGCTTTGCGCAGCAGATCGAGTCCTAACATGGCACTTCGCTCAATGATTTGGAGCCTTTCACCGTAGAGCAAATAGTCTTTAGCGATGCTTTCTTTTGGTCCCGCTACTGCCAGCCAAACGGTACCAACCGGCTTGGTCTCGGTACCTCCGCCCGGACCGGCAATGCCACTGCTCGCTATGGCGTAATCCAGTCCTAGTTTCTTTCTTAATCCTTCCGCCATCTCCAATACGGTTTCTTTGCTTACCGCACCGTAAGAGGTTAAAGTAGATTCTTGCACACCCAGTTCCTGCATTTTCACTTCATTCGAATAGGAAACAACTGATCCCATGAAATACGCACTGCTGCCGGCAACGCTTGTGATAAGGTGGGCCATATAACCGCCGGTACAACTTTCGGCTGTGCCTATCTTTAGTTTTTTAGCTTGAAGGATACGGCCTATAACTTCTTGAATGCGAATATCCTCGTCTGAAATGAGGTATTCAGGTATGATTTCTTTTAGGCGATGTCCAATCTCTTCCAGCTCTGATTCCATGGCTTTGGCATCCTGTCCTCTGGCCGAAAAACGGAGTCGAACCGTGCTGTAATTAGGGAGGTAAGCAAGTTTGATGTGAGGAGGGAGGCTGTCTTCCAGATGCGCAATGCGCTTACTTAAGAAGGATTCGCCAATGCCGCTGGTTAAGAAGTTTTTATGATGGATTACCGGAAAGGTATAACGCTCTAGAAGCATTGGAATGACTTTTTCAGTCATCATTTTTTTCATCTCATACGGCACACCCGGCATAGAAACCACCACTTGTTCATTTTCTTCAAACCACATGCCCGGAGCGGTACCCACCGGATTGTAGAGTGGTTTACATTTCACAGGCAGCAAGGCTTGCGCTTCGTTGATGTCAATCATCTTCAAGTTGCGTTTAGCGAAAATCTGCGTCACATGCTCCAAAGCTATCGGATCCATCGCCATCTCCGAATCAAAGTACTTCGCTAAGGTCTTTTTAGTGACATCGTCTTTGGTAGGTCCAAGGCCTCCGGTAATTAAAATAATATCGGCTCTGCCGCGGGCTTCATTGATGGCTTTGATAATATGCTCCACCTGATCCGAGATGGAACTGATTTGCACAATGTCAACTCCAATGGGGTTCAGTTGCTGTCCCATCCATGCCGAATTGGTATCAACAATCTGGCCTATGAGTATTTCGTCTCCTATGGTGATGATCTCTGCTTTCACAAGGGCAAGTTAAATGGTTTCTTTCCATTCAATAAGCGATGGAAGGATAAAAAGTTTTGTAGATGTATGCGCAAATCTGTCATCTGCTCTATAAGTTCCAAAGTCTAGTCTAATTCGAGACCCTTCTTTGGAATTTGGATCTTGATTAGTGGAGTAATAACAGAAGTGGTCATCAACCGGAGGCTCATGAAGTTATTCTAGTCTCCTAATCTCATTTGAGTTTATTTCTCACTTGAATTTTCTGTCAGAATTTTATCCGAGTGTCAAGGCTAATCCTTGTCTTCGTCACGAAGGGAAATGCACTTTTTTCCTGACACAAGCACTCGGAGCTTCGCATTACTATGAACCCAAAAGTGCATTTTGTTTTGCTGCTTTTTCTGTTGAAGTGCTTCTGCACGGATGCAGTCTATGCCCAGACTTCCTACTATCACGACGGACAAAATTCGGTACATGCCTTTTCATCCTGGTGGAGCTCCCCGAACTTGAGTGGAATACACCCGTCCGGCTTCAGCGCCGGAGACACCTTTGTGGTGCAACACGGATTGAGTATTTCAACCACGCAACCCTGGAGCTTCAGTGGGGTCGGAACTGTGCTGTTGCTGGAACGAGGTAGCCGCTTGACTTTGGGTGAGTCGCTAAGCATGGGTGGCGGTACTACTTTGTGCATTGCAGACAGCGCTTCACTGGAGGCCGATACGTTTTCGGTCTCCGGTGCCGGCGCCTTGCAACTTCGAGGCGGTTCTTTGATTTTAGCTAAAACAGAGACTATGCTCCCCGAATTAAGTGGAGCCTATACCATCGATTCAGGCCGGATTTGCATTTCGTCTGCAGGCAATGCCATCATCCGGGGAAGCAGAACCTACGATACCCTGGAATTTACCGGTCCATTTGGGATTAAAACCTTTAGCTCTGCCATCAGTGGAACCAATTCATTGGGTGTTTTAAAACTATCCGGCACCGATACCGTGAATCTAGAAAATAGAAGCATAGGCGGTTCCGCTACTTCGCTAATCCAATCTGGCGGCGTGCTTCAGCTGGGAGGCACAGGTACCAAACCTGATATCTCCGGCTCTTTTGATATCAGCGGTGGTTGCATCGAATACCAAGGCAATGCACTCAGCCAACAAACCATCCGAAACGGAATTCCTTTTAAACACCTGAAAATCTCTGGTACCAGCGTAGGCACCAGCTCTGGTAATATCAACTTGGCCGATTCGGCTTTATTTGAATTAAGCGAAGGGGCTGTTTGGACCATGTCTAATTCCAATGTTGGCATCAGCTCCGGACAAGCATCTTTCTTTCAGTTGGATGGTAAATTCATTCTGCATCACGAAGCTGGTTTACTTGGAGGAACCCAAACCGCCATTCGTCTCCATCCTGATTCCGTTGTATTCGGTCCGAATGCTAAAGTAGTTTACCAGCGTGCCGGCAATCAAACTATTTCCAATGTGGCTTACCGAAATTTAGAATTGAATGGGTCAGGAATTAAATCGGGCACGAACGTATACGTTGTGGATACACTTCAGATATCTGGTTCTACATCATTTTCCGGGAACATTCAATCGCTAAATCACTTGCTATATACCCAGCTCCAAGATTCGGTTGTACAGGTTGGCGATGAATGGGCGGATACGACTAATGCCTCAATTCACCTCCAACTCTTTTCAACACAAAAGCTTTTGCTGGATTCCAGCAAGGTGGTCAATGGCATCCTTCACCTCGATTCCGGCATTCTTGCGGTTTCCAATGTTCGTATCAGCTTAGATTCGGTAAACACCCATTCAGGGAGTTTGATGCCCTTGGGAGAACCGGTTTTGTATTTTTCCGGAAATCACTCCGTTGATCAACTTGCTTTTACCTATGATACCGCCTTTTGGTCTAGTATCACCTTCGCTAAAAATACCCTTGCCACGGTATCCCTTAAAGATAGTTTGAAAGTAGCCGGTAAGGTTGAACTCCTTGGTGGAACATTGCAATGCGAGGGGAAATTAATTTTGAAATGCACGAGTTCTGGATGTGCTCAACTTTTGAAAAATGGGGGAGATCTTCAAGGCAATTTAAGCATGGAGCTAATCGTGCCTTCATCCGGTTGGGCTTATTTGGGAGCACCCATTCAGGCAAGTTTGAGCCAATGGAATGGTAAAGTTACTATGCAGTATTCCGGTTCGGGACAAAACATTTTTCGCTGGGATGCGACTCAAGGTACATGGAGCAGCGATGTAGATAGTGCCAGTAATTTCGGGCAGGGCAATGCATACGCATTTCGTTTCTCACCCACTGATTCAGGAAAGGTTCTTCAATTTAGTGGACTATTAAATAACCCGGTCCAGTATTCTGCGGGCAGGTTAGCCTATGGGTTCCCAATAGATTCATCTAGTTTTAGCGATAGCACCGTAGTGGATGGCTGGAACCTGCTTGCAAATCCTTTTACGGCAAGTTTAGATTGGGGCATTGTACGAAATGGGATGGGCGGACAGCTCAATCAATTTCATTACCTCTACCGCAATTCCTCTGAAAGTTACTTGGCCCATAATGGTCAATTGGGTAACGCACAACTCAATGGTAAGATTCGTCCCTTTCAAGCCTTTTTTGTGAAGTTAGGCGCGGCTTCAGATACGGTAAGTTCGGCATTTGATTTTGACAGCAGTATGCTTTGCTTAGAGCAAGGTCAGACACTCTTTAAAAACCAACCTAATCAAGTTACGATTTACCTACTCAATGGAGAAGATACCCTAGGGAATATACTGGTATGGCAATCGGAGGAGGCTTCGATCAAACCAAATAAAATTAGCGATGCCCTTTTGCCGGCCGGTTCACAGCAGTTATTCTGGAAAGCGCAGGGCATAGAATGGTCGGTGCTGTCAAAACGCAGCCTAGTGGAGCCGGTCGATTTCCAAGTGCGTGCAAAAAATCTTGTGGGAGGGCGGTTGCTCGTGGATCATGCGTGGGGAACAGATACCCTAATGCTGATTCTGGGGGAAGACAGTGTGCTGGTCTTCCCCGAGCAACGCCTAATCGTTCCTTGTTCTTTGCAAAGCTTCCGGCTGCTCAGATACCATACGCCATTTAAACCTGATAATCATTTAAGCACAACAGGAGCAGATGCTGAAGCAAAAGGAATTTGCCAATACTGCATCGGGAAGGAGGCGAGATTGTATTCGCTAGAAGGGCGTTTGATTAAAGTAATTCCAAATTTTAGCGGAGCTAGTGCTATTCCAAAAGGAAGTTATTTCATACTTCAATGTGGTGAATCTCAGTCAAAGCAAAGCCGCATCGTATACCAACCCTAATCTTAAAAATATGAACCATGAAAATCCTCTACAGTATTACGCTCTTATTACTCCTGCCGTGCAGTTTAGTAGCCCAACCTTTGCCGCCGAACCCCGCGCCTTTGGATTCAGGACTGGGCATCTTGTTAACGAGCGGGCTTATTATCGCCTATCGGAAATACCGTTCGGAGAAGTGAAGAGTGAAGAAGAAGAGTTCTATGCTTCGCTAGCTGCTGACCTGGATATTGCCTATCCAACCTGCACCACGTGGCGGTTCTTTTTGCCTTTTTGAACAAGGATATACTTGTTCTGAAGCAAAAATGACGCGTCGACCGTACCTGCATCGCTCTCCACCTTTTCTTTGTTGATGGATACACCGCCGCCTTGAATCATCTTGCGGGCTTCACCGCGAGAAGGGAATACACCGGTTTTATCCGCTAGGAATTCGAGCATTGGAATGCCGGCTTCCAATTCGCTAAGAGGAAGATCGGAATTAGGAACGCCTTCAAAAATGCTTTCCAGGGTTTCCAAGTCGAGGGTTTTCAATAACTCGGCAGTATTGTTAGCGAAAAGCACCGAGCTGGCGTCTTTGGCTTTGTTCAAGTCCTCTTCTGAATGCACTCGAGCGGTTAGCTCATCGGCAATGGCATGTTGAAGAATACGGCGTCCAGGATCTTGCTTGTGTTCTGTAATCAAGCTGTCTAATTCCTCTTTTGTTTTAAGCGAGTAGATTTTAATGAAGTTCTCTACGTCTTCATCCGAGGTATTGAGCCAGAACTGGTAGAATTTATAAGGACTCGTTTTGGCCGAATCCAGCCAAACGTTGCCGCCTTCAGATTTTCCGAATTTGGTACCGTCAGCTTTTTTAACCAGTGGTGCGGTAATAGCAAAAGCATCACCTCCGTGCATACGGCGAATCAATTCGGTACCGGTGGTGATATTCCCCCACTGGTCGGAACCCCCCATTTGCAGCTTAACTCCTTTGGTTTGATTCAGGTGAACGTAGTCGTAGCCTTGGATAAGCTGGTAGGTGAATTCAGTGAACGACATACCGGTTTCCAGTCTGTTTTTAACAGAGTCTTTGGCCATCATGTAGTTTACGGAGATGTGTTTTCCTACTTCGCGAATGAAGTCGAGGAAGCCCCAGTCTTTGAACCAATCGTAGTTGTTTACAATCTCAGCTGAGTTTTCAGAATTATCAAAGCGAAGAAATTTCTCCAATTGCTTTTTCTGGCAATCCAAGTTGTGGTTGATGTCGGCAATCGACAGCAACTGTCTTTCTTGGGTTTTACCGGATGGGTCGCCTACCATACCGGTTGCACCACCAACGAGTGCAATAGGCTTATGACCTGCCCTTTGCAAGTGAACCAATAACATGATGGGAACCATGTTACCGATGTGAAGTGAATCGGCAGTTGGGTCAAATCCCACATAACCGATGGTCATCTCTTTATCCAGTTGGTCCTCCACGCCGGGAGTTGAATCGTGTAAGAGGTTTCTCCACTTCAGTTCTTCGATAAGGGCATTGTTACTCATGCCGCAAATATAAAAAAGAAGCCCTCACATGGAGGGCTGTCTTAAGGCTATTTCTTTAAAGCGTCGCGAATCTCTCTTAGCAAGACGATATCCTCTGGAGTAGGAGGCGGTGTTGCAGGAGCTGCTTCTTCTTTTTTCTTCAGTTTGTTGATGGTTCTTACCAACATGAAAACCACAAAAGCAATGATGGTAAAATTAACCAATGCCTGAACAAAGTTTCCGTAAGTCAGCAGAGGGGCTCCGGCTTCTTGGGCAGCAGCTAAGGTCTCGTAAGTATTGCCATCCAATGCTACAAATAGCTCTGTGAAATTTACATTGTTCAGTAGCTTTCCGATAGGCGGCATAATCACGTCCTTCACCAAGGAAGAAACGATTTTGCCAAACTCAGCACCGATAATCACGGCAACGGCTAAGTCAATAACATTGCCTTTAACCGCGAAGTCTTTAAATTCTTTAAGAAGTCCCATATTCTGATTTTTCCTCAATATAGGAATTAGGGATGAGAGAGACTAAATTTTTGTGTCTGGTAATGTTCTCCATTGCTCACGGAGAGTACATAAAAGCCTGGATTGAGCGTAGTTAAGTCAAAGGAGTATTGCACGGCAAACGTGCTTCCGCTGATGGATCTTTGCAATTTAACATTGCCGAAAATATCGCGAATCACCAGTGTTGCTGTGCTGGATGCTTTAAACTGAATATCGAGTCTGAAATTAGTCAATACCATGCTGGGGAACATGAAGAAGAAAAAGGGCTCACAAGAACCTCCTTGCCAATTCCCTTGGTTCAATCCGCCGTGGTATCGTGCAGCGCATTCGTTACGGTAAGTTATACCATCGCATCCGCAAACCGGAGCGAAGAAAGTTCCGCAGTCGAAATACGGATTCGCTAGATCTTCATCTTTGCAGGTTGTTGTGTTGATTTGTGCCGAAGCTTCAAAGGCAATAAAGAGCAAAGAGAAAACAAGCAGTATCCGGTTCATGTCTAGATTTTATCGAAGCCGGTATAGGGAACCAAGGCAGCAGGAATACGAATATGTCCTTCTGAGTCTTGGTTGTTTTCCAATAATGCGGCAACTATTCTAGGTAACGCTAAAGCACTGCCGTTCAGAGTATGCACCAGTTCGTTTTTACCTTCTTTGTTTTTAAAACGGCATTTCAATCGATTGCTTTGAAAGGTTTCAAAGTTGGATACTGAACTCACTTCCAGCCAGCGGCCTTGTGCTGCAGAATATACTTCCATATCGTAAGTGAGGGCAGAAGTAAAGCCCATATCTCCTCCACACAATCGAAGCACGCGGTAAGGCAATTCAAGCTTTTGCAAAAGGCTTTGAACGTAGCTGCTCATCTGTTCCAATTGAGCGTAAGATTCATCCGGTCTAGCGAAGTGAACAATCTCTACTTTATCAAATTGATGCAAACGGTTCAATCCACGAACGTCTTTACCGTAAGAGCCTGCCTCTCGTCTGAAACATGGGGTATAACCAACGTGTTTGATGGGTAATTCTTGTTCTTTCAACAAAACATTGCGGTACAGGTTGGTGATTGGAACTTCCGCAGTTGGAATCATGTACAATTGGTCCAATGGCATATAGTACATCTGTCCTTCCTTATCAGGCAACTGTCCTGTGCCAAAACCTGAATCCTCATTGATTACAATAGGAGGCTGGATTTCATGGTAGCCGTGGCTTAATGCTTCATCTAAGAAGAAGTTGATTAAGGCTCTTTGCAAACGAGCTCCTTTGCCTTTGTATACCGGGAATCCGGCGCCGGTGATTTTTACACCCAATTCAAAGTCGATTAAATCGTGGTCTGCTGCGAGGTCCCAATGCGCTTTGGCATTATCACCCAGATTAGGAATTTCACCGTGTTGCAAAACCACTTCATTGTCTTCGGGTGTTTTTCCAAAAGGCACTGATTCGTGTGGTGTATTTGGAAGTTGAACAAGCGCATCTTGCATGTCTTTCTCTGCCTGACCTAAGGCTTCTTCCAATTGTTTGATTTCCTCTTTTGCTGCGGTGCTTTTGGCGCGAATTACTTCAGCTGCCTCTTTTTCACCTTTTTTGAAAAGTTCGCCAATTTCTCTTGCCCATTGGTTGGCTTCGGCTAAAAGCTGATCGAGTTTGGTCTGTGTCGATCTTCTTTTTTCGTCTAGCTCAAGCACCTGTGTTACGAGGGCTTCGGCCTGCAAACCACGTTTAGCCAATCGGGCGATGGCTTCTTCTTTCTTGTCTCTGAGGTAGGAAATCTGAATCATATAACTCTCGCAAAAGTAGCAAAATAAGTCCTGCTCTGAGACGGGAAGCGCATTTTGAATTAATTTTGATTGGATGGATATCGAAATGTTTTATCAATTCTGTGAATCCTTACCCGGAACAGAAGCAACTTTCCCTTTCGATTCAAAGACCTTGGTCTACAAAGTAGGGGGTAAGATGTTTGCCTTGGCTGATGTAGAAGACTTTAGTGGCTTCAATGTGAAATGCGATCCTGAAAAGGCGGAGGAATTAAGAGCACAGTATCCGGAAGTTACACCGGGATTTCACATGAATAAGAAACACTGGAATACGGTTAGCGTTCAGGGTTCAGTTGAAGAGAGTTTATTGCTCAGCTGGATTCGAGACTCGCATCATTTGGTCTGGTCGGGTTTAAGCAAAAAACAGCGGGAGCTTATTCCACTCTAGCATTTTCTTTGATGCCTTTGAGGTAATTGATGAGTGATATGCGCTCCACCGGCTTCACAATAAAGCCATAGAACCCGGCATTTAAATACGAATCACGTTCATGTGGGTCTGAGCTGGCGGTTAGGGCGATAACAGGAATTTTATCGCAGCCGGAAAGCTTCTGAATCTTGTAAAACAGGCTGAGACCATTTTCATTATCGTGACCAAGGTTTAGGTCAAGTAGAATCAGGTCGTATGTGTTTTTAGATAACAAGCGAAGGCTCTCTTCACTTGTACTGGCCACTTCAACGCTGAAATCGTTTTCCAAAAACTTGGAAATGATCATCGCGTTGATTGGATCATCTTCAATGTATAAAATAGTCAAATTGCTCCTCCCCTTAAGGCAAGTATACTGAATATTATTTGTTTTCTTTTATCGGTAAAGTGATTGTAAAAACACTTCCTTCTCCTTTTGTGCTTTTTACGGAAAGGTCGCCATTAAGTAAGTTTAGGTATTTTTTAGCGATGGCAAGTCCAAGTCCGCTGCCTTCGTATTTCCGTCCTATTCCTTGGCTTTCCTGTCTGAACGATTCAAAGATATGAGGCAAGAAATCGCTGGCTATTCCAATACCGGAGTCTTTTACCTGGATTTGAAGTTGAGGCAAATTGGCTTTATTGAGTTGGACATTGCACTGGATATGAACTCCGCCCGCATCGGTAAACTTTAGCGCATTGCCCAACAGGTTATTGAAGACTTGATACAACATGGTCTCATCCGCAAGGCAATAAATTCCTTGGTCCGGTGGTATCAGCTCCAACTTAATTTTTTTCAATTGGTAAGGTGCCGAATGTACTTTCACAATCTCATGGAGGAATTCGTGCATGTGAATTTTAACCAAATGCACACTGTTGTTTTCGGCTTCCAATCGGGATAAATTCAGAATAGAGGTCAAAGTATCCAGTAGGCGATTGCCTGAGATGCGCTGCAGTTGAGCCATTTCTCGAATCTCATTCAAGTCGTCTGTCATGGTGATGAGTTCAGACAATCCCAATAGGCCGTTTAAGGGAGTTCTGATTTCATGACTCATATTGGCTAAGAAGTTTGATTTCAGACGGGTGAGCTCTTCCGCTAATTCTTTGGCTTCGATGAGTTTTTGTTCCTGGATCTTTTGGTCTGTGATATCCAAAACAGTAGCTATGGTATGCTCTTTATCGTTGTAGTGTATAGCAGATGATTGCACGTCAAGCCAACGCTCTACTCCGGCCTGTGTAATAATGCGAATTTCATAGTGCAAGGGTTTCTGGAATCCTTTTTTTCGTTTGTGCGCCCTTTGCATGATGCCTTCCTTTTCATCCGGATGAACAAACTCTGTGATATCGTGCGAAAACAATTCGCGTTTAGACCTTCCTAAAATATGCTCACACTGGTCATTGGAGTAAATGATACGCAATCCATCCAAGATAAAGATGCCTGCCGAAGTAGTGCTTAAAATGGTAGAGATGGTTTCCCTGCTTCGCGATAAAGACCTTTCATAGTTGACCACATCTGTAATGTCTGTGGCGAAATAACTAATCGATGTGATTTCTTTGTTCGCTCCTTTGATGGGGGTAAGCGAAACCCTAAATATCCGTCCAAATTTATTGACGCGTTCAAAAGACAGGCGCTTCTTGTTGCTAACAATTTGGTTGAGGGCATTAACCCAAAAAGTTTTGGCTTCACTGTCGGGTAAGTCATGCAGAGAAATGCCATCCGTATCTTTCATGTCAAATGCAGTTTGTATCGCTTGCTTGTACGGCTTGTTTTGAATGATGACATGGAAATCAAGATCGAATAAACAGATTTGATCGTGGGTATTGTTGATGATGGCGTTCAGGTTGGTGAACGACTCTAGAAGTTTAGCTTCTGAGTTCTTGCGCTCCGTGATTTCGCGGTAATTGATTACAATGGCTTTTACCTCTGGCGTTTCAAGCATGTTCACGGCAGATGCTTCAACCGTCAGGATGCCGCCTTTTCTCACCCGGAAGCTAAAGTCACGTCGGATTTTCTTCTTCGATTTGAGGGTAAGCGACTTAAAGATGTCAAGAAATGCAGATCGCTCCGATAAAGGTATATAGCGAAGCATATTGCGTCCGATGAGCGTGTCTTTGGCGAGGTTGAAATGCTTGGTAACATTTGGCGTATGGTCAATAACCATTCCCTTGGCATCTAGTAAAATAATCCCATCAAAACCGTTTTGGATGATGCTCTTCCACTTTTTTTCGCTCTGTTCGAGACGGTGCTGTCCGGTGATCCGTTCACTGATATTTCGAACAAAATAGACTACCTCATTGGGTCCCGACTTGCTGATGCGTGCCTCGTAATGGTGGGTTTCGCCTCGCTGATTTCGTCTCTGGTATTCTATTTCTTGGACTTTACCTGTTTTGAGGGCACGCTGAATTTTATTCCAAACCCGGTTCTTTAGCTCTTCTGCCTCCGGCATGTCGAAAAAGCGCATGCCCGGAATGTCTTTAAGCGGAACCAAAAGGTCCTTTTCGTTGGAAGCATGACAAGTCAAGTAATACCCATCTCCGGTCACACGGTAGATCAAATCCGGAATGGCTTTGAGGATACCTTCGTTCTGTTGAAGTTGGTAGCCTAGTTTTTCTTGAATCTCAATTTCCTGAGTAATGTCCCGAAGTACTACTGAATAAAGTGTTTCATCTGCTCCGGTAATGGAGGAGAAATTGGCTTTTACCCAAATTTTATTGCCGTTTTTTTTATTCAGCTTCAGCTGCATATTTGAATGCTGATGCGATTGAATACTCTTCTCTGCACGAACCCTTTCTTTGTCGAGTGGATTAGAAGAAAGAACATGTTCAAAAAGAGCTTGGTTTTCCAGTTCCCTAAACCGCCAGCCCGTTAGTTTCTCAAAACTGTTATTACACCATTTTATTCGCAGGTCGGCATCAAGCACGACACATGCAACAAGGTCGTTTTCGGAGAGTAACCGGTATTTTGAATTTGAGCTTGAATCAGTATCCATTTGCTCTATCGCGAGCATCAAGGTCTTTTCGGGAGAAAGTGGAATGAAATGTATCTGAACTTCCAGCATGTTTTCTCCCCGAGGAAAGTAGAATTTGCGCATGCCTGAGCCGGAATCGTTTGAAGGGAAATACTTCAATAAATCCAAGCCCGGTTTCAATTCTTGGAAGCCAAAACTTAGGGCAAGCTTTTCAAAGGCGTTGTTGTATTCAATCAATCTCCCTTCTCCATCTAAGGTGGCTACTGCCTGTGAGATTTGATTGAGTCTGCTTTTCGTTGAAGGCTCAGGTATTTCGCTCGCTACGAAAACGAGTAAATGTTTTTCAGAAGCTAGGTCTTGTATGCCAACTTGGCCCTGAAAATACGGGTTGGACAGTTGGATATGTGATTTCTTTCCAATGGCAGATTTTACTGCATTGAATAAGGATGTCCATGCCGGACTAAGTGCTCCAAACGCTTCGTTCTGATCCAAGAGTTCTCCGGCGCCATTGCAAATGCAAGCCGGAAATGGCATGAGCAGAAGAGCATTTGCGTCAGCCTGAATTTGGTTTTGGTTGAGGCGCATGCGTTAGGTTATATCCCCAGGCCAAATATACAGACTGGAGTTTAAACTGCCCTCAGCGTGATTTAAAAATTACAGATTCAAATACTTAAAGAATTCTTGCTTGGTAGCTTCTTCTTTAAACTTACCGCTGAATTCACTTGTGATGGTGGTGGAAGAAACATCCTGCACACCGCGTGAAGAAACACAAAGGTGGGCTGCATTGATTACCACGGCTACATCATCCGTCTTTAAAGCCTCTTTCAGTTCATTGGCAATCTGAATGGTCATGCGCTCTTGAACTTGAGGGCGTTTAGCGTAGTACTGAACAATGCGGTTGATTTTTGATAAGCCAACAACTTGCCCGCTGGAAATATAGGCTACGTGTGCTTTTCCGATGATAGGCACAAAATGGTGTTCGCAGTTGCTGTAGAATTGAATGTCTTTTTCAACCAGCATTTCATTGTACTGGTACTTGTTTTCGAAGAGGGTGGCTTTTGGTTTGTTTTCCGGATTTAAGCCGGAGAAGATTTCCTTCACATACATCTTGGCCACACGTTCCGGAGTGCCTTTCAAACTGTCGTCAGTAAGGTCGAGTCCTAGTACGTGCATGATTTCTTTGAAATGCTTAGCGATCAACTCAATTTTCAATTGGTCATCCATTTCAAAAGCGTCTTCTCTTAGTGGAGTATCTGGCGAAAACGAGAGGTGCTCGTCGCCAATTAATTCAATATTATTCACCGGAATATTCAACGAAGTTTCTTTCAGTTTCATAAAGTACAATCATCAAGTCGAGGTTCTTTTCTTTCGGTAACCTAGCCTGAATTTTTCTCCAGATCACACCTGCAATATTCTCTGCACTCGGAATCAAGTTACGGAATTCTGGTGTATCCAGATTTAAATTTCTGTGGTCAAATGGCTCTTCTACTTCTTCTTTAATTATTTGACTGAGCCATTTCAAGTCTAAGAGGTATCCTGTTTCTTGGTCAACTTCTCCTTTAACCTTCACCTCCAATTTATAATTGTGGCCGTGGTAGTTGGGTAAGTTACACTTGCCATAAAACGCTGCGTTCTGCTCGTCGGTCCAATTTGGATTGTACAATCTATGTGCTGCGTTGAAATGGGCTTTCCTGCCAATGGTTACTCTCATGCTTTTCGTCTTAACAGCTGCTGCTGCATTTTGTTTAATGCTCTAGCGAAAAAATTAAACGCGGCTTAATGAAAGTCGCTAATTCAATTCGCTGGCTTTTGAACAAATTCCGTGCAAAGTTAATAAATCCGCCAAGCTGAACATTTCGTATATAAAAGCACGACAGGCTGGCGTGTTTAAACGTCGCAGATAGTAGCTTTATTTTGTTTAATGAAAATTAAAAAAGATTAAACAAAGCTTGCGCGAACAAGAAAAGCATTTTAGATTTGTTTAATAATTCATCTAAAAGGTTAAACAATATGACTCAGATCGAATTTAGTTCATTGGTAGAAAGAGAAGCGAATCCGTTAAAAAACTATGCATTGCAGCTCACCCGCAATGCGGAAGACGCTAACGACTTGGTTCAAGAAACCATGCTCAAAGCATTTACCTACCACACCAAATTCATGGAAGGTACAAACCTCAAAGGATGGCTCTATACCATCATGAAGAATAGCTTTATCAATAACTACCGTCGAATTCTTAAACGTAAAACCTTTCTGGATTCTACAGATAACCTGTACTTCTTGGATGCGCCTTCGCATGTTTCCGGTAACGACGGAGAGCGTAAGTTTTTAAAGCGTGATTTGGAATTGGCCATTGATGCCTTGCCTCCCGATTTGAAGAAGACGTTTAGTATGAACAACAAGGGCTTCAAATACCATGAAATCGCGGAAATACTTCAGATTCCTATTGGTACCGTGAAGACCCGAATCTTTGTGGCACGTCGGATTTTAAGAAAAAGACTTAAAGCCTACGGTGAATCCTTTGGACTAAGCGAAGATTAATAGGTGTAAATTAAGAACATGAAAAAGGTCTTGGTCATTGGTTCCGGATTTGCCGGTTTGAGTGCAGCGTGCCATCTAGCAGCGAAAGGATATGATGTGGCTGTGGTAGAAAAGCACAATGGCCCGGGTGGTCGTTGCCGAGTTTGGGAAACCGATGGCTTTCGATTTGACATGGGTCCAAGTTGGTATTGGATGCCCGATGTGTTTGAGAAGTTCTTTGCCGACTTCGGTAAGCAAGTTTCAGATTACTACGAGCTTCAAAGACTGGATCCTTCGTACCGTGTCTTTTTTTCGGCGCAAGACATTTGGGACATACCTGCCAGCGCCGAGGCTTTGGGTGAAATGCTAAACACCATTGAGCCGGGCGCAAGCCAATCGCTAAAGAAATTTTTAGATGAAGCCTCTTATAAATACGAGGTAGGCATTCAGAATCTCGTCTATAAACCGGGGAGAAAACTCTCAGAATTGATGGATAAAAAACTCATCTCCGGCTTGTTCAAATTGGACGTGTTTAAGTCGATGAGCAAACACATCGATAGCTTATTCAAGGATGCTCGAATTAAACAATTGCTTGAGTTCCCGGTCTTGTTTCTGGGTGCAAAACCCCAAGATACGCCGGCGCTCTATAGCCTAATGAACTATGCTGATATCGCTTTGGGAACCTGGTATCCAAAAGGTGGTATGCACGAGATTGTGCAAGCGATGTACAAGTTGGCTCAAGAATTAGGCGTGAAGTTTCATTTCAACCATGAAGTGAAACAAATTATTGTTGAAGGGAAGTCGGCTCGACGGGTGCTAACCAACCAAGGCGAATACAAAGCAGACCTCATCGTGGGAGGGGCAGATTACCATCACTTGGAAACCTTGTTACCTGAACACCGCAATTATTCGGAAGCTTATTGGGATAAACGCGTAATGGCGCCTTCATCGCTCATTTATTATGTCGGATTCTCTGAGCCCATCCCGGGCTTGCTGCACCATAACCTCTTCTTTGATCAAGACTTTGTGCGACACGCTAAAGAGATTTACGATTCTCCTGCTTGGCCTGAGAATCCACTTTTCTACGTGTCGTGCACCAGCAAAACAGACGATACAGTAGCGCCGGAGGGAAAAGAGAATGTCTTTATCCTGATTCCGGTTGCGCCGGGAATGAAAGACACCCCTGAAATTAAAGAACGCTATTTCCAGCTGGTGATGGATAGAATGGAGGCTTTGTTGGGAAGAGAGTTGAGGTCGAAAGTGGAGGTGAGAAGAGACTACGCTCAAAGCGATTTTATTAGCGATTACCATTCCTTCAAAGGGAATGCTTACGGCTTGGCGAATACCCTGATGCAAACGGCACATTTGAAGCCATCGCTAAAGAATAAGAACCTGAACAATTTTTACTATACAGGGCAACTTACCGTTCCCGGTCCGGGCGTGCCTCCGGCCATTATTTCCGGGGAAGTGGTTGCCGCAGAGATTGCCAATGAACACCCCTTAACGGTTTAAAACTATGGATCTGACTAGAACAAGTAACGAAACGAATATGCAACTCTACAATGAGGTTTGTGAGCGAGGAAGCGGTATCATCACTTCGGCTTATAGCACCTCGTTTAGCTTGGGTATTCTGGCCCTGAGCAAGGAGATGCGCGCACCGATTCGCAATATCTACGGCTTTGTCAGGTTGGCTGATGAAATTGTAGATACCTTCCATCAATTTAATAAACGCGATTTACTCAGTCGCTTCAGAGAAGAGACCTACCGTGCTATTGAAGAAAAAATCAGTTTCAACCCGGTTTTGCAGGCTTTTCAGAATACCGTACACCGCTTCAGCATTCCGCTCGATTTAATCGATGCGTTTTTGGATTCCATGGAAATGGACCTCGACTACCGTTCGTACCAAAACGACAGCTTCCAGCAATACATTTACGGATCGGCAGAAGTAGTTGGTTTAATGTGCCTCTGCGTTTTTTGTGAAGGAAATCAGGAGCGCTACCAGCAGCTCCTTGAACCGGCTAGAAAATTAGGTGCTGCTTTCCAAAAAATCAATTTCCTCAGAGATCTAAAAAGTGATTTCCGCGATAGAGGTCGGATTTATTTCCCTCAAGTGAACTTCATGGATAGCTTCGATTTGAGCTTGAAAAAACAAATTGAAGAGGACATAGAATCGGATTTCAAAGAGGCGCTGAAAGGCATCCGTCAATTGCCTGCCGGTAGCCGATTTGGAGTATACATCGCGTATATCTATTTCTACCGCCTGCTGCGTAAGATCAATAAACTCGAGCCGAAGAAGGTGATGGAATCCAGGGTGCGCGTGAGCAATCCGGAGAAAATCTACCTCTTGGCTACATCGTATATCCGCTTCCGTTTGAATATATGGTAGTACTTCAATTCATTACGGCCTGCATGTTACTTGCTCTTCCGAGTTTAACGGAAGTAAGAAAGCAGTATACACTGGCCATTAGCGATGAAGATAAGGCTGAAACCCTTTATGCCAAGTTGAATACAAGCGAGGCGAAAGAAGATGTTTTGTTGTTGGCCTATTGCGGAGCCACGCGGGCTTTAATGGCTAAACATGCACTCAATCCGTATTCAAAGCTGAAATACCTCAAAGAAGGCTCGGCTATGCTGAACCAAGCGGCGCAAAAGAATCCAAAACAGATTGAAGTACGTTACCTGCGCTTTTCGGTAGAGAATAATGTGCCTGATTTTTTAGATTACCGTCAGCATTTGGCTAGCGATAAAAAAGTCATCGTAGATGCCATCCTATCAGATACCCATGGCCTAAGTAAAGAAGTATTGAAAGACGTGGTGGCCTATATGCTGAAAAATGCAGAACTTGACCCCGCCACTAAGGCAAAACTTACAAAGGCCCTTTCCTAAAATGTCGACTTACCTGCTGCTTGATCTGCTCACTTTAGCCGGACCTCTTGCTTTATCCTTCGATAAAAAAGTGGCCTTCTATAAAAACTGGAAATACCTCTTTCCAGCTATCTTGATAACGGCAGTATTCTTCTTGGTTTGGGATTATTTCTTTACCCTCATCGGAATATGGGAATTCAATCCGGAATATGTAATGAACATACGATGGGGAGGAATGCCCGTTGAAGAGTACCTCTTTTTCCTGGTGGTGCCCTATGCCTGTGTTTTCATTTACGAATGCCTGAAAGCGTACAGTCCGAAAGATTACCTGTTTAAACTCAGGCACCCCTTGAGTCTAGGACTGTTTCTATTTTGTGCAATCAGCTTTTACTTTTACCCATCTCACCTCTATACGGCCATCAATGCGGTGGTACTCGGAACCTTGTTGCTCCTCTTGTATTGGAAGAAGAGTACAGGCTTTTTAGGGATGTTCTACTTCGCCTACCTGGTTGCCTTAATTCCTTTTGCCATCGTTAATGGTATTCTAACCTCCATGCCGGTATTGGTCTACAATGATGCGGCTAATTTGGGCATCAGAGTGGGAAGTATTCCTTTAGATGATTTTTTCTATAACCTCATCATGTTACTCATGACGGTTTCACTCTATGAGTATTTCAAAAACAGAAAATAAAGTTGTAGTTGTTGGGGCGGGATTGGGAGGCCTAGCCTTGGCCTGCCGTCTTGCAGCGCGAGGCAAAGAGGTTTTGGTATTTGACCAAGCTGCCGGGCCGGGCGGAAAAGCAGGTCAGTTGAATTTGGGCGATTTCTATTTTGATCGCGGGCCGAGTTTGTTCACCATGCCCGATTATGTGGACGAGGTCTTTCATGCGGCAGGAAAAAACCCGCGTGACTATTACACTTATTCTAAGCTGGACACACTTTGTCATTATTTTTTTAGCGATGGATTGAAGCTGAAAGCAAGCGCAGACCGCAAGGCTTTTGCTGCGGAAGTGGAGCTGCAAACCGGAGAATCGGCCAAGCGTGTCCTGGATTTTTTAGCTGAGTCTGAGCGCATTCACGCTTTAACGGAGGAGGTCTTTATCCGGCGATCTCTGCATCGCTTAAAAACCTATTTCACCCGAGCCATTTGGCGAGGTATTCTTGGATTCAAGCATATCCGTGCCTTTGAAACCATGGAAGAACGGATTCGTTTTTATTTTAAATATCCACAGGTTCAGCAGTTGTTCCTTCGCTATGCCACCTACAACGGTTCTAGTCCCTATAAAGCACCGGCTACCTTGAACGTCATTCCGCATTTGGAATTTGGTATTGGCGCCTATATGCCGCTGGGAGGGATTTATGCCATTCCGCAGGCTTTGCATCAATTGGCCATGGACTTAGGAGTTCAATTCAGGTGGAATGAAAAGGTAAGTGAGATTTTATTTAGCGATGGGAAGGTAGATGGTGTTAAAACGGAGCTTAACAGTTATGCAGCTCAGGCGGTGGTGAGCAATGCAGATGTGGTGCCTACCTACCGTAAGCTATTGCCTTCACTCAAAGCACCCGAAAAGGTCTTGGCACAAGAACGCTCATCCAGTGCCCTGATTTTTTACTGGGGCATGAACCGCGAATTTCCTGAACTCGACGTGCACAATATCTTTTTCAGTGGTGATTATAAAGCGGAGTTTCGTTGCCTTTTTGAATCGGAAGAGCCTTTTGCAGATCCAACTGTTTACGTACATATTTCGGCTAAAGTCTGTGCTGAACATGCGCCGGAAGGCAAGGAAAATTGGTTTGTGATGATTAATGCGCCGAGGCATCAAGGGCAGAATTGGCCAACAGTAGCGCAAGGCATAAAAGAACGAATTACAAAGAAGCTGAGTGAGGCGCTTCAGGTTGATATCGGAGCCTGCATTGAAGAGGAAGACCTGCTTACGCCGGAAATGATTGATTTGCGAACATCCTCCTTCCAAGGATCGCTTTACGGCACCAGTTCCAATAACCGATTTGCCGCTTTCCTTCGTCATGCCAATAAATCGAAAGAGTTAGACGGTTTGTATTTCTGTGGAGGCTCTGTTCATCCCGGTGGAGGAATACCCATGGTGATGAGTTCGGCTAAAATTGTAAGCGATTGGATGAGTTAGCCTGCAAATCGGCGTTCGAGCTCTTTTTCTAAAGCTTCATTCATCTGAATGAAATTCTGTTTGGTTTGCTCTCCAATTTGCTTCAAAATGAGTCCGCTAAGTAGACCGCTGAAGTTTTCACCGTGCGTTAAGCGTGTGCCTTTTTCGCTCGCTTCCAGCTTGAAATAATGCCGGCCGTCAAATACTCCTTTAAACCATAAGTGTCCCAGCCATTCGAAGTGGCGATTTTCTTCTACCTGCAATACACGGGGCTTAAAGGTTATTTCCTTTGCACCGTTCATCATGGTGTTTTGGAGCATTTCGCCCACTCTGATTTTTCCACTTGAGCGAATGATAAAAGGGTTCCATTCGCCATACTTTTCAAGTTGCGTAAGCACTTCCCAAACTTGTTCGGGAGTGAAGGCCAAATCGATAGAAGTGATCAGATTCTTTTGCATGCTTCAAAGGTAAACTGGCGCCCTGCCGAGGCTACTTAACAATTGTAAAGAAATGTGGTTCAGCCCGCTTTGCCTTCTTGAAGTCTTTTTCGGATTCGGCTGATGGATACCGGTGTGATGCCCAAGAAAGAGGCTAGGATATGAAGCGGAACTCTTTGTATCAAAACAGGTTGCTCTTTCATAAGTCGGATATAACGCTGTTCCGGGCTGTCCATGATATGGGAGCTGAAAAGACGTTGTGCGTTGATAAAGCGGAGTTCGGCAATCTTTCGGGTAACGGTATTGAAGCTTGGGGCCAAGCGATAGAGCTCTTGCAGTTTATCGTAGCGAAGTGAAAGCAAGATGCTGTCTTCTAAAGTTTCCAGTATCTGTTTCGACTTTTGCTGCATCACCAAGGATTCAAATGAACTGGCAAACAAAGCCTCAGGCGCCAAGAAAATGGTTAACTCATCGCCATCCTCCTTTATCGTGTAAAGTCGCAGCATGCCTTGACAGACGAAGTATACCTTATCGGCTATCTGATTCATATCGCATAAAAGCGACTTCTTCGGATGAAGCTCCAATTCAAAAGCCTGTAGGATAATTTCCAGCTCATGGTCTGGAATTGATTCCAGATTTAGTAGCGTTTCACGCAGCAGTTCCTTGGCCTTCCACTCATCCATAAGGCCAAGATAAGGAAAAGGAGCTGTGTGCTTTCTTTCTGTCTGAATAATTGACTTAGACCTACGCTATGCATTACATTTGCCCAAAAGCGATTAGCTATGAATAAAGTAGTGAGTGGAGCGCAGGAAGCGGTCCGTGATATACAAGACGGCATGGTGCTGATGCTCGGCGGATTTGGCCTTTGTGGCATTCCGGAGAATTGCATCACAGCGCTAGTCGACAAAAAAGTGAAAAACTTGACCTGCATTTCCAATAATGCCGGAGTAGATGATTTCGGTATCGGCTTGCTGCTACAGCAAAAGCAGGTGAAGAAGATGATCTCTTCCTACGTTGGTGAAAACGCAGAGTTTGAGCGTCAGCTTTTAAGTGGCGAATTGGAGGTGGAATTGATTCCGCAAGGTACTTTAGCTACCCGTTGCATGGCTGCAGGTTACGGCATGCCGGCCATTTATACGCCTGCTGGTGTAGGCACTGAGGTAGCGATAGGCAAGGAAGTGCGCAATTTTAACGGTAAAGATTACCTGATGGAATATGCCTTTGATGCCGACTTCGCTATTGTGAAAGCTTGGAAAGGCGATACCCACGGTAACCTGATTTTCAAAGACACGGCTCGAAATTTCAATCCATTGATGGCCATGGCGGGTAAAATCACCATTGCTGAGGTAGAAGAACTGGTGCCGGCCGGACAACTCGACCCGAACCACATTCATACACCGGGAATTTACGTGCACCGTATATTCCAAGGCGTAGATTATGAAAAACGTATTGAACAAAGAACGGTAAGGAGCTAAGCCATGTTAGATAAATTCGGAATTGCAAAACGTATAGCCCAGGAATTGGAAGACGGATACTACGTTAACCTGGGAATTGGAATCCCAACCCTTGTGGCCAACTATGTGCCGGCCGGGGTGGAGGTTATCCTTCAATCAGAAAATGGCTTATTGGGTATTGGTCCTTTTCCTACCGAAGACCAGGTGGATGCCGACCTGATCAATGCCGGTAAACAAACAGTTACCACAACGGCGGGCTCTAGCTTTTTTGATAGCGCCATGAGCTTCGGGATGATCCGTGCCGGAAAAGTGGACTTGACGGTGTTGGGAGCGATGGAAGTGGCCGATAACGGCGATATCGCCAACTGGAAAATTCCGGGTAAAATGGTCAAAGGCATGGGTGGAGCGATGGACCTTGTGGCCAGCGCAAAGAACATCATCGTAGCGATGCAGCATACCGACAAAGCCGGTAACTCCAAATTGCTTGATGCGTGCACCTTGCCCATCACCGGTTTGAAATGCGTGCGTAAAGTAGTTACGAACCTAGGTGTATTTGATATCACATCTGAAGGTTTCGTTTGTACGGAATACGCGCCCGGTGTTACAATTGATGAAATTAAAGCTGCTACGGCGGGGAGGTTAACCATATCGCCCAATGTGAAGCAGATGGATATTTAAGAAAAGGGACCTTGAGTCCCTTTTTTTACACCTTTGGTTGTAGCCTAATACGCCAACAGGTTCGGGAAATTTGAAACATGAAAAAGTGTTTCCTTTTCCTCGCTCTTTTCCTGCCCTTTCTCGCAAGCGCTACCATTTGGACGGTGGACAATACGCCGGGTTCAGGTGCGCAATGCACCACCCTTTTTGCAGCACAAGATTCGGCTTCAAATGGAGATACCATTCTGGTAATGCCTTCTTATTCCGTCTATGCGTCGTTAACGGTTACTAAGAAACTCTTTATCTATAGCCGCGGGCATAGCAGCAATACTATCGACAAAGACAAAAGAGCGCAAGTATCGGGATTCACTTTTAATGCGAATGCAGATAGTTCAGTTATCGCCGGACTCTTTATTTCCGGTCAGGTTTCCATTTCATCCGTTTCCGGAAACAGAGCTCGCGCTATCCGCATTATCAATAATCAAATAACTGCGGGAATCTACTTGGATGGAGACGAAAATTTGATTCAGGGTAATGTGTTGACAGGCTTTACCAATTTCTATGGTACCTATATCTACGTTATCAATGCGGCACAGAATAACCTGATATTGAATAACTACTTTTCTTTTACCATTGGTTCAGGTAATTATAACGGGAATAGCTTTATGTTTATTCGAGATGGGAACTCATCCAATCTTGTCTCAGGAAACATTTTTGCTGAGATAAAAAATGGGTCGGGCAATGTGAATGGCGGAGGTATCGGCTTTATCCGGAACTCTTATGTCAAAGTGTATAATAATATCATGTGGAGCAATGTGCCTTCACGGTCCCGCTTTGATACCCTCAATCTTGGTTCTGTTTTTAGAAACAATATCACCTACAGTGCATTGAATACTCCGGATACCTTGCCGGGGATTAATTACAACGATACCATGCCTGTGTTTGTTGGAGGCTACGATGCCACGAACCCACCTAGTTACAATGAAAACAACGACATGCACTTAAGCTCTTCATCCATTGGCGTTTTAGGTGGTACGGACAGTACCGATGTTGGCTTGTACAACGGAGGTTATAAATTTAGTATTGTAGGGAATGTGCCCGGTGTGGCGGTCTTCGACGACTTCGAAATTCTCAATCCTGTAATAAAGAAGGGTGGGGTATTGAAAGTGAAAATTAAGGCCAGAAAACCAGAATAGGCCATGCTGTCTCGGTATCGCTATTTTCTTTTTGCTTTACTCCTAATGCTGTGTGATCGGGTGAGTTCTCAATCGTTCAGCCGGCTGGAGTATTTTATCGATACCGACCCCGGTATTGGACAGGCTATCCCTATTACGGTTTCCACCAATGCCGATACCGTGGAACTTGATTTTTCCCATGCAATTCAAAATCTAGTGCCGGGAACCCATTTCATGCACGTGCGTATGCTAGACAGCGGAGGTTATTGGAGCCCCTGGCAATTGCACCTTTTTTACGTGGAAGACACTGTATCTGCAGGAAATCTGGATGAGGCTGAATATTTTATTGATGAAGATGCTGGTTTTGGGATTGTATCATCGCTCCATTTGATACCTTCCGATAGCATAGCCATCACTTTTCAGCAGTCTGTTGCAGGTTATTCAGAAGGGGTTCATTTTGCCCATGTTCGCACCCACGTAAGCAGTGGCTATTGGAGTCCTTGGCAATTGCACCTCTTCTATATTGAGGATACTGTTTCATCCGGAAACATTGATCAAGTGGAGTATTTTATTGATGAAGATGGAGGATTTGGCATCAGCGAACAAGCGCCTATTGCAGCATCAGACAGTATTGATTCCTCATTTACCCACAGCCTCGGAGCCTATTCAGCAGGTGAACATTTTGTGCATGTTCGTTCTCATGTGAGGAGCGGTTATTGGAGTCCGTGGCAATTGCACCTCATCTACATCGAAGACACGGTAAATGCCGGATTCATTTCTGAATCAGAGTACTTTATCGATAAAGACCCCGGTGTGGGAAAGGCCAATCAAATTGTGTTTACTCCGGCAGATACATTAGAAAAGAAGGAACTCATCGGGATTAACACTTTAGCGGCTGGTCCCCATCAAATCATGGTGCGAACGAAATTGGAACAGGGGTATTGGAGCCCTTGGCAGTCTCACCTCTTTTTTATTCAAGATACCCTCGGTCCATCCGGAATTCAAAGCGTTCGCTATGCGGTTGATTCTTCTTTGTTAGACTCAAGCTATACCTTCCAAGTTTCGTATGCTCCACCACGCGATACCCTTAGCGATACTTTATTAAGTCCAACAGATACTTCCCTCCAGTTTGGTTTACACGAATACCGAATCTGGGCTCAGCAAGAAAACGGTTTTTCAAGCACTTGGCATAAGGATACGCTGTACGTGATTGACTGTCCGATGTTGGATTCTGCCCGTTTTACGCGGCAGGGAAATCTCTGCTTGGGAGATACCTTGTTGTTTAAAGAGGATATCGTAAGACTAGGAAACTGGCCGGTAGATAGTTTTCAATTCTCCTGGTTTGTTAATGGGAGCAGCACTTTAAGTAGCAGTGCCGATAGTTTTCAATACTTCAGTGGAGCATCAGATACCTTGGTTCTGCGCTTTAAGTTTCAAAGGATACACGAAGTACGTTGCCAGGCAGAATGGACTGATTCGGTCTTCTTTATTCCTTCCTTTCGTGATACGTTGAGCGCTACCATTTGTTCAATCGACAGCCTTTTTATCTTCGGAAACTACGAGAAGTTGGCTGGATTTTATGTCCACGATACCCTGAATCGCTTTGGTTGCGATAGTGTGGTGGTATTTGAGCTGAAAGTAAATCCGAGCTATTCAGATACCTTGTTTAGGCAACTGTGTTCAGGAGATAGTTTGCTGATACATGGAACATACCAGCATGTTTCCGGAACCTTCGACTCCCTTTTTAAAACCACCTTGGGCTGTGATAGTTTTGTTCGTGTGCAGTTGCAAGTGAATCCAATCTTTGCTCAAACGGACAGTGTTGAGCTTTGTTCAGGCGATAGCTTATTCCTGCACAGCCGGTTTGTTTCGCAGGCCGGGGTTTATACAGACAGCTTCCAGACAATCCATTCTTGCGATAGTATTTTTATCACTTCTGTATTTATTAACTCGGTATACAACGATACGTTTACCACTGGGCTTTGTGGTGGAGATAGCCTCTTTTTTGGTAATCAGTATTATACGCAATCCGGATTCTATCCCTTCCTGTTCCAAACAACCAAAGGTTGCGATAGCTTGGTAACCTTGGCGCTAACTGTTGATACGGTTATCCGTACCCAGGTGGCCTTGTCCATTTGTTTGGGTGATAGCATTCTTCTGGATGGAGCTTTCCGTACCGTGGCAGGAGCTTATTCTGAAACCTATCAAGCGGCCAAAGGATGCGATAGCTTGGTGTTTTATTCTTTAAGTATCATTCAGCCTGATTCGGTATTTCTCTTTGATAGCATCTGTCAAGGGGCAAGTTTCTCCTTTTTCGGACAACCACTGACTCAAAGTGGTGTTTATTATCATACACTACAAGGTTACCGAAGCTGTGATAGTGTAGTTGTGCTGCGTCTTTTTGAAAGAACATTGGAAACCAGTCTGATTCAGGATACCGTGTGTTTCGGCGATAGCATATTTTACGGATTGAGCTATAAATTGGGCACTGCAACCTATTTTGATACGCTGGTAAATCGCTATGGTTGCGACAGTATTTTGGAGATTCAGCTGGTAGAGCGACCTCTGGAAATAACGCAATTAAGCGATACGGTTTGCTTTGGCGATAGCCTCTTCGTTGGCCTATCCTTCAAGAAAGGAAGTGGTCTTTTTATCGATACCTTGAGCAATCGTTTTGGCTGCGATTCCATTCTGATGTATGAACAGGTGGAGCGCTCCGTGGATTCAGTTCGGGTGCATTTTGATTTATGTGCAGGGGCCTCATTATTCACCGGAAATAGCTTAAAAATAGCACCCGGAATTTACTTCGATACCTTAAGTAATCGCTTGGGCTGCGATAGCATTTTAATTAGCGAGGTACATGCCTTAGATAGTGTTGGAACTTACTTGAATGATACCATTTGTTATGGATCAGTCTATAGCTTCTTTGGTAATTCGCTCACTGAATCCGGTTTTTATACCGAAGTGCTTACCGCAAACAATGGCTGTGATTCCAATGTCCACTTAAATTTGTTCCGCCGTCCCCAATTCAAACCTTTTGTTGTGGCTGCCGGTTATGCCTTACTTTCTACAGATACACCTTTTGTAAGCTACCAATGGTATGTAGACCGAGACAGTTTGGTAGGAGATACAAATCGATTGATCACCATTCAATTAGAAGGAGTCTATGATGTGAGTGTAATCAATGCCAATGGTTGTCCGGCCAATAGCTGGGATGAGCTTCTGGGTCAAGCAGCACCTGTTCGTCCGGATTGGCTTATCTACCCTAATCCGGCAGGGCGACAGTATTTCATTAAAGGTCAAGGAGATTTCCAGCTGAAGGTTTACTCCGGATGGGGAAGAGTTGTCTTGGAAGAGCAAGTTAGCGATGGAGAAATCCGTGTAGATTGCTCCTCCTGGTTGCCGGGAGTTTATTATATTCACCTTTACCAGGATGGATATCATTATTTTAGTAAAATGGTAATAGTGCATTAAGCTTGATGAAGTCATTTTACCGAAATCTGATTCTTTTTTTAGCGGTCTGGCTGCTCTCGAACTCCATTTCGGCGCAGTCGTATTTTGAGGTCCGGCTAAGCCAAAACACCGAACTCCAGAGCAACCAAATCTCGGAGGTGGTTCACCATGCAGCCGGAAATTATTTCATTGGTTCAAAAGTGGGTATTGAGGTATTTGATGGCTTCCACCTCATTCACCTGAAACATATTCCTCACCAACCTGTAGTCCGAATTTTTGAAGTTGGCGATAGCATCTTGGTGATTCAAAACAGGCAAATTCACCTTTTGCACGCCATCACATTCGAAGGCAGGTCCATGGTATTTTCAGATACCCTGAATTTTGTTTTACACGATGCAGCCTATTTACCGGATCATTCTGTGTTAGCCGTTGGTGAACCCGGCGTCTACCGAATTTACCTAAACAACTTTCAACTTGAAGATTGCTATCGTCATAGGTTAGATCGTGGGGCAGAAATGCTGGTGGCCTATGCTAACAGTATTGAGCCTTATACTGGAGCTAGTTCAATCTACATTGCCTTTCGCTATGGCTTAGGTGAATTTTTAGTAAACGAAAACAGGTTAGTGCTTGAAGAAGACAATCCGTCTAATCGTTTGCTAGCGGATACTAGAAGACTGAAACCCATTGGCCGTAAGCAAGGGTCGCCTCTTTTTCGCGATGGACGGAGTGGTGCGATTTACCAATATGATCGAATAAAGGATACGCTTAGGTCTGTATCGTCCGGCGCAACTAGATACGGCTATTTCAGTGGTAAGTCTTTGTATTTATGGCAGGGAGAATACGTTTATCGCTTGGCTGAAAAAACCACAGATTCATTCTATTTCGGAAGTCTGCCAAGTCTACATCACATCAATGAGACCGGTGAGGAAGAGTTCATACTCAGTGGAAATCACGGGCTTTCCATTTGGAAAAAATCCAATCCGCTTGTTCAGGAAATAGGCTATAAAGATTCTAAATCGCTCACTAACCCGTCAAGGCAGTCTGTTTATGAAACGGAAGAGGCCTTTTTCTTTTCCCATAAATGGGGCATGTTGAAACTGGAAAAATCGACCGGCAAGCGGGTGTTATTAGATTCAAAAGCGAATGGTGTGATAACGGCTTTAGGTGCCAGCATTTGGAATACCGATACCCTTTTGGTCTACGGAACCGGTGGATATACCGGATTTAGCATTTCCCAAGAGCGTTATATTCCTTTAAGAATCTTCTCTGATTCAATAGAAAACTTGGTAAAAACTGTTCGCATCAATGCTATCCATGTTGATCGGAAAAACGGATTCTTAGTGATGGGTCTTTTCCATCATCCACTACTTACCAAAGACTTGACTAAGGGCGCCGAAAATTTCTTTAATGGAAACGATAAAGGATGGTTTCGTACGGTTCGCTGCATAACGCAAACCGGCCCTTTTACCTACTGGCTTGGAGCCAATGGTAGCGATGGTTTGATGAAGGTAGACTTTTCAAACAATAGCGGGCATGGTATTTCATCCGAACAATTCTATAGGGCAGGTTGCAGTCGGGCTGTGGTTCAATCCATCCTTCCTTTTGAAGGAAAGTACATGGTTAACACCCAAGCGGGCGTGCTGCTATTAGATCCCCTGAGCGATTCGCTTATAAAAGTGAATGGAGACGATTTTGTTATCAACGACAATGTGCTCAATGCTGCCGTTGTGGGCGGTAAATTTTATTTCGCTACTTACAATAAGCTTTACCGTTTGGAATCGGGGAAGGCTGTGGTTGTGCATGCTTTTCAAGGAGTACATTCGCCCGGAATTCCATTTTTATGGAATAAGGAACTTCACCTACTTACATCCGGTGCACAATATGCCTATCCCGAAAATCAAGCTGATTACAGCAATAGCATCCGCTTAAGTTTTATCCGTTGGAAGGAAGAATGGCAAGATGCCGGTGCTCGAAGTCAGATTCAGTTGGCGTATTCTAACGGCGGACTAGAATTGTATTTCGGTATTCGAGCGCCTTATCCGGATGACGCGAGTTGTAAGGTGTTTTACAGTCTAGACGGGCAGCAGTTTCAGCTGGCACCCGATCAACGACTGCTATTTGAGAACTTATCGCCGGGAAAACATCAGCTGCGCTATTATGCCATGTTAAATGGAAGAAAAACCGCTGAGCAAGAACAGCTGCTCATGGTTGCTTTTCCTTGGTATGCTAAGTGGTGGTTTGTTCTGTTATGTGCACTGGTATTGGTCGCTGTGATTGCGCTGATTATACGGTGGAGATTACATCAGCAGCTTGAAGCAAAACGAAACGAGCTACGCGTTATACTTGAATCTGTTGAACAAGAAAGAGAACGAGTAAGCCAAGACTTTCACGATGCAATTGGTCCGAACTTGAGCACAATCAAACTGATGGGGGAGTCGCTGAAACGCTATCCTGAAAATGAAAAACTGCCGCCTATCGGGCAGGTTATCGATGAAACCATTGCCGAGTTTAGGTTAATACTTCAGGAACTTAGTCCGGAGATAATTCGAAATCAAGGCCTTTGCGCTGCCTTGGATAAACTGATTGAAATGCACCGGAAAAACCATCCCGAATTGGTATGGGAGGTGAAGTGTTTGCCTGCAGGACGGCGTTTTCCTGAGTTTATCGAAAACAACTTCTACCGCATAGCACAAGAGGCTTTGAACAATGCGCTTAAATACGCATCGGCTAATAAGATTACGCTGAAGTTGGAGTTGGATGGAAAGGAGTTAAAGATGCACATTAGCGATAATGGTCTTGGGTTCGCTTCCGATAAGCTCCAGGGCTTTGGGCTTCAAAACATGCGAAGCCGGGCTGAGGTGATGCGCGGAAAAATTAATATCCAAAGTGAGGTAAATGCAGGAACCACTGTCGATGTTTTCGTAAATTTGGCTACTTGAGCCAGAAATTCAGTATTGTAGAAGATCATAGATTATTTGCACAGGCACTTGCCGGACTCATTGTTCAGGTGGGTGATTATGTATTGCATGATATCTACTCGGATAGCGAAACGGCTAAACGTGAACTTTTAGCCCATCCGCCAGACCTTGTTTTTCTTGATTTGGTGATGCCGGATGGCAATGGCCTTGACCTCCTAGTGCAGCTTCGTGAGGCTGAATTTCAAGTTCCGGTGATTGTGGTGAGCATGTTAAAAGACAGTCTTGTGATTTCTAAGGCGATGGATGCCGGAGCCATGGGATTCATTCCCAAAAACACAGACTTTGAAGAGCTGGAACAAGCCATGGCTGCCGTGCTTTCGGGTAAGGTCTATTTGAGCACTTCGCTGCAACAAGAAATTCAACAGCTAAGTGAACACCACAATGCCGATTGGGAATCGCGCAACTTGGATGAGAAAGTAAATCAACTCAGCAAAAGGGAATTGGAGATTGTTAAACTCGTAGCGCATGGATATACCAATGCCGAGATTGGCGAGCAATTATTTCTGAGCAGTTTGACGGTAAAAACACACCGCCATAATATTCTTAAAAAACTGGGATTGAGGAACAGCGCTGCCTTGGTGAAACTCGCCACGGAGCTCGGTTGGATCTGATTTTACACCTTTAGTTGTAGGAAGTTCGAAGGGGCTCTCAGCTAGTTTTGATACCGTGAAAAGGTATCTCCTTCTGTCATTTTTTACGGCTCTAATGCTTAGTCCGGTTTCTGTGCTAGGACAAGATGTAGCGCGACTGAAGGAGTTAAAAGAAATCCCTAAAAAGAAACCCTTTACCTACGGAGGAAGTTTAAGCATCGGTGCCGGATCGTATACTACAAACGCCGCGACTCCCCGAGGAAATCCTTATAACTGGTTTATCACAGGTTCGCCATGGATGAAGTTTTATGGCATTCAAGTTCCATTCAGCTTTACCTACAGTGAAACAGGAAGGAGCCTAACACATCCCTTTCGCTACCAGTTTGTGGGTGTTAGCCCCTATTACAAATGGGCTACTTTGCATTTGGGTTACCGCACACTCAAACTT
This sequence comes from Bacteroidota bacterium, assembly GCA_006226545.1. GTDB lineage: Bacteria > Bacteroidota > Bacteroidia > UBA8524 > UBA8524 > M1806. The sequence goes on along the minus strand of SBGR01000079.1, from coordinate 33,898 downwards.
GGTGATTATACCTTGAATGGTGTGGTATTCAAAGGTGCCGGGGTTGAGCTAAAACCCGGTAAATTTCGCTTTGCAGCCTTTTATGGTGAACTGAATCCAGCTATCAATCCGGATACCTTACAAGGTGATGCTGGAGTGATTTTGCCGAGTTACCAGCGCATTGCTTATGGAGGTAAACTAGGTATAGGCAGTAGCCGGAATTATGTTGACTTCAGCTACTTTAGAGGAAAAGACATGCCGGGTTCCTTGAAGGAAGTTCCTTCGTTTGAAACCATTCGGCCTATGGACAATGTCAGTTTCGGACCGGAATTCAAATTCAGTTTTCTCAAACATTTTAGTCTAGAAGGCAACCTGACGCTCAGTTTGCTCACTCGGAATGTATTGAACGATACGTTGCCTGAAACAGAGGAGTTGGCAACCGTTTACCGTTTTATCCGAGTGAACACCAGTACTTATGGCGCCTATGCGGGGCATATTGGGTTTTCCATGCAATACCAACGCTGGGGACTGGGATTTCGAGTGAAGCAGGTTAGCAGTGATTTTATCAGCTTAGGCATCAACCCGATTCAAGATGATTTAAGGGAATACTCCATGAGTCCAAATTTCCGGATGTGGAAAGGGAAAGTATCTGTGAACGGAACCTATGGATTTTATACCGATAACTTGAGTGGTAAACGCGTGAGTACAACGGTAAGGAAAATCTACAATACCTCGGTAAACTTGGCGTATTCACAAAGGCTCACAGCCAGTATCGCTTACAATAACTTTGGAACCACCCGTAATAACGGCTTGATACAGATGAACGATTCAATCGTATTCAGTATCATTAATCAATCCTGGCAAAGCAATGTGAATATTGGACTTGGTCCGGAAAAGAAGCTGTTTTTTCTGTCGCTATTCGGCATGTACCAGCAAGCCGACGACCAGAATATTTTTACCAGAGCATTCAACAATAGCCAGATTGCCATGGCCGGAATAAATGGCCAATACGAGATTCCATCTTGGGCTTTGAATTGTGGAGCAGGATTATCTGCAGCGCGTTTTGAAGTGGCCAATCGAACCAATACGACTTACAATTATCAATTGAATCTGAGGCGGAGTTTCTGGAAGAAAAAACTCACTACCGGGCTGAATTCAAGTCTTACGCAACGCTTTGAAGAGCAACTCAAACAGGGCTTGGTATTTTCATCTCAGTTAAATGTACAAGCCCTCTTGGCTAAAAAGCACCGCCTCAGCCTTTCATGCCGCCTTATGCGCAATACAACCGGCATTGTAAGCAATGCTGCCTTTAATGAACAACGAATTAATCTGCTTTATGGCCTTCAGTTTTAAGCACTTCTTTTTTCTTGTGGGCTTACTGCTGTCTATAGCGGAAGCAGGAGCTCAGGTGAGTGTTAACCTCTTGGTAAAACCTCCGTTTACACCATTTATCAGCGATTATACCAAGCCGGAAAGATTAGAAGACGTATCCATTTCTTTGTTCAATTCCAGTGGCAAGGATCTGCGATTGAAGTTTTCCTTTTCCCTCTCCAATAGAGCACAAGGCATTGAGATTGCGCTGCGCGGTGATTTACAGCCGGCTCAGGTTTTTGAGTTAAAGGCGAATGAATTTCGCTTTTTAACGCTCAGTGATTTATCGGGTTTGTACGGACGCCTAGATCAGCATAGTTTCACCATACGCGGCGCCAATATTGAAAACCTAATTCTAGATGGAACCATCCCGGATGGCACCTATGAAATATGTATGCAAGCCTTTGATTTTGATGCTCCCGGGCTTACCGTGCCTATGTCGCAAGGATCACCTACAGGCTGTTTTACTTTTGACGTAAGCTATTCTGACCCTCCAACCGATATTCGCTTGAATAGCGATTTTCTAAATTATACCTACGGAGGTGAAGTGCCACAGTTCGGGTTTAATAGTTTGGCCGGACAAAATCACAGCATACAGTTTACGCCTCCCACCATGATTCCCGGAGCGCTTTATGAATATACGCTTCACGTATACGATGAAACCGCTTTCAACCCGAATCAAATGCCGGAAGCGAGAATGAAGGAAACCGTCACAAGTTTGATTCCTTACCTCAGTAAAACATCGTCTACACCCTTTTTTATCATCTCTCCGGGAGATCCTCCGCTTGAATTTGGGAAGAATTATTTTTTACTAATTGAAGCCCGAGACCTCAATGGAAAAACGGTTTTTAAGAACAAAGGCTTCAGCACTTTAAAAGCATTTCGGTTGATCGATACAAAACCGGTATTGGTTGAGCCACCGTTCTTTACCTTAGAGAATTGTGGGCAGACCGTTTTGCCAATTCAAGTGCCGCTTAACGTGCAATGGGATTATGCTGATCCTGCTTTTAAGCTTTCTGCTGAAAAAGGAGAACTGATTACCGATATCCGTATTGTTAGCTTGAGTGCTTTTGGCATCGTACCCGATTTGTTTGAAGAACGAACCGGTCAACTGATTTTGGATACCAGCCTGCAGAATCCAGTCTTCGGAACAATCCTTACACAACTCTCAACCAGTGGCCGTTTTGGGAGTGAAGAAGAAAATGCCGATACACGTTTAGTGTTTGCCATACGCAATAGAATTCGTCCGGGTTCTCCCTTGGCCTCAAGCCTGATTTTATTAAATGAAGGCAAATGCCGACAACAATGTGAAATCAATATCAGTAGGCCTAATGGATTCACACCTGAAGGTCAAACCATTCTGACGGCTGTTTACCCGGTGAATGGAGACACGCTGCCGTTCAATTATCCGCCGGTCCTAATCTCTGCTCAGAACCTGAATTCCCGACAAAAAATTGTTTTCACCCAATTCAATTCACCGTTGGAGCCGGTTGAAAGTAATAAATACCTCAAGTTGAGTACAGATCCTGAGTTCAATACTCAACTGAATGGCTTTCGATTTGATTCTACCTTGAATCGGGTAGAGGCGAAGTTGGAAGAAGCCGGACGCTTGCAGTTGGAAGGCGATTTTGATGCAGCCGCAGCACTGATCCAAGAAGCCGGAGCTATACTAAATCAAAGAGCGGGATCAGCAACTGTGCAGATTGCCAGCGCACTTGAGCCGAAGCATTTCCCCTTGGGTAATGGGGTGGACGGCAAAGAAGCATTGGCAAGGCAGCTGTTTCGCTACCAAGGTGCAAGCCAAGTTTTAGGGCAAAATCCTCTTTTTAACTACCCCAACTTGTCGTCTTTCATGTACCTGATGCCGTATAAAAATGGAATCAGCTGGACTGCCAGAGTTGGCGTATACGATATTGGGTTGGTTGATCAAATGGGTATGGTTGATTATGAGCGAAAGTTCAGGTTAAACCAATTTGAACAATCCGATATGCAGCTGTCTCTTTTGCAACAAGGATATAAAACGGCTGGTGGTCGCTTTAGCACCGGTATGGGGACGCCACAATTGCTCACTAAAAATGGACAAGAAGTGATAGCAGGAAAGAGTTTGGTGCTGCAGTTTAAGCCATCGCTAAAGCCTCAGAAGCTGCTTCCGCCAAGTCCGGATAACAATGAGTCTTGGCAGCCTTTTCTCAGCCTGGGTGTGGCGCAACAATGGAACGTGGAGGTTTCGAGGACTCCTGATTTTTCTGTTCTGGATACAGTTATCAGTAAAAAAATCATCAAACAGTATAGGGTGAGCGAAGGGGAATCTGAAATTATTCGCGACCTCTACTCTCAAGAAAATATTGCCATTCAGCCACGGGATACCGGTACGGTTTATTGGCGAGTAAGCTGGAGCAATATCACACAAAGCGATAATCCCAATCTGCAAGAAAGAACCTACTGGCAGGAGTTGGGTAGGCAATTGGCCAATTCACAATTGGCCGGAGAATACCCGGAGTTTGAAGGCAATGCCGATTCCTTTTTCTTTAAAAGAGTAAACTACCGGGTTTCAGCTACAGACAGTTTTTATGTGGTTTTTCAAAAGGATACAGCCACCATTCCAAAGCCCAATTTTGAACTTGTCTATCCTGCAGAAGGTGATACTATCCCATTTTACTATCCGCCGGTAGTAGTGAAAAAGCTACCTGCAGATACGCTTTGGGACTTTGCCTTAAGTGAGTTCAATTCCAATTTGGAGCCTTTTCGCAACATCAATTATTATGTGTTTGATAGTTTAAGCAATGCTGGTCAAGTTATTCTAAATGCTTCCTACGATAGCAGCTTAGTCCGAAATAGAGCTCAATTTGATCTCTTGGCTCAACAGGAGCTGTTAGGCGAAGAGTCTGGGGACTTTGAATCGCTTATTAACCAAGTTGCTGTTGAAGGAAATAAAAACAAGTACTTACAGGTTCGCACCATGCCTTCGTCTGAGCTTCTTCCTTTTGGAAACAGTGGTCAAGGTAAAATCAACCTCATTCAACTCCTCGTGAATCGGAACGCGAATTTGCAAATTCTGGGGCTAGGTTCAGAGGATAATGAAAGGCAGAATATTGGCCAGCTCATCTATTTCCAACCCACTAAATCGATAGCCTGGCAATTGCGACTGGCTTATTATACTTCGGCTGGAACCCCGTCCATTTCTCTGGATAGCTTTGAGTTGGCTTTTCGCCATAATCAATCGCTAAATAACCTGAGCCCTAGTTTGCAAAATGGGCAAGCCACGCTTCAAGGTGGGTTTCAAGTTGGGATGAAAACGCCTGAACTTGTGTCTACCTTCAATGGAAGGCAGGTTAACAAAGGAAACATAGAAATCAGCTTTAAGCCTTCCGCCATGCCGGCTAAAGTATTTCCTGAGAATGGAAATGGAGAGGTTTGGAATTCGCAATGGTCAAGGCTTTTTGCAGCACAGCAATGGAATATCGAGGTGGCGGCTGATCCACGCTTCGATAGTATCATTATGGTAAAGTCGAAAGCCATTATTGAATCCTACTCAGTTCCCGGTTCACAAGGTCGGGTTATGAACGATTTTTATCTCCCGCGAAATGAAAAGCTGGATTCATTACCACAGGGAAAATTTTATTACCGCATAACCTGGAGTAATCCAACCGATGTGGATACAACACAGCAACTGCACAAAGACTATTTCGCTAATCAGCTCAACCTAATGGCCTTGGGACAATTGCTGATTGATAGCACAACTGCCAATGAATTGGATCGATTTGACTTCCTGAAAAGAATCAATTACCGCTTCAGTGCTGTCGACAGCTTTGAGGTGGTTGATTCACTAATTGCTTCTAGCGATACACCCGTTTGTGGTTTGGGCTGTGTGTTTCCAATGTCGGGTATCAATAGACAAGCAAGCGATTCCTTACCTAAACTTGGACAAGTGATGAAGGTGGGGCAGTTTGAAATGACACTTACGGCCATTCGCAGGGAAGCGTCCGGACAATTTTCCGGTGAAGGAAAAATCAAATGTTCACTGTTTCCAAGACCTTTAGCCGTTGGGTTCAATCGTGTTCAGTTTAATGATTCAGGCAGGTTGATTAGTGGTGAAGTAAGGGCGCAATACCAAACCTCAGATCTGTTGGGTACCGTTACGAATGGCACGAATACCGGAATCGGGCTAATTGATGAGTTCAAAAATAAACTGATAGCCGGGGCACACAGCAAAGTGGCGGAATACTATGATTTTATCAATAGTCCGGCTTGTTTACTGTTGGATGAACTGAGCAATGAGCCGGTAAAATTGCCAATAGGCTTGAGCAAGACGGTAGATAACTTTCCGTATACCATCGCTTTAACAGATTTACGTTTTACCCCGGAAAGGGCCAATCTCAATGCGGTTTCACTTGTGGAATTCACAGCCTTAGGGCATAGGCAAATCTTGGGATTTGGGGCTACCGATGTGTGCTTAAATGCCAAAGGTTTAGCAGATATCACTGAAGGTGGCGCTTTAGATTTAATTGGTGCGGTACGCATACAAGTGACAGATTCTACCGAGTTTCAGATTCTTGGACGAGAATCGGATACGTCTTCTGTGAGCGGTACGCGCATGATTTGGGATTGCAATGGATTTAAGCAAATAGACCTGAAAGTTTCGCTTGAATTGGGTCGCGATTTGGTGGCGCCCATGAACAGAGGTTTGCCTTCTCCCGGAAAAGTTACGGCCGTCGGATTTGCCTCAGTGGCTTCTATGCAAAATTGGATGCTGGAGCTGGATTTGAACCGAAGTTTTGAAGCTACTCTTCTTCCTGGTTTCCAGTTCAGTGCACGCCACCTCACGTTGGATTTTTCTCACGTGATGAATCCTTCAACGATTCAGTTTCCGGCAGGCTATGCAGGCACGCGGGGAGCAGATTGGCAAGGAATCTATATCGGCGAATTCTCCATGCGTTTACCTGATGCGCTTAGTGGAGGGGATACCGCGAATGGCTTGCAATTCACAGCGCAAAATATGTTGATGGACCCTTCCGGATTAACGGTGAGCGTGGGAGCGGATAACCTTTTGAACCTGGATTCAGGCGCCTTAGCCGGATGGAAATTCTCCATTGAGCGATTCTCTTTTGAAGTGGTAAGCAATGCCTTGAGTGGCTCCAGACTGGTGGGTGAGTTGGGTGCGCCACTATTCACAGAACCTTTCGCTTATCAGCTGCTTCTTTCTACAGGAAGAACCAGAGATAGCCTGAACATGGATTTCAGCATCACCAACCCGGAGACATTGAGTATGCCAGCCTGGTTTGCCAGTGTAAACCTCGATGAAAGCAGCACCATTGGCCTGAAGGGTGATGTGCGTAACCCGAACTCCTGGATGCTCAATGCCAATTTCAATGGAGAAGTTGCTATGGAGGCAGAGGAGCTTCTTGGATTAAAAGACATTCGCTTTGGAACATTGCCGTTTGAAGGCTTGAAGTTAAGAACGGGTTTTGGAAGCTTGGATTCGTTTCGCATCAGTTTGGATAAACTAGGCGGTATGCAAATGAATCGCTTGGTTGGAGGAGGGTCTAGCGAAAGTCCAACGCCCGCTCCCGTTTCGACTGAACCTAAAAAGGTGGGCGGATTCCCGGTTCAGATTACCCGTTTTGATTTTACCGAGTTCAATGGAAAATGTTTGTTTGAAGATGCAGCCTTGACACCCGGAATCAGAAAAGGAATATCCATGGGCTTGGCTATTAATATCACAGAAGGTGGTGCAGATGGTAATGGAATTGGAGGACAGTTTAATTTTGGCTTGTTTGGGGTTCCGAAAAAAGAAGGACAACTCTGGGAGATGGATTTTGCCGGACTGAATCTCGATACCATCCGGGTAGATGCTAAATTAAGTGGTGTGGTTTCGGTGGTGGGTGGCATAGCCATCGTAGCGAATGATCCGGTTTATGGAAATGCTATTTCTGGTATCATTCAAGCGAAGTTTGAACCAACCATTGCGGTAGGTGTTTCCGCCATTTTCGGTGAAAAGAACAACATGCGTTATTGGATGGTTGGCGCCGGGGCCGAGTTTCCTCCAATACCGATTGATTTTTCCGCCAATGTGATTTACGCCAATGCAATCAAAGGAGAGGCTTGGTATAAGATGAGCCGTATTCCGGGAGATGCTGCTGCCGTGAGCGGTACACCAAGATTAGGTCAATCGTTTAGTGGAGCGAGCTTTGTTCCGGACAATAACCAATTATTTGGATTTGGCGCCATGTTAGGCATAACAGGCCCGCCGGGATCGCCGCTCTTTGGTGAACTCGGACTCTTTGCCGAAATCAGCAACTTCGGGTCATTAAGCAAATTGACGATGGAAGGTAATATGTGGATGACCACTCCTGATAAAACTACCGCGCCGGTGTTCATTCGAGGTATTACCACCATTGACGTGAGCAGAAAGAAATTCATTGGCAACCTAAGTGCCTTGGTCAATGTTGGTAATGGTGCCGTTCGAGGCAGAACGCCGCAAACCATCGACAACCGAACCGTGTATTACGCCGGGATGATAGACCTGCTGGTAGATATGTCGTCTCTTAACCCTATTTGGCATATACGTATGGGTAATCCGTTTTTAGAAAATGGGCGCATGGGATTCGGATTCTACCAAGGCAATAAATCGCTTTTTGAAGCCGGGGGCTATCTCTTGATGGGCAACGATTTGCCTTCGAACCTACCACCGATACAAACGGAATTAGCCAAAAAACTGGAACAAGCGGGTCTTCGTATTCCTTCAATCCGCCCTAGACCAAGCAGCAATGATTTTATGGTATTGATGGGTGTGGATGCCAATATTCCAGAAAAGAAAATAGAGCTGGGTAGCTTTTATGCCGGAATGGAATTGCAGTTTGCCCTTGATGGCTTGTTGGAGCCAAATGCTCCTAATTGCAATGGAAGAGATGGCATTCAAGGTTGGTACATGACCGGACGAGCTTATGCCTACTCCAATATTGCCTTGGGTATGCACGTGGATTTGCCCGTGTTCAAAGGCGATTTGGTGGTGGCAGAAATGAATGCCGGTATGCTATTGAATGCCGGTATGATGAATCCTTATACGTTCAATGGACAATTCTCTGCGAATTTCACCGCTTTAGGCGGATTGATTCAAGGGAGCAGAAGGTTTGACTTTGAACTCAATGAAGACCCGAAATGTGTTCCAAGCATTCCTAAGCAAACGGTGAATATCAACGCGATTGTAGCTCAGGTTTCACCGGCGCCTGCCGCTGAAAATGTCATGATTGGCGTAGAACCCTATATTGAATTGAACTTCCCGCTGGATAGCATTATTTCCTATACCTTAAGCGGTAGAACAAGACCGGAACAAATTCGCGTTAGACAAGAGTACTACCGAATCCGTCAAGGTCAACTTTCAACTAGTCCGCTGGTAATAGCTACCACTAAACCGGCAGAAGGTCGGTTGGTTTCCAAATTGATTCCTCAGGCCTTTTTGAAAGCCGGAAATACAGTTTACCGAATTGAAGCAAAATACTATGTAGAACGCTTTGTATACAGCGCCACCACGGGAACTACGGGAACTTGGACTAGAACCATGGCCAACGGTCGTACTTGGGATACCACCTTATTCTATACCTTCACAACAGAAGCCATTGCAGCGTTTTCTCCTGAATACATCGTTTACAGCACACCTTTAGCCGGAGAGAATTATTTCAAAAAAGGTGAGTTTACAGAGGGAAAAATTGTCTGTACCCGATCAGATGTGCAATCGGCCTTTTTTTCCAACCCTCCATCTACACCTGAAATGAGGGAGCTTACAGGTTACTATATCTGGTACGGACAATTTGTTAGGGCCGGAGACCCATCGGATACTTTCCGCACCCCATTGCGTTTTGCGCGAGAGCAAATACTCTTTAACCTGCCACCAAATCTTGGTCCTGACAAACTTTATCAGTTTCGGTTAATCCGCGAAAAAATTCCGGGAACACCTCTCCAGAATACCAGTCTCTATACCGGAACAGCCAATACCTTTACATCGGGCAGTTTAAGTGGCGGACAAATCATGCCGCAAGAGGGTCCGGGAGGGAATGATCCGGTTGTTAGTCCGCAATCCAATCCGGAAATCTTCAGGAAACTAAGAGAAGCCAAGGTGCAAGGCGATCCTCGTGTTATGATGCATTCTTTTGTGTTCGGAGTGAGTAAATACGCGAATACCCAAATGAAGCTTCAAGCCTTACAACAAAGCATAAGTAAATATGCCTTGAGCAGCTCTACGGGTACCACTATTGAATTGATAACCGAAGAGCCTTTTGAAAATTATGAAGTGAAAGGTTTCTACAAGGGCACAAATCTTATTCTTGCCCAGAAGGTTCATCCGGTGGTTTCCAATAGCGCTTTGGACGATAACAACTGGCTTACCGGATTCTACAGGCCAAAAGTATTTAAGGCCGGCGACAGCCTTTGGAAAAAGCGTCCGTACGTAGCCCAATTTTTTGATATCAGTAAGCAATTGAAAGGGGTTAATGTGCAGCTGGATGATCACATTAAAGCCCCACTTCCGACAAATTCATACTTCGGATTTGATTTAAGAATGGCCGACACAAGATTGAACTCCTTCAAACCGGAAATCAGCCAGGTGTTTTTAAATTCCTCGGTATCGCAATCCATAACCGGTGAATCGGTAAATACAAACCTGACCATTGATCCGCAAACAGGCCAAGTTAGCAGCGGGGGCTTATTTGGATCAGGATATGAAGCCAAAACAATCAGTGGCACAAGTACCGCAACAATTGAACTCGGAACACGACTGAATTTGTTCTATGATTTTATTCCAATGGCTTCGAAAGAACATGCACGAGCTGTTCTGCTAGCCAACCTCATCATTACTAGAGCTCCGTCTACTTGGTATTATGGCCTTTCAGTAAGTGAAATTCAACTTGTTAGCCGATTGTACAGCGGTGGACAGCCTTTCGTTTTGCCTGCATCTAGCGATTCGTTTGTGGCGCATTTACGTCCGCTAACACAAGGCACGGCAACGGCAAAAAAAGTTTATATCAGTAGGCTAACCCTTGAATCGGCTACCATCACCCGAACCTTTGGTTCCACCAGTTTTTCAACCTTTACACGATGAAGAAAGTCCTGATTTTGTTTCTGCTTTGCTTTCAGTTGTCGGCTTTGGCTCAGGATACTTTATTCCTTAAAGGCCAATGCAAAAACTATGGAGATTCCGTTGTGCTGAGGTGGAATGTAGATCAGGCGGAAGGCTTGTTTCATCTGGCGAAATCCAGTTTTGTAATTGAAAGAAAGGCGCCATTCAATGACGGCTTTCAATTTTATGCCAAGCAGGCGATGCAAAGGCCGGAGCGCTGGAACTTGTCTTCTTTCCGTTTTGATCAAGGAGCTGTTGCTGCAGCGTCTTTACAAAAGATTTTAGCCTTGGAAGAAATAAGTTCACTGAACCCGGCAGAACATTTAAATATACAGAATGAGCTGCAGTTTTTGTGGGCCACTTTGTCGTTTGGTGCAGATGTAAACATTGAAGCAGCGAATCAAGCCAATCTTCGTTTTTGCGATAAACAGCTGAAGCAAGGATTGCTTTACCAATACAGGGCTTATGCAGTTGGAGAAGGTTTTATTAGCGATACCCTTTACTTTTTCCCCGGTGAAGTGGCTATAGCCGACTCCGCTGCAAATCCCGAAGCCCTAGAGAAGGAGGGTGAAGTAGCTTTAAAGTGGGCCCAATCTGCCGGAGCTACAGCTTATTACCTGGAAAAGAAGGAACAATCAAGCAAGGACTTTAAACCAATAAATGGCAGGTTGATTTCTGCAAATGCCAACGCGTCCTTTTTGCATTATTCCGATACGGTCGAAAATTATATTCCCTATGCCTACCGTGTATTGTTTATTGACGCGTTTGGCGATTTATCTGCGCCATCCACTTCGGTAATTGCCATGGGAAGAGATAAAACGCCACCTCCGGCCATCGAGGGATTGAGGGCTCGGGAATTAGCCAACGGTGCTTTGATTATTCAATGGCAGGCTTGCGAGAAGGCACACGGCGAACGCGGAATTGCTCTTGGAATACGAGCAGAGGATGGTGTGGCGTACACTCCAATTACCAAGCAATTATTAGATCCTGGAACCGATAGCTTTTATTGGGAAAATCCAAATCAGATTCAAGATATTTACCTTCTTGCTCAGGTGGTAGATACCGCGGGTAATCCGGCCATGAGCGGATTGTATTATCAGTACAAAGACCTTGTGCCACCGGCAAAGCCTCAAGGACTGAAAGCGCAAGTGGATAGTTTTGGTGTGGTGAAATTGGAATGGGAGATGGGAACCGAGGAAGACTTGGATGGTTATTTGGTTTTCTTCTCCAACGATAGCAATGTGGAATTCAGTGGAATTTACAATCAGCCTTTGCCTGGAAATTATTTCTATGATACCCTTAGTTTAAACATGTTAAACGAAGAGGTGTATTACCGCATTCAGTGCGTTGATAAGCGTTTCAACCGGTCATTGACTTCGGAGATTATTAAGGTAAAACGTCCGGATTACAATGCCCCGGTGCCTCCGGTGTTTTTTGATTTTTCTGTTCAAGATTCTGGAATTACGCTGGAATGGAAGTTAAGCTCAAGTGGTGATGTAGAAAAACAATGGTTGCAGCGAATAGGAGCAAAGGATACAGTATGGGTAGAGCTAGGCGTATTGGATACTAGTTTTACCGATAAACAGGTGAAGCCTGCTTCTTGGTATTTTTACCGTTTGTATGCAGAAGATGATGCACAAAACAGATCGCCAGGCTCTTCGGGATTGTATGTTCAGTCTGCTAATAAACATTTCAAAACAGAGGTTAAAGTCGTTTCGGCGGTTTACGATAGCCTAAGCAATACGGTGGAGCTGCATTGGGATTATACAGATACGGCTATTCGCGCTATTGAAGTTTATAGGGGTCCATCCAGAGTGTCGCTCAGTCCAATGCCTGGCAAAATAGCCGGCGATCAGCGGGTATTCATCGACCGAAAAGTAGAGCGAAACAAAATCTATTTTTATGCCGTGAAGATTTGGTTTGTTGATGGAACCGAAACAAAGCGCAGCATTCCGGTTGGTGTGATTACCGGCAACTGATTAACCAAAACTAAACCACCCTAATCTGAAATGGATAAAGCAAGCCGGCAAGTTCATTGGCAGGGATTAGGGCTCCTTTCAGCTTGTTTTTGGTTGGGTCGATGCGGAGGTTGATGCAATCGCTAAAATTGGCTTTCTCCAAATCGCTAAATTCAAATACGGCATCCAGAAGGTCGGATCCGTTGAGTTTGCTTCCGCTTAACTTCGCTTCGCTAAAATCTACGCCGTGCAATTGGCTGTTTAGGAAGGAAGAGTTTCGCAAGTCCATCTGAAAGAAATTGGAATGGGTGAGCAAGCAGTTATTCACTTGAATAGCGAAGCCGAAGCCGTTGCATTGGTCGAACTGCAAGCCTAGCATCTTACACCCGCTAAACTGAACATCTTGAAAGCTCGTTTTCGTCAGTTTTACATTGCTCAGGTTGCAATCTTGAAAGCGACAGTTGATAAAGCTGCTGCCTTGGAACGAAAGACTTTCAAAGTTGCAGCGGGTGAAATGACAGTTCTCAAACTCAATTCCTTGGAGTTCATCGCCCACAAAAACGCGACCGTCAAATTCTTCATCCAGGTAACTTGCTTCCATGGCTGCAAGATAAAGGTGAACTTTGAATCGGCTATTTCGTAGATTTAAAAAGTGAAACCTAAACACCGTAGAAGGCAGATTCGAAGAAAGATAAAGGAACTCAAAACAAAAGATGCCGGTGAATTGCAGGTATTGATAGGTTTGCTGTTTGTTGTCGGATTGGTCTTGTGTGCTTTGGCTTGGGGAATGAAGGAACAGAATATTGTTTCGGGTGGCATGCAAACCAGTAGGTACGGCGGATATTCCATTGAGGTCCTTTCCTGGAAAACCGTATTGGCTTTTGGTACGGCCTTGGTTGCGGGGGCGGTGTTTATGTACTTGGAGGAAAAAGTGAGGGCTAAATTGAATGCGAGAAAGCTGCGAAACCTCGAAAAGGTGCTGAAAGAAAAAGAAAGGGAAAATTCTCCAGCAAAACCATAACGATATTCTCAAAATATGCTGGGTATCAGGCTTGTCAATCCCCTGAAAAAAGTGCAATTTCGCCTCAATTTTTAATCAACCTTTAACGTCCTCTCAATCAATGAAAGTATCAGTAATAGGCGCCGGTAACGTAGGTGCTACTTGTGCAGACGTGATCGCACACAAAGAGCTTGCGAATGAAGTAGTATTGCTCGACATCAAAGAAAACTTTGCTGAAGGTAAAGCCCTAGACATGTGGCAAACCGCTCCGGTTAACATGTACGATAGCCGCATTACCGGTTCAACCAACGATTACAGCAAAACAGCTGGTTCAGAAGTAGTAGTTATCACTTCAGGCTTGCCACGTAAACCGGGCATGAGCCGCGATGACCTTATCGCTACCAACGCTAAGATCGTGAAGTCTGTTACTGAGCAAGTGATTAAATACTCTCCGGATGCGAAAATCATCGTGGTATCTAATCCACTCGACGTAATGACTTACTGCGCTTACTTAACTGCTAAAGTAGATCCTTCACGCGTATTTGGTATGGCCGGTATCCTTGATACTGCTCGCTACCGTGCGTTTTTGGCTACTGAGTTGAATTGCTCTCCAAAAGACATTCAAGCGGTGTTGATGGGTGGTCACGGTGATACCATGGTTCCACTTCCACGTTACACCACAGTTGGTGGTATTCCGGTTACTGAACTGATTGAAAAAGATAAATTGGATGCGATCATCCAACGTGCTAAAGTAGGTGGCGGTGAAATCGTTAACCTATTGGGTACTTCTGCTTGGTATGCTCCAGGTGCTGCTGCTGCTCAGATGGTAGAAGCTATCGTTCGCGACCAAAAACGTATTTTCCCATGCTGCGCTTGGTTGCAAGGTGAATACGGTTTGAAAGACATCTACTTGGGTGTTCCTGTAAAATTGGGTAAAAACGGTATCGAGCAAATCATCGAACTTCAATTGAACGACGACGAGAAAGCACTTTTGAACGAGTCTGCAAAGGCAGTGAAAGAAGTGATGAACGTTCTTGACGGCATCGATTTCTAATTCGCAGTATGGCGAAAAATTATAAGACACCCATCATCGTCGAGCATATCGATGGTGATGGGTTTCATATTTTTACGGAGGTCAAAATTGGCCGCAAGCGCTACCGCGCACTTATCGATACCGGTGCTTCTAAATCGGTTATTGATTTGCAAACTGCCGAGTCTATCAAGAAATTAGAATGGGTAGACAACTTAGCTACACAAGCTAAAGGTTTGGGAACGGAAGGGATGGAAACCAAAGTGGCTCGTTTGCCTAAATTGAAAATAGGTGAATTAGCGATTGAAGACCTTTACCTCGGTATCCTCGATTTAAGTCACATTACCGGAATGTACCACAGTCTGGGTATAGAGCCATTTTCGCTCATACTGGGTGGTGATATACTCCAAGAATACGATGCCGTAATCAATTACGGAAAATCAAGCCTTACCTTAAAGGTTTAACCTCGCTATTAAAACTTATAGGAAAGTCCAACGCCCAATACTTGTTTGAATTGGGTACGCGGACCTTGAATCACAGATCCGTCAGACAGGTTGATATCGATTGGAATATCCTGGTCGTAAATGAGGTGAGTAAACAAAGATGCGCTGATGTATTTGTTCACCTTCATATTGATATTCGTTTCCCAGTTCACGTCGATATTCTTGCGGTTATCAACGTTTTTGTCCGTGTAGTTATTGAAGAGGTCGAGACGGGTACTTAAGGTTATGTTCTTCATGATGTCCACTTTGGCTGTCATGTAGAAATAAGCTCCTACCTCTGTTCTAATTCGCTTTCCGGGAGTGAGTACTTGAAAAGTAAGCGGATCAATAATGGCGCCTTCCACACCGTAGGCACCTGAATCGGCCAGTTGCTGGTCGTTGACAAAAGTGAATTTTCCGGCTATTGGAGCTACTACCACAGAGAAGTTATCGTTTTTGGTATAGTTCAGTCCCAAAGAAGCTTGAAGCCAAGCAGGGGCCATGAAATTGGATACCAAGACATTCTCTTTAAACGTAGCGTGAAACTGCGTTCTAAAAGATGCCAAAGCCGAATAGTATAAGTTGTTTACGGCTTTGTAACCGTTGTTGCTGATTACTTCAATGCGATCATCGTTTTTCTCTACCGGATCACCGTTTTGTTTGATGGTACCGTAGTTCATGTTCAGGGTATTGAAACTTCTGAATTTCTTGTTGCGGTAATTCGCGTTGAAATTAACAGTTCCCAAAGTAGCGATAGCACTTTTTCCGCCGGCAGCCCAATTATTGAGCGATGTTTGGGAAAAGTTGAAATTCATGAAGCCATTGTATTTCCATCCAACAACGGTGTCTTTCCCTAACTTTTCTTTTTTTAGCTTTTCTGCTTCGGCTTTGATGGCTTCGGTTCCTTGCGCATAACTGAAAAGTGGCGCAACGAATAGGAGGGTGATAAGAAGTTTTTTCATCTGAATATTGAGCTTACCTTAATTTGATGCTTTGGGTACCGATAAGGAAACCGTCAGCGTAGATTTCCGCTTTGTAATCGCCTTTGTCCCATTCAGCCCCTTTGTCGTAATAGAAGGTGATGGTTTGTTTGGTATTATCAAATTCTGCGGTATGTTTCATGGAATAAAGCACATCCTCGCCTTGGGCTCTGAAACTTCCTCCTCCGGTAGACTCGCTGGAGATGGTGGTTCCTTCCGGTCCAACAATGCGCAAGTAGAAGTCTTTCGGACCTAAATCGGCCAGGAAGTTCTCATCCAATGTGAAGCTAATTTTCAAAAAGTCAATTCTGCGTGTGCGGGTTGTTTCTGTTTCTCTGCCACTTGATTTTCGGTTGATGCCGAACAAGTCAAACTCGGTAACGCTGAGTTTTTTACCCAAATTCACCTTGTTCTCCAAGGTGATATTCTTCATGGTCAGGTTTTCGTTTCTGTCTTTTTCCTCGGTGAGGTTTTGCTCCATCTCTTTGTTCTTCGCTAAGAGAATTTTGTTCGCTTTGCCTAAAGAATCGATTTGAGCGGTGTATTTTTTCACGTAGTAGCGAAGCACATCCAATTCGTCTTTCGCTTTTCTCAACTGAGCAGCAGTGATCTTACCGCTTTTAAGTAGTTGCTCAATTTCAGCTGCCTTTTCTTGAATTTCAGCGTTTTTGGTTTCAATCAGTTTATCCAATTCGGCGTTTTTTCCTTTGTAGTTCTCCAATAGGTTATTGGATTCTGTAAGGAGTTTGTCGAGTTCTTCCTTCGCTGCCTTAGTGTCTACCAACTCTTCGGTTGTGATATTCAACTCGCGGTCGGTATTGACATAATTGTAAATGAAGAAGATGTTACCGAACAAGAGAACCACGATGATTCCGATGAGTAACTTCTTGGTGTTGTCAGTTGATTCTTGGTTAGCCATGCTGAGACCTTTTTGGCAAAAATAGGGAAATATATGCTTTAGGAAAGTTGCAGCACTTCGCGGAGCGATTAACTTTGCCCCCAAGCAAGAACAGAAGTGGAAATAAAGCATATACCTATTGATGGCCCACTCGTAATTCAACCCAAGGTTTTTTTTGATGAGCGAGGCTATTTCTTTGAGAGCTTTAATCAAGCGAAGTTTACCGAAGCCGGCGTGCAAGAAGTCTTTGTGCAAGACAACCAAAGCATGTCGCAAAAGGGGGCCGTACGCGGATTGCATTTTCAAGCACCGCCGCATGCGCAAGGAAAACTGGTTCGTGTAATTCAAGGCGCTGTATACGATGTGATTGTAGACATTCGTAAAAACTCTCCAACTTATGGACAGCATTTCGGAATTGAGTTGAGCGCAAGCAACTTCACCACGTTCTGGATTCCGGCCGGATTTGCCCACGGCTTTTCTACGCTGGAAGACAATACCATCTTTCAATACAAATGCACCGATTTGTACCATAAAGAAAGTGAGGGCGGTATTCTTTGGAACGACCCCGACCTGAACATAGATTGGAAAGTAGCGAATCCGATTCTCTCTGAAAAAGATCAACTCAATACCCGATTCAAGGATTTTCAAAGCCCATTTAACTGATATTTGTCATTTTGCTATTGCGCTTCAATAGCTAAGATTGTATACCCATGGAACTCAAACCTGAAATCATTCAATTACTCGAACAACTCGAGGAGAAGTATAAAGCCACCGGACAGGATATTCAAAGTTACCTTGAAGGACTTCTGTATGCAGACTATGTGACGTATTGGGATTATATCCAAACCGATACTTTATTGTCACTCCAAAAGCCACGTACTCCAATACCTGATGAAGAGATTTTTATCATGTACCATCAGATTACGGAATTGTACTTCAAACTTGTTTTGCATGAAATGAAACAGGTGGCAACTAAGGAAGACCTGGATGCTGCTTTCATGACTGCCCGAGTAACACGTATGAATCGCTACTTTGAGACTTTAACGAAGTCGTTTGCGATAATGATCGACGGAATGGAGGTAGATCAGTTCCTCAAGTTCAGAATGGCTTTATTGCCGGCTTCCGGCTTCCAGAGTGCACAATACCGCATGATTGAGATCCTCTCTACCGATTTTATCAATTTGGTGGGTCATGCTCACCGTGCTGAGTTCGCTGTGAATGCGAGCGTACGCGATATGTACCAGAAGATTTATTGGAAAGCGGGAGCGACAGAATTGGCTACGGGTAAAAAGACCCATACCTTGATTCAGTTTGAACAGAAGTATTCTGCCACCTTCATCGAGTTGGGTGAGCAATACCAAGAAACTAACCTTTGGCGCCGTTTTGAATCGCTCAATAGCCAAGATGAGGCTTTGATTTTAGCGATGAAAGAATTCGATATGAATGTTAACGTACGCTGGCCAATGGTGCACATGAAATCAGCTGCGCGCTACCTCAGAAAGAACCCGGAAGACATCAAAGCCACCGGGGGCACCAATTGGCAGAAATACCTGTCACCACCTATCCAACGCCGAATTTTCTACCCAAGCATCTGGACGGCTGAAGAGCTGGAGAATTGGGGTAGAGGATAAGCTAAACCTATTTGTTTTTCCTGGTAGGCTTGATTTTAACAATCAAAATCGTGACAGGTTATTTCGCAGACATAACAGCCAATGGCTAAAAGTCTTGGAATGATTTGATTCAAATAAAAGCCGTAATCAGTGTATCGCTTTGTGCCATCAATGCGTTTGGCAGCGCCAGGAGAAAAGTTCAACTCATAATGTGAATTATAGCCAAGGTATTGTGTGGTTTTTTTTGTTGAACGAATAAGCATGGATGAGTTGTCTTCCTCAATCAGAATAGCTAAATAGTTGTCTATTCCTCGAGATTCCCTGAGGTCAAGAATGGGTTTGACTAAATTGATATGATCGAATTTTTTAAAATTGAAATCATCGATATCATCTAATTCTAGAGAATCGAGGTGGAATTCCGGATTGTCGACCCAAAAGCCAGATACAAATTCCAAAAATAGGTCTGAGAACTGTTCGTGGTTCGTTGCGACACGGATGGTAATGTCTCTAGAAAGTCCCACTTTTCAATACGGTTTAAGGCTTTTATTGAACTCCCTGAGTACTAATCAATCGTAGCAATCACCTTCAGCTCAATAGCGATAGGCGTAGGCAGGCAATTGATTTCAAGCGTGGTTCTGCACGGAGGGTTTTCTGCGAAGTACTCTGCCCAGATTTTATTGTAAACCGGGAAATCGTCTTTCATGTTGGTGAGGAAAACAGTTACGTCAACGATACGATCCCATGAAGATCCGGAGTCTTCCAGTATATTTTTGATGTTTTGGAAAACGGAGTGGCATTGTTTAGCGATGTCGTAGCTCACAATTTGGCCTTGCTCGTTCAGCTCCACACCAGGAATTTTTTTCGTTCCTCTTTCTCTTGGGCCTACGCCGCTTAGAAATAAGAGATTGCCCACTTTTCTAGCGTGTGGGTATAATCCTACCGGTTCTGGGGCTTTGCTGGAGTTGAATTCCTTGTTTTCGCTCATGCTGCAATGATAAAAAGAAAGGGGCAATTGCCCCTCTATCTATTCTTTTTTCTCTGTCACCTTAGGCGTCTTTTCTTTTGTTTTCGACTTATTGTCTAAGGTTTTCTTTTTCTTTTTGGAGGGGTTGACTGTTACACCTTTTTTAGGTTCCGGTTTGTCTTCCAGTCCGGTATTCCAAATGTAAATGATGTATTCTTTCGGATTTCGAACCAAGGAAACAGTAGCGATTTGTGAATTATCCCCGCTCATGGAAATGCAGCGAGTGGTTTCTCCTTTGCTTGGTATTTCAAGCTCTTGAACCCCTGTTTCAATATTCCAGACTTTCGATGAGCCGTCTTTTCCGGCACTCATCACAAATTTGTTATCGCGCGATAATTCTACTTTGTTAACGTCCCAAGTATGGCCGCTAAAGGTCTTAACTTCCTTGTAGGTGCGCACATCCCAAACCTTAACAAGTTTGTCTACGCTGCCACTTGCCAAGTATTGTTTGTTCTTGTAGAAGATATAACAGAGATCTGTTACTTCACCGTTGTGGGCTTGGATGCTTTTCGCTTGTTTGCCCATGTAATTTAAAAATCGAATTTCGCCGTTGTCTAGTCCGGCGATGATTAGTCCGGTATGTGAAATGGTAAGCGAACTTATCGGCATGCCTAAGGCGAATTTCCGTTTGGTGAGTACTCCCTTTTTAAGGTCGTAAGATCGAATGTTTCCGTCCGGGCTTGCGGTATACAGGGTGCGCATGGCATAGTCGAAAACGATATCGCTAATGTCAGCCTCATGGGTAAACTCCAACATCTTAGAGCTGTCTTCAAAATAGATTTTCAATACCCGGTCTTTGCTGCAGCTGGCAATGATGCTGTTATCGCGCGAAATGGCAACATGGGTAACTTGATCGAAGTGGGAATAGGAGTAACGCTCGAAGAAAGAGAAGCCGTCATAAAACCGAACATAACGGTCGTTACTGGCTGCAATCAACCTGCGACCATCAAGCGAATAAACCGCTACGTTTATATCGTTTTTAAAATCGTGTATTCCTGTTGCCGTATCTGTTAAGGTTCTTTGAGCAAACAGCGGTAGACAACAGAGAACAAGGCTGAATAAGACTAGCAATTTCTTCATAGATTTTTTTCGTTTTTACCCCTTGTACCACAACCACTTCCAGAGCTCTTTCCAGCTTGCTTTTTTACCGTACATCAGGATTCCTATACGGTAAATTCTGGCTGCTAACCAAGTAGTTGCAATAAACCCGAATATCATCAAAATCATTGACAAAAGCAATTCCGACCACGGAACATCAAATGGCATCCGAACTACCATCACAATTGGTGAAGTAAGCGGAATCATGGAAAGCCAATAGGCCAATTCTCCGTGTGGGTTATTGATAACGGCCGACTGTGCTGCCACAAATCCGAAAATCAAGGGAAGGGTTACCGGAAACATGAATTGCTGCGTATCGGTTTCCGCATCCACTGCCGAACCAATAACGGCGAAGAGGGCAGAATAGAGTAGGTATCCAAAGATGAAGTAAAAGGTGAAAGCGCCAATCAGCTTGAGAAAAGGCAACTGCAAAAAGGCATTCAATACTTGACCGGCCTCGCCACCTTGTTGCATGGCTACCGGTGCATTCATGCCGGCTTGTTCCATGGTTTGGGGAGCTTGGTCTAGACCAACAAAAGCCGAAATTACTGAGATCATTACCCCACTTAGAATCAGCCAGGCCAAGAGTTGCGTTAAACCCACCAATGCGATGCCTAAGATTTTTCCCATCATGAGCTGAAAAGGCTTCACGCTCGAGATCATCACCTCCACAATGCGGTTGGTCTTTTCTTCAACTACCCCTTTCATTACCTGTACGCCGTACATGAAAATGAAGATGTAAATCAAAAATGCCGCAACAAATCCAACGCCTGCATTCACGGCTGAATTGCTCTCTTTGATGCCTTCTTCGCTGCTGATCTTTTCTGTGATTTGAATATCCGCTTTGACGCTGTCTAAGGTAGATTCAGTCAATCCGGCACGCAGTAATTTTTGCTTCTCAATAACGGCTTCAAGTTGGTTCACCAAAGCACTTCGTTCGGTTAAGGTGAGTGAATTCTCAGACACGAATACAATGCCTTTGGGTTGATCCAATGTAGCCGTCTTCGGAATGTTGAGTTGCCCGAAAACATCCTCAACGGGCACTTCGTTATTCGTTTTTACAAACTGAAAACGTCCGGTGTTCTTGAGGTCTTCTTGGAATAGGCCGCTTTCATCGTTCACCGCAATGAGGTGTAACGTTTCTTCGTTGGCCCCGCCTATCGCCATCCAGATTATGGCGCCGTAGAAAGCGGCAATCAGAAACGGGCCCAAGAGTGTCATGATAATGAAGGATTTCTTCTTTACTCTGGAGAGGTATTCTCTGCGGGTAATCAAGCCTATCATATGCTGCCTCCTACTATTTCGATAAAGATGTCTTTGATGGATGGAATGAGTTCTTTGAATGCATGTACTTCACGCTGGTCAATCAGGCCATGTAGCATTTGCTTCGGGCTCTCTGTTTGGCTGCTTAGCATGCTTCGATGCTGGCCGTTTTTCAGGGTGGTGGTATGGAGTACCGTACCTCCTTCAATGGCTTCCAGTGCTTCGCCTTCGTAGATCACTTCAAACTCATTCTTTTTATAGCGATGGCGAACTTCTTCCACTTCGCCGCTCAGCACAACCTCAGATTTGTTAATCAAGGCAATGTCATCACATAATTCCTCTACCGATTCCATTCGGTGGGTAGAAAGAATCACGGTAGAACCTTGCTCTTTTAAGTGAAGAATTTCTTGTTTGATAACTTCCGCATTAACCGGGTCGAAACCGGTGAAGGGTTCGTCTAAGATGATCAATTTGGGATTGTGAATCACGGTGAGCACAAATTGCAGTTTTTGCTGCATCCCTTTCGAAAGCTCTTCCACCTTCTTGCCGCGCCAGCTCCACATGTCTAAGCGTTGAAACCAGTCTTTTACCCTGGTTTTCGCCTCTTGGGTGCTGAGTCCTTTTAGCTTAGCGAAGTAAAGGGCCTGTTCAATTACTTCCATCTTCCGGTACAAGCCACGCTCTTCCGGCAAATAGCCAATACGTGTAATCAAGTCTCGGGTGATGGGTTGGCCCTGAAATAGAATTTCTCCTTCGTCAGGTGCGGTAATTAATGTGATGATGCGGATTAAAGAAGTTTTGCCGGCGCCATTCGGACCGAGTAGTCCAAATACACTGCCTTCTCTCACTTCAAGGCTTACCTTGTTAAGGGCAGTTTTACCGGCATAGTGCTTACTAACGTGCTGTATGCTGAGCATACAGCAAAGTTGCTAAACTAATCGGGAATCCCTACACACAATCGACCAGCCCGCCTTTTCACGGGGATGAATTGTGGATTGAACTGGATTATTCGTAAATCAATTTGATCTTTTTAGAAGTAGGATGCGCTTGGCAAGTAAGGATATAGCCTTCTGCAATTTCTGCATCGCTCAAGCCTTCTCTTTCATCCATGATGGCAGAACCTTCCAATACTTTGGCTCTACAAGTTGTGCAAACGCCCATTTGGCATGCGTAGGGTGGATCAACATCTTGGTCTTTGGCAGCTTCCAAGATGCTTACGCCATCCGGAATTTCGATATTGAATTCATCACCGTTAAAGAAGATGGTTGCTTTGTTTGGTCCGAATTCGTCTTCTTCTTCATCCATCACCGGAGCAACAATGGTCTGAGTTGCAGGTTTGCTGCTTATCGGTGTGCTGAAGTATTCGTTGTGAACAAGGTGATCTGCAATGCCTCTTTGCTTCATCCCTTCTTTCACTTGCTCCATCATACCACCCGGTCCGCAGATATAGTATTCAGTTGGGAACCCGGCTGTTTCCAATTCAGCACTCACACGAGCGTAATCCGCAGCCATCATACGTCCATTGTGACCATTGAATCCAGCTGGGGCATTGTCTAAAGCGTGAAATACAGTTAAACGATCTGCGTATTGAGTTTGCAAACCTTCAATTTTGCTTTTGAAAATAATGCTGGCTTCGTCGCGGTTGCTGTAAATCAAGATTACCTTGGAATTTGGCTCTTGGCTAAGTACAGATTTTAAGATGCTCATCACCGGCGTAATGCCGCTACCTCCACCGAAAAGTACATACTGCTTGCGGTTACTGGGGTCGATGCTTGCCGTGAATTTACCCATTGGCGGCATCAACTGAATCACATCACCGGCACGCAATTGATCATTCATGATAGGCGATACAGCGCCGCCGTCTACTTTTTTCACAGTGATGGCAGGGTTGGCATCGGTAAAAGGAGAGCTGCTGAACGAATACGCTCTGCGTTCTTCCTGTCCGGCCACCTGTAGGCTCACGGTAAGGTACTGGCCTGCTTGGTATTGAAACTGCGATTTTAAATGCTCCGGAATTTCAAATACAACCGTTGAGGCATCAGCGGTTTCACGAATAATTTCTTTAATGCGAATGGGGTGGAATAAAGATGACATCTGTTCTGATTTGCGGGGCAAAAATAACACTTATTAGTTTTTAAGCCAGTCGCGCTTGTTTTTTAGTCTAAACAGTTGTCTTTCAGATTAGTTTGGCATGTGCAACTTGGCAATCATGTCTGCATTTACGCGCGACGCATAGGTCCCATAAGCATCAACAAGGAGTCCTTGTGATCCATCAGAAGCGGTGATGGCGTAGAGAATTGAACTGTCGTCCGGATCGGTCATCCCTTCAAAACGAAAGAATTTGTCTACTTGAAAATCCAGGTGTACGTATTTTGATTTTCGTCTACTGCATTCAATGCAGTCTTCCAACAGGTTAAAGTCTTCGGTATAGCCTTGTGTTCTTAAGGCGTTCATTGCTTCACTCAGTGTTTGATACGATTCCATGCCTGTAAGTTCAACTTCTTTTTAGCGAAATGCAAGCGACCACTTAAAAATGAAGTCGCCAAGAAACAATGAGGTTGGAGCCTGGCGCGGTTATACCGGATGAATACGGTCTATAGCGCTGATTTGCTATGTTTTCCCAAGCTAAACTCAAGCTGTTATAGTTGTTGATGGCGTATTCAAAGTACAAGTTCAAGGTGCTCCAAGCCGGAGTATAGGGACGGTCAAAATTGTCCAGTGCATACAAGTACGCTTTGTCTCTTTCGGTCAAAGCCAATCGGTCATACGATTGTTCCAAAGCAAACCGGTACACAAATCGAATGCGCATTTTATTCAAGTTAGCCGCAGTATAGACTTGTCCGAAGGGCGGATTTGCATGGCGCGCTGCAGAGGCAATTCCATTATCGTACTCATTGCCGTATTGAAAGTTGAATTGGAGTCCGCTGCTGAACACTTCATCCCATTGGTAGCTGGCCTTTAACCAAGCACCCGCAATCTGAGTATAAGCGGCATTTTGCAAGCTGCTCACTTTGCTCCATTCTCCTTGGTATTCTATGCTGTCAATGCCGTTAAACAAGGTTGGGCGAATCACCAAAGCATTCATCAGGTGGGTGAAATAAAACCCGGTTTCCAGCTTGAGGCGGCGATTGCTTTGGTACATAAAACCAATTTCTCCGTTCAAGGCGTATTCAGGACTTAAGTCGGGATTGGGAATAACCACATCGCCCGCAGTCGATTCAAATACTTTGGAGATATCGTCCACATTCGGACTGCGAAAAGCGGTTGAAAGGTTGAGGAAACTTTGGAACTTTCTGGACCATTTTGAGTTTAATCCCAAGGACCCGTTAACAGCATTCGTAATCAGGTTGGTATTGGGAAGGTTCAAACCAACGCGGTTTAGGTTATCTGCTTTCAGTTGAATGAAGTTCGCTCGAATACCGGCGCTTAGGCTGTGTTTGGTGCTGAGTTCATGACGCAATGCCACATATACAGCTTGGATATTCATGGTGGAAGAATCCGGATAACGGCTCAATGCTTCGGTAGAACTGTGATTGGATAAGTCTTCGTCTACTGCTGTAGAACGCACCACATTGAAGTTCATTTCAGTTCCATAGAACAGCCTGGATTTTCGGCTCAGCTTTTTCTCGGCCTTGAGCACGGCACTGAACATGTTGACGTTTTCACGTTGCGTGCTAAGGACTGATGCTTGGTAGCGTCTAGAATGCCTGCTTTCTGCAAAATATTGGTGATTGATTTTGACTTCAAACTGATCGGTTAGGCGTGTTTTGCCTTGGTTTTTCCAGCTGAGCTCTTGGCGTGTCCAGACTTGCGGTCCATAATACCATTCGCTATAACGAGGTGCTCCATTTCGTGTTTGGATGATACGATCATACCGGCTATAATCGGATGAGCTGCTGTGGTAGATATCGTAGCTGAACTCCGATTTCTTATAGCGATAGCTAAACTTTTGGTACAAGTGAATGATGTTAAATCCACTAGGGCTCTGTAAACGGGGGTCAGATTGAACCACAAAGCTATCTATGTCGTTGATGCGTTCCGGTCTCAGCAGTTGCAGGTATTCGTCTGGACCATTTTTTCCCATGCGCAGGTCGCCAAATCTATTGTAGCTGAAGCTGCTGATACCGCTCCAATTTTTTCCGCCGTATTTGAAATGCAGGTGTGCTGTGTTTTCGTTGCTGGCCGAAGCGTACCGCACGCTTGCTTCACCTTTCAAATAAGGTTTATCGGAAAAAGGAGTGGTGAGTAAATGGAAATCCATCACGCCACCGATGGCGTCGCTACCGTAGATAACTGTTCCCGGTCCGAAAAGTACTTCACCGCGTTCAACTAAAAAGGGGTCGAGCGATAATAGGTTTTGCAAGTTGCCGGAGCGGAATATGGCATTGTTCATCCTGGTTCCGTTTACGCTGATTAAAACCCGGTTGGCAGCAAAGCCGCGAATCATAGGGCTTCCGCCTCCGTACTGACTTTTTTGAGCGTAAACACCCGCATGTTGATCGAGCAAGTCGGCCGCCGTTTGAGGTTGTGTGAGCTGCACATCTACTCTGCTGAAATCGGCTATCTGGTTGGGTACTTTATCGCGTTCTTCTTCCCAATGATTGGCAGCTATCACCACTTCAAAGATGGGAAGCGGGTCAGTTTTGAGGTAGAGTGTTTTTTGAGCGAGGGCTGCTGTTCGCGTAATCAACAAATCTTGGTAACCTAGGTAGGTGATGAGTAGGCTATCGCAGCTTAAATTCTCGAGCGATGTTTTGCCATTCACATCGGTATTGAGTCCTTCGCTGGCATTTAGGCAACTGATGTGCACAAAGGGCAGGGGCTCTCGTGAATGTAAATCGCGTATTTCAACGGATTGAGCGGAAGTGAACTGAGTAGAAAGCAGCACTACGCCCGCTGCAATTAGCCATTTTAACATGAAGGCAAGTTTAGTAAAAGCAATCAGAAATAACGAGCCTAGCCAATGCGTAAGCCATTTTCTACCGGTTTGTCTGAGGAGAGTAGCACCACTTTATGGTTTTCATCTAGGCTTCCAAGTAGGAGGCATTCGCTTTGAATGGGGCCGATTTGTTTGGGCGGGAAATTAACCACGGCCATCACTTGTTTGCCGGGTAGATCTTCGGGATTGTAATGATCTGTTATTTGTGCTGAGGTTTTCTTGATGCCCAATGGGCCAAAATCGATGTGAAGAATATAGGCCGGCTTGCGAGCCTGCGGAAAAGGCTCGGCGCTAATGACGGTGCCTGTGCGGATATCTACTTTCTGAAAATCTTCCCAGTTTAACATGGGGGCAATTTCGCTAATCTACGTCCATTTTGCTGAGTTTAATTTCGTTTTTACTCAGGTAACTATAAACAAACTCATAGCAGAAATAGCGTACGCCTTTATCAGTTCTTTCACTTCCGGTATAATGGCGGAAGTTAAATCCGAGCTCTTGAAGTTCATTTCGGTTTAGGGGTTCGGTATGGCGAGCGAAAAGGTCTTCTAAGATTTTTCGGTTTCGCTTCAGCGTTCCGTTAATCTGCCGCATGAAGCTGTTTTGTTCGCTGTTCAGGCGATTGTGGTAGCTGTTACGACAGAGGTCTGAGCAGAATTTTTTATCACTCCGGCCAAACATTCGGCTGCCGCATTCTTGACAAACTTGCTTTTGGTTCATGATTCAAAAGTAAGAAGAGGCTCTGTCAAAAAACGGTCACATTTTGCCTATCAAAACCTCGCTCAATCACCTCTTATAGAATTAGTTTGAGAGATTGTGTAAGTGCGATTTTTAATCTGATTTTTTCAGAAATTTGGAGTGCCAAAACTATAAATGAAGCGGGGATTGTCATTATTGCTGCTGTTGTTCCTGCTTGGAGTAACGGTAGTAAAGGCGCAAAATGTTTCCAATAAAGGGAAAATGTTTTGGGTCGGTCATATGGGTCACATCGATGGTACCGGGTCGAATTTCGCCTTGTACATCACTACTGATGCGCCCTCAGCAGCAGCTGTTAGAGTTAGTATTCCGGGAACAGGTTACAGTCAACTTGTGCTGGTTCCTTCCAATCAGGTTGCCGTGCATACCTTGCCCTCGGCGCAGACCTATTTAAACTGCACAGATTGCATTCAAGATAAGGGAGTAAAAATTGAATCGCTCAACCACGATATTGTGGTTTATGCGCACATTTACTCCAATGCCAGATCAGATGCTACCTTATTGATTCCGGTTGAAACACTCGGTAAAGAATACTATACCGCAGCCTTCACGCAAGCACCCTCAGGAGCTACACAGCGTTCAGAATTTATGGTGATAGGAGTGGAAGACAGCACATTCGTAGACATCTATCCTTCTACTACCATTCTACCAAGCAAGCCAGCTGGAACCATGTATACGGTAATGTTGAATACCGGTGAGGTTTACCATGCGCAGTCTGCAGCAGACATGACCGGCACACGTATCGTGGCGCGTTCGGCAAATGGGATTTCATGCAAAAGCGTTGCGGCATTTAGTGGTTCTAGTTTCACGCGTGTAGGTTGCTCCAATGCCAGCACGGGCGATAACTTGTATCAGCAGCTGTTTCCAACAACCAGCTGGGGGATGGAGTTTGTCACTGCGCCGCTCAAAAGTAGAAACGGAGATCAGTTTAGGGTGCTGGCTATGCACGATTCAACCCAGGTAAATATCAACGGGAGTACACAGTTGATTCACCGAAGCCAATACTATGATTTTGTTAGTTTCTCTGATAATTACATTTCATCAAACAAGCCGGTTACCCTGATACAATATCCGCGAACTCAAAACTGCGATGGTAATACGGGCGATCCAACCATGATTGTGATTCCACCGGTAGAACAAAGTGTGAAAAACGTAACCATGTATTCCAGTCCGTATCAAAACATCACCGGACAATACCTGAACATCATTACCAAAAGTACGGATACCTCGAAGCTAAGGCTGGATGGTAATAAAATTGCGTTTCAAACCATGACGCAAAACAGCGCCTATGCCTATGCCAGAGAAACAGTAGCCGCGGGTAATCACCGTATCCAATCCGATTCCTTTTTTCAAGTTGTGGCGTACGGTTTTGGGACTGTTGAAGCCTACGGTTATGCAGGTGGTACGAACATCAAAAACTTGGTTCAGAGCATCACTACTTCAAAAGATTCCATGTGCTTTGGCGATACGGTTGCCCTTCGAGCAGAAGTAAATTATATACCGAGTTCGCTTAAATGGTATTTTGGCGATGGCACCACAGATACGGTGAACTATTTCCCTAAACACGTTTACGCCAGTAGCGGGGCTTATGTGGTATCTTTGGTGACTAAAAAAGATGGTTTGGTCGATTGTGGTTCCACAGATTCTACTGTTTACCGTCTTCGTGTTCACGATTACCCCACAGCTTCCTTTGCAGTGAGCGGACATTGCTTGCAAGATACTTTCCGCTTTAGCGATTTGTCGCAAGACAATAGCAACTTCAGCTATCTCAGTAAATGGAACTGGACCTTTGGCGATTCAACGACTTCAATTTTACAGAATCCGGGCAAGTACTTTTATCGCTTGGATACCTTTAAAGTGAAGCTCAAAGTTTGGAATAATAACCTTTGCGCTGACTCCATTGACGGAGTTCATTTTGTGAGTCCGCATCCCGAAATTCAATTCAGTAAACACGATACTTGTCCGGGCTTTCCGGTAAGTCTGGCCGATGCGAGCACCATAGTGAGAGGCAGGGTAGGCGCTTGGTCTTGGTTAATTGACTCGTCTTTTAGCGATACCAATTCATTTACCAGTTTTACCACCTTAACAGAAGGCATTCATTACATTGACTACCTCGTTGAATCAGATTCAGGATGTAAATCGCTTACGCGTGATTCTTTTACGGTATACCAAAAACCCACGGCCGATTTTACCGTTCCGAACGTTTGTTTGAATGTTCCAATTTTACCTGACGACAAGAGTCTTTTAGCTGATTTTTTGTCGTGGGATTTGCAGGATACTTCCTACCAAGGAGCGCCGGTAAATTATACCTACAAAGACACGGGTGCTTACCGAGTGAAGTTAATAGTGAGCACCTTGCAAGGCTGTAAAGATAGCATGGAGCAAACCTTGGAGATTTACCCAATTCCGCCTTCTACTTGGCAAACTTCAGGTACCTGCGACTACGATGATTTTGTGTTTGAAGCGAATTTTGACACATCACTTTATCCGGGTGTTCAATACCTCTGGACTATCCAAGGGCAAAGCTATTCCGGGGCATACCAGAATTTGAGTTTTAGCCTTCCAGGAATCAAGGCAGCGCAATTAACCAGTACTTCGGGTTTCAACTGCCAAAGTTCCACTTCAGGAAGTACATACGTAAGCCCTAAGCCTACAGCCGCCATCGTTCAGGAGCCTGCCTGTGAATATCAATTGTCAACGGTAATTGATGCCTCTAACTGGAGAAATTCCAGCTCTTTTGTCAGAACGTGGACTCACAATGCGGGAACCAGCACAGATTCGCTTTTAAGTCTGCGTTTTGATCAAGGAAATTTGGATTGGATTAATTTGATTATCCAGACCGATAGCGGATGTTTTGATACCACGCGGTATTTCCCCGATTATTTCCGCTTGCCAACGGCAGCGTATACCATTGATGGAAATTGTCCGGATCAGGATATCACCTTTACCAGTACGTCGAGCCCCGGGGTTGGAAGCAGCCTCTCGGAGCATAATTGGCTGATTAGTCAGATTGCGTATACAGGTGCGGTTCAAACAGACAAGTATAGCAACGGCGGTTTGTATCCTGTTAAGTTGATTGTTGAAAGCGACCAAGGATGTTTGGATTCCACCAATGGAACATTTCGCATCTTAGATGTACCTGTGCCTTCTGTGTTGAAGGAAGAGGCCTGTATTGAGTTTCCGGTTTGGCTGGAGGATCAATCCACCATGCAATACCATCGAGCGGTACAGTGGGATTGGGTATGGGATGGCGCATCCTATTCGGGTCAACGTATTTCAGAGAGTTTCATTGACTCTGGTTGGTATAAGTTCAGTCTAAGTCTTACCACCGATAGTGGCTGTGTTTTCACTGATATCTACCAAGATAGCGTGGAAGTTTATCCCGGCCCTTATGCCAACTTCATTGCAGACCCGCTGATTGTGACCTTAGAAAAACCGGTTATTCGCTTTAGCGATAGAAGTCTCGGTAGCTCGTATCAAGTTTGGGACTTTGGCAATGGCGATACCGCTATTGGTCCGGAGCAAAACTACCGTTACTCTGATACCGGAGAATATTGGGTGAACTTAACTGTGATGAACAAGTATGGTTGTATTGCGGCTGTTAGAAAACCTGTTTGGATAAAGCCACCGCTTTCCTGTTATGTCCCAAATGCCTTCACTCCAAATGAAGATTTGAAAAACGATGGCTTCTTCCCGGTTTGTGAAGGCGTGGAAGAGATTCGATTCAAAATCTGGAACCGCTGGGGCGCTCTGGTTTACGAGACCGAAGAATTTAAACCGTGGTATCCACTAGATACACAGTCCGGCGTCTTTGTCTACGAGGTGCGGGTTATTGATTTTGCTGGCGATTACAAGGTATTCAGAGGTACAGTTACGTTATTGAAGTAATTGTGGGCAACTCCGTGTGGGTTTTCTTTCCTGATATGCTTAAAGATTGATAAATTTGCAGCCAAAATTTCCCCTTGGCACAGATTTCAAAACTTCCTTCGGTTCTCCTCTTAGAAGATGGGACCGTATTCCATGGCACCTCCATCGGTAAGATTGGTACTACCACCGGAGAAATTTGTTTTAACACAGGTCTCACCGGTTACCAAGAAATTTTCACAGATCCTTCTTATGTTGGTCAGATACTAGTAGCAACCGTTGATCACATCGGTAACTATGGTATTAGCGAAGAAGACATCGAATCAGAAGGTATTAAAATAGCCGGTTTGGTGTGTAAGAATTTCGCTCATCACTTTTCACGTAAGATGGCGAAGTACAGCATCCACGACTACTTCACTGAAAATAGTTTGGTAGGTATTGGTGACATTGATACACGCCAGTTGGTTCGTCACATACGTCAGAAAGGTGCGATGAATGCCATTATCTCTTCTGAGGTATTGGACATTGAAGAACTGAAAGCGATGTTAGCCAAAGTGCCTAGCATGAACGGTCTGGAATTGGCTACCTCGGTATCCACCAAAGAAGCGTTTGAAATAGGTTCGGAGAATACCGGTAAAAAGGTAGCAGTTCTCGACCTAGGTCATAAGAAAAATATTTTGCGCTGCTTATTGGAGCGCGACCTTCGTCTGAAGGTATTCCCGGCTGAAACTTCATTTGCAGAAATGGAAGCATGGGGACCGGAAGGCTATATGATTACCAATGGTCCTGGCGATCCGGGTGCAATGCCTTATGCCGTTGCTACGGTGCAAGAGATTTTAGCTAGCAATAAGCCGATGTTCGGAATTTGCATGGGTCACCAAATTATTGGCCGTGCTTGCGGATTGGAAACCTTCAAGATGTTTAATGGTCACAGAGGCCTTAATCACCCTGTTAAGAACCTAATTACCGGCCATAGTGAAATCACCTCTCAGAACCACGGTTTTGCTTTGAAAAACGAAGGTTTGGAAGAAGCGGGTGTAGAAGTAACACACGTTCATCTAAACGACGATACCATTGCCGGTATCCGCGTAAAAGGGAAGAAGGTATTCTCAGTACAATACCACCCGGAGAGCAATCCTGGCCCGCACGATTCCCGTTACCTTTTTGACGATTTTGTAACCTTATTGAATAACTAAGCTGCTAACATGAGCACTATATTAGAAGTAAGCGCCCGCCAGATCCTCGACTCGCGTGGCAATCCTACGGTTGAAGCCGAAGTATTAACTGAATCCGGAATCATTGGTCGCGCTGCAGTGCCAAGCGGTGCATCTACCGGTATCCATGAAGCAGTTGAATTGCGTGATGGCGATAAGAGTGTTTACATGGGCAAAGGCGTATCCAAAGCCGTTTCCAATGTAAATAACATCATCAGCCAGGAGCTGGAAGGATTCTACATTTTTGATCAGAACTTGATTGATAGAGTGATGATTGAATTGGACGGAACTGAGAATAAATCGAAGTTGGGTGCCAATGCAATGTTGGCAGTTTCTATGGCGGTGGCGAAAGCAGCTGCTTTGGAAGCCGGACAAGAACTTTACCGCTACGTAGGTGGCGTTAACGCGAATACCTTACCTATTCCATTGATGAATATCTTGAACGGTGGTTCGCATGCTGATAACAGCATCGATTTCCAAGAGTTCATGATTATGCCTGTAAATGCACCTACTTTCTCTGAGTCGCTCAGAATGGGTGTGGAGGTATTTCATCACTTGAAATCTGTTTTAAAGAAAAACGGTTACTCTACCAACGTAGGTGACGAAGGTGGATTTGCGCCAAATATTCGTTCCAACGAAGAAGCGATTGAAACCGTTTTAAAAGCGATAGAAAGCGCAGGCTACCGTCCGGGTGAAGACATCTTCATCGCCATGGATGCGGCTAGCTCTGAGTTCTACGATGCCGAGAAGAAACTTTACCGTTTCCACAAGTCAGACAACAGAGAAATGACTTCATCTGAAATGGTGAGCTACTGGAAAGAGTGGACCAGCAAATACCCAATCATCTCTATCGAAGATGGTTTGGCAGAAGACGACTGGGCTGGATGGGCTGAATTGACCAAGACCATCGGTTCTAAAGTGCAGCTGGTAGGGGATGACTTGTTTGTAACCAATGTAAAACGTTTGCAACAAGGTATCGATCAGCAAGTAGCTAACTCCATCTTAGTAAAAGTAAACCAGATTGGTACTTTGACTGAAACCATTGATGCAATCAACTTGGCTACCCGTCACTCGTATACCAATATCATGAGCCATCGCTCAGGTGAAACTGAAGACACTACTATTGCAGATTTAGCAGTAGCGATGAACAGCGGTCAGATTAAAACCGGATCCGCTTCTCGTACAGACAGGATTGCAAAATACAATCAGTTGATTCGCATTGAAGAAGACCTTGGTGAAATGGCTTATTTCCCGGGTAAGAGCTTCAAATTCGCGAAGTAAGACTTAGATTTTCTTATAAATGAAAAACCCTCCAATTGGAGG